>JAYWCI010000182.1:0-16634 GCA_043780895.1 Kofleriaceae bacterium | reverse complement strand
CTCGCGGCAGGCACGGCGATGTTCGCGATCATCGCGACCGTGCCGGCACTCGCGGCGGTCGTCGCGATCTATGGCCTCGCGGTCGATCCGACCGAAATCGAACGTCACCTCAAGGGTCTCGATTCGGTGATGCCGGAGCAGGTGCTCGAGTTCGTCACCGGACAGCTGAAACGCATCGCGACCGAGAATCACAACGTCCTCGGATTCCAGATCGCGGGCAGCCTCGTGGGCGCCGTGATCTCGGCGCGCAGCTCGGCGCGCTCGATGATCGTGTCGCTCAATCGCGCGTACCAGGTGAAGGAGATGCGCTCGGCGCTCAGGAAATTCGGGATGACGATCGCGATGGGCCTCATGACCATGCTCGGCCTCTCGGTCATGTTCGCGATCTTGATCGCGCTGCCGACGGTGGTCCACGTGATGGGCTTCAAGGGCTATCACCTGGTGCGCTACCTGCGCTGGCCACTGTTGCTCGGGCTCGTGCTCGTCACGCTCGCCTCGATGTATCGTTTCGCGCCGTCGCCGCGGCCGCACCATCACCAGCGCCACGTGTGGGCGGGGGCGGGGATCGCGACCGTGTTGCTCATCCTCGTCTCGTGGGCGCTGTCGCTGTGGGTCGATCACTTCGCGTCGTACGCCTCGGTGTACGGCGCGTTCGGCAGCTTGATCGTGATCATGCTGTGGTTCTACGTCTCGACGATCGCGCTCGTGATCGGCGGCTTCGTCAACGGCGAGCTCGAACGGAACGCGAAGGAATGACCGAGTTGTCGCGTTTGCGGATGTCGGCACTGCGCCTGATCGGCAGCACGCTGAAGACGCCGACCGAAGCCGTGCGCTGGTTGCTCGCGGTGCAGGCGCAGGACCTGCCTGGTGCGAAGTGGGCGCTCGGCCTGCGAGTGCGCACGTGGGCGCGTACGTCGAAGCCCAAGGAGATCGTGGTCGAGGTGAAGCCGTTCGAGAAGACGCCGAAAGGCTTCACCGAAGCCGTCGCGCGCTACGGCGCGTTCGTCGGTAAGCCCGTCCGCATAAAATAGCCGAAAAAACCAAGCCGGGGAGAATTCCCGGGCTTGGCCAGCCATCCTCGACGCTGCGGACTCACCATCCGTGTTGTCGAACCGTGTTACATGCGCGAGCCGGTGAACGTGGAGGGCGCGAGCGGGGCGGGGGTGCCCGAGTAAGAGAGCGTGCCGGCCC
Organism: Kofleriaceae bacterium; assembly: GCA_043780895.1. Taxonomy (GTDB): domain Bacteria; phylum Myxococcota_A; class Polyangia; order Haliangiales; family Haliangiaceae; genus JABFXX01. The sequence goes on along the minus strand of JAYWCI010000182.1, from coordinate 15,443 downwards.
ACTTGCCAGCGTTGAGCGCGTCGACCTTGTAGTCGTGGTTCGTGTCCGCAGCCTGCGCGGTGCCGGTGACATCGAACTCGAGCGCCGTCGCGCTGACCGCGTCGATCTTCGAGTAGATCAGGTTGGCGCCGGCGTTGAGGCCACCGGTGCACGCCGTCGTGAACACGCCCGCACCGACGCTGAAGCCGAACTGGTTGCTGATCGCGGTGTTGATGTACGAGCCGACCGCCGCGCAGTCGATCTTGTCGGCGAGCAGCTCGCCGAGGTTGTGCGCGTTCGAGTCGACCATCGGGATGATGGCGGCGTCGAGGCCCATGTGGATGATGCCACCGTACGGCAGCGGCATCTTGTGGTCGGCGACGGCGAGGCCACCGCTCGAATCCATCGTGATGCCGACGTTCGGAACGACGACGTTCGCGACGCTGTACGCCGCGAACGAGAGGTCGAAGGTCTGGTTGTCCAACGCGAAGTGCGCGCCGATCGCGGTGCGCGTCGCGGTGTACGTCGCGCCCGAGCCGGTGACCGCGAGCGTCTCGTTGAGACCGAACTTCTTCGTGATCTGACCGAAGTCGTTACCGACCTGGACCATCGTGGTGACGAAGTCCGGCGCCCACTGCAGCACGCGGTCGTTCAGGTACCCCGAGACGAACGGAATCGCGCCCTGGAGCAGCGTCTTCGCGGTGCCGCTCGGCATCTGCGCGACGATTTGATCGAGGACCCAGTGCGTCGGATCGTCGGACGAGTCCGTCGCGTCGATGATGTCGTTGACGACGACGCCGACCGTGCCGGGCACGTTCGTCGCGAGGTCGAACGTGCTGGTCATCTTGTAGTTACCGGTCGCATCGAGCGTGCCACCGGTGGTGCCACCGCTGCCGTCGCCACCGCCGCCGTTGCTGCCACCGGTACCGCCGTCACCACCGGTTCCGACCATGTCGGCAGCACAGCCCGAAGCTGCGGCGCCAAGTGCGAGGATGGAAGCGAAACCGAGAATCTTGATCGTCGTGGTCATGGTGAATCTCCGGGAGGCTCGAGGATGGATGCAAACCCGTAGTGCAGCGGAGATGCCACAGGTACGCACCGCAGATCCGCGTGAGATCCGATAGTTACGATCAGGGCGGCTAGACCACTAGTCAGGTCACTCGTCCTTCGTGGAGACGCCTGGCCTAGCCTGGGACTGGAGCTCGACCACCGCCGGACTCACCAGCCGCAGGCTTGACCCTTGTTCTGGTCCTCGAGCCACTTCTGCAGGGGCGCGAAGTATTCGAGGATCGCGGTCGCGTCCATCTCGCGCTGACCGGTCAGCTGCTCGAGCGCGTCTTGCCACGGCTGAGAAGCGCCGAGCGACAACATCTTGCCGTACGCCGCGCCCGCATCCTTGTTGCCGTAGATCGAGCACTCGTTGAGCGGACCGGTGAAGCCGATCTTCTTGCAGAGCGCGCGGTGAAACTGGAACTGCAAGATGTCGGCGAGGAAGTAGCGCATGTACGGCACGTTCGCGGCGACGTGATACTTCGCGCCCGGATCGAAGTCCGTCGCGGCGCGCGCTTCGGGTGCCGAGACACCTTGGTACTGCTGCTTGAGCTGCCACCAATGCTCGTTGTACTTCTCGGGAGTGACCGCGCCGGAGAACACGTCCCAGCGCCACTTGTCGACCATCACCGCGAACGGCAGGAACGCGACCTTCTCGAGCGCGACCTTCATCTGCTGATTGATCGTCGCCTTGTCGTTCTTGTCGGCCTTGTCGATCAAGCCCTTCGTCTTCAAGTACTCCGGCGTCATCGACAGCTGGATCGTGTCGCCGATCGCTTCGTGGAAGCCGTCGTTCGCACCCGCCTGATAGAGGATCGGCAGCTGGAAGTAGTGCTGGAAGTAGAAGTCATGGCCGAGCTCGTGGTGGATCACCCAGAGATCCTCCTGCTGCGGCTTGATGCACATCTTGATGCGTAGATCGTCGTTGTACTGGACGTCCCACGCACTCGCGTGACAGACGACGTCCTTGCCCGCCGGCTTGGTGAACAGCGAGCGCTCCCAGAACGTCTGCGGGAGAGGGTCGAAGCCGAGCGAAGTGTAGAAGGCCTCGCCCATCCGCACCATCTTCTGCGCGTCGTAGCTCCTTGCGAGCACCGGCGTGACATCGATCGGCGCGACGCCCTTGAACGGCTCGAGCTCGGGATAGAGGTACTCCCACGATTGCGCCCACATGTTGCCGAACAGGTGCGCTGGAATCGGCCCGGTCTTCGGCACGACCGCGTCGCCGTACATCGTGTTGAGCTTGCGCCGTGCGTAGCAGTGCAGCTGGGTGTACAGCGGCTTGACTTGGTTCCACAGCCGGTCGACCTCGGGTGCGAACTTCGCGGCCGGCATGTCGTAGTTCGCCTGCCAGAGCTCGGCCACATTTTTGAAGCCGATCGCCTTGGCGCCTTCGTTCGCGAGGCCGACGTACTTGGAGAACAGATCGCGCTCCGCGTGACCGACCGAGTCGTGCCACGTCTTCCAGATCTTCAAGAGCTCGGCGGGATGGCGGTTCGTTTCGAGCGCCTTGCCATAGAACTCGATGTCCTGGCAGGTCTCCTTGCCATCTCCTGTCTGGCCAGACGGGCTCGTACAGACGCCCTTGCCGTACGTCGACTGCATCGCGGCCGCGGTCGTCGCGAGCTCGGTCGCCTGCTTCGCATCATCGGGCGCGGGCTGGGCCTGGAACTTCAACAGCAGCAGCTGGCGCTTCGTATCGGGATCGAGCTTGTCGAGGATCGGATCGAACCTCCGCGCCGCCTTGACCATCTTCGTGATCTCGACGCTCTGGATCTCGCTCGCCTTCGCGGTCGCGGCCTCGTGCTCCTTCGTGATGTCGGTCTCGTTCGTCCACTCGGCGAGCGAGGCATCGACGAGCAGCTTGCGCAGCTTCGGATCGGCGTCCTTGACGAACTGCTTGGCCTCCGCGATGAGCTTGTCGTCTGTTACCTTCGCACGGTCGACGGTCGGCGGTGGTGGTGGTGGCGCGGGCGGCGGGTCTTTCTTCGAACAGGCAGCGAGCAGGAGGATCGTGGCCGCCACGAGGTTGGTGCGCATGACTAGGGCTCCATGCCGGGCACGGGCTGGCCCGCTTCGTCGGGGGCTTGCGGACCCTTCTTCTCGCCCGGCACTTCGAGCCCGCGATCCTCGAGCACCTTCTTCGCCATCGGCTTCTGGTCTGGATCGAGCAACGACCACGCCGTCTTCAGCGCGAGCTTGTCGTTGCTGTCGCGGATCTGGTGGAGCTTGGCCGAAGCGGCGTTGCCCGCGACCGACGAGCCGGGCGCCATGTTGCGCCGTTCGGCCTTCTTGCCGGCCTTGGACTCCTGCGGCGAGATTTGCTCCTCGGGCTCCGGCTTCTCGATCTGGCGGAGCTGGACATCGATATCCGCGTTCTCGGCGACGAGCGCGGTGTCGATCTTCTGGAGCTTCTCGAGCTGCTCGGGGCGAAGCTTGAGCTCCGTCGACGAATCGAGCAGATAGCCGACCGGCGTGCCCGAGGCGGGAGGCAACGGCGGGACTTCACCCTCGCTCGGGTGGTGGGGCGCAGGCTCGCTGTGGCACGCAGCCACAGCCAGAAGTAGGGACAACACGAACCGCATCGCTACCGCGTAGCACGGGCACGCGGCGCGCTGTAGGGCTATTTGGCAGCCGTGACTGGCGCTCGTTAGTGAGCCGCGAGGACCAGCGCCGTGCGCGCCGGGATCGTGACGGTGCCGGTCTGCTGAGCGCCGCCCAGCAGATCATCGAAGGTGCCGCTCGGCAGACCGTTCGCCGGCTGCGGGCTGTCACCACGGTTGATCGCGACGAACACCGTGTCGCCACTCGTCGTCATCTTGTAGATGAACGTGTCGGTGCCGACATACAGCGTCGTGCGCGTGCCGCGGCGAGTCGCAGCATGCGCCGCGCGCATCTTGATCAGCGCCGAGAGCTGGCCCTTCAACCAGGCCTGATCCGTGGTGTAGCCGGCCCACTGCATGAAGCGGCGGTTGTCCGGATCGCCCGCGCCCGCGAGCCCGATCTCGTCGCCGTAGTACATCATCGGCAGGCCCGGCATCGTCATCACGAGCGCCCACGCGGTCGCGATCCGCTGGAACGGCGACGAGGTCAGCGGCAGCGTCGGCTGACCGCTCCACGCGAGGTTCTTGCCGCCATCCCACGCGCCGAACATCGGCGAATCGAGCGCGAGCTCGATCGAGCGCGGCACGTCGTGATTGCCGAGGAACGTCGACATCACGGCGTTCGGGCCGTAGAACCCATCGTTCGAATCGAGGAAGCCGACGAGGTCGCTCATCACGCCATCGCGGCGGAGCAGCGTCGCGAGGACCTGACCGCGCTCGGGGAAATCGAACTGGCCATCGAGCATCGTCGCCTTGTCGACGTACGACTTGATCAGGTTTCGATCGCCATCGAACGTCTCGCCGACCAGATAGAACGGTTGATCCCACGCGAGCTCGGCATCGGCACGCGCCCGCAGATCGGTCAGCCACGCGGTCTCGATGTGCTTGACCGCATCGAGGCGGAAGCCATCGACGCCGGTGCGCTTCGCCCAGGCGATCGCGTTGTCGACGCTGTACTTGCGCGCATCGGGATTCGCGAAGTTGAAATCCGGTAGGAATGTATCGAACCAGCAGACCTTGCGATCGGTATCCCAGTCGCAGCCGTCGCCGCACACGCAGTTTCCACCGTGACCGTTGGAGTTCGGGTTGAACCACTCGGGATGCGCGATGTAGATGGGGCTCGTCGCGTGCACGTGGTTCATCACATAGTCGATCAGGACCTGCATGCCATGGGCGTGCGCCGAGTCGACCATCGCCTTGAGCTCGGCATCGGTGCCGAAGTGCGACTCGGGGATGTCGAGATCCTTCGGCCAGTAGCCGTGGTAGCCGGAGTAGTTGTGACCGTCGGCGCCGGGGTTCGCGTTGTCAGCGTTGTCGATCGGCGACGTGATCCACAGCGTGTTGATGCCGAGGTCCGCGAAGTAGCCGCTCTCGATCTTCTGCTGGACGCCCGCGAAATCGCCGCCCTGGTAGTTGCCGGGAAAATCGACGCCCGCGACCTGCGCATCGTTCGCGGTGTTGCCGTCGTAGAACCGATCGACGAACACGAAGTACATCACCGCGTCTCGCCAATCGATAGCCGCGCGCGCCGGGCAGTGATCGCAATCGACCCGGACCACCGAGTTGAACGCGCCGTAGCCATCCGGGCTCTTGCGCGTGTTGGCGGGGTCGCTGATCCAGTTCGTGCCGTCGACCTTGAACTTGTAGACGATGACCTGGTTGTCGTTCGCGGGAACGTCGACCGAGAAGCTGCCGTCCGGGTTCTTGGTCATCGCGAGGCCGGTGGTCCAACCGTCCGCGGAGAAGTCACCCATCAGCGAGACCGTGCTCGCGGTGCCGGTGAACTTGATCGTCGTCGAGCAGGTCGGTACGGGTGGGCAGGCGGCGACGACGCCACCGTCGTCACTCCCGATGCCCCCATCCACATCGCCGCTATTCGGGTTCTGCGCCGACGGACAGCCGGCGAGGAGGGCGAGGAAGGCGAGGAGGGCGAAACGCACGGTTGAGCCGTCATCAAGAGTCGTACCAGCGGGTGGGGCGATCCCACCAACCGAGAGTCCTGACGCTACGGCCACTTGTAAACGGTCCGAGCCCGCGTGGGAGGGTTTCGCGTTGCCAACGGCAACACGGGTAGCCGGCGAGTGCTCAGGATCTTGCCCACCGATCCCGGAATGCTGTAGTGATGCCATCATGATGCGTGGGGTTTTCAGCTCGCTGATCGTGGTGTCCCTGCTCGGTGGCGTGGCGTTCGCGGAGGAGCCGCAACCGGCCGATCCGATGCCCGCCGAACAAGCGCCGGCCAAGGCACCGAAAGCTGCCGCGGACAACAAGTTCGAGGTCGTGAAAAAGGCGCCTCCGACCGAGGGTGAAAAGCCTTCGGCCGAAGCCGGCAAGTCGACCGCGAAGACGTCGAAGCACAAGTCCAAGCACAAGGCGCGCAAGCACAAGAAGGCGCACCGCAAGGCGAAGAAGTCAGCGCAATAGCGCGCGTTGCCGAAGGCAACGAGCGCTTGGCGGGTCATCGGTCAAACGCGCACGGACGGCCGTTGTGTTGCGGGCACGCTTCGTGCTCGTGTGCGCCGCGCGATGCGGACGTGGCCAGCAGTAGTCTTCGCTCTTTGCGCGCACGACGCGTACGCGCAGCCCGAGTCATCAGCTCCGGTGGAGCGACCGACCGCGACGCCGTCGCCGTCGGTCGATCCGCCGCCTGAAGGCGCGCCGCCGACGAGCTCGCCGCTCGATCGAAAGCCCGTGGCACCGACGACGCCGACGACCGGCGAAGTCGTGCCGGCGCCGCAAGGGCCCCAGCCGGCCTCGGCACCAGTCGTTGCCGATGATCCGGACAAGGGGTTTCGGTTCGGCTCGTACGGCCGCGTGATCGCGGGCGACGATCTTCACGGGGGCAAGCCCGAGCGCATCGCGATCGTCGCGCACTCGCCGCGCGTCGTCGAGGACAGCTACCTCGAGCTCGATACCTCGTATGGCTTCACGACCGAGGAGGGCTACAAGATTCGCCCGGTCATCACGCTCGCGTTCGACGGCACGTTGTTCCACGACACCGGCGAGTTCGACGCGCATCCCGCGCTTCGCAACATGTACCTCGATGCGCAGGTCACGAAAGACCTGAGCATGTGGGCCGGTTCGCGGATGTACCGCGGCGACGATATCTATCTGCTCGACTACTGGCCGCTCGACGATCAGAACACGGTCGGCGCTGGCCTCTTGTATCGCCCGATGGTCGCCACGCACGGTGAAGGCCACGACGGGCTCGAGCTCGCGGTGGCAGGGGGCTTGAACCGCCTGAACGTGCCGTTCCAGTATCAGGCGATCAGCGTCCAAGATCCGGCACAGGGCGCGACCACGGTCACCCAGCTCGACCGCCAGCGCTTCGTCGCGAGCGGCTCGGTCGCGTACATCCACGACAACGGGCCCGGCAACCTCTCGGTCAAGGGCAAGATCCACGGCGAGATCCACGAGCTGCCCTCGGGCGCGTACAAGCGCGACGACGGCACGTTCGAGGCGCTGCCCTCGGATGGTGGATACCTGATCGGCGCGGAGCTCAGCCTCTACGGGTTCCAGCCGGCGGAGTCGAAGTTCCGTCGCCACGTGAACCTGTTCGTGCGTTACGCCTCGGGCCTCGCCTCGTTCGACGAGCTGGCGGCGCCGACGACGTTCGGTCCAGATCTGAAGACGAGCAAGGCGAGCGAGCTCTCGTTCGGCATCGCGGGCAACTACGATCACGCGCTCGGCAACATCATGCTCGGCTTTTTGAGTCGCAACTTCACGGATGCGACGGGGCAGGCCAACGACGTGAATAACGGCTGGGAGTACGCACTCGATGTACGGCCACTCGCGAAGCTCGCGCACGGGTTCTTCGCCGGAGCGGATGTCTCCTATCAAGCGCGGTTCCCGAAGGGGCTCAACGCGATCACGCTGAAGGCAGAAGACCCGGCGGTGTTCCAGATCGCGCCGATGCTCGTGTACTCGCCGATGGGACCGTCGGGGTACGACCGTCCGCAGATCCGGTTGCTCTATCGCGGCGCGCATCTCAACGAGGGTGCGCTCGATCTGTACGTGCCGGATGATCCGCGGCACGGGCATCCGTGGGCGCACTTTTTGGGCGTCGAAGCGGAGTGGTGGTTCAACTCCACCACGTACAAGCGATAGCGCTAACGATCGGTGACGCGAATCGGCGCCATGCGATGATGGTTCGTTGCGCCAGGTTCGAAAGTGCCTACGCGCGACGGTCCACGCCCGATCGCGTTTCGGGTTTCTACGGGCAGCTATCGCAGACGGACGGGTTTGCCGTCGACGAACATGCGCCGCCGGTGCCGCTCCGGCACGCGTTCGACGTGCACGTCACGTTCTGGAACCCGCAGCTGTTCTGACCCGTGCAGATCACGTCGCACGCGCACGACGAGCCGCACGTGACGCCCTTGCAGCTTCCCTGACCGCTGCACTGCACGTCACATTTGCCGGCGCCGCAGGTCACGCCACCGTTGCCTCCGGTACAGGCGTTGTTCGCGCTGCACGTCACGTTGCACGCGCCGGTCGCGGGGCACGCCACGCCCCTCGTACACGCGCCGTCAGCGTTGCACTTCACGTCGCAGATGTAGCCGGCGGGGCAGGTCACCTTCTGATCGCAGGTGCCACTCGTGGCGCAATCGATCGTGCAGGTCTTCAGGGTGCCGCTGCCCGTGCACGAGGTGCACGCGGACGGGCAGCCGTTGGTCCCGCCGTCGATGTTGTGCTTCGGCGCGTCGATAGGGAGCTGCGTCGAGGCATCGATCGCCGTGCCCTTGAGCACGCAGAAGCCTTCGCTGCACTCGCGCCCCGAGTTGCAGTCCGCGGAGGTGGTGCAGGCGTACTCGCCGCTCTTCTTGGTGATCGAACAACTGGTCGTGATGCCGAACACGAGCACGAGCAACGCGACGCCAGTCAATGCGAGCTTCATGGCAGACCTCCGTAGGTAAACGCGATTCCCGCACCATGGTCGAACAGCGTCGGCGTGATGCGCGCCTGTGCGCTGGAGTGACGAGCCTTGTAGTCTTTGTAGAAGAAGTAGCCGCTGATCCCGCCGACCACGAGGCCGCCGAGGAAGCACAGGTTACCGAGGCCGGAGTAGGTGTCGCCCGAAGACTCGAGGTCCTTGAGATGTGCGAAGTCCGCTGGTGTATTCGTCGGTGCGCTATTGATGTCGCCCTGGACGGAGCCGGCTTCGGCCCACAGGATCACGCTGAGCACGACCAAGCCACCACCGATCGCGAGCCCGGTGACCGCGCGGCTGCTCTTGCGCTCTTCCGACGGACCCGTCGGCTGCGGCTGCGCAGGCTGGGTGTTCGGATCGAGCTGCGCGGTCTGGATCGGCGCGGGTTGATTGCCCCACGCACCCGTCGGCGCGCCGGCGTTGTTCAGCGCCGACGTCGGCGCCGGAGTCGGCGCGGGAGTCGGTGTCGGTGTCGGTGTCGGTGTCGGCGTCGGCGTCGGCGTCGGTGTCGCGGGCTTCGCCTTCACGCCGAACATCGGTCCTAGATCCGTCGCGATCTTTGCATCGAGCGCCTGACCTGCCGGCACCGTGCTCTGCGCATCCTTGGTCGGTTGGCCCTTCGGAATGCGATGTACCATCACGCGCAGATCACCGCTGGGTAGCGCGGTGACGCTCGTCGAGATGACTTCGTCGACGCCCATCATGCCGAGCACTTCATCGCGGCACTGCGCCTCGCTGCCACTGCAGCCAACGGCGGCGGCCGCGTCGCTGAACGAGATCTCTCCGAGCTCGATGTTGCCGTCCATCGTCTTGGCGAGCCTGCTGACCTCGGCGTCGACCTTGCCGCGGGTCGCCGCATCGGCGTTGCCTTCGGCACGCAGCACGAGTACGTGACGTGGATCCGCACTCGCGGTCGTCGTCGCTGCGATCAGCAGCAGCGTCGCGAGCTTTGTCGTTCGCATTACAGGCGCTCCATTCGATTCCGGATTTGATCGCCGTCGGTCGCGCTGGGCGAGAGCTGGAGGTAGCGCTTGAACGCCGCCTTTGCTTGATCCTTCTCGCCCATCTTCTCGAACACGAGGCCGAGCCCACGCCAGGTCGGCGCGTAGCCAGGGTTACTCGCGAGCGCGGTGCGCAGCGACGTGAGCGCGCCACTGGTATCGCCACGCGCGAACTGCTGCACGCCTTGGCGATAGGATGCATCGGCATCGGCCTTCGCAGTCGCCGACGGACCTTCAGCGATGTGGATCGGCTTGGCCTTCTCGACCGGCTTGTCGACGCGATGCGGCGGCTCGGGCTTCTTCTCGGGCTTCTTCTCGGGCTTCTTCTCGATCGACTTCGCGACGACGACGGGCGTCGGCGGCTTTGGCTTCACGACGGGCGGCGGCGGCACCGTAGGCGGCAGATGCTGCGGCGCGACCGCGACCACCGCGGCATCTGGCTTCACGACAGGCGGCGATACGACTGCGACCACCACGGCATCCGGTGGCACCACGATGGCAGCGGCGGCCGAACCCGTTTCTGATCCTGATCCGCCAGTTGCCGCGACGGCAGCCGAACCACCCGTCGGATCGCCTGTTGCCGAGCCGTACTCGACACCCGAGCCGTACGCGATTTCGGCCGAGCCGCTGCCGGTCATCTTTGCTTGCGGCTTCGGCGCTGCTTGTTTTCCGCCGCCGAATGCGAACGCGAGGATGATCACGATCGCGACGACGCCGAGGCCGCCGCCGATCACGTACGTCAAGATCTTCTTGCTCGAGCCTTCGGCCGGCAGATCGTCGTCGTTGGCGTCGGTGATCGACGGAAGCGAGTCCGTGCTCCAGCCCCAGCCACCGAGCACACCTTGCGAGTCGCGCGCCGCGGGCAACGCGATGACGGCTGCAGGATCGGGGTTCGTCCCCGCGCGCTTCTTGACCTCGGCCATGGGCGGGGGATCGGTGCGCTTCTCGGATCTTGGTTCGACGACCGGTGCCGATACCAGCGACGGTATTTCCGCGATCACCACGGGCGAAGGCACGGGCCGCACCGCCGCGACCTGGGTCACGCGGAAATCATCGGCGGGCTTGGCGACCTGATCCGAATGAAACCCGTGCGCGGTCTGGTTCGGCGTTGCAGCCGGCAGGATCGGCGGCTTGGGAATCTCCAGGGGCTGCGGCTGCGGCTGCGGCATCGGGATCGCGGCCGAAACCATCGTCGTTATGCCGGTGCGATCTTGCTTCGCAGGCGCGGCAGCGTTCGCGAGAGCCGATGCGAGGTTCACGCCTTTCGTCGTGTCCGTGACCGGCGGCGGCGCGGTCGGCCGCTTCGCGAGCACCGATGGCAGGGTCACGGTCGTGACCGGCGTCGGAATCGTCGTGGGCTTCGAGAAGCTCGTCGGCGACAGGGGTTGCTCGACGGTCGTCGGCGGCTGGGTGCCGTTCGCCGAGCGCGTCACGGTGATCGGAGTCGCGGGGGATTTCACCGGCGTTTGATCGCCGCGCGGAATCACCATGCCGGGTGACGTCGAGAAGCCGTTTCCGGGCGGCGGCGTCAGCATCTCCGGTGGTGCGGTGGGTTGCGTGGTCTCGGGCAAGATCACACCCACGCCTTGCCCGGGCGTGACGACCATCGGCGGCGCGGTGATCCGCGGTTCGCGCTTGGGCTGGCCGAGCGTCGCCATGTGCTCGCGGATCTTGTCGTCGCTATCGCCATAGCCGGCGTCGTCGAGCACGGCTTCGAGCTCGGCGCCCATCACCTTCGCGGTCTGGTAGCGATCGGCGGGATTGCGAGCGAGTGCGCGCATGCAGATCGCGCTCAGCTCCGAGGGAATGTTCGCGTTGAGCGTCGCCGGCGGATCGATGGTCTGGTGGCGCACCGCGGCCTTGACCGCTTCGTCATCGCCGCCTTCGAAGAGCGTGGAGTGCGTGAGCGCTTCCCACATCACGACGCCGAGCGACCAGACATCGCTGCGGCGATCACCCTCGGCCGTGGCGACACCGAGCTGTTCGGGTGCGGCGTACGCGAAGGCACTCGGCTCGGCGAGTCCGAGCTTGACCGCTCCCGTGGCGGCCTCGATCGTGATGCTCGAAGGCGTGAGCGGACCGATCGCCTTCCCCGCACCGGCTTTTTGCTGAGACGCGTGAACTTGTTCCGCGATCTTGAGGATCACGCGGGCCGTGCTGAGCTCGTCGAGTCGTCGCGTCGCGTTACCCGCGTCCAGAACAACGCGCAGGGTTTCGGTGGCTGCCACGGCACGATGGTAACCGAGGGCCGACCAGCTTGCCCCTGTCCCAGACATGCACAGAACGCCCCTTTCGCGCGGATGTTGCCGAAGGCAACGCGAGGAGCCACCGTGCCCCGGACTGTGACGACTAACATCTTGATCCGAGGGCGTACGTCGGGGCACGAATCGTGCTCGCAATGCGGTCCTCGATGTCGATCCGAACACTGCTTCTCTCCATTGGCCTCGGCGTCGCTGCCTGCGGAGGAGCCTCGGATCTCGAGCATCCGGTCGACATGCCTCACAAGAGCAATGTCGACATCGACTGGCGCGACCAGGTCATCTACCAGATCATGGTCGACCGGTTCGCCGACGGCGATCAGAACAACAACATGGGCGTCCAGCCCTCCGTGCCGGGCAAGTTCCACGGCGGCGACTGGCAGGGCGTGATCGACCATCTCGATTACCTCCAGAACCTCGGTGTCACGGCGCTGTGGATCAGCCCGGTCGTGAAGAACGTCGAGGACGACGCCGGGTTCGACAGCTACCACGGCTACTGGACGCAAGACTTCCTGCGCCCGAACCAGCACTTCGGCGACCTCGAGAAGCTGCGCGAGCTCGTCGATACGGCGCACGCCAAGGGCATGCTCGTGATCCTCGATGTGGTCACGAACCACATGGGTCAGCTGTTCTATTACGACATCAACGGAAACGGTCAGCCCGACGACTCGCTCGCCGGTGGCGGCTACTCGCACACGTGCTTGCAGATCTGCGCGATGAACCCGCAGAAGTGCTCCGCCGACGAGCTCCGCTACTGCGCCGCGGGCAAGGACTACCTCGAGCGGATCATCGAGTGGGATCCCGACTACGACGATCGCGGCGTCCAGGGCTGGACCTCGCTCGGCTTCTCGGGCCCGGCGGATGTTCGGTTCACCGATTGGCCTGCCGATAATCGGACGCCCCCGCCGCGTCCGCCCGATTGGTTCAACTGGCCGGCCGACAAGAAGTGGTTCGACGATCCGAGCTGGTACCACCTCAAGGGTCGCGTCTACGTCTGGTGGCACGAAGCCGATTACTCGAGCGAGTTCGTGCGCGAGCAGGAGACCACGGGCGATTTTCCGGGGGGCCTCAAGGATCTCAACACCGAAAATCCCGACGTCAAAGACGCGCTCATCAAGTCGTTCAAGTACTGGATCGACGCAGCCGACTTCGACGGCTTCCGCATCGACACCGTCAAGCATATCGATCGCCCAGATCTCGATCTCAACCAGCGGGGCTTCTGGGGTGATTTCACCGACGGCATGCGCGCCGAAGCAAAGAAGCTCGGCAAGCAGAACTTCTTCATCTTCGGTGAGGCATTCGACGGCAACGACGAGCTGATCGGCATGTACACCAAGGGCGGCAAGGACGCGCAAGGCTCGTTCGGTCGGTTCGACTCGGTGTTCTACTTCTCGCAGAAGTATCGCGGCATCGACGAGGTGTTCGGCAACGAGGGTGTGACCAAGAACCTCGAGTGCCTGCTGCACTCGCGCATGGGCACCGCCGATGCGAGCGGTTGGTGCGCGACGAATGGCTATCCGGCGGGTCCCGATTTCGGCGAGCAGATGCACGCGTCCTCGGCCGACGGTGGCATCGGCCTCGCGCCGCAGCAGGTGCTGGTCAACTTCCTCGACAACCACGATCTCCCGCGCTTCATGTTCGAGAAGACCGACTGGGGCCAGCAGACGGCCGCGCTCATGTACCTCATGACGTGGGATGGCGTGCCGTGCGTCTACTACGGCACCGAGCAAGGCTTCGCCGGCGGTGTCGATCCGAAGAACCGCGAGGACATGTTCCTCGGTAACCCGACGCTCGGCTACGCGCCGTGGGACACCACGAACGAGAAGTTCAAGCGCGTCCAGGGCTTGATCCAGATGCGCAAGGATCACGAAGCGCTGCGCCGCGGCCTCGTCACGCCGAAGTGGTCGACCACCGTCGCGGGTGCGCGTCGCGATGCCGGTATCTTCGCGTTCGAGCGCGTCGCGCCGACCGAGACCGCGCTCGTCGTGCTCAACGCGAGCGCGCAGGTCAGCGAGACCTGTGCGCCCTCGACCGAGGGTGGCGCGTGCATGCACACGACGCTCGCTCCGGGCTCGACGCTCAAGGACGTGATGTACGGCAGCGACGGTCAGACCTTCACGGTCAAGTCCGATGGCACCGTCGACGTGAGCGTTCCCGCTCGCTCGGGCCGCGTCCTCGTCAAGCCGTAGCTAGTCGAGTAGCCACACTCGTCGCGTTGCGTTCCGCATCGTCACCGCGATCGCGTGAACGCAACCCGGTGTAGCGATTGAGCTGGCCTCTGGTACGAGTCCTGCGATCAGCGCGCTGCACATGATGCGGTTTGTTTCGCTTGTCGTAGCGCTGGGAACCGTGGGTTGTATCGCCTCGGGTGGTTCGACCGGGTTGACCGAGGGATCGACCGAGGGCCCGCTGGTCGGCGTTGATGGCCTCGATCAGGCGGACCGCAGCTGCAACGTCGTGCTCCGCGATCTCGGGCGGGCAGGGAACGGCACCGGCGGTTACCAGACCGATGGCTCCAGGTGGTTCTGGACCGGCGGCCTCGAGATCTCGAATGCCGCGGACGCCGAGGGACTCGTTCCCTCGGCGCTGTACCAGGCAGGTTCGGACCCCACGTGGCACGAAGTGACGGCGACGGCTTCCACCGCCGCCGCGACGACGGGCTACACGCGCTTCGAGCTGAAGCTCGACGGTGGCTGGTTGCCGGGTCCGGGCACGAGCGCGACCGCGCTCGCGAATTCGAAGATCCAGGTCGTGCCGTTCATCCACCTCGCCGGTGGCGGTCGCCTGTTCGATCACAACCGTAACCTCGAAGATCTTGCGAACTACACGATGACCTCGCCCGATCTCGCGATCTGGAAGGACACGACCGTGTGCGCGCCGCCGACCGGACCGACCTCGGCGAACCTCGTGTTCGCGGCCGATCACACGCAGCACCGCGATGGCGTATTCGCGCCCGGTGGTCAGCTCACGATCTCGTACGCCAAGTCGCGGCTCGCGACCTGCGCGTCGACCCAGGGCGGCATCGCGCAGTACGGCATCACCGCGTGGGTGAAGTTCCTGCCGAGCAACCAAGTCCAGACCCTCAACGTCCTCGATCAAACGCCGACGATCGCGGTGCCTTCGGATGCGCGCAGCGTGCAGGTCTGGTTCGAGACCTCCGACGTCCACGGCTGTCACGCGTACGACTCGAACA
This sequence comes from Kofleriaceae bacterium, assembly GCA_043780895.1. GTDB lineage: Bacteria > Myxococcota_A > Polyangia > Haliangiales > Haliangiaceae > JABFXX01. Next base: position 432 of record JAYWCI010000182.1, on the reverse strand, counting down.
ACGGCGCGAACTACGCGTTCGATGCCGCGGTCGCGCCGCAATGGATCGGCAACGGCACGTCGCTGTTCTCGCGCGACACCACATACAAGTGCAACACGCCGGGCTCCGCGCCGATCACGGGCGGCTTCTCGTTCGATACGTGGACACGCGAGCGCGCCGCGATCACGAACACCTGCTTCGAGGTGTATCAGCCGGGCACGACCGATCACGACGATCCGGACCTGTGGCAGAAGCTCGATGTCGAGATCCACGTCCAGACCGCGCCGAGCACCTGGACCACGTTCCCGGGCAACTTCGAGAGCCGGCAGGGCAACAACGCGCGCTTCGCATTCAGCTGGCGCCAGGCCGATCCGTTCCGCGAGTACTACTGCACGGCGATGCCGATCACGCCGGTCAGCGGTGGCCAGTACGAATCGGTGCAGCTCGGCTACT
>JAYWCI010000181.1:0-18332 GCA_043780895.1 Kofleriaceae bacterium | reverse complement strand
ACCGCCCGCAGCTTCCCGTGGGCGACGCTCACGATCGCCGGGGCGGCCGTCGTCGCGGTCGCCTTGATCGTGGTGCTCGGCTATCACGCTTCGCCGACGCCGCCGGCGCCGTCGCGACCGGTCGCGTCCGTGATCGAGAAGCCGGTGGTCGTGCCGTCGCCCATGCCCGCGCCCGAACCCGCGGCGGGCTCGGCGTGGCAAGGCTCCGCGGATCTGCCGCCTGCATGGGTCGAGCGGCCATTCGCGATCGAAGGCGACACCGTGTACGTGCTCGGCCACGGGGCCGCGAGCGCGAGCGCGGAGAGCTCGCTCGAGGCCGCCCGCCGCGATGCGACGGCTCGGCTCGTCGATCAGCTCTACATCGACCTCGCCGGCACCTCGGTGCACGATTTCATCGACAAGCGCTTGCACCGCGATGCACCCGGCGCCGACCAAGCGATCAGCGATCGCTTCGCGGCCCAGCACGCGCGCGACATCGCGTTCGAGCGCGCCGACCTCTCGACGCGCAAGCGCGAGGGCGGCACCGAGGCCTACGTTCGCTACAAGCTCGGCAAGAAGCAGTACGACCAGCTCGTCGCGAGCTATCGGACCACCGCGAGGTTCCGTGGTGCCGAGGTCGCGCAGGTGTTTCCGTTGCTCGACACGGCCTTCCACGCGGGCGGTCAACTCGTCGTGATCGGCGTCGAGCCGCGCAGTGCCTCGGAGCTCGCCGGGATCCGCGAAGGCGATGTCGTGCGCACGCTCGCGGGCGCGCCGGTCGTCACGGTCGAGGCGTTCCGCCAGGCGAGCGTGAACGCGTGGTCGAACCTCGAACCGCGCGGTCGGCTCGCACTCGGGCTCGAGTCTGCCGGCGCCGCGAAGGCCGTCACGCTCTTCAAGCCGGCAACGCTCCAGCCGTAACGTGAAGCTCGGCAAGTACGAGATCGTGACGAGGCTCGCCTCGGGTGGCATGGCCGAGATCCACGCCGCGCGTGACGCCGATCAGCGGATCGTGATCGTGAAGCAGATGCTCGCGCAGTTCACCGACAAGGCGGAGTACGTCGAGATGTTTCTCGATGAAGGCCGCACGGTCTCGTTACTCCACCACCCCAACATCGTCGAGATGTACGACTTCGGGTTCGTCGAGGAGGTGCCATATCTCGCGATGGAGTACCTCCACGGTGTCGACCTCCGGGCGCTGCTGCGTGCGGCAAAGCACGCCGCGATGCCGGTGCCCCATCCGATCGCGGTCGCGATCGGATGGGGCGCGAGTGCCGGGCTGCACCACGCGCACGAGGCTCGCTCGCTCGATGGCTTCCCGCTCGACCTCGTGCATCGCGATGTCTCGCCGCAGAACCTGATCGTCACGTTCGATGGTCGCGTGAAGCTGATCGATTTCGGGATCGCGAAGAGCCGAGGCCGGCTGCACGAGACGCGAGCTGGCTCGCTCAAGGGCAAGGTCCCTTACATGGCGCCAGAGCAGGTGCGCGCGGGCGTGCTCGATCGCCGGACCGATGTCTACGCGCTCGGCGTCGTGCTCTACGAGCTGATCACCGGTCGGCGGCCGTACGTCGTGGAGCGCGATGCCGAACCCAAGGGCGAGTTCAGCCTGATGATGGCGATCGTCGGCCACAAGCTCGCGCCGGCAAGCCGGCTGCGCAGCGACGTCCCCCCCGAGCTCGAGGAGATCCTGGTGCGCGCGCTTGCCGCCAAGCCGAACGATCGCTTCGCGACCGCTGGCGAGATGGCCGCCGCGCTCGCCACCCTGCCCCGTGCCACGCCGGCGCAGATCACCGCCTACCTCGGCGGGTTGTTCGGCAACCGGCCTTCGCTCGCGCACGCCGAGATCGACGACGCCGCGACCGAGATCCAGCAACTCGAGGAACTGCGCACGAGTGGCGATGACGAATACGATCTCGTGGTCGAAGCGGAGCCCGCGCAGCTCGTGGTGCGTGCCGCGTTCGAGAAGCGGGTCGAAGGCGACCACACGAGCCTTCGTCTCGATCGTACGGTCGATGCGAGCTTCCGCTGGGCCAAGCTCCTCGACGGGGTCGAAGGAGCGGTCGAGCTCGATCTCGGTGCGGTCGTGCTCGAGCCCGCCACGTGTGCGGCAGCGGCGATCGCGTTACGTGGTCTCGGCAGCGAAGCGCGATCGATCGAGGTCCTCGGCGCACCGCTCGCGCTCGCGCGTGCTCTCGCCGGTTCGCGCGCGACGATCCGTTCGATCGCGACGCTTGGTCACTGCACGAGCTGTACGGCGACCCGGATCGTCGTGTTGCCGTATGCCGAGCTCGCGGCTGCACGCTGCCCGCAATGCGCGACGCAGCTGTGGCTCGCCGAGCTCGCGCCGCCACCGCGTACACCGCGAAACCACCGTGCGATCGTCTTCGCGGTGCTGCTCGTGAGTGCGGGGGTCGGTGCGGCGATCGCGTTGCGAGGAGGCGTGTGATGCCGAAGCTCTCTCCGGTCGCGCTCGATGAGACGAGCCTCGCCACGATCGGCGTGCTCGATCGCAATCGCGCGGTGCTCGTGCGCGCGACGCGGATCATTCGCGCGGCGGCGGGGTTGAGCCGCGTCGCGAGTGATACCGATCCGGCGGGGCTGCGCGCCCAGCTGTCGCCCGAGACGCGGCTGCTCGTCTGTAGCGATCAAGATCTCGAGCTCGCACTCGACTGGACGCGCAGCTACTTCCCGCGCGCCCGCGTCCTCGTGTGGAGTTCGGGCCCGATGGAGGCGCTCGTGCAAGCCGCGCGCGATCCTCGAGTCCGCAGCATCCTGGGCTGGCCATCGTTCCTGTCCATGCCACGACCGTGGGAGCTCGCCCTGGCCGTACGCCGGGCCCTCCACCACGTCGAGACCACGCTTCACCTCACGGAGCTGTTCGTCGGGGCGCCGGTCACCACGAAATACGCACCACACACCTCGGCCGATCGCGATGCGATCTGCGGCGAGCTCGTGCATCTCGCGGAGCGCGCGGGCGCCAACGACCGGATGCTGGGCCGGATCGGCGAGGTCAGCCACGAGCTCCTGATGAACGCGATGTACGACGCGCCGGTCAATCACTACGGCGAATCGCGGTACGCCCACGACCGCCGCGCCGCCATCTCGCTCGAGGATCACGAGGTCCCGGTCGCGCGGTTCGCGACTGACGGCACGCTGGTCGCGATCCAGGTCACCGATCCGTTCGGACGGCTGACCCGGGCCCACGTCCTGGCGAGCATCGCGCGCGGCCACGCGAGCAGCGCCGGTGACGCCGTCATCGATGTCTCGAATGGCGGGGCCGGGCTCGGGCTCGCGAAGATCTACGCGCACTCGGCGAGCACGCTGATCGACGTGATCGCCGGGCACTCGACGAGCGTCACCGCGCTGTTCGATATCGACATCGCGCCGCGCGAGGCCCGGACCATGCCGGGCTCGCTGCACCTGTTCGATTGAACGTGCGGAGCTCGCAATGCGTCGAGAGATCACTCTCCGGTGCGCAGTAACGGGCTCGGGCTCAGGTCGTCGCGCTCTGGAGCGCCTTGACCTGATCGGCGGAGCCGAGCACGACGAGCGTCATCCCGACCGAGAGCTTCTCGTTCGCATCGGGGTTGTAGGTCCACTCGCCGTTGTCGCCGGGCCGCATCGCGAGCACGGTCATGCCGAAGCGCTCGCGCACGCGCGCATCGCGCAGCGTCGTGCCGAGCTCCGCGGTCCGGTCACCGAGCCGGACCTCGGCGATGCGGTAGGCGGCGCGACGATCGCGAAGCATGTCGTCGAGGAACGCGACCACTGCGGGACGCATCAGCTCGGAGACCAAGCGCATGCCACCGATGAAGTTCGGCGAGACCACCGCATCGGCGCCCGCGCGCTTGATCTTCTCGACGTGCGAAAGCTCGGCACAGCGCGCGACGATCCGTACGGACGGATTAGTCTGGCGCGCCGAAACGGTGAGGTAAAGGTTGTCTTTATCCGAGGACAGCGCGGCGACGAGCCCCTTGGCCGCGCCGAGGTTCGTCTGATTGATCACGTCGTCGTCGGTCGCGTCGCCGACGATGTACGTGTAGGCCGCGTTCGGATGGCGGTCGGAGATCTCCTTGAGCTCGTGCTCGTTCATGTCGATCGCGATCACCGGCACGCCTGTCGCGATCAGCTCTTCGATCACGTTGCGGCCGGTCGAGCCGGCGCCACACACGATCACGTGGTCCTTCATCTTCTTCATCCGTTTCTTGAGCTTGTTCGCGAACAGCGCGTTCTTGAGATCACCTTCGATGATAAACGCCGTGATGGTCGATGCGAAGAACACGATCGTGCCAGTGCCGAACAAGAGCAGCACGATCGTGAAGCCACGGGCGTACTCCGTAGTATCCATGCCCTGCAGGACCTCGGCGTACCCGACGGTCGTGATCGTGATGACCGTCATGTACGTGCAGTCGCCCAGCGGCCACCGACCATGCCCGATCATGTAGTAGCCGATCGACCCACCGAGCACGACCAAGAGGATCGCGACCAGGCCGTATGTCATGCGTTTTAGCGTCGGAGTGAGCATCTTCGAGCTAGGGCGCGGCAGATCATAGTACCCGTGGTAAGACCTCAGTCATGCAGCTCCTGGGCAGCTTTCTCGCCGGTGGTTGGTCAAACGGATCAGGCGCCACGCAGGCGCTCCTCAACCCTGCGACCGAGGCTGTCGTCGCTGAAGTTCACGCCGGCGGACACGATCTCGCGCAGGCCTTCGCGTTCGCGCGCGAAGCCGGCACGGCCGATCTCGCGCAGCTCACATTCGCGCAACGCGGCGAGCTCGTCGCTGCGCTCGCCAAGGCGATCCACGGCGCGCGCGAGGAGCTGATCGCCCTCGCGATCGCGAACTGCGGCAACACACGCAGCGATGCGAAGTTCGATATCGATGGCGCGGCGGTCACGCTCTCGCACTACGCCGACCTCGGCGCGAAGCTCGGCACGCACACGCTACTCGGCGATGGCGAACCGATCCAGGTCGGTCGCACCGCGCGGATGAGCGGCCAGCACATCTGGGCCTCGCGTCGCGGCGTCGCGGTCCACATCAACGCGTTCAACTTCCCGGCATGGGGCACGTGCGAGAAGCTGGCGTGCTCGTTGATCGCGGGAATGCCCGTGATCTCGAAGCCGGCAACCGCGACCGCGCATGTCGCGTGGCGGTTGGCGCAGCTGTTCGAGCCTCTCCTACCCGAGGGCGCGTTGCAGATGTTGATCGGCCCCGCCGGCGCGCTGCTGGATCACGTCACGTCGGCCGATGTCGTCGCGTTCACCGGCGGCAGCTCGACCGCGCAGATGCTGCGCGGCAAGGTCCCGCACGCGCGCCTCAACATCGAGGCCGATTCGCTCAATGCCGCGGTGCTCGGGCCCGATGTCGAGGTCACGAGCGAGGTCGGCAACCTGTTCCTCTCGGATGTCGTGCGCGACATGACCCAGAAGAGCGGTCAGAAGTGCACCGCGATCCGTCGCGTGCTCGTGCCCGAGGACAAGCTCGCTGAAGTCGCCGAGGCGCTGAAGGAGCGGCTCGCCACCTTCAAGATCGGCAATCCCGAGCTCGAAGAAGTCCGTATCGGTCCGGTCGCGACCGCACAGCAGCTCAAAGATGTCAGGGCCGGCATCGCGCGGCTCGCCGAGGCGACCGCAGAAGTCTACGGCGGCACCGGCGAGGTCACAGGTCCTGGGCCGCTCGGCGTCCCCGAGGGCAAGGGCTTCTTCGTCGGTCCCGTCCTGCGCCGCGCCGCGAACGCGATGACCTGCGCACCGCTCAACGAGCACGAAGTGTTCGGCCCGGTCTCCACGCTCGCGCCCTACTCCGGCGATGCAGCGTACGCCGCCGCCTTCATCGCGAAAGGCGAAGGCTGCCTCGTCAGTTCCGCGTACTCCGACGATCGCGACTGGGTCCAGAGCTTCGTCACGAAGGCCGCGCCGTGGGCCGGTCGCCTCTTCCTTGGCTCCTCGAAGATGGCGGCGATGTCGCCGGGCCCCGGCACCGTGCTTCCCTCGCTCGTCCACGGCGGTCCGGGTCGCGCGGGCGGCGGCGAGGAGCTTGGTGGCCAGCGCGGCCTGCAGTTCTACATGCAGCGCACCGCGCTCGAGGGCGATGCCAGCGTGCTCAAGTCGCTGATCGGATAAACCATGCGGAAGTATCTCATCGCCCTCGCCGTCACCGTCAGCGTCGCCATCGCGGCGATGGGCTTCATCGCGTGGAAGTCGGTCGATCGCCAGAAGTCGGCCGGCGTCAACGTCGAGGTGATCAGTGCCGCGCGGCAAGAAGCCAAGCAGCTCTACCCGATGTGTCGCGACAGTCCCGCCGCCGTGCACAACGGAGTGGTCACCGGCACCGAGCACTTCGAAGACCTGCTGACGAGCGATCCCAAGAAGGCGCGCGCGAAGCTCGTCGACGTGGTGCTCCCCTTGATCGAATCGCGTCAGCTCGCCTGCACCAGCACGCTCGCCGACTTCGGCGAGGTGAACAAGATCGCATCGCAGAAGGACGGCTACGTCGAAGGTGCGCAGCCGAAGGTCGAAGCCGTGATCGCGCGGTTCAAGACCACCCATCTCGCCGCCGATCAGCTGCGCGATGCGCTCGATCGCAGCGCGCCGAAGGACGAGCTCCTCGCGAAGCTCACCGCGCTGCGCGACTCGACGAACTAGTCCCCGAATGGGGACGGTAAACGCTTTTCTCAGAAGAGGGGCGGTTACTCGAAGCAGCGAAAACGGGAGCGCGCCGCGACGAGCACGAGAGACCGATCCTCCGCTGCACATCTTCACGCCCGGCGAAGTTCACGCGATCACGAACGGCATCACGAAGTCAGCCCGGTTTTGACCGGTGTGAGTAACCGTCCCTATTCGTTCGTGTCATTTCAAGGAGCTACGAAGCGAAACGTGAGGAAAGCGTCACCGTCCCCATTTTTGGACTACTGCTGGGTCGGGCGGCGCGGACGCGGACCGATCGCGGCGGGCGCTTCGGGATCGGGATCGAGCATCGGCAGCAAGTTGCAGAGCTCTCGCGCGACCTGGCGGCAGCGGTGGCGAACGAAGTCGGTCGCGTACGGTTCGGCGAGCAGCACGACGAGCGTCGCGTCGTACCAGAACGTCATCGCGTAGGCGTCGGGGTCGACGATCTCGCCATGCGAGCTGCCCGGGGTCGGCGTCGCGAGCGCGCGGCGCGCGAGGAACTGCCAGCGCGAGGACTCGAGCTCGTCGGGCGCTTTGGCCGCCGCGACGAGCTTGGAGCCGCGGATCGCGAACGCGTTCGACGCGCGGTCGATGCTCGCGAGCGCGGTCAGGTACTTCTCGATCGTGACCATCACGCGACCGTGCTCGGGCGCCGCGGAAGCGGGCGTGATCGCGAGCTCGGGGAGGCGCGTGACCTCGTAGCGACGACGCACCGCGCGGAGCTGACGGACGGTGCGCTCGAAGGCGGCCTCGATGTCGGTGTGGTTCGTGCGGGTGGGCAGCTCGACGCTCAGGTATTCGCCACCGCCGAGCGGCATCGTGCGCGCCGGGACGCCAGTGCGCGGCGGCGTGTCTTCGCCGAGGATCCGCGCGGAGGTCGCGCCGATTTCGGAGATCAGCTCGCGCAGGATCTCGCGCAGCTCGTCTTCGATCATCCCACGAGGCTCGTGGTGATCATTGTCGTCGGCTGCGGATAGAACAGGTAGTTCGCGATCGCGGGCTCGCCAGCGAACAGGTCCTTCCACGTGCCGCCCTTGAAGCCGGGGGGCACGTGCGCGATCTCGCCGAAGTCGACGTGCAAGAGATCGTATGCGGGCAGGATCGCGACGAGCTTCTGCATGCGCTTGAGCAGCGGAGCATCGTAGACCCCGGCGCGTGGTGATTCGCGGATCAGCCATTGATCGCCAGCGCGAACGGCGGCGACCGCGACCTGCTGGACCGCGGCGACCCGCGCGCGTTGGCTGATCACGACCCGGAAATACAATTCCTCGACGCCATCGGCCCACTCGTCCGGAACGGCAACGCCGTGATCGCGCACTTGAATGATGCACGGTGCGCGGCCGAGCGCGAGCACGTAGATGAAGTCGCACGGCTCGTGATCGTCGCCGTGCTTGACGAACGTCGCGGCCTTGAGCTCGAGCGCGAGCTCCTCGGCGAGGGCGTCGAGCTCGTCGCTCGGCATCGTCGCGTGATCTGGATCGGCGGGGTCCTGGGCTTCGCCCCACGTGCGCGACGGATAGAGCTCTTCCATCACCTGCTCGACCGTCGACATCATCGCGCCCTTGCGCGAATCGCAGCCGGTCTTGCCTTTGCAGTTCGTACACCCGCCCATGGCGTTAGAGTCCGGTGCGGTCCGCGGGCGGCAGCGAGAGGCCGAAGCCGTCGTGCAGCGTGCGGACCGCGAGCTCGGCGTACTTGCGCGCGATCACGACGCTGATCTTGATCTCGGAGGTCGAGATCAACTGGATGTTGATGCCCTCCTTCGCGAGCAGCTCGAACATCGTCTTGGCGACGCCGGCGTGCGAACGCATGCCGACACCGACGACCGAGACCTTGCAGATCTCGTCGTCGTACGAGATGCGCTCGCCCTTGGTACCGACGATGTCGGGAACCTTATCGGTGAGCAGCTGGACCGAGCGCTTGCGGTCGCCCTTGGGCACCGTGAACGTGAGGTCGGTCGTGCCGTCGTAGGCCTGGTTCTGTACGATCATGTCGACCGAGACGTTCTCGTCGGCGAGCGGCGCGAACATCCGCGCGGCGATGCCCGGCATATCCGGGAGGTCTTCGAGGGTGATCTTGGCTTCGTCACGCGACGCGGTGACCCCCGAGACGACGACTTTCTCCATGCTGCTCTCCTCGGGAACGACCCACGTTCCCTCGACATCTGAAAAGCTCGAGCGCACGTGAATGCGCACGCCGTACTTCATACCCAGCTCGACCGAGCGAATCTGCAGCACCTTCGCGCCGAGCGAGGCAAGCTCGAGCATCTCTTCGTACGAGATCCGATCGAGCTTGCGCGCGTTCGGGACGATGTTCGGATCGCTCGTGTAGATGCCGTCGACGTCAGTGTAGATCTCGCATGCGTCGGCGCCGAGCGCGGCCGCGATCGCGACCCCGGTCGTATCGCTACCACCGCGACCGAGCGTGGTGATGTTGCCCTTGTCGTCGACGCCCTGGAATCCCGCGATCACCGCGATCACGCCGCGCGCGAGCACGTCCTTGATCGGCTGGCCATCGATCTCGAGGATGCGGGCCCGCGCGAACGAAGAGTCCGTCAGGATCTTGCACTGGCTACCCAAGAACGAGCGGGCCTTGCCGCCGGCAGCGCGGATCGCGAGCGCGACCAGGCCGACAGAGACCTGCTCGCCGGTCGAGATGATGACATCGACTTCGCGGTCGTTCGGATCCTCCTGAAGCTGGCGGGTGAGCTCGAGCAGCCGATTGGTCTCGCCCGACATCGCCGAGACGACGATCGCTACCTGGTGGCCCGCACGTTGGGTCCGGAGGCAGCGCTCGGCCACGGCCTTCATGCGCTCGATGGTTCCGACGGACGTGCCGCCATACTTCTGGACGATCAACACGGCGGGCTCGGTCTACCATGCGCCATGGCCGTCGTGGTGCTCGTTTCAACGTTTCCGGGGGTCGAGAAAGCCGCCGAAGTAACCCGAACGCTCGTCGAGGAGCGGCTGGCGGCCTGCGTGAACCTGGTACCCGCGATCCGGTCGATCTATCGCTGGCAGGGTGCGCTTCACGACGAGAGCGAGACCCTCGCGATCATCAAGACCACGCGCGAGCGGGTCGACGCGATCACGAAGCGGCTCGTCGAGCTCCACCCCTACGACGTGCCCGAGGTGCTCGAAGTGAATGTTGCCGGTGGCCACCCGCCCTATCTGGCGTGGGTCACCGGCGAAGTGAGCTAGTTACATGCAGTCAGTCGGACAGGTCGTCGCGTCTTCGCCCGCATCGCAGACAAAGTTGAAGTTGCAAGCACCGGCGCTACCGCCACCACCACCACCGAGGCCCGACGTGAGGCATGCGGTGCACGACGTGGCGTCCAAGCCTGACGGACACATCGTTGCGTTGAACAGACAGGCAATGCAGGTCGTCTGATCGGCCGGACAGTTGCCGTTCGCGGCAGGGCAATCGCCCGCACAGTTCGCGGTGGTCTCGCCGGCATCGCAGGTGCCGTTGTGGTTGCAGCTGACGGAGCCCGAGCCCGAACCCGAACCCGAACCCGAACCCGAACCACCATTCGAACCCCGACCGCAATCCGCGGGGCAGCTGTTCACTTCGTTCGCGGCGCAGGTGCCGTCACCGCAGCTACCGCTGCTGGTCGAAGCATCCGGCGACGCATGCGACGACTCCGACGAGCCGCCAAAGCTGCACGCGACCACGAACGATAGCGCGCATGCGGCAGCCGAAAGGATCCCCGAAGAATGCCTCATCATGTGCGGCATCGTACGAAAACAAGATTGGCGATCAATAAGAAAAACGATGCTGTCGCGTTCCGGTGCCAAATAAGTCGCGATCAGCCGCTCTCGGGTCCGTACACAGATTGTGCAAGTCGGCGGGCTAACGCTGCGCGTAAGGCGGCGTGCTCGGGTGCCAGAAGATCGGGATCCTCGTCGAGCAGGGTCGCCGCGTGGCGCCTCGCTTCGAGCAGCAGATCGTAGTGCTGGCCGAGGTCGCCGTAGCGCAATCTCGGTACACCCGCTTGTTGGGGGCCACACAGCTCGCCTGGCCCGCGGAGCGCCAGGTCGGTCTCGGCGATTTCGAAGCCGTCTGTTGTCCGGACCATCGCATCGAGCCGCTCGCGCCCCTCCTCGGTCAGCGCGCCATGGGTGATCAACACGCAATGCGATTTGCCACCGCCGCGCCCGATCCGGCCGCGCAGCTGGTGGAGCTGCGCGAGGCCGAAACGATCGGCATCGTGGATCGCCATCACCGTCGCGGCAGGGACGTCGACGCCGACTTCGATCACCGTGGTCGCGACGAGCACGTTGATCTCGCCCTGCTTGAACGCTCGCATCACGCGATCGCGCGCCGCGCTCTCGAGCCGGCCGTGGACGAGCCCGACCTGCGCGTGCGGGATCGCGACCGCTACTTCACGCGCGACCGTGGTCGCGTCTTTCCAGTCGGAGTCTTCGTTATCGTCTTCGACCTTCGGACACACGACGTACGCGCGCTCGCCGAGCGCGATCCGCTCGCCGATCATCTTGTAGGCCGCGGTCTCTCCGCGCTTGCCGTTGACGAGCGAGGTCTTCGCCGGCAACCGGCCGGGCGGCAGCTCGTCGAGGATCGAGATATCGAGATCGCCGTACGCGGTGAGTGCAAGCGTGCGCGGAATCGGCGTCGCGGTCATCACCAGGAGGTGCGGTGCACCCTGGCCATCGCCCTTGTCACGGAGCTTCGCGCGCTGCGCGACGCCGAACCGATGCTGTTCGTCGATCACGACGAGCCCGAGCGCCGCGAACCCGACGCTGTCCGCGATCAAGGCGTGGGTCCCGATCACGACATCGATCTGGCGCTGCGCGAGCATCGCGAGCATCGACTGGCGCACGGCCCTTGGTGTCGACGCGGTGAGCAGCGCGATCTTCACATTCGCGACCTTGGCCCATCTGCCCCATGTCTCGTGGTGCTGCTCCGCGAGGATCTCGGTCGGTGCCATCACCGCGACCTGGCGCCCCGCCCGCACGGCCTGCACGGCCGCGGCGAACGCGACCGCGGTCTTGCCCGAGCCGACGTCACCCTGGAGCAAGCGGTTCATCGGCAGGGGCTTCGCGAGATCCGCCGCGACTTCGCCGATCGAGCGCTGCTGCGCGCCGGTCGGGTCGAACGGCAGCGCCTTCAACACGACCGCGTCGATCGCTTTACTGCGCGCACACGGCAGCGCGGCATCGGCCTGGCGCTCGCGCCGCTTCAACGCGACCGCGACGCCGAGCGCGAACAGCTCGCCGAACACGAGCCGGCGCTGATACACGCTGACGCGCCGGTTCAAGAGATCGAGATCCGCGGGCGAGATGTCGTCGGGCGGCGCGTGCAGCATCGCGAGCGTTGCAGACAGCGCCGGCAACTTCGCCGCGCGCTCGATCTTCGCTGGTACGCCATCATCGGCGGTGGCACCGACGCGCTCGCACGCGGTCTGACACGCCGCACGCAGCTTGCTCTGCGGCACGCCCGCCACGTCCGGATACCGCGCGATCAGCTTCGGCGGGTCTTTCTTGATCTTCGGCTTCTTCAGCTTCGCATCGTCAGCCGGAACGTCGTCGTTGAGCCCGGTCTCGAACTCCATGCCGAGCTGCTGGTCGATCGTCGGCGTGACCTCGACGAGCTCGATCGAGATGACATCGGGATTCGCAAACTCGAGCCGGCCTTCGCGGCGGCGCACGACGCCCGACAAGACGACGATCGAGCCCGGCGGCATGCGCTTGTCGATGCCCGCCCAGACATTGAACCAGCGCACGAGCGCGGTCGATCGCTGCGACAGATCGGTCATCCCCGGCACCACGGTCGCGCTCTCGAGCCGGACCTCGGCCCAACGCCGTCGCCCGACAAAGATCATCCGCGCGGACGTCACCTTCGAGACGAACGTGGCGCGCTCGCCCTCGGCCAGCTCGCCGACCTCGGCGATCTGCTTGGCGTCGCGCACGTCGTCGTAGCGCTTCGGTAGACACCACAGCAGATCTTCGACGGTCTCGAGCCCCTTCTCGGCCATCTTCTGCGCGAACGCCGGTCCGATGCCGGGCAGCGTGTGCGTCGGTCGAGCGAGCGGATCGAGCGCGGGCTCGACGACGCGCGCTGGCTTCGTTGCCTTCGTTGCCTTCGTTGCCTTCGGCGGCTGCGGCGCTGGCGTTGCCGCCACGGGCGACTTCGGGGCCTTCGCGATTTTCGACGCGACCGGGGCCGGCGTCGCGCTGCGAGCCGATCGCTCCGGAGGTCCGGCGGTCGGCAGCCGCTGCGCCGATCCGAGTGGAGACGCCGTCACCCGCTGCGGCGGCGGCACCGCGGGTACGCGCGTCGCTGTCACCGTCGAGACCGGCGGAGCGGGCGGCAGCATCGAGGCGATTGTCGGCCCGGTCCGCTGCACGATTTTCGGCCGGCTCGGATACCGCGCCACCAATCGCATCCCGCGCGCGACTTCCACCGCCTGCTGGTCTTCGCTTAGCGTGTCCCACTGCGCCAACCGATCACGCCACGTGACGAGCGCGTCCTTGCCGTCGACCACGACCGCGATCAAGCCCTCACACCCGGCATGAAGTGCACTGCCAAGCCCCGCGATCGTGCCAACGCCGGAGAAGTTATCCTTCGCTGCGAGCTCGAGCGGCATCCTCACCGCTTCGACACGGCGCAAGAGCTCGGCATCCATAGACGACGAAGCTAGCACTCGGCGGTGACACAACGTGGTCCTACACCACGCCGGGATCTCAGCCGTCCGCGCGATACGTGAAGCGCAGCTCGTAGTCGCAGAGATGGAAGACGTCGCCTTCGTCGATGCGCTTGTTGTCGATGCGCATGCCCTTGTAGTCGATGCCGTTCGTCGACCCGAGATCCTTGATATAGAACGTGCCGTTGCGGCGGATCACCGCGGCGTGCTTGCGCGAGATGTTGCCGTCTTTGATCGGCAGGTCCGACGTCTTGGAACCGCGACCGATGATGAATTGATCTTTCGTCACCGGGTAGCGCTGGCCGTTGTAGATGAGGAACAGCGTCGGACCCGCGGAGCCCGCCGGTTGCGGCGCCGTTGCGGCCACCGGCGGAACAGCGACCGGAGGCGGCGAGTGATGGTTGTTGGCGACGGGCGGCGAGCTCGTGCTCGCACCCGGACGACCACCGCCGGCTTGATAGCCAGGCGTGGGTGGCGCAGGACGACGAGCCGACGACGCGGCGGTCGACGCAGCCGACGCTCCATTGCCACTGGCCATCATCGGTTGCTGCGTCGCGGGCTGGTTGCGACCCGGCATGGCCGGCTTCGGAGGCGCACCATTGCCGGGAAAATTATTCGCCCCACTCTGGTTCGCAGCGGCATTCGTATTCGGGCGCGGCGCACCTGCGTTCGGGCCGGGACCGACGCTCGGGCCGGGACCACCCTCGCCGTTCGCACCGGCGGGTTGGTAGTTCTTCGAGCGCGCGTAATATCTCATCGCCTCGTTGACGAGATAATCGATCGAGCAATCGAAGTCGTTCGCCATTTGCTCGAACGTCTCCCAAAGCACGTCGCGGCAGTAGAAGTGCCGCATCGTCTTTTTGCTCTGATCCATTCGCGCAGTACTCCTAGATCGAGCGCCCGTTTTCCCTCGTGTGGGCGCGCGATAACTCTACTACATCACCGAGACGAGAGCGAGGACACGAGCTATTTGCTCGCCTGTCCTAACTTGCCCGCGAGCTCCTTGGCCCGCTGCCCAAGGGTGGGTTCTGGCTTCCGATCCTTTGCCGGCACCTCGCTCTGATCCCCCCAGTACCCGAGCAATTTCTCGCCCGAGTTGACCGCGTTTAGCCTCGGAATGTCCTCGGTCGACTTCATCGCGGCCAGGCCCTCCACGGCCACCCACTTGGGGATCCGACCGGGTTGGGTGAGGAGATCGCGGAAGGTCGAGAGAACCTGGTTCCGCGGAGACATCACGGTGATATCGACCACGACCCCACCCACCAATTCAGCCTGGTCGTAGGGTCCGTCCGGAAGGGCCTTGACCACGTCCTTCACCGCCAGCAGGCCGCCGCACTTGAGGGCGCTGTCGGCGGCGACGTACTTGAACTTCGGATTCGTGTGCGGGTAGCCGACCATCGAGACCAGCGGCGCCACGCACGCCGGCGGCCCGATCACGCGGAGCAAGCGCACGGCATCGTCGGCCGCATCGGGCGTGCTGTTCTCGTCCTTGGCGATCGCGGTGATCGCGTCGATGTTCGGCACGAGGCTCGTGGCCGGCACGATATCGAACAGGCCCTGCGAATCGACGTACGCCTTGTAGAGCGCCGACATCGCGCGCGTCGACAGCGTCTTGTCGTCGCTCTTTTCCTTCGCGAGGTCGAGCAGATACTTCACCGCGTCGGGGTCGTTCGAGACCGCGAGCGCGAGCAGCAGCTCCTCGCCGACCCGGGTCTTCTTCTCGGCGGTGCGATTGAGCGACACGGTCGCATCGACGACGTGCACGAGCTTCTTGCCCGCAACCGGGCCGATCGTCCGGATCACGTTCGCGCCCGGCGTCGACCCGGCGTTCGCGCGACCTTCATACGAAGGCACGCAGTACCAATCGGTGAGGTAGCCATCGATCACGATCTTGGTCTTGTCGTCGGCGTACTTGCGCACGATCACGAGCGCGTCCTTGGCGCGGACCTGGATCGGATTCGCGAGCTGCATGTCGCCCTCGATCCGCGCGAGCTCCCACAGCCGCGGGGCAAGCTTGCCGACCATCTCGGTGCGGCGGCCCGGCGCCATCTGATCGAGGCCGGTCCGGACCTGCGGATCGAGCCCCTTCTTCACGAGGTTCGCGGCAGCGTGCGCCGAGAGATCCGGGTCGAGCCCTTCATTCTTGAACGCGACTTCCAGCTTGCCTTGGCCCTTCTCGGTGTTCAGCCATTTGTCGATGTTCTCGTGCGATGGCTTGTCGCACGCACCAAAAACCATCACCGCAATCACCGCCAGAGCCGGTACCAGGGTTGCTCGCACGAACATGGCAGCAGCTTATCGGAAACGGTCGTCGGTGATACGTTCCGGCGCGATGTCTCGCGTGGCTCCGGTGCTCGTATGCTGCCTGTGCGGCATCGCATCGGCGTCACCGCGCACCGATCCGACCAGCGGTCGCTCGGTGTTCACCGGGGCCACGATGCCGGCCGCGACCTCGATCGATCTCGATCCCGCGGCGATCGGTCCCGGTCAGTTCGACTACGCGTACATCGCGGCGACCGGCGTCTACGATCATTACGGCGTGCGGCTCGACAACGTCGACCTCTCGACCGGTGCGATCACCGCGGGCGATCCGCTCCACGACAACGAGATCTCACCGGGCGGGATGCTCGCGTACGTCTGGCACATCGGCACCGATCAGCGTGCCACGCTCGGGTTCGAGCTGCGGAGCGCACCGGGCGAGACGTTCATCGCGAATCGCACCGGGCTCGGCTATCACACGCTCGGCGGCGGCCAGCGCAGCTACGAGGTCGGCGTCGGCACGAGCGTGCGGATCATCGATAGCCTGTACGTTGGCGTCTCGCTCAACAGCGAGACCAGCTATCTCCACCTCCACTACGCACGCGACACCGCCCTCGAGAACGGCAACGGCGCGAACGGCCTGCAGAGCGACTGCGGTGGGGCGCCGTGCGGCATCGGCAATGCGCAGGCCTCTGAGCACTACGACGTCAACGTGCGGACTCCGATCCTGTCGACCTCGAACTTGGTCGCGAACCTCGGCATCCTCGTCACGCTCGGCAAGGATGTCTTCCTCGGCATCTCGTACCACGCCCCGCCCGGCCTCGAGACCGTGACGGAGTTCGACGGCACCGTCGACGTGCGCCGCGCGCCGCGCGATGGTGACAACATCCTCCACGGCGCCTCGACGGTGTTCCTGTCGCAACCGGCGAGTGCCGATGCCGAGCTCCGCGCGCGGCTGCCCTCCGCGCTCGATCTTCACGTCGGTGGGCGGTGGGAAGATCTGTCGCGGATCCAAGCGTACGACGTCCGCAACTACGGCTCGACGTTCGTCTCCGCGAACGTTCCGGAATGGCAGCTCCGCGCGCGCGGCCTCCACGATACCTTTTCACTGTGGGCCGGCGTCGAGCAACTCGAGCTCGATCGCTCGCACGATTGGTTGCGGTTCGGCGGCCGGATCGGCGTCGAGACTTCGTCGCTGCGGGATCAGGAGACCTCGCCCCTCACGATCGCACCGCGCTCGTACACCGCCGATGTCGGCATCCAACTCCGGCTCGGTCCGTTGCTGCTGCAAGCCACGTACGGCCTGCAGTACTTTCCGACCGTGAACGTCACGAACAGCTCGTTCGATCCCCGCGCGCGCGTCGGGTGCATCGCCTCGGGCTACGACTACTCGACCGCCGCGTGCGAGGCGGTGCGCGACGGCTTCGGCATCGCGAGTGCCGATGGCCAGTTTGATCGGGTCGAGCACGCGGTCCGGATCGCGTTGATCCTGCAAAAGCTATGAGCGACATCGTCCTCTATGGAGCCACCGGGATGACCGGGCAACGCGCGGCCGCCGAGCTCGATGCCGCGGGCGCCTCGTTCGCGCTCGCCGGTCGCGATCCGGTCAAGCTCGCGCACGTCGCGAGCCGGTTCCCTGCCGCCGATGTCCGGATCGCCGAGCTCGACGATCACGCCGCCTTGGTCCACGCGTTCGCGGACGCGAAGGTCGTGCTCGCGTGCGCGGGCCCGGCCGGCGTGACGAACGAACGCTTGCTCGTCGCTGCGCTCGCGGCCGGGGCGCACTATGTCGACCTCGGCGGCGAACAAGCCTTCTTGCACGCCGCGTACGAGCGCCACGAATCGACGGCGCGCAGAGCCGAGCGCGTCGCGATCTCCGGCGCGGGGGTCGACTGCGTGCTCGGCGACTGGGCCGCCGCGTGGGCCGCCGCGTACGTGTGCGGCATGGAGCGCGATCCGATCGGCGACGCCGTGCGCGCTCGACCGATCGATCGCCTCGCCGATGATCGCCCGCTCGACGACGTCGCGGTGAGCTACGTGTTCGACGACCTCACGCTGTCGCCGGGTGGCCAGCGCGCCGCACTCGCCCGCCTCCACGATCGCAGCTTCGTGTGGAGGAGTGATCGGTGGGAGCAGGTCGCGCCCGCGTCGCAGCGCCGCCGGATCAATGCCGGGCTCGAGATGGGTGGCGAGCGTGACGTCGTGTCGTTTCCGGGTGGCGATGTCATCACGCTCCCGCGCCACCTCGCCGCCAAGCAGATCCAGACGTTCGCCTCGACCTCGCGGCGCGTCGGCACCATGACCGCACTTCGCTTGCTCGCACGGGTCGTGCCGTTCGTACCGAAACGCGCGACCGACGCGCTCGCCACCTACGCGCCCTCCGACGAGGAATACGCGCGCACGAAGTTCGCCGTGGTCGCGCAAGCGCGGCGTGGGTTCGCGTCGGCGCAAGTCACCGTGCGCGGCCAGGACCTGTATCGCACCAGCGCTGTCATCGCGGCGTGGATCGCGAGACAGCTCGCGGCGCGTAGCACGGGTCCGGTCGGGATGCGTGCGCCGAGCGAGCTGTTTCGACCCGAGCCTGCGCTTCGCGAAGTTGCCGAAGCAGCGGGCCTCGTCGTCGAGCCGAGCTTCGCGTAGTATCGGGGCAGATGACGATGTCCTGGCAGCTTGAGGCCGAGGCTCCGATCGGTCGCGGTGTAATTGCCAAGCGGTATCGGTTGAGCAACGGTCTAGGCCTTATCTCCGCAGTCGACAAACG
>JAYWCI010000180.1:0-6521 GCA_043780895.1 Kofleriaceae bacterium | reverse complement strand
AACGACAGCGGCACGTACTCGCAAGAAGCGTTCGAGCGCGACCTCCTGCTGGTCAGCGCGCACTACTGGGACCGCGGCTACGCGAACGTCAAGGTCGGCACGCCGCAGCTCCGCCTGTCGCGCGACAAGCAGTACATGTACCTGTCGATTCCCGTCGACGAGGGCCCGGTCTTCACGATCGGTACGGTCAACTTCAAGGGCGATCTCATCGGCACCACGCAGAAGAACCTCGAGCGCGTCCGCATGCGCCCGGGCCTGAAGTTCTCGCGCACGCTGATCGCCGAGGACCGCGAGTCCCTGTCGAACTACTACCAGGATCAGGGCTATGCGTATGCGAACGTCCTGCCGCTCACCAAGGTCGACCTCGAGAAGAAGACGATCAGCCTGACCTTCGAAGTCGCTCGTGGGAAGCGCGCCTACTTCGAGCGCATCAACGTCCGCGGCAACTCCAAGACGCGCGACAAGGTGATCCGTCGCGAGATGAAGATCTCGGAGGGCGAGCTGTTCAACAATACGAACCTCGAGGTCTCCAAGAAGCGCATCATGGCGCTCGGCTTCTTCGAGAACGTCGTCGTGTCGACCAAGCGCGGCAGCTCCGACGAGTTCGTCGAAGTCAACGTCGAGGTCTCCGAGCGCCCGACCGGCACGTTCCAGATCGGCGCCGGCTTCTCCTCGGTCGAGAACTTCATCGCGCAGGCGCAGATCAGCCAGAACAACTTGTTCGGTCGGGGGCAGACCCTCGCGCTGCAGGCGCAGATCAGCTCGCTCCGTCAGCTGTTCCTGCTCCGCTTCGTCGAGCCGTACTTCCTCGATACCCGCTGGACGTTCGCGTTCGACCTCTACAACCAGAGCCGCTACCTCGGCAACACGACCTCGACGTTCGCTCGTAACGCGACCGGTGGCACCCTGACCTGGGGTTATCCGCTCTCGTACGAGGCGCGCGCGTTCCTCACGTACAAGCTCGAAGATGTCAGCATCACGACCGGGTCGGGCGGCTTCGCGAGCCTCGGCGCGACGACCTCGCCGATCGCTGCATCCTCGGTCGCGAACCTGTTCCGCGGTGGCACCACGTCGTCGGTGCGCGCGTCCCTATCGTGGGACTCGCGCAACAACCGCTTGTTCCCGACCGAAGGTTGGTACGACTCGATCTTTGCCGAGTACGCCGACAAGTGGACCGGCTCCGAGAACAAGTTCGTTCGCCTCGGCGGCTTTCTCCGCAAGTACAAGCAGCTGTGGGGGCCGTTCGATCTCCACGTCAACGCCGAGGTCGGCATCACCACCTCGCAGGATCCACTCGGCGTGCCCATCTCGGAGCGCTACCTGGTCGGCGGTATCTACAACATCCGCGGTTATGCGCCGCTCTCGCTCGGTCCGAAGCTGCTGACCCAGCAACCCGGCGACGTCGGTAACGCGCTCGCGCAGCTGCCGCTCGGCGGTAACATGCAGGTCATCTTCAACAGCGAGATCGAGTTCCCGCTGTTCAAGAAGGTCGGCATCTCCGGCGTCGTGTTCTACGACATGGGTAACGCGTACAACCTCGAGGCTCGCTACTGCGGCGGCCTGCAGCGCAAGAATGCCGCGGTGCCGATCCAGTTCGACCCGTGCTTCCGTGCGGACTCGCTGTACTCCGGGATTCGCAAATCGGTCGGCTTCGGCTTCCGCTGGATCTCGCCGATCGGCCCCTTGCGGTTCGAGTGGGGCATCCCCCTCGACCAGCAGATCGGTGAAGACCCGCTCGTGTTCGAGTTCACCATCGGCAACTTCTTCTAGTCGGCGGGTTGAATCAGCGCGCGGGGCGTCTCGTCGTATAAGGCGGTATGAACCGCTATCTCGCTCTCGGTGTTTTCGGTTTTGGCCTCATGGTCAGCCCCGTCTTGATGGGGTTGGCAAAGAGTGGCGTTCCGACCGCGCCGAAGATCGGCGTGATCGATCTCTCGAACACGCTGTCGACCACGCCGGCTGGCAAGCGGGCGAACGAGGCGTTCGAGAAGACTCGCAAGGCCAAGCAGACCGAGCTCGACAAGCAGCAGAAGGACCTCCAGGCGGCCTCGGCTGATCTCGACAAGCAGAAGGGCGTGCTCAAGCCCGAGGCGTTCGAGGCCAAGCGGGCCGAGCTCGAGAAGAAGTTCGTCGACCTCCAGCAAGTCTACGTGAAGCTCGAGCGCGAGCTCTCGACGGACCGCTCGAAGCTGATCCGCGACCTCCTCAAGCAGGCGAGCCCGAAGATCGAGGCGATCGCGAAGGCCGAGGGCATCAACATCATCTTCGACCACGACGCCGTGGTGTACGCCGATCCGACAGTCGACCTGACGCCGCAGCTCAACGCCCAGATGAAGTAGTTCCGCGGTATAGACGGGTCCTCTATGGATCCTCAGCCGCCCCAAGCGTCGGTGATGAAGCTCGAACGTATCCTCGAGCTGCTTCCGCATCGCTATCCGTTCTTGCTGATCGATCGCGTGCTCGAGCTCGATGACGATAAGGTCGTCGCACTCAAGAACGTCTCGTTCAACGAGCCCTACTTCCAGGGCCACTTTCCCGGCAATCCCGTGATGCCGGGCGTGCTCCAGATCGAAGCGATGGCGCAAGCCGGCGGCATCCTCGCGTCGCGCACGATCCAGTTCGATCCGATCACCCACGTGATGGTGTTCATGGCGATCGATCAGGTGAAGTTCAGGAAGGCCGTGGTGCCGGGCGACCAGCTCGTGATCGAGGTCATCCCGCTGCGCAAGGGTAAGATCTTCAAGATGAAGGGCGAGTGCAAGGTCAACGGCGCGGTGGTGTCGTCGGCCGAGTTCCTCGCCGGGATGACCGAGCGGAGCAAGCTCGGGTGAGGATCCTCGTCGGTGCACTGCTGCTGACCGCCTGCCACGGATCCGGCGACAAGCCGCGTTCGTCGCGCGGTAGCGGCGTCGCGCCGATCGAGGTCGTCAACCAGCCGCAGTTTCCCGATGCCGGTGGGCGCTCGACGGGCGCGATCGGCGACGAGATCGAGCCGAACGATGGCGACGATGTCGCGACGCCGTTCCCGCTCGAGAGCACGATGCGCGGCACGATCGATCCCGAGACCGATGTCGATCACTACCGGCTCGAGATCGACAAGCCCGGCGCGCTATCGCTGATGATCAACGCGGTCGAGGCCGACCTTGTCGTCGAGCTCGAGGACAGTAACGGCGCGATGGTCGCGCGGTCGGCTCGCGGCGGCGCACGGATCAAGGAGGGATTGCCGAACTTCGGCGTCGTGCCGGGGCGTTACACGGTCGTGGTGAAGGCCGCCGCGAAGCGCAAAGCCCGGCCCGCGAAGAAGGGTGCGCCACCCGCGCCCGTGGCGGCGCCGGTCTACGAGCTGACCGCCACGCTCGTCGCGATCCCGCCGAATGGCGAGCACGAGCCCGACGAGGATCGCGGCACCGCGAACGACCTCATCGTCGGTGATAGCGGCACGGGCTTCCTCGGCTGGGCGGGCGATGTCGACGTGTGGAAGCTCTCGGTCGAGACCCTGTCGGCGAAGAACTCGATCGATCTCGAGATCTCCGCGGTCGAAGGCGTCGCGCTCGAGCTTGAGGTCGACGATGGCATCGCGAACCCGGTGATCGTGCGCAAGGCACCGCGCGGCGCGCCGCTCGTCGTCCGCGGCCTGGTGCCGGTCGTGCCGCAGGGCTCGCCGCCGTTTCACTACCTGACGATCAAGGGCAGCGGCTCGAATCCCGAGACCGCGTACACCGTGAAGGTCACGCAGCAAGTCCCGGTCACCGACGGCGAGCTCGAGCCGAACGATTCGGTCGACAAACCATTTTTCATGCCGAACGATCGCACCGTGGTGCACGCGCGCTGGTCGCCGGGCGATGTCGATTGCTTCGGGCTCGCACCGGAGAGTGCCGGACGCACCGTCAACGCGACGATCAATCCGCCGAGCGATTTCGATGTCGCGGCCGAGCTGTTCGTCGACGGGAAGTCGGTCCAGGTCGCGAACAAGCTGAAGAAGGGTGGCGAAGAGAAGCTGACCGGCGCCGTGCCTTCGAACGCGAAGGCAGTGATCTGCGCGAAGAGCGCCGATCTGAACGCGACCGGGGAGGCGGCCTACGACGTCGAGGTCCAAGAGACCAGTACGGGGGACAACGCACCGTGAGCGACGCGGGGGGGCGGAGTGTGAGCACGCGATCGGGCGTGATTCTCGCGGTGCTCGCGCTGACGAACCTCGTCGCGTATGCCGCGCGCAATAGCCTCTTCGCGACGTACGAGGATCTGCGCGTCCGGTTCTCGCTCCACGACGCGAAGCTCGGCTTGCTCGCGACCGCATTTCTGTTGCCGCACGCGATCGCGACGCTCGTGTTCGGCTGGGCCGGTGACCGCTTCGATCGTCGCCGCGTGATCGCGATCGGCATGATCTTCGCGAGTCTCTCGGGTGCCGCGGGCGTGTTTGCGACGAACACGATGACGCTCGTGCTGTCGCGCGCCGCGGTCGGGCTCGGCACGGCCGCGGTCGTGCCGATCGCGAACTCGATCATCGGTCAGCTCTACAACGGCCCGCGCAAGGCGAGCCGGATGGCGATCTTCAACCTCGGCCTGTTGTTCGGTGGTGCCGCCGGCTTCTTCGCCGGCAAGGCCGCGGGCTTTCCCTCGGTGGTCGTGTGGATCGCGATCCCCGGCGTGCTGGTCGCACTCGGCATCCTGTTGCTCTCGATCCCCGAGCATCCCGGCTTGCCGGGGCCCGAGATGTCGCTGTCGCAAGGGCTCGGCGGGTTCTTCGAGAGTGCGCGCGTGTTGCTGCGCATCCCGACGCTGCGCTGGATCATGATGTCGACCACCGCGATGGCGTTCGCTGCCGGCGGCTACAACGCGTGGCTGATCGATTTTCTCGAACGCGACAAGCACATGACGCCGACCGCGGCGACGAACATGTTGTCCACGGCGCTCGTCGGTGCGGTGCTCGGCGTCATGGCCGGAGCTCGGATCGCGGACTGGATGCGATCGAAGACCGAAGCTGGCAGGCTGTGGACGATCGCGCTCGGCATGACGCTCGCGATTCCGTTCAGCTTCTTGTGCCTGCAGCTCGATCCGGGCCCGGCGCTCTACGTCGCGGGCGTCGCAAATCTGTTCTTCATGTTCTGGTATCACGCTCCGATCGCGGTGAGCGTCGACGATGTCGCGCCCGCGACCCACGCCGCCGCGGCGCAGGGCCTCGTGATCTTCACGATGCACTTGATCGGCACGGCACCCTCGTCGTGGGTGCTTGGCCTGATCTCGGACAAGAGCTCGCTGACCACCGCGATGTGGGTGCCGCTCGGGTTCCTCGCCGTCGCGATCCTCGCCATGCTGGCAGCCACGCGGACCTTCGGCCGGGACGTGCGAGCGAAGGGTGGCGGGGCCTCCCGGGCTTCGCTATAACGCTAGCGTGCGACGCGTCCTGATCCTTCTCGTGGTGGCGGCGTGCGGCAGGTCCTCGGGACCGTCGAACACGCTCGACAAGTACGGCCGCGCGCTCAAGAATCACGATTTCGGCGAGTCGTACGATCAGATGTCGTCGAGCTTTCGCAGCAAGGTCGCGCGGGACGACTACGTGCGGATGATGCGTGACAACCCACGCGAGGTCGACGAGACCGCGGATCGGCTGCGCGGCAAGCACGGCAGCCTCGAAGTCTCCGCCGAGTTCGAGTACGGCCTCGGCGACCAGATGCGGCTCGTCCAGGAAGGCGGCGAGTGGAAGATTTCCACGAACCCGCTCGGGTTCTACGATCAGACCTCGCCGAAGTCGGCGCTGCGCTCGTTCATCCGCGCGTTCCGGCTCGAGCGCTGGGACATCATGCTGCGGTTCGTGCCGAACCAGTACCGCGAGAAGATGGACACCGCGAAGATGAAGGCGCAGTTCACGGGAGCCTCCAAGGAGAAAATGGAGACCCTGATGAACACGCTCGAAGCGAATGTCGACGAGCCGATCGTCGAGCGCGGCAACGACGCGCGGATGAGCTACGGCGAGAAGTTCGAAGTGAAGTTCCAAAAAGAAGACGGCGTCTGGAAGCTCAAGGATCTCGAATAGGCTCGAGTAGCAGCTCGAGTAGCCAGGGTATGCGCGCACCGGGTAGGTAGCTGCGCACCCTGGGATCTCGAATCCGGACCGCCAAAACTGTCACCACACACCGCAAAAAGGTCAAGGCGTGAGGAAGTGACTCAAGCTCTCGCATTAGCACGTGATTCGTCGTGGACGATGCGGCTCGGTGGGAGAGATGACCCCACTGGAGTGCCGGGTTTACGCCACTCGCGGTGTGATCAATTGGTGACGTTTTCTTCCAGGAGAAGTGGAGCCGAGGCGATTTCGATGCGTTAGAATAGAGGGACGGGATGTAGAGACTGAAGGCCCGTGGGTTGCACTAGGTGGAGGCAGTAGTTACGTAGAGTTTGATGAGTGTCTGGTCTCGACCCGTACAGGAAAGGCGGTCCCCGATGTTGGATCCCTGGATTATCGAAGAGATCCTGAAGAGAGAAGAGGAGCGACGGCGCGAGGATGCTCGCGTCCGTATCGAGCT
>JAYWCI010000179.1:0-22113 GCA_043780895.1 Kofleriaceae bacterium | reverse complement strand
GTTTGATGGACATCAGCCGATGGACGCCTTGTCGGCACCCGCCGATGTCCATCGAATAGGCGGTCGCCTCGACCATGAACAGGGCCGCTCGGTAACAACTGTCGGCGACAATATCTAGCGATGGGGCGTTCGCCATCGAATCAGTGCCCGCGGTACTCGAATCGATGGGGAGCGCCAACCAAAGCACCGTTGCGCAACAGCTCGATAAACGGATCAAGGTTCGTTTTACGCCCGCTGAGGTGCATCGTCAGAATCAGGCAACCTTGACGATCACGGCTCGATGGCCGGATGGTGTCGTCGAGACGAAACAGATCGACCTCGTGGGCGACGCTCGAACGTTACTTGAGAGCCCTTCTCCATCTAACGCGGAACGCATTCAGGCTGCCTCGGACATGAAGAGAAAAGTGGCGGACGCGCGCGCTGATGAGGAGGCGCAAAAACTGTACGAGGCCGACCGGCATCTCGAAAGGCCGCCAGCTTGGGCCGAGGACAAATACCAGGATCATAAAGATCGTGCCGACCGAGAGGCAGATGCCATCGCGGTTGCTCAACAGGACGCAATCTCAACACTCATTGCGAAGATCGGTACCTACAAGCCACCGCCGACGCCGCTGGACATCTGGTGGGAATTGGCGAAAGCGGCAATTCTCTTGGGCTCGTCGCTTATCGGCGGGCTCGTCGTTGGTGTGATTGCAGACGAAATTGGTATTGCCCTGTTCTCGGCTGGGACACGAGCGACGGGATTTGCGAAAGGTCTTTCGGCAACCGTAAACAGTAAACTCCAGGGTGGCATCACCAGCGCACTGAACACCTTGAAGCTTCCCTCACCCGAAGTCTCGCAACCGAATCGGCGGATCGCTTTCTTTGAGGCACAGCTGAGTGGATTCGAAGCTGTCGCAAGCGCGAACAAAGACACCATCGCTAGCCAGTTCATCAGGGGGCGACCAGTGCTGGCCGAGAATCCGCAGCTGGCGGTGGATTCCATGAAGGCTATCGCCGACGGATTTCAGCAAGCACATCCGCACGCGAAAGCTGCTCAAGCGAGCGCGAGCGCAACCGCTTGGCTCGCGTTCAAGGCCCGTATGGAGCTCGGCGCGACCAAGCTTGAAGACGGTACTCTCGTCACCAACCTCGACAAGACCCGAACCTCGAAGCATCCGACGCCAGACGGGTTCAATGGACTACTCGATCTCGTCGTGGACGTGGACCATGGACCGCCTCACGTCGCGATCGCGAGAGCTCCAGGGATGGCGCGAGCTCTAGTCGGTGATATCGGAATGATGAAGCTGAAGGATACGAGCGTTCCCGTGCGAGTGTTCCTTGGTTGGAATGAACCTGAGCCCACGATCATCACGCGGGATGAGCGTGGTCGAATCCGTGTGTCAGGAAACTTTCATCGACTCGCTCAATTCACCGGCTTGGATGACAAGATCACGACGGAAGCGCAAGCTGAGCGAGCCGCGCACATTGTTGTAGATCTGGCGATGTCGCGGTCGTTGAATGATTGGGGAGTGCAAATTGCGACAGATGACAAATCGAGTGAGTAGGCTCTTCGTCGGCTTTTTTCTGCTGTCTTCGGCGTGCCACTCGGGCGACGAGCAGCGCTCGGTGGACGTTCAACCGAAAGCTGCGGTGCGAACATCAAAGGTGCCGCTAGCGCGTCCTCCGACCGATGCGGTGATGATTTCAGCGGCGGAAATCAAGGCTACTTCCCGGAGTTGTGAACCGGGCACGCTCAAGCGCAATTATCCGAACGACGAGGTTTTGCGTGAAAAGGTTCTCCAGCGTGTCGACGCCTTCGAGGTGGATCGTCGAGCTGTCAGTTGTTTCGATCTTGATCGGTGCATCGAGAGTGGTGAATGCACGCTCCCGGAGCGCTTGAATAATAAGATGGTGACGGACGGTGCATGGTGCGACGGAGGCGCGGCGGTTGTCCCAATCACTGCAGCGACCGAATACTGCAACTGGAGGAAGCTTTCGTTGCCGAAGTACCTCCAAATGCAGCGCGCAATTCAAGGGCCGGAGATCTGGGAATTCCCACACGGCCACCAACCTGAAAGCAATGTGTCTGTCACGGGCGAAAACACTAGCCCGGACGGGGTCGTCTACGACCTCTCGACGTACGGCAGCGAATGGCTAAGAGACGAAGATTGCGTATGGTCGACTCCGGGTGGCGCTGACGCGCGGCTCTCGCCCGTGTCCTTCCAGCTGCTCGATTCGCGGCTGGGCGGTTTTGCCGCGGCTCACACCGCGCGATTTCGATGTATCGGGCCACTCTGAATTTAGCAACCCAAAGTGTCTCCGGCCGATAGCAGGGGCATGAAAGAAACGCCCGAAGCCACCCTGCAGGTCTCGTATGTCCGTGCCGTCCTTCGCCTGCGACTGAGTTTCCTTGCCAAGCAAGCTCCTCCGGACGACACGCTCGCGAATTTGGTAGCCACCCGCAAGGCCGTGGATGATGAGGGGGCAGCATCTTTGTTCGATGTGTTTCAACTGAGCGCGACGGAGAAGCAGATCGCGTGGATCCTTTTCGCGGTCGCCGTCGACTCGGAGTGCTGTTCGATCGTTGCTCAGCTCTACGGAGAGCCAACCCTGGAATTTCTGCGTGCACTCGTTCACGGCGATTCCGCCTCGAGCGAGGGTTTAGCGGACACATGCGCCGACAGCGCGTTGCGGCGCTTCGGAATCGTGGAGCGCGCCGACGGTGGTAACGCGTTGGTGCACGAGACGAAGCAGACTTGGGTAATCTCGTCGCGAATTGTTCGCTGGGCGCTCGGCGACCACCGCATCGCTCCCACGCTTTCTAAAGTGTTGCGTGTTTCGGCAGGGCCGACGACGACGATGGGGCTCATTGCGGCCGAGCCCACGTTGCTTTCAGTTCATCAGGCTGTAAGAGCGGTTCGTTCGGTTATTGTCTTAAGTGGTGCACCGGGGCTAGGACGTCGAAGCTTGGTCGCGGCGGCTGCCGGGGAAGCGGGCTTTGGCTTGATCGAGATTGATGCAAAGCGATTGGCGAAATCCCCGGTGGACCTCTCCGCACAGCTGAGATCGATCGCACGTGAGTGCAAGCTGCTCGCGAAGGCACCGCTGATCCGAAACATCGATGCGCTGGTCGACGACAAGGACACGAGCAAGATCGATCTGGTCGGCACGGAGCTCGTGGCCGAGCTCGATACGAACGTGTTCGTGACCTGCGGCGTGAATCGGCCGCAGCTTCGCTGGGATCGGCCGGTGATCGTGATCGAGGTCAAGCCGCCCAGTTCGGCGCAGCGCGCGAAGCTGTGGACGACGCTGCTCGATGCGTCGGAGGGCGATGGTGAGTACCTCGCCACGACGTATCCGCTCGCACCCGCGATGATGCATGCGGCTGCCGCTGCAGCGAAGGCGCGGGCGGGTGATCGGAACCTCACGCCCGAAGATGTCGAGCTCGGCATTCGCGCCGTGCTCGACGACAAGCTCGGCCACTTCGCGAAGCGCGTCGACGTCACGCAGACCTGGAACGACCTGGTGATCGAACGCGAGCAGGCGCAGTCGATCACGGAGCTGATCGCGCGGATTCGTCAGCGGCGCACGGTGTACGAGACGTGGGGCTTTGCCGCGAAGGTAGGGAAGGGGCTCGGCGTGTCGGCGCTGTTCTCGGGCCCACCGGGTACCGGCAAGACGATGGTCGCGGCGCTGATCGCGAAGGAGCTGCACCTCGAGCTCTATCAGGTCGACATGGGCAAGCTGGTCTCGAAGTACATCGGCGAGACCGAGAAGCAGCTCGGCGAGCTGTTCGATGCGGCGGAGGCCGGGCACGCGATCCTGTTGTTCGACGAGGCGGACTCGCTGTTCGGGAAGCGAACCGAGGTGAAGTCGTCGAACGACCGCTACGCGAACCTCGAGACGAATTACTTGTTGCAGCGGCTCGAGACGTTCACCGGCATCTGCCTGCTGACCTCGAACCACGAATCGAACATCGATCCGGCGTTCCAGCGCCGGCTGTCACTGCACCTACGGTTCCAGGTCCCCGACGAGGACGAGCGCGAGAAGCTGTGGCGCGCGATGTTGCCGGATGCGGCACCGGTCGCGCCGAACCTCGACTTCACGGGCCTCGCTCGTCGCTTCGAGATGAGTGGCGGCTACATCCGCAATGCGGCGCTGCGCGCAGCGTTCCTCGCGGCCGACGAAGGCACGGAGATCACCGAAGCACATCTCGAGCACGCCGCGCGGCTCGAATACGAAGGCATGGGCAAGATCGTCGCGCCGCGCGTGCCGCAGTGGCCTTCGCGGTTGAGCTCGTCGCTGTAGTCTGCTCCTCCTGCGGACTCGGGCCGACGGTCATTTGGTCGAGATCGAGACCTCGCGTCGGAGGTGCGATCTACGCCCAGACCGCAAGCGCGGCTTCGAGGCTGCGATCGGAGACGATCGACACGTTCGCGGGCAGCTCGCCGGACACGGTCGCCGCATCACGTCCCGTCAGATACAGGCGGTCGGGCTTGAACACGTCGAGCACCACGCCGAGCACGCGCTGGACCCGCTTGTTCCACTTCTTGCGACCCTGCTTCGCCCACGCGTTGCCACCGATGTACTCGGCGTAGCTCGCCTTCTTGCGAAAGGGATGTGCGCCGAGATCCATCACGACTTCACGTCCGCCCACGAACAGCGCCGCGCCGAACGTCGGGCCGAGCGTCAAGACCATCTCGGTGCCGACCCCGCGGATCACCGGCAACGCGACGAGCTCGGCGGCACGTACGACGCGCACCGGGCGCATGCTTTGCGTCGCGATGAGTGGCTCGATCGCATCCCACCCTGCGGCGAGCGACGGCGATGGATGGATCACGAACGTGATCCGATCGTACTCGTCGAGGGTCTCGACCATCGACCACAACAATTTCAGCACGAGTTCGGGCTCGGCCGCGGGTGGCAGCACGGCGCGCGCCGGTCCCGCGACGATGGCGCCCGTCGGATCGAGCAGCGTCGCGGTCAGATCCGCATCCAGCGCGACCACAAGGGTGCGCGGACGCGATGCGATGGTCGGGCGATCCACGAACGGCATCATAAGCTGATGACGAGGCCGACCTTCAACAATGTGTCGTAGTGATGTACGCCGTCGGGAGGCGCGGAGTCGTAGTCGACGGTGAATCCGTCGAGGATCGCGAACCGCTTGGAGAGCTTGACCTCGATCGCCGCATCGCCGAGTAAGCGAAAGTTGCTCGCGTCCTCGAGGAGTGGTTGGTAGTAGAACGTCTGAAGGAACGCGACATTCGTTGCGAGTTGCTCGCGCGCCGTGAGGTAGAGCGAGCCGCGCGAGCCGGTGAAGCGGCGACCGGAATCAGAGACATCCCCACGATGATCGAGCCGGATGTACTCGAACATGTAGGAAGCGCCCGCGAGCATCGCGAGGGCTGGCTCGTTCAAGATCTGGATGGCTGGCCCGGTGCCGAACAGCGCGCGCAAGCTCAGCCGCTTGAACTCGTCGTACTCGTGTTGCGCGAACGCCTCCCAGCGCCACACGCAGCTCAGGCGATAGCGCTCGCGCAGATGCTCGAACGTCTTCTTCGTGTTGAGGACGCCGGCGGCCGTGCCGTACTCGCCGCGGACCTGGGCGAGCGACAGGAAATCGTCGTGCTTCCACACGACCGAGGCGGCGCCCGCCATATCGAACACCGGCGCGTTGCCCTCGGCCCAGGCCAGCTTGAGCTCGACCTGGCCATCGACTTCGTTCTTGGCCGGCGGCTTCGCGATCGCACCCTGGACATTCACGATCTGGGCGTGCGCGGTCGAGGCTGCGAACAGTAGGAAAGCGATCAGACGCCAGGGCATGCCGCGGTGGCTGTATCTACCACTCGGGCGAGGCCAGATCGTCGAGGAGAAGGCGATTCGCCCGCCGCCACTCGGACTTCGCCCCGGCGAGAATGCAGGTACGCGCTGCGTAGGCCCTAACGCAGCGGGATCACCCGCTTTAAGGCTTCACATCGCCCTCGTGGCGTGCGAAACCCACGCGCGAATGAAGACGGCGCTCCTCTTCCCGGGCCAGGGCTCGCAGCGAGTCGGCATGGGCCGCGATCTCGCGATCGAGTACCCGACGGCGAAGCGGACCTATGACGAAGCCGACGAGGTCCTCGGCTTCGCGCTCTCGAAGCTGTGCTGGGAAGGTCCGGAAGACGACCTCACGCTCACCAAGCACACGCAGCCGGCGATCCTCACGACCTCGATCGCGGTGTTCCGTGTCCTCGTCGAGAAGGGCCTGACGTTCGACATCGTCGCCGGGCACTCGCTCGGCGAATGGTCGGCGCTCGTCGCGGCGGGCGCGATCGAGCTGAAGGATGCCGTGAGGCTCACGCACCTGCGCGGCACGTACATGCAGGATGCCGTGCCGGTCGGGCAGGGCTCGATGGCAGCCCTCATCGGGCTCGACCTCGAGCAGACCCGCGCCTTGTGCGAACAAGCGTCGCAACCGGGCGAGCCGGTCGAGCCCGCGAACATGAACGGTGCGGGACAGATCGTGATCAGCGGCCACGTCAACGCCGTCGATCGCGCGATCGCGAACAGCAAGGCCGCCGGCGCGAAGCTCGCCAAGAAGCTGCCCGTGAGCGCCCCGTTCCATTGTTCCTTGATGAAGCCGGCCGCGGATCGGCTCGCCGAGGCGATGGCTGGCCTCGCGATCAAGCCGCCGAGTGTTCCCGTCGTCGCGAACGTCACCGCGGAGCCCACGCAAGATCCGGCGCAGATCCAGCGCTTGCTGATCCAGCAAGTTACCGCACCGGTGCGCTGGGAAGAATCGGTGCAAGCGATCGCGAAGCTCGGCGTTACCGTCGCGTACGAGCTCGGCTCGGGCGCCGTGCTCAAGGGGCTCGTGAAGCGGATCGCACCCGAGATGAGTGTCACCACCATTGGCGAGCCACACGAAGTGGCCCCATTTACGGCATAGCCATGGCGATCATCGATCAAGCACTCAAAGGCAAAGTCGCTCTCGTCACCGGCGGCTCGCGTGGCATCGGTCGCGCGATCGCGATCGCCCTCGGTCAGCGCGGCGCCAAGGTCGTCATCAACTTCGCGTCGAACGAAGCCGCCGCGAAGGAGACCGCCACGGCGGTCGAGGCGGTCGGCGGCACCGCAGTGCTCAGCGGCTTCGATGTCGCGAACAGCGCGGCCGTCACCGAGGCGATCAAGGCGATCGGCAAGGACCACGGCTCGCTCGAGATCCTCGTCAACAACGCCGGTGTCGCGATCAACGGCCTGCTGATGCGGTTCTCCGATGATCAGTGGGAACGCACGATGAAAACGAACCTCGGCGGCGCGTTCCATTGCGTGCGCGCGGCGGCGTCGATGCTCCTCCGCGCCAAGGAGCACGGTCGGATCATCAACATCACCTCGGTCGTCGGCGAGCAGGGGAACGGTGGCCAGGCGGCCTATTCTGCGAGCAAGGCCGGCCTGATCGGCTTCACGATGTCGACCGCTCGCGAGCTGGCCTCGCGGGGCGTGACCTGCAACGCGGTCGCCCCCGGTTTCATCGAGACCGACATGACCGCGAAAGAATTGCCCGAAGCTGCGCGCGCCAAATTGCTCGAGCAGATCCCACTCTCTCGAATCGGCCGTCCCGACGATGTCGCGGATACGGTCGCGTTTCTCGCCGGACCGGAGGCTGCCTACATTACGGGGCAGGTCCTTCGCGTTAACGGCGGCCTGTTGATGTAGCGACGGTTCTGGACTACTAACGCCCGCGAGGATTCACATGTCACCCGACGAGATCGACGCCAAGGTTAAGGAAATCATCTGCAATCAGCTCGAGGTCTCCCTCGAGCAACTCCGTCCCGAGGCGTCGTTCATCGATGACCTCAAGGCGGATTCGCTCGCGGTTGTCGAGCTCGTGCTCGCCTTCGAGCAGGAGTTCAAGATCACGATCCCCGAGGAAGATACCGAGCAGATCAAGACCGTCAAAGACGCGACGGGCTACATCAAAACTCACGCGAAGTGACGGCTAGCGCGTCACGCGCTAGTCAATAGGAGTCGAATTCATGGAGCGTCGCGTCGTCATTACCGGTATTGGCCTCATCACTCCCATCGGCAACGATGCGGAGACCACGTGGTCATCTCTTCTCGCCGGCGTGAATGGCGCGGCACCCACAACCCTGTTCGACACCACCCAGTTCGCGACGAAGTTCGCGTGCGAAGTGAAGAACTGGGAGCCCTCCAAGTGGTTCGACAAGCGCGAGCTCAAGCACCTCGATCGTTTCCTGCAGTTCGGCGTCGCCGCCGGCATGCTGGCGGTCGAGGATGCAGGCCTCGGTACGAAGGTGCCGGTCGGGCTCGAGCATCGCTGGGGAACGTTCATCGGCGCTGGCCTCGGTGGCGTGCGCACGATCGAAGATTCGTACGCCGCGGCAAAGTTGAAGGGCCCGCGCCACGGCATCTCCCCGTACTTCGTCACCGACATCATCATCAACGAGCTGCCGGGCATGGTCTCGATCCGCACGGGCGCGACCGGCCCGAACATCTCCCACGTCTCGGCGTGCTCGACCGGTGCGCACTCGATCGGTGAAGCGTTCCGCACGATCCGCCACGGCTACGCCGACGGCATGATCTGCGGCGGCGCCGAAGCGACGATCTCGATCCTCGGGGTCGGCGGCTTCAACTCGATGCGCGCGATGTCGACGCGCAACGACGACCCGCAGCACGCGAGCCGTCCGTTCGAGAAGGATCGCGATGGCTTCGTGATCGGCGAAGGCGCCGGTGTCGTGGTCCTCGAGGATCTCGAATCGGCGAAGAAGCGCGGTGCGCGGATCTACGCCGAGCTCATCGGCTACGGCGCGAACAGCGACGCTCATCACGTCGCCGCTCCGGCTCCCGAGCACAAGGGCGCGCAGGCCTGCTTCAAGGTCGCGATCGAAGACGCCAAGCTCACGCCGAACCAGATCCAGTACATCAACGCACACGGCACCTCGACGGATCTCAACGATAAGAACGAGACCCTCGCGGTGAAGAAGGTGTTCGGCGATCACGCGAGGAAGCTCGCGATGTCCTCGACCAAGTCGATGACCGGTCACATGCTCGGCGCCGCCGGTGGTGTCGAAGCGGCGATCACGGCCATGGCGCTCCAGCGCGGCGTGCTGCCGCCGACGACGAACTACGTCACCCCGGATCCCGAGTGCGACCTCGACTACGTGCCGAACGTCGCGCGCGAGCAGCGCATCGACTACGCCATGTCGAACAGCTTTGGTTTCGGCGGTACCAACGCGGCGCTCGTACTGTCGCGTTACAAGGGCGATTGAGTGAAGTGGGTTGTCGGCTCCGATCACGCGGGGCTGGGGCTCAAGCTCGCGCTCGTAGCAAAGCTGCGCGAGCTCGGCGATGACGTACTCGATGTCGGCACGCACGACTCGGCCTCGGTCGATTA
The DNA here is from genome assembly GCA_043780895.1 of Kofleriaceae bacterium. Classification (GTDB taxonomy): domain Bacteria; phylum Myxococcota_A; class Polyangia; order Haliangiales; family Haliangiaceae; genus JABFXX01. The sequence continues at coordinate 12,734 of JAYWCI010000179.1, read as the reverse complement.
CCCCGCGTTCGGCACCGATGTCGGCACGCGTGTCGCGGCCGACGCCTCGCTGCGCGGGCTCGTCGTGTGCGGCAGCGGCATCGGCATCTCGATCGCCGCGAACAAGGTCCACGGCGTGCGCTGCGCGCTGTGCCACGACACGTACACCGCCACGCTCGCTCGCCAGCACAACGATGCGAACGTCATCTCGATGGGGGCGCGCGTGATCGGCAGTGGCGTCGCTGAAGCTGCCCTGCTCGCGTTCCGTACGACCGAGTACCTCGCGGGCCGCCATGCACAGCGCGTCGCGATGTTGGACCGGCTGTAATGCGTTGCCCGTTCTGCGCCGTCGACGAGAAGGACAAGGTCATCGAGACCCGCGTCTCGAAGGACGGTAAGGAGATCCGGCGGCGGCGCGAGTGTGAAGCGTGCGACCGCCGGTTCACCACCTACGAGCGGATCGAAGAATCGATGCCGCTGGTCGTCAAGGCCGATGGTCGGCGCGAGCCGTTCGATCGTAACAAGATCGAGCACGGCATCCACGCCGCGGTCGCCAAGCGCCCGGTGTCGCGCGATCAAGTCGCCGCGCTCGCGCTCGAAGTCGAACGCGAGATCGGCGAGCTCAACCTCAGCGAGATTCCGGCGCGCGAGGTCGGCGAGCGCACGCTGCCGAAGTTGAAGGCGCTCGATCAGGTCGCGTACGTCCGGTTCGCTTCGATCTATCGCGACTTCCGCGATCTCGATGGCTTCGTCAAAGAGCTCGATGCGATGCGCGGTGAAGACACCGGCGAAGGCACCGCGCTCGGCGAGACGACCGACGAGCATGCGCCGGTCGTCGTCGGTGACTGACCACGACGACGTGTTCATGCGGCGAGCGCTCGTGCTCGCCGAGAACCACGCAGGTCACACCTCGCCGAACCCGATGGTCGGCTGCGTGATCGTGAAGCACGGGAAGATCATCGCGGAAGGCGCGCATCGCGGCCCCGGTCACAAGCACGCCGAGATCGAGGCGCTCGTGAAGCTCGGCGGCAAGGCGCGAGGCGCGACCGTATACGTCAACATGGAACCGTGCACGCACCGTCGTCTCGGCAAGGTGCCATGTGCGGTCGCGGTGAAGGAGTCGGGTGCGGTGCGCGTCGTCGTCGGTAGCAAGGACACTTTTCCGGGTCACGGCGGCGGTATCACCGCGCTGCGCCGCGCCGGCATCGCGGTGTCGCGCGCGCTCGTGGCAGAATGCGATGCGTTCAATCGCGGCTTCCTCGTGTGGGCCGCGACCCAGCGCCCGGCGTTCACGCTCAAGGCGGCGCTGACCCTCGACGGGAAGATCGCCACGGTCACGGGCGACGCGAAGTGGATCACCGGCGAGGCCGCGCGCGCCGATGGTCATCGGTTGCGCAATTCCCACGACGCGATCATGGTCGGTGTCGGCACCGTGCTCGCCGACGATCCGAAGCTGAATTGCCGGCTGCCCGGGGGGCGCGATCCGATCCGGATCGTGCTCGACGGCAAGCTGCGCACGCCGCCGACCGCGCGCCTGTTGCGATCGAGCCCGCGGACGATCATCGTCGCCGGCCCGCGCGCCGACAAGGCCAAGCAGGTCGCACTCGAGAAGGCGGGCGCCGAGGTCTGGCGGATGAAGCTGCGTGCGAACGGGCAGGTGCCGATCTACGAGCTGGCCCACGATCTGGGACAGCAGCAGATTCTCTCTGTCCTCGTCGAAGGCGGCGGCCAGGTCCACGCGTCGTTTCTGGAAGGCCGCTTCGCCCACGATGTCGTGCTGTACCTGGCCCCGAAGGTGGTCGGTGGGCCAGCCCCGAGCTGGGTTGGCGGCAAGGGCGTGGGGACGCTCGCCGCAGCGCACGAGCTGCGACCGTTCGGCATTCCTAGCTATCTGGGCGATGACCTGCGATTACGGTTTGTTCCCGGTTAGCATGGTAAGAGTTCCTCGATGTTCACCGGCCTCGTCGAAGACCTCGGAACGGTCGTCCGAGCTGACCGCCGCTCCGATGCCCTGATCCTCGGCGTCCGGCCGACCCGCATCCCACTCGCCGAGCTCGTCATCGGCGAATCGGTCTGTCACGACGGCGCGTGTCTCACGGTTACTGAAATCGCTCGCGACTCGTTTACCGTGCTCGCAGGCGCCGAGACCCTCGAGCGCACGATCCTCGCGAAGTTCCGCGTCGGTTCGCGCGTCAACCTGGAGCGCTCGCTCAAGGTCGGCGATCGCATGGGCGGTCACTGGGTCACCGGTCACATCGACGGCACGGGTGAGCTCTCGATCCGTCGCGACATGGGCGCGAACCTCGTGCTCGGCATTCACGCCGGGCCGCACCTCCTCAAGTACATCGTCGAGAAGGGCTCGATCGCGATCAATGGCGTGTCGCTGACCGTCAACGCGATCGATGCCGAGAGTTTCTCGGTCGCGATCATTCCTCACACCCGCGACTGGACCACGCTCGGCGGGCTGACCATCGGCGACCGCGTGAACCTCGAGACCGATATCTTGGCCAAGCACGTCGAGAAGTTACTTGGAGGCCCGAAATGACGACCCCGACGACCCCGACGAATCCGATCGAACGTGTGCAACGCGCGCTGGACGAGATCCGCGCCGGCAAGATGGTGATCCTCGTCGACGACGAGGATCGCGAGAACGAGGGCGACCTGGTGTTTGCCGCCGAGCTCGTCACGCCCGCGGCGATCAACTTCATGGCGACGCACGCGCGCGGCCTGATCTGTCTCGCGATGGACGACGCGATGATCGACAAGCTCGAGCTCGCACCGATGGTGCGCGATAACCAAGCGTCTCTCGGCACCGCGTTCACGGTCTCGATCGAAGCACGGCACGGTGTCTCGACCGGCATCTCGGCGCGCGATCGCGCGACCACGATCCGCGCGGCGATCGCGGACGACGCCGGGCCATCGAAGATCGTCTCGCCGGGTCACATCTTTCCGCTCCGCGCGCGCAAAGGCGGTGTGCTCGTGCGCACCGGGCAGACCGAAGGGTCGGTCGATCTCGCGCGCATGGCCGGGCTCAAGCCGGCTGGCGTGATCTGCGAGATCATGCGCGAGGACGGCGAGATGGCGCGTCGCCCCGAGCTCGAAGAGTTTGCGGCCAAGCACGGCATGATCCTGCTCTCCGTCGCCGACATGATCGCGTACCGGCTCGAGCGCGAGCAGATCGTGCGCTGCCAGGGCACTGGCTCGTTGCGGCCGGGGCAGCTCGGACCGGGCGAGCCGTTCGCCGCGAGCTACTACACCTCGGACGTCGAGGAGACCGAGTACCTCGCACTCGTGCGCGGCGATGTCGCGGCCGCGTCGGCGGCGGGGCAGCCCGTGCTCGTGCGCGTCGCGCAGATCGATCCGCTCGCGGATCCGTTCAGCCTGCGTCCCGATCTAGTGCACGCGCTCGAAGCGATCGATCAGGCGGGCGTCGGCGTACTTCTGTACGTCGTGAACCGGCATCGCATGAACCTCGGCGCTTCGTTCGCGCGCCTCGTGCTCCAGCGCGAGGTCGCACGACCGAGCTTCGCTCAGGCGGCCCAGACCAGCGAGGCGCTCCGCGATTTCGGCCTCGGTGCGCAGGTCCTCGCGGATCTCGGCTGCAGCAAGATCCGGCTCATGATGTGGAGCGACCGCAAGATTCCGGGCCTCGAGGGCTTCGGTATCGATGTCGTCGAGCGGGTACCTATCTCGCCGCGCCATCCATCCGCAGGCGCTCGCACCAAGACAACGGGCTGATGTATACCTGGCCGGCATTCTATGCCGACCACTATTGAAGGCACTCTGACCGCCGCCGGCCTGCGGTTCGCGATCGTCGCGGCCCGCTTCAACGGCCTCATCGTCGAGCCGTTGATCGGTGGCGCGGTCGATGCGATCACGCGGACCGGTGGCAGCGACAAGGACATCACGCTCGTGCGCTGCCCGGGTGCGTGGGAGCTGCCGCAAGTCGTTCGTCAGGTCATCAACCGTGGTGGCATCGACGCCGTGATCGCGCTCGGTGCGGTGATTCGCGGCGCGACGCCGCACTTCGACTACGTCGCGGGTGAAGCGGCCAAGGGGCTCGCGAGCGCGGCGGCAGCGACCGATATCGCCGTCAGCTTCGGCGTGCTCACGACCGATACCATCGAACAAGCACTCGAGCGCGCGGGGACCAAGGCGGGCAACAAGGGCTTCGATGCGGCGATGACCGCGATCGAGCTCGCCACGCTGTTCAAGCAGCTGAAGGTGAAGAAGCAGAAGTGAGCCAAGCGTCTCCGAGCCAGGGCAACCGCACGAAGGGTCGCGCATTCGCGCTTCAGTTGTTGTACGCGCGTGATCACGATCCGACCGCAGATGTCGCGGGTTCGGCGATCGGGTGGGCCGATCAGTTCGAGCTCGAGCTCGACGTCACCGCGCAAACGTTCGCGCGTGACCTCGTGTCGGCCGCGACCGAACGCGCCGTCGAGATCGATGGCCTGATCGCCACGTCGTCGCGCAACTGGCGGCTCGAGCGCATGTCGCGCGTCGATCGCAACATCTTGCGCCTCGGCGCGACCGAGCTCGTCGCGTTTCTCGAGGTGCCCGTGAAGGTCGTGATCAACGAAGCCGTCGAGCTCGCGAAGCGGTTCGGCACGGCCGAATCGTCGGCGTTCGTCAACGGTGTCCTCGATCGCATCGCGACGGCGGTCGGTCGCACGCCGGAGGATTAGTGGCGCTCACCGTCCTGCCGCTCGATCTGGCGCGCTGGGACGAGAGCTCGCGCGATTGCCTCGTGCTGCCCGTGTTCAAGGACGACCGGCCATTGCGCGGCGCCGCGGGGCTTGCCGATTGGCGGTTGTGCGGTCGGCTGTCGCGCTTGATCTCGTCGGCGAAGGCGACCTCGGAGCAGGGCGAGACCATGCTGCTGCCGCCCGGTCGCCGGCTTCGCTTCAACCGCGTGATGTGGTTCGGGCTCGGCGATGCGAAGGGCTACACCGACGATCGGTTTCGCCAGGATCTCGTGTGGATCCTCGGCGTCGTGAAGAAGGCGGGCGTCGCCGATTGGTCGCTGCAGTTGCCGGGGCGCGCCTCGGGGTTGATCGGCGCGCGGCGTGCGCTCGAGATCATCCTCGAGGACAAGATCCTCGTCGATCAGCCGATCACGCTACTCGAAGATCCGGCCGGCCAAAAGGATATCGCCGAGCTCCTGCGCAGCCAGCGCGGCTAGTCGTACGCGTGACCGACTCGGTGATAACGTAGGGGGCATGACGGTCGCCGCCTTGATCGAGTGCGTGGCCAACGCGCGGGGCTCCGGTGGCGAGCCACTCGCGCTCGCGCTCGCGCTGATCGACCTTGCCGAGGCCGAACCGTTGCTCGGGCATCGGCAAGCGATCGTTCGCTCGTTGCTCACGGAGGCCGCCGCCTTACTCGACACGGGCGGTCGGCCCGCGCTCGAAGGCCGCGTGCTGCTGCGCCTCGCGCAGGTGAAGCTCTCGGAGACCGACCTGGAAGGCACCGCACAGCTCGCGAAGCGCGCGCGCGATCGCTTCGGCGATGACGATCGCTGGCGCGTGCTCGACTGCCAGGTGCTGCTCGCGCGCACAGCGATCCGGCGCGATGACCTAACGGGCGCGACGACGATGTTGACCGAGCTCGGCGCGGGCGCGGATGATCGCGACGAGGCCGAGACGGTCGACGCGCGGCGCGCCGTGGCGCACCTCGTGCTGGGATGGGCCGAGCTCGCGATCGAGCAGCGCGACTATGCGGAGGCGGACAAGCGGCTCGACGTCCTCGCGGCGGGACTCGAAGGCGACGACGAGCTGGGCGAGCAACGGTTCGCGTGCCAGCAGACGCGTGCGGCGGTGGCCCTCGCGCAAGGCCTGCTCGAACGCGGTTGCCACGCGTTGCGCGAGATCGTCGCGATCGCGAAGCGCACCGGCTCGGTCGAGGACGAGCTCGAGATGCGAATCGCGCTGGCGGGCACGCTGACCGAGCGCGACGATCTGATCAGCCGCGAGGAAGCGGAGCGGCACCTACAGATCACCCGCGACTCCGCCCAGGAGCACGGCCTCGATTCGCTGCACATGGCGGCGCTGATCGGCCAGGCGGGAGTGTTCGCGAAGAAGGGGCAGACCCACGCCGCGCTCGACCGCTGCATCGAGATCGCGAACTCGGCAGTGGCGAAGCAGGATCTGCCTCGGTACGGCGCAGCCGTCGCTCTAATGTCTCAGATCTACGAGCAAAAGGGCGATCTTGCCTCGGCGTACCGGACGTTTGCCGATGCCAATGCCCGGCTGCGCGAGACCCTCGGGGACGTCTCGAAGGAGGTGATCCGCCCCCATCTGGCGGCGTTTGCCGACCGGATCGGGCGCGAGAAATTCCAGGAGATCGCCGAGCAGGTCACGCGTGCCGCGCACGCCACGAAGGACTTCCGGAGGCTGTAAAACGGTCACAAACCCCTCGAATTGTGGGGAGACCCGCCGTCCAGCCACCGTAAGATGAAAAGCTCCTAGCGCTCTCTACCGGAGACCTTTATGGCCGACGCACCCGACGCACCAAACCTCGACCCCAAAGCGGCGCTCGCGAAGTACGACTACAAGGGCGCCGACGAGGACCAGAAGGCGATCAACAAGGTCGAGAACGCGATCGCGGCGCACTTCCCGGCGTCGTTCACGGCGGGCCTTGCGGAGAAGAGCGCGAACGCTCCGATCAAAGAAGGCGAAGTCCACGGCAAGATCGAGAAGGCGAAGGCCGACGCCAACGAGAAGGCCGCGAACGACGAAGACGCGAAGAAAGAGCTCAAGGCAGATCCGAGCGCGAAGAACCCACCGGCGGGTGCGGCGGTCAAGCCCGAGGTCAAGGCGTCGCACGCGTCGAAGCCGCCGGCTGTCGAGGCGAAGAAGAGCGGAGCGGGTGGCGCCGCAGCGCAAGCCGCCGGTAAAGCGGGCGGCAAGGATGCGAAGGGTAGCGGCCACGACGTCGGCTCCGCGCCCACGTCGATCACGCTCCAGGCGGCCAACAGTGGCGAGGCCGACATCGACAGTTGGCTCGACAAATATCCGAAGAAGTCCCACGAGCCGACCGAGCGCCTCTCGAAGATCAAGGAGATGTCCGCCGTCGCGAAGGGCTTCGATGGGCAGCTCGAGAAGTACGTCGATGGCTCCGGCAAGGTCGATAGCGCGACCTCGAAGCTCTCCAACTTCCTCGGCAAGAAGGAGGTCACCGCCGCGTTCGGTGACAATCCGTACGCCAAAGTCGAAGGTGGCCTCGGCCAGATCATGCGTGGCATCTCGCGCTTCGCGAACGTCGTCTCGATCGTCGGCAACGTCTGCACGAAGATCGGGCTCGTGCTCACGATCGTCGGTCTGCTCGGCATGATCCTGCCGCCGATCGGCGCGGCCGTCTCGGCGGTGGCGCGCGTGCTCAACGTCGTCGGCATCATTTGCGATGTGCTCGGCGTCGTACTCGGCGGCATCCTCACGGGCCTCAACGGCGTCGTGCTCGCGAAGCAGATCGGCAAGGGTGCCTCGAACGAGGAGAAGGCCGCGACCGCGGACATGATGGTCACCGAGGCAACGTCGGTGGGTGGGCACGTGCTCAGCCTCGCGATGACGTACGGCCCCGGCTTCATGAAGGGCTTCAAGTCGGCCTCGAAGAACGTGATCGGCAACCTGTTCGCGAAGTTCAAGGGTGTCGTCGGCAAGTTCGCCGGCAAGGCGCTCGGTCCGGTCGCGAACTGGGCCAAGAACATCGGCTACAAGATGGGCATCGGCCTCGAGAAAGAGGCGAAGGTCGCCGGCTCCGGCCTGTTGTCGAAGGTGTGGAAATCGCCAGGCACCGCGCTCGAGAAGCTCCGCGACACCAAGGTCGTCAAGGCGCTCAACAACTCGACCGCGATGAAAGGCCTCGAGCGCGGCGCGGGCAAGCTCGATAACGTCGGCTGGGTCAACAAGATCGATGGGGCCGGCGAGGGCCTCGGCAAACTTGCCGGCGGAAAGGCAGCCGGGTTCTCCGACACGCTCAAGAAGAGCGCCGAGGAAGACGCGAAGGTCATCGCGATCGGCGTCGAGCGCAACGCGGGCCGAGACGCCGCGAATCGCGAGCGCGAGACGATCGATCGCGACATCACGAGGAACCGCGAGGCCGGCAACAACCAGCTCGCGAACAACCGCGGCGAGAACGGCCGGATCCCACAGGAGAACGTTCGCCGCTCCGATGCGTCCTACGCGAAAGCCGACGAGCTCGAGGCCGGTAGGGCTCAAGCGGTCGCGAACGCCGAGAAGGACGAGGGCAAGGCGGCCAAGAAAGAGTACGAGGAAGGCCGCAAGGACGCGAAGAAGGAAGAGAAGGCCGACGAGAAGAAAGAGAAGCTCGAGGAGAAGCGCGTCGAAGAGTTCAAGAAGGATCCAAAGAAGTATCAGAACGAGACGGCGGCGCAGGAAGGCCGGCTCAAGAGCGCCGAGCAAAAGCTCGAGAACCCGAACCTCACGGCCGAGGAAAAGGAAAAGCTCGAGCACACCGCGCACAGCCTCGAGAAGACGATCCAGGAGCGCAAGATGATCCCGCTCGTGGCGAGCGGCGGTGAATCAGCGGAGCACCTCCTGCAGCTGCAGGGCCAGCTCACCGAGGGCTTCAACGCCGCGAAGGGCATCGCCAAGGGCGGCACCGACGGCAACTGGAAGGACGAGAAAGGCGAGAACGCCGAGAAGGTCACGAAGGTCGTCGAGAAGAAGTCGGGGCACGCCGCGCGCGAGGAAGACGAGAAAGCGGAGCGCCACGAGAAGATCGGCGAGTTCCAGGCAGAGCACGTCGAGCACGCGGATGTCGCGGAGCACGTCGAGGGCATGCTGCAAGGCCTCGACGAAGAGCTCGGCTTCGAAGCCGACTCCGGCGGTGGTGAAGGCGCGCACCACGAGGGCGACGAGTCCGCCATGGCCGACCTGCCCGGTGATGAGGGCGGCGGCGCGAGCGTCGCGCACGACGAGGTGAAGCACGACGAGCCTGCCGCGGCCGCGCCGCAAACCGCAGCGGAGCCCGCCGAGCCGAAGCACGAAGAAGAAAAAGAGAAGGCTCCGGATCCGGGCGAGCTCGCCTACTGGCCGAAGCTCACGGGCGAGTTCGCGCAGGCCGCGATCGAGCTCAATCGCATGAAGGTCGTCGCGTACGCGTTCAAGAAGCAGCAGGCCGAAGCGCGCAAGAAGGCGTACGAAGCCGCGACCACGTACTCCAAGTCTGGCGAGGATGCCGAGAAGAAGGCGGACGCCGCGAAGCAGCACACCGCTGCGCTCGGTCCCACGATCGACGAAGCCAAGACGAGCGGCGCCAAGGCGAGCGAAGGATCGGCGCAGGCCGACAAGGGCTCGGGCGAGCAGGGCAAGGGCTCGGGCGCCAGCAGCTCGCCGACGCCGAAAGCCGACGCCGGCGAGCAGCCGAGCATGTGGCATCCGATCAAGCGGATCTGGTGGTACGTGAAGCAGTGGGCGTCCGAGAAGGCCGCCGCGGTCTTCGGCTGGATCCAGAACCAGATCGCGAGCCTCGTGCTCGAGGGCCTATGCGGCGTGAGCATGGGCGACATGAAGGCGTACACCGAGGCGCTCCGCCATCGGATGGAGTTCTCGAAGATCTCCGGTTCGCAGGGCCTCGACGCGGCGAAGCGCGCGATGGCCGAGTCCGGCAAGAACAAGGGCGAATCGAAATCGTACGAGCAACAGGCGCTCGCCGATGCTGCGGATTGTGATCAGAGCATGGCCGACGCCGACTCGTTCGCGAGCAGCGTCGAGACAACCCAGCAAGAGCTCGTCGCGGAGCAGGCGAAGGCCAAGGCGTTCCTCGAGAGCTTGAAGACGGCCGTGGCCGCGGACCGCCAGCAGCAAGCCGCCGAGAAGGCAAAGAAGGCGGCGGAAGCCAAGGCAGCGACGGCGGGTGTTGCAGCGCCAGGTGCGACGGCCTCGGTCGCTGCGCCGACTCCGAAGGCCAAGGTTGCGGGCAAACCCAAGCAGCCCAAGCCGCTGTCGCCCGCAGCGACCGGCAAGGTCAAGAACGCGGCGAGCTACGTGGTCACGAAAGCCAACGGGCTCCTCGAGACGTTCGTCGATATGAAGAGCCGCCAGACCGACAAGCTCAAGGGCGCGCTCGCCAAGCAGCCGGAGTTCGTCCGTGGTCAGTTCGAGACGATCACGGTCGGCGACAACATGGTCGCCGCGTTCCGCTCACACACGAGCTCGGTCGCTTCGTCGCTCGACAAGGTGAAGGGCGCGAGCCCGACGACCGCATCCGAGCTGCACGGTCACGCCGGTCAGGTGAAGTCGAAGGCCAAGCAACTCGACGAGGATTCGCTCCACGCGCACGAAGCATTGAACGAGGCATTCAAGGCCACGTACGCGCAGATCAATGCCGTGAAGGGGCCGTCCGGTCCGTCGAGCTCGAAGGCTGCCTAGCGACGAGTGGTAGGTTGGCTCCTATGCCAGGCGCGAATACGACGCGACTTCCGTTTTGGGCCGTCTGGCCACACGCGCTGCTCGAGCTGGCAAGTCCGATCATGCTCGCCGGCGTCGGGATATTCATCGTTCATCTGGTCCGGATCGGCTTCGGATCGATGTTCGATGACGACCACATCGGGAGCACGGTGGTCGGGTTTGTCGCGGCCGTCATTGCGGCGGTGTTCGGAGGTCTCGGAACCCAGAAGCTCGTCGCGACGTTGCGCGCGACCGTACTACACGGGCCGTGTCCTTGCTGTGGTGCGATCGCCGCGCGCCGGTTCGAAAGCCTCACGGATCGCTGGTCGCCCTCCACAGCATGTGGAGTGTGCATTGCGTACGTGCGAAGAGACGGCCTCGAGATGCGCGAAGTTGCGCTGGAGACGTTCGAGATGATCGGGCGTCCGTACACTCTTCACTCCGACCAATACCTCCGCGCGGTCAAGCACACGAATCGCAACTACTTCAAGTTCGAAATGCCGGCCATGTGTTCGGTCTGCGGCGATCCCGACGCGCCCTTCATGCGAGACATCGGCGATGGTGACGCGTTTGGCACCTCCCTCGATGGGTTTTGGTCTCAGCAAAATCACGTGTTGCCGGGAGCTGGCATGGGGCCGAGCGCGCCGACCGTCGACGATGAGAACAGCCGCGGTCTCAGCCAGCTCAGAACTCCGGTTTGCGCGAAGCACACCAAGGACGCCGAAGTTTTCGGCGAGGCGCTCGAGTACGCACGCGGCAAGCTCGAGTTCGCGTCGTACCGGTACTACAAAGCATTCTGCGAGTCCAACGACATCCGTTCGGGTCACGGTGCAGGTGTCGCGCGCGCACGTACGGTCAAGCGATGAGGCCGAAGTCCGTTACGAGCACCACAGCCGCTCCTCCTGCGTCGAGTCCCCAATAACTGACGAACCCACCATCGCCCGCGGTCGAGTCGAAGAGGGCGCAGGTTTCAAGACGTTCGTCGTCCGGGGTGAAGCAGGCGACCTGCCAGTCTTTCCCGCGAGTCTTCGGTGGCTCGTACCACCATTCGCTGTCGGAATCGTCGATGTACGACTGCAGGGCCGGAACGGTTTGCGCGTCGATAAACAGCCCGAGGCTCGTGGCCTCGGCTGGGTAGCCCGACCCACCGCTTGCTACCTCCCACGTCGATACCGTCGCGCTCGAAAACACGATTCGCACCCCTGCGATACGCGACTCATCTTTTGTCGTCGTGACGACGCTCGCCTCCACGGGATACACACCGGGAGTCACGGTCCGCGACAGCGGCATGAAATCGATGGTCGCGATCGCATCGCACGCAACAACCCTGCCGCTTGGAAGGTGCAGCATTCCCACCGGCTGCAACCTTGCTTGATGCTGATGCTTCTTGTCTTTTGCGGGGAGCACAGCTCCGGGCATGAACATTCTAGTGAATAGGTCGTATCGCGCGCTCATCGCCAGCTAGACGATACCGCAGCGGTTGGCAAACGCGAGACTTCCGCCTCCGTGGCGGCAGGACTCGCGCACGTTCCTGAACCGTGACGTAATACGAAAATGTCCCTCGTGAACCGGAGCTCGTCGTCGGTCGGCGCGTTTGTCGTGGCCTTTATCGTGTTCCCGGCGGTGCTGCTGATCTGCGTATTCTCGAGCTGCGACGTTCGCAAACGCTCCGCGAAGCACGCGTGCAAGGCGGGCGATCTGCAGCAGTGCCTCGATGTCGCGAAGTACTACGAGGCCAAGAGCGAGGGCAACGGCATCATCAACTTCGCGATGAGCAACCCAGACACGTCGACCGTGTACTACTTCCACGCGTGCAAGCTCGGATCATCGGTCGGGTGCGACGGCATGTCGAGGATGAACAAGAATAGCAATGCCGCGAGGAACAGCCTCGAGATGCCAGAGATCGTGGACGCGCTGATCGGTGCGTGTTCCGACTCGGTCGACAACAGCTGCACCGACCTCGAATCGCTCTTCAACGCGGGCGAAGACTGGATCGCGTACCGCAGCGTGCTCGCATTTAAGAAGGGCTGCGACAGTGGCAACGGCCAGGCCTGCTATCTCGTCGGCTCCATGGCCAGCAAGAGGCAGGGCACCTTGCACGACACGTTCGAAGACGCCTTCCAAGCCTTCGACAAGGCGTGCGCGGCGCACGTCAAGGACGCGTGCGTCCGGGCGCAGGACTATCGTGACGGACAGCCCGAGGCGCCCACAGCACCCACCGCACCGACGACGCCCTGACCGAGCTCAGCGGCGCAGGTCGGCGAGGGCGATTTCGGCGGTCGCGGCGAGCGCGTCGAACGCAGCGCCGGTCAGCAGATCGCGAAACCGCTCGACGAGGCGCCA
>JAYWCI010000178.1:0-3688 GCA_043780895.1 Kofleriaceae bacterium | reverse complement strand
GTCGACGTCTCGTCGATCACGCAGGTAGACAACGGCATCGAGGTCGATAGCTTCGGCGGAACCTCGATGACGTTCACGTCGCTGCAGACCACGAGATCGTTTACGAGCGGCTTCAGCTATTTCTCGCTCGCGATGCCAGCGCTCCACCAAATCGACACGCTATCCACCTACTCGGCATCGTTCTCTGCAGATTCGCTTACCTCGGTCACTACGTCGATGATCCTCCTCGGATTGCAGAGCGACGTGACGCTGCCTGCGTTCCAGCAGAGTCCGTCGGTCGACGTCGAGTCGGTCAGCAACCAGCTCCACACGTTCTCGGCGCCCCAGACGACTCGCATCGACTACCTGTCGCTCTCCGCGATGAATGCCAGCTTGCCGTCGCTGACGACGACCAGTGGCGTCTGGATGCTCAACGGCAGCGACACCTTCTCGGCGCCCGCGATCACGTCGACCTACTGGATCGAGCTCGATGACACCGCTTTCACCGCACTGCCTGTCGATTCCGCACACGTCTATCAATACTACCTCGGTAACAACCCGAGCCTGACCGTGTCGAGTCCGCAGACCAGCGTCGATACCATCGAGGTCTACGGCAACACGACGGTCGACTTCGCGAGTCTCGCGACGGTGAGATATCTCAGCTTACGAGCCACCTCGGCTGCACAGATCTCGATGCCTTCACTGACCACCGCGCCGTCGATCTACATCCAGAACAACCCCACGCTCGCACACATCTCGTTCCCCGCGCTGCTGTCAACCAGCGACGCGTTCATCGAGAACAACCCGAACTTGCCGACCTGCGAAGCCACCAAGGTGACGCAACTCGCGACCCACAGCGAAGCCCACGACGGCAACAACGCCGCGGGCATCTGCGCCCCCTGAGGTAGTGGGCGACTCGCTTGCGCCTCACTCCCACCGCGGACTCTGCCGCCACCTGCCAGTGCGTCGGTCGCTGACAAGAAAGCCAACGGCCAAGACTGGGACCCCGATCTCAGCCCTCCTGATACCTTCGTCGGGAACCCGCCGCGCAACTTGCCTTCAGCGTTCCATTCGCGGAACACGCCGTGCTCGAGGCCCGCGATGTAGTGACCCTCCAAGTGCACGCTCCGGCGATCGAGCCACCAGCGCTCGAAGCCGTGGCGGGCGCCGTCCACGATGTCGCGCCTCTGCATCGAGGCCCGTGCCGTTCACGAAGCTCGTGCGCACGAGCAGCCGGCCGCGCTCGTTCCACTGCTCCTGCCAGCCGTGCTGGAGGCGGTGCCGCAGCCGTGCGCGATAGGCGAGCGTGCCGTGGGGGGTGATATTCGCGCTCGAGGCCGTGCATGCGCGTTCGGTGTCGAAGTGATCTCGTGCTCGATCGGGGCGGTGTCGTGCCAGTAGACCCGCACGACGACCCGCGTGCCCACGAGGAACTCGTTTCCGGAAGTGACGCTCCGCGTGGCAACTGGCGTGGCCGGGCTCCTCATCGGCGCGTATCCTGCCATGCTGGGCGCGGATGTTCCGGCACGAAGGCGAACAGCGAACCCATCACCACAACCAGGTGGTGGCGGGCTACCTCGCGCTGATCGCGGGCATCGTCAACTCGGCGGGCTTCATCTTGATCGGTTCGTTCACGTCGCACGTGACCGGCAACGTCGGGCGGTTCGCCGATGACCTCGCCCTTCGATCTTCCGCCGCCCCGTTCGCCCTGATCCTCGTCGTCGCGTTCTTCGTCGGCTGCTTCATCGCCAGCATGGCGCTCGAGAGCTCGGTGAAATCGCGACCGCGCACGTACAGCGTGCTGCTGTTCATCGAGGCGGGCCTGCTCGCGACGTTCGCGCTGCTGTCCTACTTGATGGATACGCGCAATCCGCGCTTCCACGATGTCCAGGCGATCCTCCTGTGCGTCGCGATGGGCATGCAGAACAGCTTCGTCACGCGGCTGTCCGGGGCGGTGGTTCGCACCACGCATCTCACCGGTGTGGTGACGGATCTCGGCATCGAATCTGCGCGCTGGTTCCGGATGTGGCGCGCGCAGCTCGCGGCGCGCACGCGCGTCCGGCTCGTCGTCGGTGATGCGCCGCCGACCGTGCCGCAGGCGCCGCGCACATTCTTGCTGTTGACGATCGCCGTCGCGTTCATCCTGGGCAGCATGATCGGCGCGTTCACAGCCTCGCAGTGGGGCCAGCTCGCGCTGCTCCTGCCGACGATCGCGCTCGTCGCGGGCGGGATCAAGGCCGCGCTCGATGCTAGGCGGCCAGCCGCGCCGGGATACGGGCCGGGATCCGGGCCGGGATCCGGGCCGGGATCCCGGCCGGGATCCGGATCGTGAAGGTCGTGCCGCGGCCGAGCTCCGAGGCGACCGTGAGCGTGCCTTGGTGCTTCTCGACGATCACCTGGTAGCTGATCGCGAACTTCACAGAGGCAGCCAGCCGGCCTTCGTCTTGACGCGGTCCAGCAACGCCTTCGCACCCGCCATATCCCCCCGCGCTCGCAGGAGCGACGCGTGCTCGCACACCTCGTACGTCGTGAACAGCGGCACATGATACGCGCCGTAGAAATCCTGGCGCACAGTGTACACGGCCTCGTCGATGCCCTCGGGCGAGCCATCCCCCTTGCCTACACACGCACCACCGAAGAAGTGCGCGCGCACGCGAATGAGCTGCGCGAGGCTCGCCGGCGCACCGTACGCGGGCTTGGTCGCGGTCGCGGCCGCGGCCAGGGCATCGAGCTCCTTCGCCACGACCTCGACGCGCGAACGATCGACCACACCGGCGACGAACAAGCACATCGCGCGCTCCGGAATCGCCGCATCTTCACCGCCGGGCAAGCACGAGGCGACGGTCGTGCTCGCCGCGGGATCACCCGCGATCCATTGCAACCACGCGAGCGCTGCGCGCCGGATCGGCCGGCGGCTCGGTCGCGCGCGTTCCACCGATTGCTTGTACAGCTCGAGCGCGCGCGGGTACTCGCCTTTGATCGCGAGCACCTTCGCCAGCCCGGCCAGCGTGTCTTCGCCTTCGTTCAACCGTAGCGCATCTTCGGCGGCGGTCACGGCCTCGTCCACGTGGCCCGCGGCCGCCAACGTCGTCGCATACACCCCGATGGCATCAGCCTCGCCGGGAAAGGCATCGCGATACATCGTGCCGATCCGCAGAGCCTCGAGCGGCTCGTCGAGATACAGCAGCACCGAGGATTCGTGGTCGTAGATCCGCCCGCGAAACTGCGGTGCGGGCTCCGCGAGCAGCGCCTTGTACTGCACGCTCGCCGTCGCGTAGTGCGCGGAGCGATAATCGAGCTCCGCCGCCCAGAACGTCAACTCGCGATCATCGGGCGCACCTGCACCGACCAGGGCATCGCGCGCGGCCGGCGCACCTCGCTCGGCATATGCGATCGCGGCATCGACCAGCGCGCGATCCTTGCTGTGAGTCGCCGCGGGTGCGCCGTGCGCCGCCTTCAACGCCGCCTCGCGATCCGGATCCGGCGCGCCCCCGAACAACAGCATGTACGCGTTCGCGCGCGGATGCAGCGGCGCCACGCGCAGCGCCGAGCGCAGCGACGAGAGCGCCTTGTCGTTGTAGAAGACGTCGTATTCCTCGAGCGCACGCGTGACGTATTCATCACCGGGCCGCGCGACCACCGCGTGCTCGGGCCACAGCATCGCGACCGCGATCACCGCGCCGATCAGCAACCCACCCGCCACGACGAA
>JAYWCI010000177.1:0-12548 GCA_043780895.1 Kofleriaceae bacterium | reverse complement strand
CATCGAGCCCGAGTCGCAAGTGCGAGCCCGCGACGACGTACGCATCGAGCTTCTTCGCGAGCGGCGCGAACACGCTCTTCCACCACTTCTCGCCGTCGGGTGCGAGGGCCGAGAGGACGGCGTGCCGACCATCGAGCCGGCGCATCTGCGTGAAGCCCCGCAAGACCTCGAGCGGCTTGCGCACGGCCGCTGCCGCGAGCGCACCCGCGACGGTCTTGGCTTTGTGCGCGGCCGGACCCGCGAGCGCGTAGAGCGCGAGATGACCCGCGAGCTCTGGAAACACGATCACCCGCGCGCTGTCGCTCGCGCGCGTGGTGACGGCCGCCTCGGCCGCCTGCTCGAGATGCTGGCGATAGGCCTCGCCCGACGCGAGGACCGCTTCGTCGATCGCGAGCTCTATGGCTATCAGATCGAGGTTCACGGGGACGGCCGTCATAGCGGAGAAGTGTCCGCCACGCAAGCTCGGGTCAGTCTTCGACCGGCCCGCCGTGCCGTGGTGTCGGCTCAGGAGCGTCGTTGATCTTCGCGATCACCTGATCGACCTTGACCTCGGGGATCGTGACGCGAGTCGGCATCCCGCCGCCGAGCTCGAACAGCGCGACGAAGTCCCAGCCGGATTCGAACGACGCCGCGATCGTGAGCATGCCGGAGTCGCGCACGATCGAGACCGCGGCCTTCTGCTGGCCGGCGAGCAAGAGGTCGGTCTTGTCGAACAGGCCCGAGGCGCCCGCGGTATCGACGATCGCGACGCGACCGCGGATCGTGTAGCGCTTCGCGAGCTCCTGGGTCTTCGCGTCGCGGCGTTCGAACTCGGCCGCCGCATCGCGGATGACGTCGTCGTGCACGCCGCTCTGCATGCCACTGGTCAGGAACTGCACGACCGCGCGCTTCAATTGATCGTCGCGGAACTTCGCGCGCAGCGCGCGATCGATGCGGGTAGCGATCGGGCCCGGCGTGCCGATCCGCGTGTCGACCGCACGCGCGTCGTCGTCGGCGCCGCGGTAGGGCTCCTTGCCCTCGAGGATCCACTTCGCCGCGGAGTACAGCCCGTCGAGGTCGACGTGCGTGAGGATGCAATCGATCGGTCCCGTTACCCTCACGAGCGCGGGCGTGACCATCTCGGGGCATGCGCCGTGTTGCGCCTTGGTCGCGAGCACGAACCGCGGATCGTGCGCGAACGCCGCGTGCTTCTCGTGATCGTGATGATCGACCCACGCCGCGAGCCGATCGCCGAGGGCGGTCAACAGTGGCTGGGTGGTGAGCTCGAACGAGACGCTCGTCCCGACGGTCGCGGCGAATGCGATATCGAGCACCACGACCCTGCCTTCGAGTGCCGTTGCTTTCGGAAGCAAGCGCGGCGAACCGAACGCGAGTTGAGGCAGGTGCACAGCCGACCATAGCGCGCCTACCTCGGACAGTGCATCGTGACGCTCCAGCCATCGTGGAGATAGATCTGGCGCACCGTGCCGCGATCGCCGCATTGCGCGGAGCCCGGCTCGAGCAAGCACATCGATCGCTCGCCACCATCGGCGACGAGCGCGCTGCGCCGACCCGGTGCAACTTCGCCGAGCTTCTTGCCATCGATCCACACGGTGACGACATCAGGGCAGCCGGTGTTGTCGACGAAGAACGTCGAGCGTGGTTTCGCGCGCGGCGCGGTGTGCTCGGGAATCACCTCGGGCTTGTCCTCCTGGATCTGGTGATAGCGGCTCGGATTTGCGACCGCCGCCGCGAGCAACTTGTCGCTGCAGCCCACCGCGCGAAGCTCGGGCGACACGCCACGTGCGAGCTCGGCGCGCAGCTCTCCCGCATCGGCGAGCGCGAGCTTGAACGAGTGCTTCGCGCTCGCGAGCGACAGGCGCGAGCTCGGCAACAAGCCCGCGGTGAGCCCGAGCTCGTCGTGCCGCGAGATCCGCTTGAACGCGGCTTCGAGCTCGGTGCCGAGGCGCTCGTAGCGCGCCTGGCTCGCGCGCGCAGCAGCCCACGCCGGCGCGACAGCATCGACAGGGCACGACGTGATCGCGGCCTGCTTCGTCTTCGCGGTCGGCCCCTTGCCCGTCGCCCCGAGCATCGCGAGGATCTCGTTCTGGTAGGCGCCACGCGTGTTCGCCATCGCCTCGGCGATCTTCGCGTACGCGACGAGCTCGGCGGCGAGCGCTTCGGTATCGCCCCACGGCCGAACGAGCAGCGGTTGATACGCAACGACCGGCGCCGCGCTGCTGCTGAGCGCACTGCGCGCGGCGGCGAGCTCCGGCGCCAGGCGATACTCGTCCTGCGCGGCATCACTCTCGCCGAGCACCGCATGCCCGACGCCCGCGAGATAGTGCAGCACTTGATCGTCGGGCCAGTACGCGAGCGCCGGCGTGGCTTGCGCGAGCGCAGCTGCACCATCCTTGCGCGCGAGCTCCGCGACGATCACCGCGCGCCGCGACTCGAGCTCGCGCGGGGCTTCTCGCACGGCCTTGCGCAGGTACCAGGCCGCGTCGTCAGCGCGATGCTGGGCGAGCGCGATCACGCCGAGCGCGTGCTCGGCGGCCGCCGCATCGACCGTAAATTTCTGGAGCCCGGTGTACGTGCGGTTCGCCTCCGCGAGCTTGCCGGCGTCGAAGTTCGCTTGCGCGATCGCGTATCCGGGCGCGCTCGACTCCGGTGCGAGCTTCGCGGCGCGCGCGTACCACTCGAGCGCCGTGGGCAGCTCGTTGTGCTTGCGATGCGCATCACCGACGCGGAGCGCGAGCGCGAGGTCGGTCGGGCGCGCCTTCGCGACGGCTTCGAGGGCCGCGATCGCCTTGCCATGCTCGCCGACCGCGGCGTACGCGGCGGCGAGGTCGCTCTTGGTCTCGAGATCGTTCGGCGCGCGCTGTGCGATCGCTTCGAGCTCGGCGATCAGCTTCTTGGTGTCGCCGCGCGACGAGTGGATCAACACGAGCACGCGGCGCGCGACGAGATCATCGGGCCGGTGCTGCGTCACTTGTTCGAGCTGGTGCTCTGCGCCCTTGGCATCGCCGAGGTGCCACAGCGCTTCGCCGAGGCCTTCGCGCGCGTCGAGGTCCCACGGTTGTTTCGCGACCAGCCGCACGAACAGCTCGAGCGCGGGCTCCCACTTGCTCGAGGCAGCGGTCGCGAAGGCAGCGGCGCGCAGCGAGGCGACATCGTCGGGAGCGAGGTCGGTCGCATAGTTGAACTTCGCGGCCGCTTTTGCCGCCGCCTTCGGATCGGTCGGCGCCTCCCGCAGGTACAGCTCGCCGAGGACGCGCTGGGCTTCGGCGAGCTTCGGATCGAGGAACACCGCGCGCTCGAGATCGTGCTCGGCGCCCTTGAAGTCGGGTGCCCCACCAACAATTCCGGTGAGCTGGCCGATGCCTCGACCGAGCATGAAGACCGGATAGATGTCTTTCGACAGCGAGCGAGCGAGCTGCACGGTCTGCACGTCGCTCAGCGTCTCGGGCGCGATCTTCGCTTGCTGCCACGCCGCCCCGACCGCGGTGCCGAGCGTGACGTGATACGCGGGTTGCGGTCCCTGCGCCTTCGCATTGCCGACGACGACCGCCTGCTTGCCATCGACCTTCCAGACCAGGATCGCGATCCGGATGTCCTCGCCGAGCTTGTCGAACCATCCGGTGACGACGAAGCGCGCGTGCTGCTCGGCCGCGACCGCCGCGACGCTGTCGGGCTCGGGGGGCACGACGTGCGTGATCCACAGCGGCGGGTTCGCGGGGTCGAGCCCGAACGCGGCCTGCGTCTTCATCGCGATCTCGAACGGTGCCTCGGCGACGATCCAGTCGTACGAGGTGCCCTTGACCACGTGGTTCTCGAACGGGGTCACCGCGACCACCTGTGGGCCTGGCGCCCAGTCGGGCACGCTCGGCGCGAGCGCGACATCGGCCCGGGAGCTCGTCGTCAGCGCGACGAGGATCACCATGCCGGCGTGCGAGCCGCGCCAAGACCTCATACACTGATCATACCGTGGCAGACGCCGATCGCCCGCTTCCGATGCCGCCACCGGCGCGCAAGCGGCGACGTTTGAAGCGCGTCTCGATCCTGCGCATCCTGTTCCTCTTGCTCGTCTACGGCGTGTCGGCCGGCGCGGCGAGCCTGTACTTCGTGGTCACCACGATCAACGAGGACCTGCCGCCAGATCTGACCCAGATCCTCGATTACAAGCCGTACCGCAAGTCGATCGTGCTCTCGACTGATGGCGACGAGATCGGGACGTTCTCGATCGAGAACCGCCGCATCGTTCCCCTCGAGCGCATGCCGTCGCACGTCCCGGCCGCCTTCTTGTCGGCCGAGGATCATCACTTCTTTCAACACCCGGGCTTCGATCCGACCGGTATCGCGCGCGCTGCGATCACGAACTGGCGCAGCGGCGGCACCAAGATCAAGCAGGGAGGATCGACCATCACCCAGCAGATCGTGAAGCAGACGATCCTCGCCGGTGAAGAAGGTGGGCTCGAGGACCTCGGCCTGTCGCCCGAGGACATGGCGAAGACCAAGAAGCTGATGAAGTACCGGCGCAAGATGCGCGAGGTCGTGCTCGCGGTCCGCGTCGAGCGCGAGCTCTCGAAGGACGAGATCCTCTCGATCTATCTCAACCATGTCTATCTCGGCAACGGTGCCTACGGGGTCGCGGCCGCGGCGGAGTCGTACTTCGGCAAGGAGGTCGATGACCTTTCGATTGCCGAGGCCGGGATGCTCGCGGGCCTCGTCGCCTCGCCGACCAAGTACGCACCGACGCACGACATGGCGCTCGCGCGCGATCGCCAGCGCTACGTGCTCGGGCGCATGCGCGACGAGCACTACATCTCGGACTCCGAATACACCGCGGCTCTGAACGAGCCGATCGCGCTCGTCGACAAGAGCGACCTCAACCACCTCGCATCGCCCTACTTCGTCGAGTACATCCGCGAATTCGCGACGAAGAAGTACGGCAACAACACGCTGTTCAAGGGCGGGCTCAAGTTCTACTCGACGCTCGATCGCACGGTCCAGGCCGCGGCCGAAGCGGCGCTCAAGCACGGGCTCGAGAGCCTCGATCGCAAGCTCGGGTTTCGCGGCCCGATCGGCACCGTCGCGAACAACCAGCGCGGCGCGTGGGCCGGCGGTCCGGGACATCCTTTGTCCGGTGCGAACGATTCGACGACCGCGCTCGCCGATCAGCTCCTCCAGGAGCAGCGCTACGGCGCGATGATCGTCGAGCAGAAGGGCGGCGCGCTCGCGGTCGATCTGGGACCGAAGCGGCTGCCGCTCGTCACCGAAGATGCCAAGGACGTCGTCGCGTGGCGCAGTAAAGGGGGCAAGGCTGTCGCGCTCGGCGACCTCCTCGCGGTGCGGCTCGACGCCGATGGCACCGCGGTCACGCTCGCGCAGCGCCCTACCCTCCAGGGCTCGATCATCGTGATGGATCCGCACACCGGTCGCGTGCTCGGGCTCGTCGGTGGCTACGACTGGACCGCGTCGCAGTTCGATCGCGCGACCCAGGCCAAGCGCCAGGTCGGCTCGTCGATCAAACCCTTCATTTACTCGGCCGCGCTCGAGGCCGGCAAGACGCCCGTCGAGCACATGCGCGATGGCCCGTTCTCGGTCCAGACCGCGACTGGCACGTGGACCCCGGCGAACTACGACAACAAGTATCTCGGTGACGTCACGCTGATGACCGCACTCGCCTTCTCGCTCAACACGATCAGCGTGCAGCTCGCGGTCTCCGTCGGGCTCGATCGGATCATCGAGATCATGCGTGGGTTCGGGATCACGTCGCCGATTCCACGCCACATCTCGATCGCGCTCGGCACGCCCGACCTCACCCCTCTCGAGGTCGCGACCGGCTATGCCGGCATCGCGAACGGCGGGCGCCGGGTGACGCCGCGGTTCTACGACCTCGTCACCGATCCGGCCGGCAAGGTGTTCGACGATCTGCGCAAGCAACCGATGGGGCCGCAGATCATCTCGCCCGAGGTCGACTACGTGATGATCAACCTCATGAAGGGCGTCGTCCAGCGCGGCACCGCACGCTACGCGCTCGCGCTCGGTCGGCCGACCGCGGGCAAGACCGGCACCTCGGCGAATTACAAAGATGTCTGGTTCAATGGCTTCACCACCGATCTGTTGTGCTCGATCTGGATCGGTCGCGATGATTCGACGCCGATCGGCGACAAGATCACCGGGGGTGGCGCCGCCGTCCCGATCTGGCTCGAGGTGATGCAGAAGGCGCATCCGCCGACGAAGGTGCGCGACTTCCCGCCGCCTGCGAATGTTTCGTTCACGCGCGTCGAGCCGTGGAGCGGCGATCCGACGGGCCCCAGCAGCGATCCGAACCAAGCCGTCTGGATGCCGTTCGTGCGCGGCACGCTGCCCGCGAAATTTCTCTCGGGTCCGAGCGTACGATCGTTCGATGATCTCGTCCCCGCACCCGCCGTGCCGCGCCCGCCGGTTAGCGAGAAGTGCGGCGACCTAACGTGTTTATGATCGTGCTACCGTCCGCGCCATGAGAGGGACCGTCGCGTTGTGGCTGATCGCGCTCCCTGCGATCGCGGCCTGCCGCATCGATCTCGATCACCACGACTACAGCGACGCCGACGTCACGCACGGCTCGGGCCGCGTGTGCGTGGTCTCGAACCCGCCGGCTGCCTCGTGCACCGCCGCGGTCGGGCACATGGAGCTGTCGTGGATCCAGACCAACATCCTCACGCCCAAATGCGCGCTCAGTGACTCGTGCCACACGAACGTCCATCCGCAGGACGATCTCGACCTGTCGACCGCGGCCAAGAGCTACACGCTGCTGGTGAACGCGACTTCCCGGCTCGACACTTCTCGTGCACTCGTGGTGCCCGGCAACGTGAACGCGAGCCTGTTGTCTGCCATGATCGGTGTCATCAAGCCCGCCGACGCCACCCCGCCGATGGACGCCCTCCCCAAGGGCCTCAACGGCGCCGACGTCGGGACGATGCCCTACAACGCTCAAACGATGTGCTGCGAGAAGGCCGATGCCATTTCGGCATGGATCGCGGCGGGCGCGCCGAATAACTGAGCGCTAATGTCACGATCCCCGATTAGTAAGTCATCGTTCACCCTAGCGAATTCGTTGGTCGCTTGCTTGACGCACCCGCGCATCGCTCGTTACAAATACACCGAGGCAGGTAGGAACCGATGAGCTGGCTAAGTGATGTCTTTTCAAAGGGCGGGCCGTTCTTCATCGTGAACACGTTCTTCTTGGCCGTGGTGATCGGGCTCATCGTCGAGCGCGCTATCTACTTCCTCGGGCGTGGACACTTGAATGCGAAGGCGTTTCTCGAGCAGCTCCGCAAGCTGCTCTCGGCAAACAACATCGATCGCGCCAAGAAGCTCTGCGATGCGACCACCGCGCCCGTCGCGCGGGTCGCCAAAGCAGGCCTCAACCGGTTGCATCGTGGTGAGGCCGCCGTCGCGCAAGCGATGGAAGAGACCATGTCGGACACCTTGCCCGAGGTGAAGACTCGCATCGGCGCGCTGTGGTCGCTCGCGAACATTTGCACCCTGATCGGTCTCCTCGGAACCATCACGGGTCTGATCCATACATTCAAGGCGATCGGTGACCTCTCTCCGCAAGAGCAGAAGCAGAAGCTCTCGGAAGGGATCTCCGAGGCCATGTACAACACGGCCTTCGGTCTCGGCATCGCGCTCATCTGCATGCTCGGCCACCTGCTGCTGTCGGCCGCCATGAAGAAGGTCGTCTCCGACCTCGAGGCCTTCAGCCTCCGGTTCGAGAACTTGCTGGCTGAAGGTGGAAGCGCGGCCGCGAGCCGTGCACCCGCTGCTCCCACCGAGGATCTCGAGTAGCACTCCGTGAACTTCACGGCCCAGCGGTTACGTTCGAAGATGCGCAGCGCCATTCGGCGTCGTGAAGCGCAGATCGAACAAGACGAGATGGAGAGTGGTGAGCTCAACCTCATCCCCTATCTCGACATGGTCACGAACCTGATGTTGTTCCTGCTCGCGTCCGTCGCGGCAGGCATCGTGTTCACCCAGATCGATACGCAGCTGCCCGACAAGGCGCCGCCGTCGACGACGGCGGCCGCACCGAATCCGAACCCCGATGATCAGCCGCTCAAGCTGATCGTGTCGATCACGCGCGATCGCATGATCCTCTGGTCGATCTCGGGGCTCGAGGGTACGGTCACCGCACCGAAGGCCGTGTTCCCGCGCACCGGTCGCGATGGCGAATCGTGCGACGGCGCGTTCATGTGCGAGAGCGGCTTCTGCAACGAGACTCTTCGCTGCGGTCCCGCACCGAGCACGCACCTGCCGATCACGCCAACGCCGGTGTTCGATTTCCGTGGCCTGTCGAACGCGCTGTTCGAGGTCGCGAATCGTCGCTACGCCGGCAAGATCCGCAAGCGCGAGACCTACCAGGTCATCCTCCAGGCCGACGGCGCGATTCCGTACAACACGATCGCCTCGACGATGGCCGCGATGCGCTGCCACATGCCGGAGTTCGGTAAAGAGCCGACCGGCTGCGCGATTCCGACGGACAACCCGGAGATCAAGAAGGCCAAGGACGCGATGTCGCCGGACCACACTGCGTTCGATACCGAGCGCGCGTCCTATGATCCGAAGACGATGGCGCTGTTCAGCGACATCCTCTTTAGCTCGGGCTTCGAATGAGCGAGACCGGCTTCACCAACCGCGAGGCGCGGAAGATGATCCGTCGCGCGGTCGCGCGCGTGCCCGAGGGCGAGAACATCACGCACCTCAACATCATGCCGATGATGGACATGATGACGATCCTCCTGGTCGCCTTCATCTTCCAGCTGTCGACGAACGCGCTCGATGTCATCGCCGGCACGGTGAATCTGCCGTCGACCGAGACCGATGCGCCGCTGCCCGAGAAGTCGTGGACGCTCGTGATCACGAATACCGGCGTGGTCGTCGAAGGTCGCGCGATCGTCTCGGTCGCGAACGGCGATGTCGATCCGGCCGAAAAAGAGGGTGGCGCGCTGGGCATCAAGATCCCGCGCCTGACCACCTACCTCGGCGCGCTGCAGGGGGAGTCGAACAAGAAACTCCTAGCCGCCGGTAAGGATCCCAGTAAGGAGCCCCCTGCGGAGCTCCTGGTCATCGCCGATCGCCTCACGCCGTACCGCCTCCTCGTCGAGGTGATGTACTCCGCCAAGCAGAAGGAAGCCGGCTTCAAGCACTTCCGCCTGATCGTCCAGAAGAACTTCCCGGTTCGTCCGCCAAAGTGAGCCTCGCCGGTCTGCGGACCTGCGCTACACTCGGGGTATGAAGTTTGTTGGCGAACGCCGAGCCTTGGCCGCAATCGTCTTCGTCGTCTGGGCGCTGTTCTATCTCGTCCTCGCGATGTCGATGATGCAGCCGCAGTTGTCGCCCGCGTTCTACGCGGTGGGCGGCGTCTACATGCTGGCGTTCTTCGCGCTGGTGGCGGGCTACTTCTGGGCGCGCTGGTACGCGATCGGCGTCGGACTCTATGGAGTCTTCGTCGGCGCGATCGGTATGTGGCAGATGGGGCCCGAGCCGCTGATCCTGTTCCTCGGCGGCTCGCACCTCGTCGGTGTGCTCGCGCTCTGGGGCGAAGGCATGACCTCGCCTTTCGACGGCAAGACCGCGTGGCGCGAGAAGCTCCACATGGACGAGACCGCCGTTCGCCGCCTCGGCAACTCGGTTATCAAGGCGGGCGCCTCGCTCCCCGTGGTGCTGCTCTACGCGCTCGCTCCGAAGCAGCCGTCCTCGGCGATCGTCGTGATCGCCGCCGTGGTCTGCTCGGCTTTCGGCCTCCGTGGCCTGATCAAGGCCAAGACCTGGGGCGTGCTCGCGCTCGGCCTCGCCGGCGCCATTATGGCCACCGTGGGCGCGACCCACATGGCCTTTGTCCCGGCGATCTCGGGGGCCCTGCTCCTGTCGGCCGCGGCCCCGTTCGTGCTGCCGATGCTGCGTTACGTCCGCACCGTTTGATTCATTAGTTCCGACGCGTTACCTTCAGGTATGCGACTCGGGACGTCTCTGTTGCTGTGCTTTAGCATCGCCGCGTGTCAGCCACTCTACGGTGGCGCACCGGAGAAGATGCACACGCCGGACAAGAAGAAGCGCCCGCCCGAGGCTCCGGATGCGGGCGAGCAGGTCAAGTACATCGACGACTGCATCGCCCAGTTCCAGGATGATCCGCGCAAGTGGCATCCGGTGCCCGCGATGGCGCGTCCGCTCGTCGAGACTGGCGACACCGCGATCGCGAGCTCGGATAAGACCCAGGAGCCCAACGCGAAGGTCGGGCTGATCCGCGAAGCGATCGATCGCTATCGCCTCGCGCTCCAGAAGGATCCGTACAACGCCGACGCGACGCTCAAGCTCGCGGTCGCCTACGACAAGGTGCTTCGCAAGGGCTGCGCGCTCGCGATGCTCAAGCGGCTCTCGGCCCTCTCGAACAACCCGAAGTTCGCGACCGAAGCGAACCGCGCGGCCGACGCCGTCGGTGACAACGGCGTGTGGTTCAAGGGCTATCGCAAGGACGCGATGCAGGCCGTGGGTCGCTGATGCTTCGCGCTCTGTGCATCACAGCGATGCTGTTCGGCTGCCACGGCAAGCAAGAGCTCACGCCTCCACCGGCCCCGCTGCGCCCGGATCCCGAGCCCGCACCGCCGACCGCGAAAGAGCAAAAGGACTGCGAGCCGACCGACCCGCAGGCCGAGCTCAAGGCGATGACGTTCGACCAGCGCTCGATTCCGGAAGGCACGCGCCTCGCCGACGAGGGCTACGCGTCCCTCAACTCGTCGCGCACGGCCGAGATCGACAAGCTCACGCGCGAGCAGCAGATCGGCGATGCGGTCAACGCGTTCATCACCGCCCTCGCGGCCGATCCGTACAACGTCAAGGCGACCTACGGGCTCGCCGCCGCGTACGCGCGCATCGGTCGCAAGCAGTGCTCGATCAACTTGCTCACCCGGATCCTCCAGATGCGGCCGCACTACTCCAAGCATGCCGAGGTGGAGACCCATATCGATCACTTGCTCGGTCGCAAGCAGGCCCTCGATCCCGACTTCTCGGACATGCGCCGCGACGAACGCTTCCGCACGTTGATCTCGAAGATGTGCGAAGGCACGAACGATGCGAACTGCGTGTACGGCGGCCAAAAAGAAGGCCGCGAGCGCTAGTTCGGGACACGGCTGCGGTCACGACACCGCGCCCTGTGAGCCCGTTTCGCTTTACCCGCGGTTTGGGGGGCGGTATGAACGCGGGGTCATGCGTTCCACCCTCTCGAGCCTCCTCGCGATCGCGCTGCTGCCCGGCCTTGCCGTGGCGGGCCCCAAGGACAAGAAGCCTGCGGCCGGCGCGCACCCGATGACCGAAACCGCGAACGCCTCGATGGGCCCGACCGGCAAGGCGAGCGTCTGTGGCGTGAAGGTGTTTCCGCTCTCGGTCGGCAACGAGTGGACGTACGTGATGGTGCCCTCGCCGCTGCCGCCCGATGACCAGCTCAAGCGGATCTCGCCGACCGAGCCGAACCAGATCGTCGTCAAGGTGACCGCGATCGATGTCGGCGCCAAGGGAGGCGATACGATCGTCAAGCTCGACGAGAAGATCACGATCGACCTCACGAAGGATCCGAAAAAGCCGGTCCTCGACGAGAGGACGATCCACACGACGATCACCTGCAACGCGAAGAAGTTCGAGATCTCGCCCGATAGCTTCTTCTTCGCCGGCGAACCGGGTGGCTACATCAACCTCACGCTCGATTCGATCGAGCGCCCCAAGGGCACGAGCTGGCAGCTCGCGAACGGCGCGATCGGCGAAGCGCAGTGGCGCGAGGATCTCGTCGCGAAGTGGACGCGTCACGCGACCGAGGGCTCGGAGGCCAAGCTCGGCAGCGGCAAGCTCGAGCTCGAGCGCCAGTTCACTCCGCAGCCGCAAGAAGGCGTCTCGACCAAGGCCGGCGCGTACGTCGCCGAGAAGCTCGGCCTCGTTACCACGGGCCGCGTCACGCTCGACGGTGCGGCGCCCGACGCCAAGCCGATGGAGCTGCCGGCGAACTGGGTCACCCAGATCTGGATCGCGCCGGGTGCCGGCGTCGTGCAGACGCTGAACCCGTACATGCACATGTATCAGCTGCAGAGCGCCACGCTGAAGTGACCGTCACGCGGGCGCGCTGGCGCGTCACCAAGCCGTTGCGTGATCGGATCGCGGAAGGCCATCCGTGGATCTACGACCGCGCGCTCGAATCACCGCGCGGCTTGAGTGCCGGTGATGTCGTCACGCTGATCGACGAGCGCGGCCCCTTGGCGACCGCACTCGCCGATCCGGAATCGCCGATCCGCGCGCGCGTGCTCGATCGCGATCCAGATGCGATCTGCGACGGCGCCTGGGCGCGCGACCGCGCGGAGCGGGCCGCGTCGTGGCGCGTACGCGATCCGCTGCTCGTGGGCTGCACCGGTCGGCGATTGATCCACGGCGAGGCCGATGGCTGTCCCGGCCTCGTGATCGATCAGTACGCCGACACCGCCGTGGTCGTGTACGACGGTCCCGCGGCGACGACCTTCTGGCACGCGCGGCTCGCCGACGTG
>JAYWCI010000176.1:0-24854 GCA_043780895.1 Kofleriaceae bacterium | reverse complement strand
TAATCCCGGCGCTCGCGCATCGCGCGCCGTTCCTTCGTTGCCATCTTCGCCACTGTATCCGCCTCTCGTGGTGTGCCCACGGGAGTGGATCAAGCCCACCCGCCGCCGAGCGCACAATCCCTCGGCGAACGCAGCTGCGCAAACGGTCGCCGGCACACCGGCATGGCACGCGCCGATTCGACGGGACACCGGGCGCGTGTCCGATGACGTTCGACGACCAGCTCTTCAAGTGCTCGTTCGACTGCGAGCTATTTCGCGCCGAGATGCGCGAGCTCGGTAAACCTTGAGCGAATGTTGCTGAGGAACCCGAGTAGCTCTTCCATCGGGGCGTCCTTCGGATCCTGGCCCGGTGAAGCACAGAAGTTATTGATGCCATCGAACGTCTGCTGCAGCGTTGACCGCAGCTCGGCGTAGCCTTGCGTGCCAGCGGGAGCGCTCGTGTCGTCGAGAGCCGTCATTGCCTTATTGAGTGGCGTGAACGCCGGGCATAGCGTCGTTCCAGACGTCGCGTTCTTGGCCGTTGTCAGTGTGGCGCGAAGTGCGGATTCAGCATCCGCGAACCGCTTTTGGTCGACGGCCGACCGCTTGGGTTGCGTTGGCATCTCGAGCTTGGCGTCGAAAGGTGGAGTCGTATCGCTAGCGGCACTTCCTTTGGCGACCGCACTGTCGATCGTGGGAGCGGTCGCGCTTCCAGAACCGGAAGTTGCTGTCGCGCCCGAACCGGTCGTTACCGCTTCGGGCGCGGGTTTCTTACAGCTGAAGGTGACGATGATGGCGAAGAGGATGAAACGTTTCATGAGCCGATCACTAGATTGGTCCAGAAGTAACCCATCGCGCGAGCCTCGGCCCACGTGATCCTCATTTCGCTACGGTTCCATTGTCCAGGATCTTGAACACGGATACCGGTTTCATCGATCGCGTACAGCCGTACGTAGTGCCCCGAGAGCCCAGCGATGACGCCCCGGCCAGCATCGATGTGCGGTCCGAGCTGCGCCTTGACCGCTCCTTTGTAGGTTTCGAGTGGCACCTTCTGCTCCGCTTCGGGATCCTCGAGCCACTTGTGGTTCGCTTTATCGAGCGACTTGTAGTCTGTCTCGTGGCTGGCGCGCGATTTCTCGTATTTCTTGCGGTCCTTATCGTTCGTCGCGCTGTTCTCTTTGTCCTGATCGTTTTCCATCAGGTTGCGCGCCGTATTCATCTTCTCGACGCCGGGCGCCGTGATGCCGCGGTGCTTCGCTCCGTAGTCGTTCAGGAAGCTCACCGCACCCTTGCCGAGGTTCAGCGTTACCTCCTGGGGCTTGGCTCCCATGAACTTGGCGAGACCTTCGAGATATGGAACGCTCGCTTTCGCGACGGATGCGACCCCGGCGCCTTTGATGACCCCCGCTTCGTCATGCGAAAATTTCCCGTTCAGCGTCGAGTGAATTATTGCTGCAAACTCGAGAAAGTCAGGGAACCGAAGCGCCTTGATCTGCTCGACGGATGTATGCCCGCCGGCCGCGCCGACACCCTTCCCAGTGAGTTGCGCGCCGTAGTACTTGCCACCTTGATCGTCTTTTCCGTCGTGCAGATCGATCTCGAAGAGTGATCCGGCAGTTGCGAGCAGACCGTCGTGCGCGCTTGGGAAATTGCGCGCGCTGATGCCGACGGTTTCTAGACTCATCGCGAGTGACGTAAGGTTGCAAGTCGACCACTGTCGAATGCCGCCCAGCGTCTTTGCCTTGTCCCAGGTCTCGATCGCGCGAATGTTCTTCTGGAAGTGGTACGGCGCCAGTTGTTGGATCTCG
Organism: Kofleriaceae bacterium; assembly: GCA_043780895.1. Taxonomy (GTDB): domain Bacteria; phylum Myxococcota_A; class Polyangia; order Haliangiales; family Haliangiaceae; genus JABFXX01. The sequence continues at coordinate 23,067 of JAYWCI010000176.1, read as the reverse complement.
TGATTCACCGCCAGCACGAATGCAGCGACGCCTGGACCGGCGCTGTCGAGTTGGGCGAGCTCCCGTCGTACAACCGCGATACCCTCGACGAGCTTGTCGCGGAACTCCGGTTTTGTATATTCCATCTCGTTGCCGCCGCCGGTTTGCTTCTCTGCGAGCTTCGCATCTTTCTCGATGCCGCCGATGTGCTCGAGCAGCGCGGGCATACGTGGGTCGTGAACCTGTGCGGCCAGCGTGATGATCTCTTGGTTGCCGATCTTCGAGCCGGCCGGCGGCGTCCACGTTGTGTTCGGTACGACCTGGGTCTTCACTGTCGTGTCCGCGACTTTCCCCTCGCTAGGTTTATCCGCCTCTGTGGGCGGCTTTGCAGACGGAGCTTTCTTCGCGACCGCAGCGACGCGATGCGCTTCGATCTCGTGCAGCAGCTTCACCGCCAGCTGCGCGCCGCGTACCGATTGCGCACCGTTGTGAAGAGCACAGTCGAACGCGGCAAATTGCGCGGTCGCTTGGTCGACGCTCAACAGGCCCGCTTCGGCTTGCCCGAGGACCATCGCGTACTCGGGGTCGAGCGGGTCGAACGCGGCTGGAGCTGATGGCTGAGCGTGCTCGTCATGATGCGAAGCGTGCGCCGCTCCGACATGCGTGTTCGCGGTTGAATGGGTGTCTGCGTGTGAAACCGCGGCTTGGTGTCCTTGAGTCGGTACGACCGCAGCCGGAGTCACCGCAGGTGGTGACGCGACGCTGGCGGTGACCGTTTTTGGATCCGCATGTGTAACGGGCGCCGCTGCAACCGGCGTTGCTTTGTCGTCGTGAGCCGCCGGACCGATAATCGGCTCGAGAGTCGGCAACGCGAGGTGCCGCGAGATCCGCTGCGTGATGTGCGTGCCCTTCAGACGTGCTGCCGCCACGTGTTTGTGGAGCAGCTCTTTGTCCTGATCAGGGGTCAGGTTCTTGTTCTTCGCTTCCGCCTTTACGCGGTGGTATGTCGTGACGCCCTCGGGTTCGTACGAGTCCTCGATCGCAGCTGCGAGGACATCGAGGAACTTGTCGCGGTCCTTCGCATCGCGAGCACCCGCAGCCACGGCTTTCTCGACCGCAACGTGGTTATAAGCCGGGCGATTGTTGTGGAGCTCGAGTAACCACGCACGGGCAGTATCGTCGTTGAAGAAGTCGCCCTTACCACCCGCATTCGTCGTGATCGCCTCGACGTGCGCCGCTTCTTTGAGTGCGAGCTGCGCTGTCGCGATGATGATGTCATCGTCGAGGCTGGCGGCTAGGAACTTGTTGCCCCACTCGGGGCCGCGAAGGTCGTCGTAGTCCTCGACGCCTTTGATCTGGTGCGGGTGAGACGCGAACGAATATGTCTTCCCGGGATCGAGCTCGAGCCCGTGCTTCGCGAACGCTGCGGGCGCCATGTGCATGAGCTGCTCGATCGATTTGTGACCAAGCACGAACTGGAAGAAGCCCATGCTGACGACCATATCGTCGGTTGTATCGACCGAGCCAATTTTGCCGCCGCTCTCGATTTGCGACGCGGCATCAAGCTGCGCGATCTGGCTCGGCGAAATCTTAAGCCGTCCTTCGTTCGCCAAGCGCGTGAGCACCGCGTGCGTCGCGCCACCGGCCGATCTCGCGTAGCCCGACGGTGGCGCTTTCTTCTTCGTTTTATCTTTATTCGCGCCCTTTTCGGCCTTCTTGGATTCGATGTGAGCCGCTGGAGCGACGTGTCCATCGGTCGGAGCCGTTGTTGGCGCGTCGTGATGAGACGCCGCGGAGATAGCACTCGGCGTCGCGACGACCGGAGCCGGCGCCGCAATGACCGATGCAGGCGCTGGCGCTGGTGCCGTCGCGACGGGCGTAGGCACGTGATGCTCGGCCGAATCGGCAGCCGATGGCGGGACGGGTGCGTAGGCAATCTTCGGCGCGACCGGCTCGACATAATGTCCGAACACGAACGCGGGTTCGCCGTGAAACTCGATCTTGACCCAATCTCCTTCGACGCCTGCTGCTACGACGACATCGTGATAATTCAACGTGCCGACGATGTTATCGGCGGCCTTGGTCGCCGAGCGCCGAACGTTGAGCCCGTCGACCGTGACGTGCATCTGTCCTGTAGTCGGCGCGCTACTTGGCACTGGTTTGTCAGAGGCCGCGAGCAACTGGACGACGGCGCGCACCAACGAGTTGCCGAGCGTCTGCTGCAGCGTCGTCATGATCGCGTGCTTCGCAGTCGGGTGTGTTTGCACGAGTGTGGCGAGCGCGTGCGGATCGCCACCGCTTCGCGCAACCATCGCGCGGGCATCAGGCGTCGTTTGCTCCTTCGGTTGTGTAACGTCCGCGCCAGGACCGACTGTCTGTGTCTCGTGTGATAGCCCCATAGACGCCTCCGAACGAGTTCGTAGCTTACTGTCGCCGGCCTTCCAACGTAACTTACAAAAGATGGCGGCCGGTGAGGCCGTCGCCATCACTTCCGTGCTCGAGCCGCATTGTTACACCGGTCGCATCGAACGTGGCCGCAAACACCGACAGGGTAGAGATCTGGCAAGCCGCTTCTTTGGGCGTCCACGTGTAGCTCCACGTTCCCAGCTTTAGCGGCTCGTAACAGGTTCCGGTCGTGGTCGAGCACAACGTGGCGGTGACCCCACCGTCGATCGCGTGATCCCCCATGTCTGACTGGCGAGTCTCGTCGCGCGCCTCGATCGAGTAGAGCGATCCGGGATGGGCATCGAACGAAACGAGCTCTAGCGCCGCGGTCAGCTTCGGCGTCGCCGTCAGATCGATGTCGCCCTGAGTGGCAACGACGGAAAGCGGCGACCATGACCCTCCACGCTTTGCGACCATGACCAGTGCAGAACCGCCAGTCTTGGTCGAGGTGTCGGTCGGATCGTCGGTGAGCTTGACGATCGCGGCATTCGGCTGTGCGCGGGGTTGCACGACACACTCTGCCGGACCAGAGAGCAGAAACGGCCTTCCCCACGTCGTGATGGACTTCGCGAGGCAACTGCACACGGCATCCACCGACGCTTGATCGTGACAATCAACGATCGCTGTACCCGGTCTAAGCTGCTGATCCACCGCCGGCTTGGTCGCGGGCTGCGGCGGCGGCAAGGGCAACGCCGCATCGCCGCAGGCGAGCGCGACCGGGTGGCTCGCGGCGGTCCACGCTGGCGAGCTGTCGTCGGATGGAGGGGCCGGGTTCGCGACCGCGGAACCGCTGGCAGGTTCCGTGGCTGCCTTTTTACAAGCCGGGGTCGCCAGGGCGCAAAAAAGGAGAATCCGAACCGGCATCGAGGCGAAGGTACCAGGCCCGCGGCGCAGCAGAAATGTGCTCACGACGGCAACGCTCAGAAGTGACACCGGGACCGGTACATTCCCAGGAGTGGGCGGTGAGATGGATGCTGGAACCCGAGCAGCTTGGAGCAGCGAACCGGCCGGCTCGATCGCATCCATTGTAAGGCTGAGGTCGCTCGCCGCCCGATCATCGTCTACCTCCCATTCATCGCCGGGAGCGCGGACGAGAAGATGTTCCGCGTCGTGCGAGACCGCGAGCGGTGGTTCCAGGTCGTCATGGGCCAGAAGTTCGAGCTCGATGAACGGACAACCGAGAACCTTGCGAGCCGAATCCCCCTACCCTCCGAGATCGCGACCGAGCTCCTTTTCGACCTCCGGCGGTGGAGAGATACGCCAGATGCCTAACGTTAGTACGGGCATGGGATCCATGCGAACGCTCGACGTGCATCGGAGCGAGCGCCTTGGCGCGGCTACTGCACGCCCATGCCATTGAACGCTGCATCCACGGCATCGGCATAGAAGCTGGTCTGGAATTTCGCGAAGAGCTCTCCGGGCACGCTGGGAATGTCGCCTACGCTCGCCATCGGAACGAGCGTGCGCTTGCCGCCAGCGTCGAAGGCGACCTGGAGTGAGCTGGCCAGATCCTCGGCCTTCTTCACGGTACCACCCAGGCTCATGTCGCCCAAAACGATCATCTGGCTCTGCAATGGCTTGCCCAAGAGGCCACTGCAGAACGCCAAAAAGGCCGGCAGGGTCAGGGCTGTGGTCGGCCCGGTGTTGTGGAGTTCGACGATGTGGAGATGAAAGTCGTGCTCGCCAACCTTCATCGATGCGCTTACCCGGCCTGCGTTCGCTTTCAAGAAGTCGAAGGCGATCTTCACCGACTCCTTCGACCCCGAATTCGAACCCAGACCTGAAATGCTGAGCTTTCCACCACCGGGTGTGATTTGAAGCTCCAGGCGATACAGGCCCAACATGCCGCCAGACCCCTTGGCGACCGTATACAAGACGCCCGGCTTCGATGGTCCGTCGGGAATCAGCGACCCGCCGCCTTGCTCCTTGACCGTGACGAAGTGTTCATCATTGGTGTCGGTATCGATGTAGCTGAAGTGGACGTCGAAGAACTCCATGCCACCGATCTTCTTCAGCTGCTCCTCGGGACGACCCAGACGACCGAGAGTGATCCTTACAGGAGCGCACCATGAACGCGTTCATCGAAGCTATTCAGACTGCGACGGCAGCGGACGCGAGCGACGAAGCGCGCGCTACCGGAGCTGCGGCCTGCCGCGCGATCCTCGCAACACTGGAGCCGACGTCGCAGCTAGCACCGGCACTCCCGGCAGCGCTGTCAGAACACATGCCTCAGCTGATCGCGATGGTGAGCAAGATGGACATCAACGAGCTGCTCGACGTGGCGATCGAGCGCCCTCGCGCGCTCAACGCTGCGAATCCCTCGTCGACAGCGGCGACACCCGTACGTCGGATGCAGATCCCACTCGTGCCGATCCCGCCCACACTTCGCAGTAGGGGCTAGCCGTGGCGGCACTACATCCAGCCGTACCGCTCCTAACCACTTGGGAGGCGGCGCACTACCTGCGCTTCCGTTCGGCGTCCGGGATCCGCACCGTCGTTTCACGCGGCGAGCTGCGTCCGTGCGGCGCCGGCCCGAAGGGCTGCCACCTGTTCACAATTGCCGAACTTGACCGGTTTGTCGCGGCGCGCGGCGCACGGTACGCGCGACGAAGCATTGGCGCGCCCTGACTCCAGAAGAGGTCGGATGAGCTCAGACAATCAGTATCAACCGATCGACTCACCAGACTTCGAAGCCGTGGAGACGCGCAGCGGCAGCGAAGAATACTGCGAGCTGCCGCAGCCACTGCAGCGCGTTTCGGTCGTCGGGATCCGCGGCGTCGACGCGGAGCTCGAACCGGTTCCCTCCTGCTTCGATCGCAGGTCCGCGGTCGAGGAAGGAGGTAAGGCGGTCATGCATGACTGCGGCTTCGTCACGCGTTACGTGCCAACCTTCGTTCGAGCACAGCTTGTAACTTGGCACTTCGCCACGCGGTCCCTTCGGGCCGCGGTCGCCATCGGCGATTTCCCCGTCGTGCTGATCTACCGACGCGTTGAAGATCGCGCCCGCCTCGTGCAGCACCTGCAGCAACAAGGCCAGCGCTCGTGTCGGAAAGCTCGTTCGCAGTTCTTCCTCGCGCGCATGGTACTTGGCGCTAAAGCGCTCGGCCCCAGCGTCCTCGGATTCCTCGTCTGGAAGCTCGAACGTGAGCGGCTCGGCTGGTTTCATGTCGTCGAACCAACCCTGCGGATCCTCGGCGCGGCTGAGATCAGGGGCTGCCGCAGTGGCAATCCTGTGAACACGAGCCGGCGGCCGAACGAGATCGCGTGGGTCGAGCGGCGCGATCCTGGCGACGAGGTCGAAGGACATGGCGGTTCATAGGTCGCCAGCCGAGGAAGAGCAATCGCGGCGTGGGCCCATTGTTCGCGAGGCGTACGCGCTCGCGGCCTCGCCGATCTCGATCCACTTTGTGCGTTTTCGGCGGATTCGACCTCGTGCACCGCCCATCCCAGGATCTTCCGACTCCAGACGTCGATGACCACGTACAGATAGAACAACAAACCACGCGTGTGACTTCGCAGGTATGTGATGTCCCACGACGCGACCTGCCACGGGCCCGTCGCGATATGCGCTCGCGGTCGCGCCGTCGGTGTACGAGCGCGACCGCGTCGCTTCTGAAGTTGTGCAGCTCGTAGCACTCGATAGAACGTCGACTCGGAGCCGCGGTAGCAATCGAGGTCGGCGAGTTTTGGCACGATCTGCTTAGGTGACATGTCTCGGAACTCGGGGCAGGTAGCGACCGCGATGATCGCCGCGCGCTGCGCGGTAGTCAGCGCGTTCGCCGGCGTGTGCCGGGGTCCGTGTCGGCCGTCCTCGTCTCGTCCTGACCACCGTTGCAACGTGCGCGCTCGAAGCCCAATGGCCATACAGGCTCGCTCGAGCCGAGCGCCGCTCGCGACTGCTTCTTCGACGAGCATCCGGATCACTTGTCGCTCTTCGGGTCGGTACCGTCGTCCTCGTCCCCCAGATCTCCAGGACTTTTTTTTGAGCACGAGCAACGCCGCCGTCTCGGCAAGGGCCTTGTCTTTGCGTGCGAGCCCACGGCGCAGCGCGCGCACCTCGCGACTTTCGATCTGAATCTTCGACGCGTGCTCTCCACCGCGGAGTCCGCCGAGCGCTTGTGCACGCCACTCGTCGATCATCGCGGCGTGGACCCCTTTGCTGCGCAGATAGACGCCCAACTCGCCCTCGGTCAGCGTCGCGGCTTCGAGGACGATCGCGAGCTTCTCGTCAGGCGACCACGCCTGCGGCTGTTTCACCAGTGACGGCTTGGGGACCGAGAGCTCAGGCGGCGCAGACTTCTTCACGCCTCGTAGCGTAGAAGCTTCTTTGAGCCAATAGACCTCGCGCCCGCGAGTGTGGGCGAGGCCGCGAACACCTCGCGCATGTCCGGCGTCCAGCGCAGCTGATGCCCTCTCACGTGGTGGCCAGGCCCGCGCAGGTGGAGCCCGCGATCGCTCCCGCGTCGGCGTCGGGGCTCATCTGGCTAGGGCGTGCTCGCGGCGACACAGCACGAAGTAGTGATCGAGCGGGCGTTCGCGCTTGAATGCCGCCCCGATCGAGACGTGCGCCGAGACGCGGCGCATGAAGTCGCGCGTCGCTTCGTACACGAAGCGCTGCAGCCGCCAGTGGTTGTCGACGACCCGTGGCCAACCCTCGGCGACCTCGCCGTCGGGAATCTGGAAGTAGTCGACGACGACCGCGCCGTACGCCGACCACGCGGGCTTGTCCGCGGTCGGGATGGCCACGAAGTAACCGGGACCGATCCATCGCCGCGTCGGACCCTCGTTGTAGCCGAACAGCCGCGCGCCCTGCTCCGGCCGACAGAACCGCTTCTGGAAGTGCCGGAGTGCCGGGGGCACGGGCAACGTGTTGACCCCATCGTGGATCACCTCGTGCCGCACCCGCGCATCGCCGACGAAGTGCGCGAGGTCGATCGCGGGTGCGTGCGCAGCTTTGTCGTACAGGGTGCGTTGGCGAGACCGGCCGAGCGCGCCGAGCTCGTGCCACCGGGTGTCACCGTCGAGGCCGTCGAGATAGTTGCCGATCACTCCGACGCCGACGTGCGGATCGTCGACGAGCGCCGTGAGCCCGGTGGTCTCAGTCATTGTCACATTCTAACGCTCGTCACGCCCGGCGGTGTTTTACCGTCAACTTCGAGCCACAGGCGCCAAACGCATGCGCGCTCCTGCGTGTTCCCAGACATCGATGACCTGGTGAGAACTCGATAGGTTCCAGCCGCGACGGCAAGCACGTGCGGTAGATAGCTCCCGGGCTGCCCCGATTCCAGGATCGCGAGCCAACCACTCGCGGTCATCAGCTCGCGGCCGAAGTACCCCACCACCCGAATCGCGCAACCAGCAACGTCTCGAGCTCGCGATGGACCTCGACGACCGGACCTTCCGTCACCCGCGACCTCCGCAAGGATTCCTTCGTGACCAGCCCCGCTCGCGACTCGGCCGGGAGCGCCATCGAGCGGAAACCGAAACCAGTCACCATCGACCATCCGCCCGGTCCAGCTCGCAGCGGTCTTGGCCGCGCACGACCACTGGGCCATCTGAATCGCGCCGACGCGACAGCGGAGTGTTTCACCTCTTCTGAAGGCCGCGCAGACTGCGCTCGAAGATCCGGTTCGTGTACGCGACCGCGATGCTCGGCTTCACGTAGAGCCGGCGTCCTGCGATGAGACTCGCAAGCCCGTGCAGATGCGACCACAGGCCGACGGCCAGCTCGGTCACGTCATCGTCCGTGAGCTCGCCGCTCGCGATGGCCGCACGAACTTCGCGTTCGAGGATCGCGAGCGCCGCGTCGCCTGCATCGGCCGACCGATGCTTGTCGACGAGCCGCGGTCGGATCATCGCGCGGTAATAGCCCGGCTCCTTGAGCGAGAACTGCACGTAGGAGCGAGCGAACTGCAGCAATCGAGCGACCGCGGTCGCACCGGCCAGCTTCGCGAGCCCGGCCTCGAGCTGCGCGCTCAGTGCACGATAGCCATCTTCGGCGACGTCTGCGATCAGGGTCTCGCGATCGGCGAAGTGGCGATACGCGGCACGATGGTCGACGCCGACATTGCGAGCGACCTCTCGGAGGCTGATCGCATCGGCCTCGGTCGTCGCGAGCAACCGTACGGTCTCGGTCTTCAGCGCCCGCTGGAGGTCACCGTGGTGGTAGGCACCAGTCGGCTTCACGCGACCTCTGACTGCAACTCGAGCATTCGAACGGAGCAAGTATACCTGGTGCGAGCTGTCTGCCTGGTTCGGTACGCAGGGCACAGCGGCGCGCGAGGCCCGCGTGCTGGGGGCGCAGCCGCCACGACCCTCTTCGCTCCGGTCGCTCCGGTCGCTCCGGTCGCTCCGTGACCGTCTGGGCACCTCGGCCTGCGTGAGGCCCGCGCCGTACGAGGTACCGGGTCGGGCGACAACACGCGAGATCGCGAACGTCGGCGTGGCAACGGCTCGAGACTGATTCTTCTGGAAAAACGTTCTGACCTCTCTTCGCTACTGCGCTTCGTGACCGTCCGGGGGCGCAGGGTCCGTCAGTGCGCGTCGGGCGGAGGGACCGTGCTCTTGGGCTTCTTCATGACGAAGAGCAGCACGAGGCCGAACAGGATCGCGACCATCGCGAGCTTGAAGCCGTCCTCGAACGACATCACGAGGGCCTGCGTGCCCACGGTCTGCGAGAGCATTGCTTCGGGCGGCATGCCGGCGTGCTGGAGCTGGATCATCCGCTCCTGGACGATCGGATCGTACTGCGTGACGTGCTGCGAGAGGTACGCGGTGTGCCGCACCACGCCATCGGCGACGACCTTGCCCATCCACGCGGTACCGAGGGAGCCACCGAGCTCGCGGGTGAGGTTGAACAGGCCCGTCGCGTTGCCGCGCTCTTGCGGCGGTAGATCCGAGAGCGACGCGACGGTCAGCGGGATGAAGATGAACGCGAGGCCGATCGCGCGGACCAGCTGCGGCATCACGAGATCGTGGAAGTCGGCCTGGGCGGTCAGCTCGGCGCCGAGCCACTGACTCGCGCCGACGATCGAGATGCCGACGAACAACATCAGCCGAGGATCGATCTTCGGTGCGACGCGGCCGACGATCGGCATCAAGATGATCTGCGAGAGCCCGGCGAGCAGGAAGACCTTGCCGATGTCGAGGGCGGTGTAGTGCATCACCGAGCCGCAGAACAGCGAGAACAGGTACGAGCTCGAGAACAGCGCGAGGCCCGTGAGGAAGTTGATACCGGTGCCTGCGGCATAACTTGGCCGCTTGAAGATCCGCAGGTCGACGATCGGGTTCGGCGCCTCGAGCACGTGGACGATGAACGTGGTCAAGCAGACCACGGCCACGCCGATCAGCACCATGATGAGGTTGGAGTCGAGCCAGCCCTCGCGATTACCTTCTTCGAGGACGTACTGCAACGCGGGCATGCCGGTCGCGAGGAGCAGGATGCCGGTGAGATCGATGGGGCGGGAATCCGCCTTGAACTCGGGCTCGTCGATGACCTTCCACGCGAGCGCCGCGACGGCGAGGCCGATCGGCACGTTGATCAGGAAGATCCAGTGCCAGCTCGAGATCTCGATCAGGTAACCACCGATCGAGGGGCCGAGGAGCGGGCCCGTGATCGCGCCGAGGCCGAACAAGCCGGCCGCCATGCCGTGCTCCTTCTGCGGATAGCGCGCGAACAAGATCGATTGCGCGGTCGGGATGATCGCGCCACCGCCGAGGCCCTGGAGGATGCGGAACGCGACGAGCGACTGGAGGTTCCACGAGGTCCCGCACAGCACGCTCGCGACGGTGAACAACAGCACCGAGAAGGCGAAGTAGCGCTTGAAGCCGAACCGGCGCTGGAACCAGCCGGTCATCGGGATGACAACGATGTTCGCCATCATGTAACCGGTCGACACCCACCCGATCTGATCGATCGGCGTGCCGAAGCTCGCGCGGATGTCGGTGAGCGCGACGTTGACGATCGAGATATCGATCATCGCCATCACGGCGGCCAGCATGACCACGATCGTGATCAGTGCCTTGGGGCCGCGGATTTGACCGGTGCCCATGGCGTTACTCCGCGGTGTAGACGGTGACGTCCGCGCTCATGCCGGGGCGGAGCTCGGCCCGCTGCCTGTCGAGGAGGATCTTGACCGGCACGCGCTGGGTGACCTTCGTGAAGTTACCGCTCGCGTTGTCGGCGGGCAGCAGCGAGAACCGCGATCCGGTGCCGGCCTGGAGGCTATCGACTGTGCCGTCGAGCTTGCCGCCGTCGTAGCCATCGATCTCGATCTTCACCTTCTGGCCCGGACGAATCTTCGCGAGCTGGGTCTCCTTGAAGTTCGCGACGATCCACTCTTCACGCGTATCGACGAGCGCCATCAGCGCGCGATCCGGCGAGGCGAGCTGGCCCGGCTCGACGTTGCGCTTCGAGACGTTGCCTTCGAACTCGGCGCGGATCTTGGTGTACCCGAGGTTGAGGTCGGCCTGGTTCACCGCGGACTGCGCCTGATCGACCTTCGCCTTGGCGACCTCGACCTGCGCGGCGACGACCGCGATCTGCTCGGGCACCGCTTGCGCGATGAGGAGGCGACCGCGCGCGGCCTCGGTCGTACCGCTCGAGTTCGAGCGATTCGATTCGGCGATGCTCACGCGCGCGCGAGCGGCAGCGAGGTTCGCCTCGGATTGTGCGAGGGCATCGCTACGAGCATCGAGCTCGGCGACCGGCACCGCGCCACTATCGACGAGCTTCTTGGTCCGCGCGTACTCGGTCTTCGCGAGCGAGTTGCGCGAGACCGAGGCTGCGACGTCCGCCTTCGCTTGATCGATCTGCGATTGCGTCGAACCGCTGACCGCGCTCGCTTGCGCGATACCGCCACGCGCGATCGCGAGGTTCGATTCGACCTGCTTCTTGGTCAGCTCGAGCGTGGCTTGCGCGGCGTGATACTGAGCCTGCGCCGCCGCGAGGTCGGCGTGCGTCGAAGCCGATCGAACGAGAAAGTCCGCATCGTCGAGCTCGACCAGGACATCGCCAACCTTGACGTGTTGGTTGTCCTGCACGAGCACCTTCTTGACCTGACCGCTGACCCGCGCCGCGACCGGCGAGACGTGGGCTTCGACCTGCGCGTCGTCCGTGTTTTCTTTGCCGCGGCCCGAGATGTAGATGAACGCGGCGACACCCACCGCGACAGTGACGAGTCCGCCTGCGACCAGCGGAGCCTTCTTGCGGGGCTTGCGATCGGGAGGAACGAGGGTCTCTTCGGTAGCCATAGTTACCTTGGCATCTGCATCGCAGATACCAGGTCTTACCGACCATGTTTCAATGAGTTATAAACTTCCTACCACCAGCTGGCATAATCATGTGGCATATACCGTTATGCCAATGGATGAGATCAGCTCTACCGAAATCCGTTCAATCCGAGGAACTCGGACACGAGCGGCATTCGCGGACCTGGTCGGGGTCAACGCACACACGGTCTACCGGTGGGAGCTACCGGAAGGCTCTGCGCACGCGCGCCGGCCTCGCGGCGCGGACCTCGCGAAGCTCAAGTCGCTCGCTTCCCAGCTTCCGGATCCGCAGCTCGTGCCCGTGCTCGCGGCTGTCGAACGCACGCTCGATGGCCGCTGGCGCGATGCCGAGAACGTGTTGATGCGCGCCCAATCGGATCGCCATGCGGGAATCCAGGTGCGCGCGCTGGCCGCGACCGGGCTCGCCCTGATCGATCTCATGCATCGCGCGGATGGTCGACGTGCGCTCGTGGCCCTCGCACCGGCGCTCGCGCCCGATGCACCGAGCTCCGCGCTGACCGAAGCGACCGCAGCCCTCGCCTACTCGATGCCTGATGGCGAGCTGTTCGATCTCGAGCGCGTGCACTCCCATGCGCGACGCGCGGACGAGCTGTCGCGCCCTGGTGAAACACCGCTGCCGCAAGCGCTCGCCGCGATGGCCGTCGCGAACGCGGCGCTACTCGCAGGTGATGATGATCTGATGCTGCGCGCACTCGGTCGTGTCGATGCGGTCGCCGCCACGTCGCTCCCGGTGGTGCCTGGCCTGTTCCTCGATCAATTGCGATCGTACGCGTCCGCGCTCTCGGGCCAGACCGAGCTCGCTCTCGTACGCCTCGACCGGATCCTCGCGAACCCACAGGTCAAAGCATCGGCGAGCCTCGAGTCGCGCACGCTCGCGGCCTGGGCGCTGCGCAGCCTCGATAACCTCGGTGATCCAGAGCACGCGCTCGCAGTCGCGCGCCAGAGTCGCGAGGTCGCGCGCGCGAACGGGCTCGCGATCGGCGTCCACATGGCGCTCGCGCTGCGTGCGGAGGCCGATGCGCTGATGCGGCTCGGTCGGATGAGCGAGCTCGTGCCGGTGTTCGCGGAGAGCGATCGCGTTCTCGAGGAGCTCGGGTTTCCGGTCACCGTGATCTTGCCCGCGCAGGCGCGCTACCTCTGGTACACGAACCAACCCGACGCGCTCGAAGCGCTCGCTACGAAGGTCGCGGCGATCGAGCTTCCGTCGATGCGCGCGATCTGCCAGGCATACGCGGCATGGTTGCACGCGACCGCGCTGTTCACACGCGGCGAGGATGCGGCAGCGACGCTCGCGGCGTTCGCGCACGCGGAGCAGCTCGCGAGCGGCTGGAGCCTCTTGCGTCGCGACATCCTGGTGGCGTTCACGAGCGCGGCGCACATCGAAGGCACGATCGCCGACGCGCGCGCCGTGCTCGAACGAGCACAGCGCGCGGCGGATCGCCGGCCCTCGGCGTGGGTCACGGCCCACCTGCGTCGCGCGGAAGGCATCGTCATGATCGGCGAGGGCCGCGTCGCCGAAGGCTTCACGATGATCGATGCCGCGATCGCGACGTTCGTGGCGTCCGGAGATCTACTCGGCGCGGCATTCGCGCACTACGGCGCCGCAGGCTTCGCGCGGATCGCGGGCGCGGCCGATGCCGAGGAGCGGATGGCGAGCTCCCAAGCCGAGCTCTCCGCCCTCGGGCTCCAGCCGCCGCGCTGGATCGATCGCGCACTCGCGCGCAATGCGCACTTCTTGAAGAGCGTGAACTGGCAACGCCACGAGCACGTCCCGGCGACGCTCACCCAACAGCTCGAGCTCGGACTCCAGCGTGTCGCCGTGCCGGGCGCGAGCTTCACGATGGTCGTCAAGGAGCTCGCGTCGGTCGCACGCGAGCTCACGCACGGACCGGTCGCGGTCACCGACGAGGCCGGCGCGAACATCTGCGAGGTGCGCAAGGCGATTCCCGCCGAGGACGTCGTGCAGTGGTTCGATCTCGGGGGTGCGGGGCGGCGCGCGCGGCTCGGCGTGACGCGCGTACTCGATGACAACGAACAAGGTGCGATGCGCATGCTCGTGCTGGTCGCCGGGCTCGCGCTCCAGGTCGCCGGACTGCGCGGCGGCGATCGCCCGTCGACCACGCAGGAGATCGTGGTGCCCGACGTGCCGGGGCTCGTCGTCGCATCGCTGCCGATGCGTCGGTTGATCGCCGATGTCGGTCGGCTCGCCGGCTCGCGCGCGACCGTCGCGATCACCGGTGAATCCGGCGCCGGCAAAGAAGTCATCGCGCGCACGCTGCACGAGCTGTCGCCGCGCGCGTCGCAGCCGTACATCACGTTCAACTGCGCCGCGGTTCCGCACGATCTCTTCGAGGGCCTGTTGTTTGGCTACAAGAGGGGCGCGTTCACCGGCGCCGATCGCGATCACCTCGGGGTGATTCGCGCGGCGGAGGGCGGCACGCTCTTCCTCGACGAGATCGGCGAGCTCCCGCTCGATATCCAGCCAAAGCTGCTGCGCTTCCTCGATGCGGGTGAGGTGTTCCCGCTCGGTGCGGAGCGCCCGATCACCGTCGACGTGCGCGTGATCGCCGCGACGAATCGCGATCTCGCGGCCGAAGTCGTGCGCGGTGCGTTTCGCCAGGATCTGTTCTACCGGCTCCACGTCGTGCCGCTCGTGGTGCCGCCGCTGCGCGAGCGCCGCGAGGACATCGTGCCGCTCGCGCGCCACTTCGTCAGGTTGATCGCAGGTGATCGCTCGGCACCGACGTTCGCGCCGGATGCGCTCGCCGCGCTGCGCGACTACGCGTGGCCCGGCAATGCCCGCGAGCTGCGCAACGTGATCGAGCGCGCGCTCGCGTATGCGGATGGGCCGAACAGCGTGCTCACCCGCAAAGAGCTCGGGATTTGAGCAAGCAAAGACTCGTGCGCGGCTCGGCGAACTTCTGCATGACGTCTCGCGATGGCATCGGGGTCGAGAACATCGGGACGTCGTACTTGAGTGCGTTCGCGCGCTCCTCCGGCGAGGTCGCCGCGCTCGCCGCGCGGCGCTCAGCCCTGCCGGCGCTCGAGCGCATGGGGCGCACCCTGCTCGGCGATGTCGCGGTACCGATTCCGATGCTCCCGGCGATGCTCGAGCGGATCCCACATGACCGCGCAGCTCGGCGAGCCGCAACGAGCCCTGATGGCGCGGATCAAGGCCGCGTTCGATCCGAACGGGATCCTGAATCCCGGAAAAGCCTACCGAGCAAGCACGGCGCGAACTTCGGCTTCGTTGTTCGGCCGGATGAGACGCGCGATCTCTTTGCCATCGCGCAGCACGACCAGCGTCGGCCACAGCTTCACGCCAAACGTGCGGCCGAGGCGCTTGCCCTTACCGTCCTCGATCCAGAGGTGCTTGAAGTCCTTATGCATCGCGAGCGAGCGATCGATCGAGTCACGTGCGCCCTGGCAATAGCCGCACCACGACGCGCCAAACTCCAGCACGGTGACACCGCTCATCGCGTCCACTTCTTCGCGCGTGGGCTCTGCCATTGTCAAACCGTAGCGCTCGTGGCTCGATCACGCCAGCGTCCCCTGGACCCGCGTCGCAAGCCACGGGTTCGCACTGCCACTGGCGACGTCGTCCTTCGGGGATCAGGGCAGAGGCAGAACCTGATCCGTCGCAAGTCTTGGTCGTTCCCGCAGCGCCGCCGGCGATCGCACATCAATCGCTCGCGACGCCCGCCAGCGTTGCGCACCCGAACGCAGTCACATGCGCGATGCGAGTAGTGCCTGGCCGTTGCGTAAAGGTAGCTCGATCGTGAATCGCGCACCACCACCCGGTGTGTCGCTCACCGTGATGCGGCCACCGTGGTCGCTGATGATACGATGCACGATCGCGAGACCGAGACCGGTGCCGCCCTTGGTGATCTTCGTCGTGAAGTACGGCGCGAAGACCTTGTCCTTGAGCTCGGCGGGGACGCCCGGACCGTTGTCTTCGACGACGAATGTCAGCCGGTCTTGCGCTTCGCTGCGTCTGGTCGTCACGATCACGCGCCCACCCTCTCGATCACCGAGTGCGTCGCGCCCGTTCTCGACGAGGTTCAGGAGCACCTGGTTGAGCTGGCCCTTGTCGCCATCGAGCTCCGGCAACAGCGGATCGAGCTTCGCCTCGATGTGGGGCAAGGTCTCTTTGTAGAGCGCGAGGGACGAGCCGATCACGTCGTTGAGATCGACGCGACCGAGCTCGGGCTTGGGCATCCTCGCGAAGTCGCTGAACTCCGCGACGATGCGCTTGAGCCGGTCGGCTTCTTCGAGCACGGTCGTCGTCGATTCCTCGAGGATCTCGGCGAAGTCGGGGTGCTGCTTCTTGTAGGACTTGCGCAGCGTATCCATCGCCATCTGGATCGGCGTGAGCGGATTCTTGATCTCGTGCGCGAGGCGGCGCGCGATCTCTTGCCACGCGGCGATGCGCTCGGCGATCACGAGCTTCTCCTTGGAGGTCTTGAGATCCTCCATCATGAAGTTGAATGCGCTCGCGACCGCGCCCACCTCGTCGGTATCGCGCACCGGCACGCGGTGATCGAGGTCACCGCGGGCGGCTGCGATCGAGCCCTCGACCAGCTGATCGAGATCGCGGGCGGTGCGACGCGCGACGAGCGAGCCGATCAACACGACCACGAGCAGCGCCCCGAGTGCGAGCAGTGCCGCGGTGAGCGTGATGTTGAACAGCAGATGATCGAGGCCACCATCGGAGACCGCGACTTCGACGAACGCGACCGGCGCACCATCGGCGCCGAGCATCGGCACGCGGATCGGCGGATCCTTCGCGATCTTCTTCCAGCCGGCCTCTCCACTGCTCGGCGGCAGCAACACCTCGCCGCTCGGCAGCGCGATCCGCGCATCGGTGTCGATGCCGGCACTGCGCATGAGCGAGAGCAGGTCATCGGTCACGCGCTTGCCAGCCATGACGGCGACGCTGTAACGGTTGTAGCGAGCGATCTGCGCAGACTCCACGACGAGCACGATCTCGACTGTGTGACCGGTCCAGATCGAGTCACGCGTGAAGAATGGCTGGCCCTTCGTTTCCTCCGCGCGCTGGCGCACGACCGGCATCGGATTCGGATCACCGATCCGCGCGCGGTAGTGTGGCGAGACGAGCACGGTGTCGTCCGGCCCGGTGACCGTGAGGATGTCGAGCGACAGGCCCTTCATCGTCGGCCCGGCCTGCTCGCGGATCTGTCGCGGCGCTTCGCCGACGAGGTTGCCATCGCCCTTGTCGAGATCGATCAGGAGGTTGCCGACGAACGGATGATCGGCGCTCGCGAGCGAGGTCGCCGCATCGTGCACGACCGCATCGAGGCGGCCGATCTCGCGCCCGACCACATCGCTCGCATGATCGCGCCGCGCCACATAGGTCTCGCGCAGCTTCGTCGAGAACACGTGCGTCGCGATCACGGCCGAGAGGGCGATCGGCACGAGCGTCGCGAGCGCGAGCGTGAGCGTGAACCTCCCGCGTAGCTTCACGGTCGACCTAGCGAAGGCACCGGCGCACCGAACAGATAGGCATCGGCGAAGCACGGCCGTCCTAGCGCATCGAACGCGACGCCACGCACGTCGCTGCGGTACCACATCCGCACGCTGCGGAAGAACAGCGGCACGATCGGGACGCGCTCGGCGAAGACCTTCGCCGCCGCACCACTCTCGAGCGTGCCCGCCTGCAGGGCGCTGACCGGCCATGGATCGCCGCCGGCCGCGAACGCGGCGCCCCACCACACGCCGGTCGCCGCGACAGGCTCGGCGAGCTGACCGATCCAGAGATCGAGCTTGCCGCTCGTGATCCGATCGCGCAGCACCGTAGCCGAGACCTGCGTGACCGTCCATGCGATCCCGAGCTTGTCGAGCGCGAGGCCGACGCGCTCCGCGATATCGCGATCATCGGGCCGCGTATCCTCGACGAGGATCTCGAGCCGAGTCGAGGCGAGATCCGGCACGTGCTTTGCCGCTTCCGCGAGCTGTGCGCGCGCGCGATCAGGATCGCCGGTCTTGCCGAGCTGGTCGAGAGGCGCCGCGCCAGGCACGGGCGTCCGCGTCGGCAACACCTGCTCGCCCGATCCGATCGATGCGAGCCCACCGCGCGCGACGCCGAGATCGAGTGCGCGCCGGAACGCCGGATCGTGCTCGAGCGTCGCGTGCGCCGATCCGAACCCGACATACACGAGCAGCGCCGCGGGTCCTGACACCTCCCGGCTCTGGAACGAGGGCGTGCCTCCCGCGAACGCGGAGACCCCACGCGTCGACACGTGCGCGTTGCCCGTCTCGAACCGGCGCGCCTCACCATCCGGCGTGTCGTACCAGCGGAGCTCGAGCCTGTCGATGAACGGCCTCCCCGCGAAGTGATTCTCGAACGCGCGCAGCACCAGCCGGTGATGCGTTAGGTCCGCTCGCTCGATCGCGAACGCGCCGGTCCCCAGCACCTTGCCTGCGGGTGCCTTACCCGCTTTCGTGATCGCGAGCTGCGGCAGCGCCAGCAGGGCCTCGAGATCCGCCGGTGGTGACGCGAGCGAGACTTCGATGCCATCGCCATCCGCGCGCACGCTCGTCACGATCGGCAGTGCGTAGCGCAACGTCTTGCGCGCGCGCTCGAGCGAGGCCGCGACATCCTGCGCGGTCAGGGCGGTGCCATCGTGAAACACCACGCCCTTCTTGAGCTCGATCCGCGCCGTCGTATGCTTCTCGTCGAACACCGGCGCCGCCGCCGCCAGGTGCGGGCGAGCCGCGCCGTCGGGGCCGAGGTCGTACAGCGTGTCAAAGACCATGCCGATCACCGTCACGTCGGCGTGCGTCCGTGCAGCGACCGGATCGAACGACACCGGTGCGCCCAGGAGCGTCGCCTCGACGCTGCCCCCGAAGCGAGGTCGGAGCTCGGCATGCGCCGTGTTCGCGAGGAGCGCGAATGCGAGGGCCGCGCGCTTCACGCGACACCCTGCCATTCGCACATCGGGCTCAATTCATTCTCCACAGATCGACGCGCGTCGAGCCGATCAACCGCACCGCGGCGATCACGACCGGTGCGCCATCGAAGTCACCAACCGCGAGACCGGCCACACCACCCGCGGTGAAGGCCTTCTTCCACGCCGGCTTCTTCTCGTCACCACCGAGGGTCACGACGCGAATCTCGTCGGCATCCCCGGGCGCATTCGCACTCGCATAGATGAGCTCGGCGGTGCCATCGCGATCGAGATCCGCGAGCGCGAACGCGGTGCCGACCTTGGCGAACGCGAGCACCGGTGCCCGTTCGCACTTGATGCCGACAGGGCACTCGCGGGTCACCTCGAGCTTACCAGTCAGGCCGAGGACAGCCCGCACGGGAGTGGGGTCACCATGCGCGTCGACGATCTCGCTGCAGCGGACGGCGTAGCTACCGGTCTTGTCGTCGCCGATGTAGTTGCGTGCGAAGGCGAGCTGTTCGCGCTCGCCCGCGCACTGCTCGAAGCCAGGGGCGCCAGCCGAGCCGACGAGCTGCTTGGCCTGCCAGCGGACCTCGAGTGTACGCGTGAACGCCGACGACGAGGCGACCAGCACCTTGCCCTCGACCACGACCGCGCCGATCGGATCGCGGGGCGCGGGCATCGCTGGATCGCCCTGGAAGGGTTCGCGCGCGAGCTCCTTGACGTGATGATCCGCGATCGAGAAGGCGATCACTTCACGCGTGGTCACCGCGTAGAGCTCGGCGTTGCCATCGCCATCCAGATCCGCCGCGCCGAGCGCGAGTAAGGGCGCACCGAGCTCGAACACTGGCGTGAGCCGCTGCGGCTTCCAGTTGACCGCGACCTTGATGGGCAGGACGACCTTGACAGCTCGCGCCGCGCGCAGCGCGTCGAGCCGCGTGCTGACCTCGGCCGCGAGATCGTGCAACACGCCCGCGGGTGCCGTCGTGACGCCCGCGCATAGCGACGCGACCACGGCGATGCGCGCGAGCTCAGTCGCCGTACTCATTCGTCACCGAGCTGCTCTCGGTCGTTTCGCCCGGCTTCGGCGCGACCTCGGTCGGCTGCGTGCCTTCGACAAACACCTCGGTCAGCGTCGTGTTCTTCGGCGCACCTTCGGGTGCGAGCAGGCCAGTCTGGCGATCGATCGTGGCCTCGACCACGTGCGCGGGCCGCGGAAACGCCTTGGTGGGCAGGTTCATGTCCTTCGCGATATCGAGGAAGATCGGCGCCGCGACGCGCGCGCCTTGCTCGCCCTTCATCTCGCGCGGATCGTCGAACCCGCACCACACGCCGATCACGTAGTCCGGCGTCATACCGATAAACCAGGTGTCCTTCGCCTTGTTCGAGGTGCCGGTCTTGCCACTGATCGGCGCTTTGATCTTCGCGCCGATCATCGCCGCGGTGCCTTCGGTCACGACCGAACGCATCGTATCGGTGATCACGTACGCGACCTCGGGCGTGATGACTTGCTCGCCCTTCTGCGCGGGCTGCACGGTGCCGTTGATCGCTTCGATGAACGTGGGATCGGCGAGGATCCCGCCCGCGGCGAACGTCGCGTACGCGTTCGTCATCTCGAGCGGCGTCACTTCACCGGCGCCGAGCGAGATCGCCATCTCTTCGGGCAGCTCGCTCTTGATGCCGAGCCGGTGCGCCATCGCGACGACGTTCTTCGGCTGGAGGTCGCTGGTCATCCGGATCGAGACCGTGTTGATCGACTTCGCGAGCGCCTCGCGCAACCGCACCGGGCCGAGATACTCGCCGGTCTCGAAGTTCTCCGGCTTCCACAGATCGAACACCTCGGGCGCATCGTTGACGATCGACGCGGGCGTGCCGCACAGCTGCTTCGAGGTCGAATCGTTCGCGTGACACTTCGTCTCCTCGGCGCGCGCGTACGCGGCGGTGTAGATGATCGGCTTGAAGCTCGAGCCGGGCTGGCGCTTCGCCATCGTGGCGCGGTTGTAGTCGCCGAGGTGCGGCGTGTAGCCACCGATCAGCGCGCGCACCTTGCGGGTCTTGACGTCGATGATCACGACCGCACCTTCGGGCCCGGGCTCGAGGATCACGCGGCGCGTGCCGTGCTTGAGCTTGACCGGCGCCGGGTCTTCATCGTCGTCGTTGTCGGCGATCTTCTTGTCGCCTTTGTCAGGCTTGTCGGGCTTGTCGGGCTTGTCGGGCTTGGTTGGCTTCTTCGCGCCGCCCGGCGCGACCCACACCTGGAGCACGTCGCCGACCTTGAACCGCTCGCTCGGCTTCTTCTTGTCGGGGTTGTAGCGAGCATCGCTCTCGTCGCCGAGCTCGAGCGTGCCCGGGTTGCCACCGAGATCGACCTCGAGCTCGTGATCGTCATCGTGGACAACGGTGACGATCGCGTCGTACGGGGTCTTTGCCTTGAGCGTCTCGCCGCTCATCTTCTTCGCCAGTCGCGCGAGCTCGGCCTCGAGCTTTTCGGGCTTCACCGACCGGATCGGCATGCCGATATGGTGGCGCTTGTCGACCGCGCGGAGGCCCGCTTGGAGCGCGAGCTGTGCCGTGGCCTGGAGATCGGGATCGAGCGTGGTGCGGACGATCGTGCCTTGATCGAGCACCGCATCGCCCTTCGTCTTGTCGGCGAGCAGCTGCAGCTTCACGAGATCGACCCACTCGGGCGCGGTCGAGCTCTCGGGCCCCTTGCTCTTCACGATCTGGATCTTCGCCTCGCGCCACTTCTGCGCCTCCGCGGCGGTGAGCTTGCCGATCGTGACGAGCTGGCCCAACACGTACGACTGCCGGCCCTTGAGATCGAGCAGCACGGGCCCGACCTCGCCGCGATCGCGAAAGGCGATCAGCGCGCGCGCGAACGACTCGGGCGATTTCGGCATCGACGCGAGCAGCGCCGCTTCGCCGACGTTGACGTCCTTGATGTGCTTGCCGAAGTAGTAGAGCGCCGCCTCTTCGACGCCGTACCGATTGCGACCGAAATCGATCTGGTTGACGTAGAGCGAGATGATCTCTTGCTTGGTCAGCGCCTTCTCGACCCGACGCGCGAGCACGATCTCCTGGATCTTGCGCTTGAACGAGCGCTCCGGCGTGAGCAGCATGTTCTTGACGACCTGCTGCGTGATCGTCGACGCGCCTTCCTTGGTGTGACCCGCGCGCAGGTTCGCGAAGAACGCGCGGCCCATGCCGACGTAGTCGATGCCGCCGTGGGTCCAGAACTTGTTGTCCTCCGCGGCGACGAACGAATCGATCACGAGTGGCGGAATCTTGTCGTACGGCACGAACGTGCGGCGCTCCTTGCCGAGGGTGCCGACCAGGTGATCGTTGCGATCGAGGATCTTGGTCGTCTGCTTGAACTGGTAGCTCTCGAGCTTGTCGATCTTCGGCAGGCTCGGATCGCGGCCGTACATCCAGAACACGAACGCGATCGTCGCCGTGCCGAGCGCCGCACCGATCACGCCGAGGATGGCGCCCCACTTGAGGAGGCTCAGCCAGATCGGCCGACGCCGGGCGGGCTCCGGCTTCTGGAGGCCTTTCTTGCCCGTCGGCTTGCCCGGCTTCGCTTGGTTCTTCGAATCCATGTAGCTCTTTACGTCAACGCGGTAGGGGGACCGGATAGTCCCTCGGGACCGGCGCCGGCGCCAGTTACGCGAGGCGACGCTCCAGGACCCCGATAACACCGCGGATCTTGAGCGCGAACCAGCGCGCTCTGAGCCGCGCTCGGCGGTCCGGATCGAGATCGCCCGTGGCCCCTAGATAAGCGCGCCGGCGGGTCGCGATCCGGCTCATCGCCATGCCGACCGTGACCGACAGGTTGAAGCTCTCGGTGAACCCGAACATCGGCACCGTGATCGCACCGTCGCTCGCGGCGATCGCCTGGTCGGAGACCCCGTCGTGCTCGTTGCCGAAAACCAGGGCGAGGGGGGTCGAAACATCGACATCCTCGATGGTCTGTCTGGCCGGCAGGCCCTTCGCCTCCGGCGCAGTCGCGTAGACGCGAAACCCGCGGTGATGGAGCGCATCGATCGCAGCCTCGGCGGTGGGCCAACGGGTCAGATCCAGCCAGCTGTGCGCCCCCTTGGTCACCGCGTGTGTGGCAGAGAACCTCAGCCGCGCTTCGATCACGTGAAGCTCCTGGAGGCCGAGTGATTCGGTCGTGCGAAGCGTCGCGGCGGCGTTGTGAGGATCGTACGTATCCTCGACGGCCGTCACGACGGAGCCCAGCCGCGCCGCGAGGACTGCCTCGATGCGCGCGATCCGCTCCACAGTCAACATCGGCATGAGGGCCTCGCAAATTTTGCCGGGCCCATGCTTCTCGATCAGCCGATCGATCGCGTCCGTGCGGGGCGCGTCCGTGCGGGGCGCGTCCGTGCGGGGCGCGTCCGTGCGGGGCGCGTCCGTGCGGGGCGCGTCCGTGCGGGGCGCG
>JAYWCI010000175.1:0-20451 GCA_043780895.1 Kofleriaceae bacterium | reverse complement strand
CGGCTCCATTGAAGCCCGCGTGCTGAGCTGGACGCCCGTCGGCGATGTCTCGTCTCCGTCGACGTTCGTCGACGGCTCCATTGAAGCATGTTCAGCGCTTCGCGAAGCTCGGCGATCCGCCCGTCTCCGTCGACGTTCGTCGACGGCTCCATTGAAGCACGAAGCGCTCGTTAGGCCAGTCCACGCGCTAGCCCTCGTCTCCGTCGACGTTCGTCGACGGCTCCATTGAAGCCAGCAGTGGTCGCGCTTCACGAACCACGAGGGCTACGTCTCCGTCGACGTTCGTCGACGGCTCCATTGAAGCATCCCGAACGGCTTCGGGATCATCTGCCCGGTGCGGATGTCTCCGTCGACGTTCGTCGACGGCTCCATTGAAGCAACCGGGGGACCAGCTCCCCAAAATAGCCGAGGGACGTCTCCGTCGACGTTCGTCGACGGCTCCCTCGAGGCTGGCAAGGAGCGGCCAGGCAGGGTGGCAGGACCTTCGTCGACGAGCGGGTAGGCCGCCGTCTCGTAGGAATCCTGCTGCCACGCTGCTGCCAGACATCTCGGAACGCTACGTGATCGGGCGGAATCCATCGGTGCACAAGTTGGCGAATGCACAGGCAAGCGTTCGTCATCATTGGTGCACCGATAGAGTTCGATCCCCTCCTTCGGAGCCAACGATCGAGGCAGTAAGCAATGGGTTGGGCAGATGGACACATCGCCCGTCTCGCTTTGGGCGAGACAGTTCAATTTCGGCCGCGCGGTCACAGCATGACCGGCAAGGTCAACGACGGGCAACTCTGCGCGGTGGAGCCGTTGCGCGAGCAGGTGCTCGAGGTCGGCGACATCGTGCTGTGCTGTGCCGTGCGAACGGCTCGCAGTACTTGCACCTCGTCAAGGCGATCCAGGGCGAGCGGTTTCAGATCGGTAACAACCGCGGCGGCATCAACGGCTGGGTGACGCGGCGGCAGATCTTCGGCAGGCTGATCGCGGTGGCGACCTAGCCCATGAGGAGTTCATCGTGAAGACCCGGATCCCCATCAAGCGCTACGTCGACGACCCGTCGCTCACCTGGGAGGAGCGTTATGCGCGGCTTCTCAAACATCACGAGGAGGAGACGAAGTTCCTTGTCTCGACGATCGAGGAACTGGAAGAGGTACACGCTCAGAACAAGGGCAAGGACGGCGTCGAGTAGGCTCGGCCGATTCACATCTCTTGCTCCTAGAGTCCGTCAGCGGTGGCGCACGTCTCGCTCTTGAACGGAGACGCGCTAAAGCGCGGGACCTCGACCTCTGACCGCGCCCCAGACCGAATGGATCTCGACAAGATCGTTCTCGCGATCGTGGAAATAGTAGACGTGGAAACGCGTGCTTTTCATCAACATGCGCTGGATCAGTTTGCCTCTCGCCCGACGGTAGGCACGACCAATCTCGGGCGTCGAGCTCAACAGCGCGAGCGTCTGCTCGAATTCATCGACGAAAAGCTCCTTGGCGTCACGATGTTCACGCCACCAGTCGTCCTGCGTTTCGAACTGTCTTTGGGCTTCAGCGAGAATGACGATCTTCACGTCGCTCTCGATGCTGCTTGAGAAAGTCGCCTGCATCCATGCTGCGACCGGCCTCGGAATCGTCGAGGGCGCGGTCGAGCGACGCATGGAGCTCCGCGCGCTCTTCGGTCGTAAGCTGGTCGTCGATCACGACGATCTCGACCTCGGCACCATCGGGCAAATCACTAGGCTCATCGAGCCTGAGTCTGCCGTTCTTCACTTCGACCTTCAGCGCCTGCATCTCGCAAGAAGCCTACCGCTTTCTGGGTCGGTCACTCTGCCAAAACTCTGCCAGACCCCACGGAATTGAAAAGAACGGACCGGAACCCACCGGGACACAAGTTGTTGAGAGTGCAGCAAGCGCTCGTCATCATTGGTGTCCCAGTAGATTTCGATCCCTCCTTCGGAGCGAGTCAAACTATCGTTATCACCGGACATTTCTTGGGTTGTCCCATGGGTTGTCCCAAGGCGTAGGACAACGTCCGTCCGGGACGGTTCGCTAGGGGGTAGCGCTTTGGCTCGATCTCCGTCGACGATACGTAATCGAGGCGCACCGTCACGAACGCAGTCGGCTCTTCGATCCCCTCCTTCGGAGCCAACAAGCAGCGAGTTTATATGGGTTGGGCAGATGGTCACATCTGCCCTTCTCGCTCTGGGCGAGACAATTCAATTTCGGGCACGCGGTCACAGCATGACCGGCAAGGTCAACGACGGACAGCTCCGCACCGTGGAGCCGTTGCGAGCTGATCCGGAAGTTGGCGACATCGTGCTGTGTCGTGCGAACGGCTCGCAGTACTTGCACCTCTTCAAAGCGATCCAAGGCGAGCGGTTTCAGATCGGCAACAACCGCGGTGGGATCAACGGCTGGGTGACACGTCGGCAGATCTTCGGCAGGTTGGTCGCGGTGGCGACCTAGTTACGGAATCAGCCGCCGCCGACTCAGAGATGGACGTCAGCGTACATCATGTGCCTGGCGGGATCGGTGGTGGAAGGATCGGCGCGAGGAGAACATCGAACGCGCGTCGCTTGGCTTCGCAGGCGTCGGTGAGACCTTCGTCCACCGTGTCAGTTAGCTGGAAATAGACGAGCTGACCGAGCACGGTCACGCGTGCGGGGTCGACCTCGCGCCGAATTCGGTCGAGTCCGCCGATCGCCTCGACGTGGTGATCGCGCAGGTAGGTTCCCCATCGCGCATTGCGCACGTAGGTAGCGCCGAGCCGATCGCGCCAGTACTGTGCGCGATGATTCTGCGCCGCAAAATCCTCACCTGGCCCGAGGTCCGTCCGCCCAGTCCATCGCGAGTCCCTGACGATCGTCATGAGCGAAGTGTCGGCAAGGATGGCGTTCGCGGTCTCGTAGAGTGGCAGGATCGCGCTCGCGACATCGAGCGTTTCGATCAGCTCGTGGACCAGATCGATCCAATTCCCGACAGTCTTTCCGTTGGGAAGGTCGTAGGCGCGGGTATGAGCGTCCGCTGTGAACGGCTGCTCCCGGCTGCTGAGCGCATACGTTCCCGTCTCGATCCGGACGTCGGCGAAAAATTTCGCCTCCCGACTGGAAGGCGCGAGCAGCAGTACGCGCGTAGTCGGGTCGAGGATGCTGTCAACGAGACGCTTCTGGCCTGTTGCGGCCCCGACCCTTGTGGCCCTCGTCCTCTTCGTGAAGCTGCCGACTACACCAGTCGATAGCGATGCGGGAGACCACGGCCAACGCGGATCCACCAGCAAGGCCGCAACGCGCTGGGCGCGTTCTCGAGAGTCCACGAGACGCGTTGCATACCGAGCAGCGAAACCTAAATGGCGAGTTGGGGTCATGGCACGACGAAGTCGTTGAATAATTTGCCGTCAGGCGGGCAGAAATCGTAACCAACGAGCTCGGTCTCGAGCTGAATCCGACCGTTGGAAACGCACTGCTTGAAGATCGAGAGCTTGTCTGTGAATGCGGAGTCGAGGTCTGCCTTCTTTGCCTCGAACAATCTCTTGATCGCTTCCTGGTAGTCGAAGAGTTGCTGTCGCCCTTTTCGGATCGCTGCGTCGTTGTTCGGCTTGATCTCCACGATGTAACAGGTGCCGCTCGAGACACGCACGCAGTCCATGCGTTTGCCTTCCCCCGGAATCGTGATCTCCGAGACGTCACACTTCCCACGGTCCGCCTGGATCCGTTTGTGCTCGTTCATACCGACGGTGATGAACGTGCGGAACTCCGCATCATCGCGGCCGCGCAGCTCGGTGCTCATCACCGCATACATGCTGCGCTCCGTACGTTCGATCTGCTCGCGCAGCTTCGTCGACGACGCCTTCACGTCCGGATCGTTCTCGGCCTCGAGGCGCTTGAGGCGGGTGATCAACTCGGCGCTGGTGCGCGTGAGCTCGCTCCAGCGCGGGCTGAGGCGCGAGGCCATACGATCGGCGATCGTCTCGAGCGTCTGGATGTACGCGGTGCCCTCGTCGTAGTCACCAACCGACTCCTGCAGTGTGCAGAAGCCCTGGCGGACCGCTTCGGTGTCCTGCTTGTACCACGCGCGCAATTCCTTGACCTGATCGTACCATTTGCCCTGGTCCGCACGAATCCGATCGAGCTCGGTCTGGTTATCCGAGCGAGACTTGCCGAGCTCGGCGAGCGCACGCTTCACGCTCGCGCTCTCGTCGCCCTTCGCGAGCTCGTCACAGGCCTTGTGAGCCGCATCGCGTGCGCGCTTCCAGTACTCCCAGATCGCGTTCGCCGACGCCTTCGATTTCTCGGCGACCGAGCGCCAGCGACCCTCGGACGGATCGAAACGAAGCGCTTCGGACAGCGCGCGCTCGAGCTGAACGTGAAGCTCGTCCGATTTGGCAAGCGACTCCTTGAGTGGTGCCGCGATGTTGCGCGCGCAACGGGATCTCCGACACGCCGCGCGGATCGCGACGAGGCACGAACTCCTTGATCGCGGCGTCGACCGTGGCTTCGGCGTCCCTGCACTTGTCGGGGGCCTTGTCGACGCGGAACTTGCTCTGCTTGAGCGTGTGGAGCTGCTGCATCGCGACGCGGCCAGCGCGCGTGAGGTTGCGGTACAGCTCTACCCGGCGACGGGCCTCGCCGTCGTTGCCTTTGACACGATCGAGCTGATCGATCAGCTTGTCGACCTCGTCGAGCTTACGCTCGGCGTTCGTGACGTCGGAGTCGTCGGAGTCGCCGGCGAGCCCGTCGAGGTTCGAGGCCATGTCCGTGAGCTGGCGATCGAGCGCGGTGTAGATCGCTTCGACGCCGCGTTTGCCTTCGGAGAGCTTCGTGCGGGCTTGTTCGATCTGTGGGTTGCGCTCCTCCTTGGCGAGATTGCCGCACGCGTCGTCGCGCTTGATCAGCTCCTGCTTGGCAATGAGACGCCACTCGGTTGGCTTGCCGGCGTTGCCATGGCGAGGATCTTCCGTCTGAAACCGAACCGTGACCGAGAGTCGAGCGCCTTGTTGGCGGCCAGCGGCCGGTTGCTGCTCGCAGACCTCGCCAGTCTCGACGATGCGGCCGTTGACGATGGTGCCGCACAAGCTCGCCTCTTCGTGGATCTCGCCCTCGACGCCAGCGCGCCGCAGCGCCGCGGTTGCCTGGTCGCGTGGCAACTTGAAGACGTCCGGCATGGTGATCTGGCCGCTCATGTCGGCGCCGGATGCTCTCTGCGCGGAGCTCGATGATGACGTGCTCGGCAGCGGCGTCATGCCCACGCATGCAGCGAACGGAATCAGGAACAGAACAAATACCTTCACGTCACCCTCCCAAATCTCGGCGGCGCACACTCTACAGTGCAGTCGCTCGCGCGAGCAACTCGTGATCGCTCGAAGACTCGAATCCCGAATTCGGACCACCGCACTATCGAGGTAGCGGCGGACCGGATCCGCGCGCGGCGCCCCAGAGTGCGAGCACCTCGATCCTCTTCACTCGGGAACGCACGCGATAGAAGACGAATTGCTCGGTGTCGGGCAGTAGAAGCCGCCGAACATCCCTGCCTCGAACGCAGACGCCCAATTCAGGGTTCGCTTGGAGCAGAGCGATCACACGTGCCAGCTCATCCCGAAACATCGTGGGTGCGCTTTCGCGATTCGCAACCCACCACGTCTGCGTTGCTGCGGCTTGTCGGCGTGCACGAGGCATCCAGCGAACGTCGTATGACATCGCTCAGCGCTTGGAAGAGCTTGCGATACGTTCGAGCTCGGCCAGAACTACGGCCGATGAGACTGACTCTGATCGATCTGCCTCGGCGATTGCGACGTCGAGCTCCGCCAGCTCGTCCGGGGACAGCGCGACCTCCGCATCCCGCTCGTCGTTAACCGCTATCGTCACTGCGGTGCCATCCGGCAGTGTCACGCCATCGGGGATCACGACGCCGCCGCGAACGTGAGCCGAATAGACCCGAGACATGAACGCAGTGTAGCAGCGCTCTGCCAAAACTCTGCCCGAACCGGCGGAACTGATCAGGAGGAGGCGGAACCCACCGGGACACAAGTTGTTGAGAGTGCAGCAAGCGCTCGTCATCATTGGTGCCCTAGTAGGTTTCGATCCCCTCCTTCGGAGCCAGACAAGTCAGACGAAATCGGCGGGTTAGCGGAGTCCGTAGCAAACCTTCGCTGGATCCGCTCAGCATTGGCTCGCGAGCCGTGAGCGGATCGATCCGAGCCCTGCCTCGCCACGCTTCTTGACCGCTCGGATCAGCTCGCTTCGCTCGGAGGACTCTCGCATCGCCACAGTCTCGGCGCCGAAGCTGGCGCAGCCATGTGTGGTTCACACAGCGCTTACGTTCCGAGCGTGTCTTGGTGCAACAGGTGCGCCTCGTCGATCAAGAAGACCGGATGAATCCGTTCGAGGGCACGCTCTTCGACGTAGCGGTTCACGGCTGCCTGGACGCGCCGCCTCGGGTGACGGCGGCCGTGCAATCCAGGTCTTGACGTCGAGCGTGGGGTGAACGATCAGTGAAGTGCGCTGGATCGGCTTCGTCACAGGGTCCGACCCGGAGCACGACGTCGGCGGTGTTCGAAGCACCGTCGACGTCACCTTTTTCGGCGAGCACCGCGCTCAGATCCGGATAGTCAGATCGGCAACAATCGCGGCGGGATCAACGGGTGGGTGACACGCCGGCAGATCTTCGGCAGGCTGATCGCGGTGGCGACTAAGCTCCCGGCCGCTCGCGCCACCGGATACGCTTCCGCACATGGCCTTCGTGCACTACCGGTCACGCGACCCTCGGCCAGGTCACCGCGGCGAGTCGCTGCGGACGCGTCGCGTCGCGGACGCCTGGGCGCAGATCCGCCAGTTCCTGGCGGAGTGTACCGACGATCCGGCGCCGCGCCGAATCGAGCTGCGCGTCGACACGGCTGTCGACGGTGTCGACGACGCCGCGGCGATCAGGGCCGAGGTCGCTTCTGTGTTCGGCGACGGAACGGAGTGGCGCAGCAGCTCAGGCGACGAACACGCGTACGAGTGGAGTGTCGATGCGGTTCGGCTCGCGGACGTCGTCGCGATTTGCGCGCAGCACGAAGCGCGGCCACGCATCCACGTCAACGCGGCGGTCCGCCGGCACCGCTCACCTGCTACCCCGCAGGTGACGGCAACGATCGCGTATGACATCGCGCTGCGCTGCGGTGTCGTCGATACGCACGCCTATCAATCGGGCTGGGGGCAGAGCCAACTGCGCGCGTATCTCGGCTTGAACGAGATCTGGTTGGCGTTGCACCTGCCGTTCAGCACGCTTGGCCCCGAGCTCGAGCAGGCGGTCGCCGCGATCGAGTCGGCGCTTGGCCACGTGCTATCGCGCGACCGACTTCGGATCCACCGTTAGTTTAAGTTGTTGGTGCTCAGCTGGCCGCCGTCTCGGGAGGCGGGAGCTCGCTCGTCTGTCCAGCACCGACTCCGAGATGGACCGACGACTCATGGAGTGCGCGGCGGGATAGGTGGTGGAAGGATCGGGCCTCGCAGGCGCTACGGTGGGTATCGACATCAGGAGCGCAATGCCGTCAATGGAGGTGATCACGGGGTCCGCGATCCCGTCGCCGTTGGCATCGCCATCGACATGCAGAGCGGTGATCTCGCCGGGTAGCGCGAAGGTCGCCGACGCCACGAGGTGACCGGCGTCGAGCCCGGTCCCGGGATGCAGGATGGCGAGTGTCGGCGGCTGCTGCGTTTCGGCGACGATCTCCATCCTCGGTGACGCCGTCGAGATAGCCATCACCGTCCACGTCCGCGAGCGCGACGCCGTGGCAGGACACGCCGTAGCTGGCCAGCTCGTACTAGTGTTGGAGCGCTCGTGTACTGTCAGACCTCGTACCCGAATTTGCCAGAGACCACGATCTCGTCGCCAGCGAACCCGTCGGGGGCGTCCGTGGCGTCTGAACCGAAACTGGGCGGAGCGAGCATTCGCCGGCGATGTCGCGTCCGATGCTACTCTCACGCGCGATGCTAGAGGCGCGGCGGACGGAAGCGGCCGAGGAGGAAGCGGCTCGGGTTGGGGCGCGCGCGGAGGACGAGGATCACCTGTCCGTCGGGGCAGCGTTGATCCCGTACGCTTCGGGTCCGTCGGCATCCGACCAAGCCTATGGAGCACCGCTCTACGACAAGCAGCCCGGCTCCGTCGCGCACGCCGAGACGAGCAAGGCAACCGGAAGGGTCGAGTTCGATCGCCTCGCCGACGGGAACATCAAGGCCGGAGATGCGCCTTCCGAGATCGTGCTGCCGATGGCGGCACAGAAGGGCTTGCAACACGAGTGGGACGCTTCGAGGGGCGGCACGCGAGGCGCGCAGGAGCACGGCGGCAACCTCGTACGCGAGCATGACGGCAAGGCGGGCTACGCCTGGCGCAGCGGGACGCCGGGCAACAACTCGACGTATGCGCCGGACTACGACGACGTGGGTGCTGGCCAGAAGTTGGTTGGCGTCGGCCATACGCATCCGTACGAGAGCGGAAAAGAGAACGTCTCGTTCAGCGGCGAAGACATCTCGTCGATCGTCGACGAATCGCAGCCGATCAACCTCCTCCAGTCGGGATCGACCCAGTTCGTCATCGCACGAACCGCCGAGTTCGAGGCGCGCCTCAAAGGGAAGAACGATGCGCAGCTCGGCAAGCTGAAGAAGTCAATCGAGAGTGCCTGGTATGCCGCCTTCGGCTCCGACGGCTCGCAGCTCGCGGACGGCAAGTATCAGGAGCGGGTCGAGCTGGCTGTGCGGACGACCTGCGCACAGTTCGATCTCGCGTACTACCGCGGCCACGCCGGCACGCTCGAACGCGCTGCATGACCCGCCTCGTTGTAATCGCCGCGTTGGTCGCATGTGGCCACGTGGAACACGTCCCGAGCCCGAGCAATACGATGAACACCGCGCCTCACGCCGATCAGCCCGCTCCCGTGGTGACACCTCGCGCCGCGAACGAATGGCTGCTCGAGGTCACTCGAACGCAAGGCACGCGTTCTGCGAAAGGCGCGATCATCATCGCGGTCCCTCCGTCCGCGACGAATTCTGCGCCGCATCTGCCCGTCGCCAGCGCGGAAGCCTGGCTCGTGCTCGCGCGCGGCGCGATGGAGCTCCATGCCTCGAGCGCTGCCGTCGCTGCTGCTCGCGCGGGCATCGCTGATCTCGGCGACGACTATCGACCGAAGCGGGTCAAGGACGACACTGGACTGCACGTGCTCGATGCCAATGGCGCAGTCGCCGCAGGTAAGACCGAAGAGGGCGCACGCAGTTTGATCTCGGTGCTCGACGCGCGGATCGGCCTCTACTTCCAGCGTTACCAAGGTGAAGCCCGGCCCTTGTGAGCACCTCTGGTGCCGGCGGTTTCCCACCGGGTCTCGCAGCACCAGCCTGACCCACCGCACTCTCCGTTTCGGAGCGATCGACGTCGCTCGTGATCGCGATCCCGGCTGCTGAGTTGCGCCAACTCTCCGTTCGGTCGGTTTGCGCAAACAGCGTGAGTTCCTTGCAGTGCGGTGATCGCTGGAATTTGGCCTTGTCCTTGGTAACCCCAAGGGTTTTCGCCTTTTCGGTATCCGCGCATTGGTTATCTGACCGTGCTAGGATCTCGATCAGGGCCACTCGCAACATCGAGCGATGTGCCATCGCGTTGATCGGCGAGATACGGAAGAACCGTGGTCATCCTGTGCGATCTCGGAGACGTCTTCTTTGTGTCCTGGGGGCCGTCGGCTTAGCCGACTCGTCCGCCCTTGCTGGCGTCCCACCCGAGCAGCGAGTAATCGGGAGCAGCAAGCACGACTCGGTGCTCGGAGATCGCGACGAATCCTGACGACAGCATCGCGTTCGCCGCGAATGCTGCCGGCACCTCTGCGCGCCAGCGTTCGGTACCCTGCTCGTCGATGACGACGATCGCGTCGTGCGCGGGCATGCCTATCCGCTGGAACTTTCGTGGGAAGGACGCGCCGCGCGTCTTCCGATACGACACGCTCAAATCCCCGCGGTCGGAGCACTAGTTGCGAGGTCGGAGAGAGCTACGTAATCTGCAAGCACGTGCTCGGCTTGATCGAGCACCACTTCGTCGTCGATCATCTCCGGCGTCGTCGGCTTCGCCGCGATTAGCTCTGGAGCTCCGAGGTTCTCGAGCGTGACCGTATAGGTTGGCGAGCGCGTGGCCAACTTGCGTGTGGACGCGCGAGCCTTGATCGCGACCAGCTCGCGACGACGCTCGGCTTCGTTCAGCGAGATCGTTTTGGTCGCGAGGCGGTGAGCGAATTGCCTCGCATCACCCGCGAGATCGATCAGCGCTGGATCGGTCGCGATGCGGCGTGTGACGTTCGCTCGTAATGATGCGAGGTATGGCGCGACGAGATCGAGCGAGTGATAGCTCACCGCGGGAACCGTGTCCCAGGGCAACGGTGCTTTCAACATCGCTTCGTTTACGCCACTAACATCGCTGACCGTGGGAAGCACGATATCGGACGCGACACCGTGGAGCTGCGTCGAGGCGCCGCTGGGTCGGTAGAACTTGCTCGTCGTCACCTTCAAGAGCCCCGGATCGTAGCCGTGCGAGAGCCCGACGCTTGCCATGACCTGTTCGAGTGGCATGAGATTCTGGACGGTGCCTTTGCCGAACGTCGCGGTGTCGCCGACGACGACTGCACGACCGTAATCTTGCAGAGCGCCCGCGAGAATTTCCGTCGCGGAGGCGCTGTAGCGGCTCGTCAAGAGGACGAGCGGCCCTGCGTACTGCGTCGCTGGATCGGTATCCGCCTCGACATCGATCTTGCCGGCTGGATCTCTTGTTTGCACGATCGGTCCCTGTGGGATGAACAACCCGGTCAAGCTGACCGCTTCACCGAGCGAGCCGCCGCCATTGTGGCGAAGATCGAGGACGATGCCCTCCACGTGCTCGTGCTCCAACTTCGTCAACAGGCGGGACACGTCCGCGGTCGCGCTGCGAGGACTTCCCGCGGCCATCCCAGCGTAGAACGACGGTAAGTCGATCACGCCGATTCGCCGCTTCGTCGGACCAATGGAGAGATCGATGATCGATGCTTTCGCTTGTTGATCGGCGAGCTTGACGTCTTCGCGGACGATCGCAACCGTCCTCGCGGCCGCACCTACGGGCGCACCTGCGGGCACGATGTGGAGGCGGACGGTCGAGCCCTTGACGCCGCGGACGAGCTCGACGATGCGAGTGATCGGAAGGTCGGTGATGTCGACAGCGTCCTGATCCCCTTGCGCGACCGCGACGATGCGATCGCCTGGATGAAGCGCACCACTACGCGCCGCAGGACTGCCTGGGACGAGCGCTCGAATCGTGCATCCATCCTCGCTCGACTCGAGCGTCGCGCCGATGCCGGCGAGCGACAGGTTCATCGCGATCGAGAAGGTCTCCGACTGCTCGTGACCGAGATAGTCCGAGTGTGGATCGTAGACGTGTGCAAGCGTGTCGAGATAGAGCTCGACCACCTCGTCGGGATGCAGATCTTGCATGGCGCGCAACTGCTGCGCGTAGCGATGGTTCAACGTGCGAACAATTTGAGTCGGTGACTTGTCGCCCAACTTCTCCTGCAGATAGTCGGCCTCGAGTTGCGATTGCCAGAGCGCGTGCTCGGTTGCGAGGTCGCGTGGACGTGCCGCGTCGGTTCGGTCGTACGTGTACACGGCGTGACCCGTGAAGTCGAACGACGATGTCTTCAGGGCTTGCGTCATGTACGTCGTGCGATCGGCGAGGCGCTCGAGGAAGCGCGCGTAGATCACGTGCGCGATGTGCGTGTCGCCTGCGCGAGTTTCGCGCGCGACGTTCGCCGGATCCGCGGTGAGCTGGGTCGCATCGGAAGCGAGGAAGAGCGAGCGAGTGCCGTCGAGCGCGTCGAGATAACGGTCGAGAAACGTCGTCGCGAGCGCAACGTCGAACGTGCGGCGGGTGAATTGGGAGTGCTCCAACAAACCGGTCGTGACGCGAGTGATGTTCGCTTCGGTCGTGCCGGGGTCGGTGCTTGCGAACGAAACGCGACCGCACGACGCAGTCAAACCGAAGGCGACGAACGTGAACAGAGGAAGAGGTTTTGTCATGGGCTCGCAGCACCGTGCCGCCACCGGATGACGGCGAGCTTGCCCTGACATGACAAACGCGAAAGGTTCGCTAACTAATTAATTATCCGACCGGCAGCGCTACGGTGAACGTAGAACCGGCGCCAAGAACGGACTCGACGTCGACCCGTCCTCCGTGTGCCACGACGATCGCGCGGACCAGGCTCAAGCCGAGCCCCAACCCAGGTTTGGACCGGCTCGGCTCGGCGCGATACAAGCGGTCCCAGATCCGCGGAATCGACGCCGCCTCGATGCCTTCACCGGTATCGCGCACGCAGACGATCGCCTCGCTCGGTGTGGTCGTGGTCTCGAGCGTGACCGTGCCGCCGCGCGCGGTGTATTTGATCGCATTGTCGACGAGATTGGCGATCGCCTGTCGCATCCGTATCGGATCTGCCGAGACCTCGGTCGCCGCACCCGGCGTGACGACGAGCGCGATGCCAGCTTCTTCTGCGACATGCGCGTAGAGCTCGCCGACATCGCTCGCGAGCCGCGATAGCGCGACGTTCGTTCGCGCGAGCCGGAGAATGCCGGTCTCCGCCTCCGAGATATCCATCAGCGTCCGCAACATCGTGAGCACTTGATCGGACTCTTCGATGCATACGGCGAGTGCCTCGTGCGTTACCGCCGGATCCGTGGCAGTCAGCGCGAGCTCGGCGGTGCCGCGCAATCGAGTGAGTGGCGTGCGTAGATCGTGCGCGACATTGTCGAGTGAATCGCGAATCCCCGCGACAAGCGTTTGATTGCGCGCCAGCATGCGGTTGAACAGCGCCGCCATCTCGTCGAGCTCGTCGGTGGTGCCGCGATCCGGAATTCGGCGGGATAGATCACCCGAGCGGATCACGTCGCGCGCGGCCGCCGCAACTTCGCGTACCGGTCGCAACCCACGCCGCGTCAGCGTATAGCTGCCGAGCACCGCGAGGACCAGTGCACCGAGCAAGAGCGCGATCGCGCTGAATCGGAGCTCGTGAATGACTCGAGGCCACGGCGAATCGGTCGTGCCGACCTGAACGGAGAGCTCGCCCGTCGCTCGCTCGGTCGTGAGCCGCGCGCTCTCCATATCGCCGTGGCTGTACACGGTCGTACCGTTCGCGTCGCGAATTCGCACCGGCACGTCGGGTTCGCCGAGCGCCGCGGAATGTTCGACAGCGTCGCGATATGCGGGTAGACCGGAGGTCAACATCGCGACGTGGCGATCGACACGGCTCTCCAGTACCACCGTGTCCGCGCGCTGCGATGCTGCGCGAATCGTCGGGATCGCGAGCGCGACGAGCGCCGCGATGCTGGCGACGAATGCGATCACGTACCAGGCGCTGATCCTGAAGGCGAGCGAGACTGATCGGCGGCGCTCAGGCTTCGGATCGGAGGACATAGCCCGCTCCTCGCAACGTGTGGACGAGCTTCTGTGCGAAGTCGCGATCGATCTTCGAGCGCAACCGACTGACGAGCACGTCAACGACATTGGTCTGCGGATCGAAGCCGTACTCCCAGACATGCTCGAGGATCATCGTCTTCGACAGCACGCGATCGGGGTTGCGCATGAGGTACTCGAGCAGCGCGAATTCTTTCGCTTGAAGCTGGATCGGGACGCCACCGCGTTCGACGCGTCGAGTGCGTAGATCGAGTCCGAGATCCGCGTAACGCAGCACGAACGGATCGGCGGTGGTGGTCGCGCGTCGGACCAAGGCATGGACGCGTGCGAGTAGCTCTGCGAACGAAAAGGGCTTGGTCAGGTAGTCGTCGGCGCCCGCCTCGAGGCCGGCGATCCGATCTTCGACCGAGTCGCGCGCGGACAGCACGATGATCGGCGTCGCGATCTTGTGACTGCGAGCTTCGCGGATCAACTCGAGCCCGGTCTTGCCAGGCAACATCACGTCGACGACCGCCGCGTCGTAGCGGTTCGCCAGTAGCGCGGACAGACCCGCGATGCCGTCGCGCTCCCAATCGACGACATGGCCATCCTGCGTGAGACCCTTGTGGACGAAGTCGCCGATCTTCGCGTCATCTTCGATCAGCGCGAGTCGCATGACGTCATGTCACCGCGTTCAGCGGCGCGGTTCAAGCGTGCGTGACGCTTGGATCATCGACTACGCGCTCGACCGCCGATCGGGGCAGCCAGCCCGCGCGATCGTCATCGCGCACGTAAATGTACTCACCGCGTTGCTGTTCGATCTGGACTTGCTCGCCCTCGGTGGCCGTAAACGCACCTTCCGCGGCCGCGAACGGCGCGATCCGCGCAAGGTCACTCGTCACGACGACCGCTTCATTCGTGGGCGCTGCGACAAGCACGGCCCCGGTGAGCGCGACCCCGGCCGCGAGTACACCCACGGCCAAGATCACTCGGCTCGTCGAACGCCGGATCGACCATGCGTAGGCGACCGCACCCGCGGCCGCGAGAATCCCGCAGCCGACAGACAGCCACGCCCATTCGTCGCTCGAGAGTCGACCGAGCGCCGCGTGCAGCTCGGTCGATGGTGGTGCAGCGATGCCGGCTGCGTCGCGTGTTTTCGAGAGCTCGGCGCGGATCGCTGCATCGCGCGGAGCGAGTAGCTGCGCACGCTCGTAGGCGAGCACCGCTCGACCGGGATGGCCGGAGCTCGCGTATGCGGTGCCGAGCTGGAACAGCATATCGGCGGACCAGCCATCGTGGCTGATCACGTGCTCGAGCTCGTTCGTCGTTGGTGCCGCGGGATCCGCGAGGGCGGGTGCGGTAAAGGCCGCGAGCAACACGAGAGATACGGCGATGGGGTGACGGGTCATAGGGTCTCCAGGTGTGAGAGCTCGGTGTGGACGATCGTGTTCCAGTGCTCGAGTGGTTCGTCGGGGAGGGTCGGGCGCCCGTAGTCGAGGCCGTCTGCGCGCTCGAGCACTGCTCGGATCGACGCACCCTCGGAGCCGAGCCGATCATTGACGTCGTGCGCGGTGATTGCCTCGGGAGCGATTTGCCACGTCCCTGCGAGGCGAGTTTGCAACGCGGTACGAGCAGCACCGAAAAACTCTGCTCGATTGCCATCGCGAGCCGCGCGATCCATCGCGGCCTCGGCGCGCGCCACTGCTCGGTCGATTCGTCGGGCGTGGAGAACCTGAGCGATGCGCGGACTTCGTTGCCACCATGCGATCGCGACGAGGAGCGCGGTCATCGCGATGATGCTGGCGGGCAGCCACCAGAACCAGGCTTGCCGGATCAGTGGTTGCAGCGTCGAGTGCGTGGCCTCCGTAGAGATGTGAAGCGGGGCCGCGACCTGGGCACGTGCGGCGAGACCTGGATCGGCGGTGCCACCGATCGCCGCGGCCACGTGAAGGGTGACCGGCGCTGTCGCACTCGAGCGATACGCATGCGTTGTCGGATCGTAGTACGCGAGCACGAGCGCCGGGATCACGACGTCGCCAGCGCGGGTCGGCACCACGGTCTGCGTGAACGTCTTCGTATTGGTCGCCGCGGAGAACATGCCCTTCGCCGGATACGTGTGGAGCTCGGCCGCCTCGGGGACACCATCCATCGCGACGCGATCGAAGTTGCCGCTGCCGGTCACGTGGGCGGTGATCGTCAGCGGTTCGCCAACCCGTGGTTCACCCGCGAGCGGATCGGCCGCGAGATCGAAGTGGCCGACCGCGCCAGCAAAGCCAGCGGGTTGGCCTTGCGTCGGCAGCTCGGCGACCGCGAGCACGCCTGAGGTCGCACGCAGCGTGACATTGCGGCGCTGCATCGGCCCGACATCGAACATCGAATCCATGTCCGCGAACGGATCGTCACCGACCATCGAGTCGAAGGGATCCGCGGTCGGCGCTCGCCGTTGTGGCGCGTCGCGATAGGCAAGCTCGACGGGCAACTCGACGACGAGCTTCGCCGTGGTCGGCTTCATCGGCGAGAGCTGTGCAGTCCACGTCGCTTCGAGATACGGCTCGCCGCGCAGCTCGACCTGCGCCTGTGCCGGTTTGTCGGAAAGGTTTGCGAGCGTGAACGCATTGGACGTGACATGCGGAGCACCCTCGAGGCTCGCCGACGTGCCGCCGCGAAAGTACGCGTGGATCTTGATCGGTGCGACCTGGCCGACGACGAGCGCGTGCGCCGGCATGTCCATCGTCAAGAACGCGTGGCTCGACTCCGCGCTTGCGGGAGGTGTGGTCGCTGTGGCGGACCCCGTTGCGACCGTCGCGTGGATCGGCTCGGTGGTATCACCGCCGACCGCGATCGCTGGAATATCGAGACTACCGGCGTGGTCGGCAACGATCGTGTAGACGAACGTGTTGCTGTTCGTGACGGCGCCGTTGATCGACGAGGACTCGGTCATCTGACCGCTCAACCGGATCGTGGCTCCGGTGATCTGCGGAGGTGCCGGCGGTCGGTCGCTGCGATCTGTGGTGATCGAGAGTCGACCGGGGACGCCGGCGACCAAGCCGTTCGCGGGTTGGAGCTCGGCGCGGGCGCTCGCGAACGCCGAGCTCGCGGCGGCAGTGAGTGCGAATGATGTGAGGAGCGCTGCCATAGTCTGACGTTGCATGTCGATCACCAATCCTTGGTCTTCGTGGTTTCGGTCAGATGACTCGTGCGGCCGCGGATCGCCATCGGCTTGAGATCGCCCTCGACGGAGTCGAGCAGCTGCACCGCTTCACCGTGCGTGAGCTCGCCGGCGGCGCTGCGCTTGACATCGGCCGCCGCAATCGCTGCCGCATCGGCCTTGGCCTTCGCCTCGGCGGCACGCGCCGCTGGAGTGCTCGGCTTCTGCGCTGCCGCTTCGGCCTTCTGTGCTGCATCCGGCGCGGGCTGTTGGCCGTTCTGATCTTTAGGCTGGCCTTGGCCTTTCTGGTCTTCGGGTTGGCCCGGGCCCTTCTGATCTTTGGGCTGGCCTTGGTTGTTGGCCTGCTTGCCGTTCTGATCTTCGGGTTGGCCCTGGCCCTTCTGATCTTTGGGCTGGCCTTGGTTGTTGGCCTGCTTGCCGTTCTGATCCTTGGGCTGGCCTTGGCCTTTCTGATCTTTGGGCTGGCCCGGTTGGTCTTCGGGCGGTTGGCCCTGGCCGTTCTGTTTGTCCTTCTGATCCTGCTTCTGGTCGTTCTTGCTCTGCTGCTGTTTTGTTTGCTGCTCCTGCTTCTTCTGTTGCTCGAGCGCGGCGAGCTTGGTCGCGACGAAGTTGCGGTTGAACCACGCGTCCGCGTCGTAGGGCGTCAGCGCGAGCGCAGCATCGTAGGAGGCGAGGGCGCTCTTCCACGTCGCGATCGTCGCGTCGCGATCCTTCTTCGCGAGGGACGCCTCGCCCACGCGATAGTGTGTGTTTCCGAGGTCGTAGTAAGACGCAGCTTGCTGCGCGACGTTCTGCGTATGGAGCGCGTCCTCGAACCCTTTCTGGGCGGCTGCGAAGTCGTGTTTGCGATATGTCTCGGTCGCGGAGTTGTAGGTCGTGACTGGATTACCTGCCGCAGCGATTCGGGGAATCAGCAGGAATGCGAGCCCCACCGACGCCATCGCAGCCGCACCGCGATTCCGGCGACGCTTGTGGTCTCCGATCGCAAGCTCGAGCACGAAACATGCGATCGCGAGGGCGAGCGGAATCTGGAAGCGCTCGGTGAACACCTTGCGCTCGGTTCCGGCGCTCGAGGTCACCGGCAACTTCGCCTTCGCACTCGCGTACAACGTCTCGAGACCATGGCCATCCGCACCGAGCGCTTGATAGGCGCCGCCCGTAACCTGCGCGATGCTGCGCAACGTCGGCTCGTCGAGATGCGAGCGCACCGGTTGGCCAGCCTCGTCGCGCACGAGCTCGGGGTGACCGGTGCCGTCGGGGATTTCGATCAGCGAGCCGGTAGCGCTTCCAACGCCGACCGTGAAGATGGTCAAGCCATCATTCGCGGCCTGCTTCGCCGTCGCGAC
Organism: Kofleriaceae bacterium; assembly: GCA_043780895.1. Taxonomy (GTDB): domain Bacteria; phylum Myxococcota_A; class Polyangia; order Haliangiales; family Haliangiaceae; genus JABFXX01. The sequence goes on along the minus strand of JAYWCI010000175.1, from coordinate 2,533 downwards.
TACATCGCCAGCGAGGTCTTCGCCGTCGCTGAGGATGATCAGGACCTTCTTGTGATCCGGTTCGCTGCCCATCGCCTGTTCCGCGGCGCGGATCGCCGACGCGATGTCGGTGCCACCTTTAGGAATGACATCGGTATCGAGCGCGTCGAGCGACTCGAGGAACACCGTGCGATCGACCGTCATCGGTGCCTGCACGAACGCGTCGCCCGCAAAGGCGATCAAGCCGAGCCGATCGCCATCGAACTTGCGCACGAGGTCGGCGACCGCGAGCTTGGCGCGGGTCAGTCGATCCGGGCGCAGGTCGGTCGCGCGCATGCTCTTCGACGTGTCGACGGCGAACATCAGATCGACGCCCTGATGCGGACGCTGTTCGAGGTGATATCCGCCGAGTGGACGTGCGAGTGCGACGAATGTGAGCCCGACGCCAGCGACGGCGAGCAGATTCCTCATCCGTCGTCGCGATCGCGAGGTCGTGGTCTCGGGGCTCGCGGCCGCGAACAGCGCGAGACCGATCCTGCGTTTGAACTCGGCGCGAACGATCAGCGCGACGAGTGCCGCGCACGCGACCGCGCCGATCAAGAGCCAATGTGGTTGTGCGAAGATCATCGGGATTCCTCAGGGCAAGCGGCGGAGCCAGGTGGATGCGAGCACGAGCTCGCCGGCGAGGAGAGCGAGGCCGGGAACGAGCGCCCACGCGAAGTGCTCGTCGTGGTGTTCGTAGTGGTTGACCTCGCGCGGGGTCTTCTCGAGCGCATCGATTCGCGCGTAGATCGCTTCGAGCGAAGCAGTGTCGGTGGCGCGGAAAAACGCACCGTTGGTCTTGGTCGCGATCGCCGCGAGCGTCTTCTCGTCGACATCTGCCTGCGTCATCACGATGCGGCGACGACCGGCCTCGTCGGTGATCGGCATCGGCGCCTCACCTTCGACGCCAACGCCGATCGTGTAGACCTTGATCCCGAGTGCGGCTGCCGCCTCCGCGGCGAGGATCGGTTGCACCTTGCCGGTGTTGTTGACGCCGTCGGTGAGCAGCACGACGATCTTGGTGTGCGCATCGCTCGTGCGGAGCCGGTTCACGGCCGCGGTCAGCGCTGAGCCGATCGCGGTGCCATCCTCGATCGTGCCGAGTTGCACGCGTGCGAGGTTGCGCTCGAGCCAATCGTGGTCGAGCGTGAGTGGTGAGACGAGGTAGGGCGCGCCGGCAAATGCGATCATGCCCATGCGATCGTTCGGGCGTTGATCGATGAACTTCGCGACGACCGCCTTGACCACCGCTAGCCGGTCGGTCGGTTTACCTTTGAGCGTGAGGTCGAGCGAGGCCATCGAACCCGATACGTCGAGCGCGAGCATGATGTCGACGCCGCTTGCTTGGACGCTCGTGCTCGCATGACGCGCCTGTGGGCGAGCGAGTGCGACGACCAAGAGAGCGATCGCGGGGATTCGTAGATAGGGCAGTAATCCGCCGAGGCGACTTCGGGTCGTGCGCCCGACTTCGCGCACGAGCTGCGTACTGCCATACGTGACAGCGGCGCGCGGTCCGCGGCGAGCACGTAGGAACGCGAGTACCGGAATCGCGAGGAGCAACCACAACCATTGTGGCGAGCCAAAACTGCCGAGAACCGGGGTCATGGTGATCCTCCAGCAGTGGCGCGGACGAAGATCTCGGCGCTATCGAGCATGCCGGTCATGTCGTCGCGCGTGAGTGACCAGCGCGCGTACTTCGCGAGGTCGCAGTATTCGAGAAATCGGGCGAGCTCGTCGCGATGAGCGGCGACCTTGCTGTGGTCGGTCATCAGATCGGCGAGCAGCTCTTCCGTGGTCAGGCGTGGCGCGCGAACTTCGAAAGCTTGTTCGACGTAGTTGCGGACTGTGGCCGAGACCGTCGTCGAGAAGCCTTCGGCATCCGCACCTTCGATCAGTGGCCGCGTCGCCTCGAGCGCGGTCAGCGCCGCGATGTCCGCGGGAACCGCGCGCTTGCGCATGCGGCGCAATGCGACGACCACGATCGCTGCCATCGCGAGGAGTGCGGCGATCGAGATCGCGTATGGCCACCATGCATGGGGTACGGACAGAAGGATCGGTCCGTGAATGTCGCGGATATCGTTCGGTGTCATGGTTGCCTCCGTTCTCGACCCGCGAACAAGTCCATCAGTGTCGGCACGTACGAGGCGGCGGTATCGATCTCGCAAACCTCGACGTTGTCTCGGCGCAACAGCGTCGTGATTTCGGTGGTGCGTTCACGTGCGCGCTCCGCGAACCGCGTGCGGACTCGTTGGCGCGACGTATCGATTGCGACGACCTCGCCGGTCTCGGCGTCTTGCACGGTGACGAGACCGACATCGGGGAGCTCGCGCTCGTGTGGATCGCGAACGTGGAACGTCACGACATCGTGTGCGCGCGCGACCGGGCGCAACGCGCGTTGCAGCTCTTCGAGCGCGGTCGCGCGAATGCCGCCGAGCTCGAGATCCGAGATCACGAACATCAGCGACCGCTTGGTCTGGATCTGGCCCGCAAATCGGATCGCGGCGGCGAGGTC
>JAYWCI010000174.1:0-7154 GCA_043780895.1 Kofleriaceae bacterium | reverse complement strand
CTTCGGGTTCGGAAACGTGTCGAGCTGTTTGGACGGTTGCGTGGTCATGAAATGCCCTCTGAGCGCTTCGGCGTGGTGATTCGCACAGTAACAATCGCGAACCCCTGGCGTATCGCGACGAGTTGACCTACAATCAAGTTGCAGCCGTTGCTGGCTGTTCGAGTACAGGCGTAGTGACCATTTCGATCACGCGAAATAGAGGGCTCGAATCGGGCCGAAGTGCCCATTACGAAGGCTCAGTGCCGGGATCCGCTGCAATGTTGCTGGCGGGCCGAAGTGCTGGGCTCTGGCTATATGCCAGGGGAGGAAGAACGACATGAATAGTCACTGTACAAGCTCTCTGGAGGACAATTCATAACCTCCCGGTTCTCGTCGGCGCATCGCGCCCACGAGTAAGATGAGCAAACGGGCCCGGCTGACGGGCCCGTTCTATTTTTCGGCGAGCTACTTAGTGCTGCGCGGCGACCTGCAGCCACTTGCCGCTCATCTTCACGAAACGCAGGCTGATAGCGGCTTGGATCAAGTGACCTTGCCATCCGTGGCCTGCGTCGCGCCGACAACGTGCGCGGGGCAAATCAGAACGTGAAGATCTGATCGGGACGCTTCTCGGCCGGCTTCGGGGCGGCTTCCTGCTGCTTCTGCTTGATCACCGGCGGCGGCGGCTCGACGGCGAAGCGCGCGGCAGCCGAGGTCATCGGCACGGCATGGGTCGGAGCCGGCGTCGGAGCGGCCGGGCGAGGCTCGGATTTGGCGACCGAAAACGGGGCGGCCGCGTGGCTCGGTGCCTGCGGCGCGATCGGCGCCGGGCGGGGCGGGGCCGGCTGGCTCGGCATCAGGGCGCGCGGAGCGCTCGGACGAACAACATCGGTCACCGTCACGATCGGACGAGCTTCGCCTTCGCCCAGGAAGTCGCCAACGCGGGTCTCGACGAACTGGCTCATCGAGACGTTGTTCGCTTCGCAGAAAGCCTTGAGGCGCTCGTAGGTCGTACGGCTCACACTGATGCTGCGACGAGTCTGCTTCTTCGCCATAATAAATCCTTACGCTACAGGTAGCGGAGCGTCAAGGCGTACCTACTAGCCTTGGACTCCCGTTCACGCGCAGGAACCTACTCCTCCCCCCTGACAATCAAGGGATCAGAATCGCTAGTGAATCAGATCGTTTAACGATCTCAGCGAGTAAGCCACGAGGTCGGTCGCAGCTGCGCAACGAGCTCGGCCTCCGGCGAACCTGGCTGTGGGCTGACGTCGTAGTCCCACCGCACCAGCGGCGGCAGCGACATCAGGATCGATTCGATCCGACCGTTCGTCTTCAGGCCGAACAGCGTGCCGCGATCGTGGATCAAGTTGAATTCGACGTAGCGGCCGCGGCGACGCAGTTGCCACAGCCGCTCGGTCTCGCCGAACGGGAGGGGCTTGCGCTTCTCGACGATCGGCACGTACGCCTTCACGAACGCGCGCCCGAGCTCCTGGACCATCGCGAACACCTGCTCGACCGGCTCGCCCTTGGTGCCGAGGTAGTCGAAGAAGATCCCGCCGACACCGCGGGTCTCGTTGCGATGCGGGAGCCAGAAGTACTCGTCGCACCAGGTCTTGAACCGGTCGTAGTCGCCAACCGGCTTGTGGCGATCGCAGACGTCCGCGAGCGTCTGATGGAAGTGGACGGCGTCGTCCCGGAAAAAGTAGTAGGGCGTGAGGTCGGCGCCGCCGCCAAACCAGAGGGTGTCGCCCTTCTCGATGCAACGGAAGTTCGCATGCGTGGTCGGCACCATCGGCGAGCTCGGATGCAGCACGAGTGACACGCCCGCCGCGCGAAACGTGGACCCCGAGCCTGGCATGTGATCTGACAGCTCAGCTGGCAGGTCGCCGTCGACGTTGGACCAGTTCACGCCGCCCTTTTCGAACACCGCCCCGTGTTCCAGGACACGTGCGACACCTCCTCCGCCACCCGGGCGTTGCCACGCGTCGGCACCGAACTCGCGCGCCCCATCGGCGTCCGCCAGTGCTGTGCAAATCTCGCTCTGGAGATCATGGAAGAAACTCGCTGCGCGATCGAAGAGGTCCGACACGCGTGCATGCTACCATCTCGAATTACCGACGATGTGGGCCGCGATTCGCCTAGTCCGTGCGACCCGTGTGTTCGCGGTCATCTTCCTGAGCTATGTCTGGGCCCTCGCGTGGGCTCGGTTGTGGCCCGCACGCTGCGATACGTCCGACAAGTGGAAGAAGACCCATCACAAGAATGCGCGCCGCATGTATCGCGGCTTCGTGTCGCTGCGCGGCGTGTACATCAAGCTCGGCCAGATCCTCTCCGTGATGGGGACGTTCTTGCCGCGCGAGATCGTGCAAGAGCTCGAGACGCTGCAAGACGACGTGCCCTCGAAATCGTACAAGACGATCAAGAAGACGTTCTTCAAGGCGTTCGGCAAATCGCCGGAACAGATGTTCAAGACGTTCTCGCACGAGCCGATCGCGGCCGCGTCGCTCGGCCAAGTTCACGAGGCGCACGACGCCGCGGGCACCAAGCTTGCCGTCAAGGTGCTCTACCCGCGCGTCGCGACGATCATCAAGGTCGATCTCAAGGTGCTCGGCTGGGCGATCAAGCTCTACAAGAACTTCGTCCCGGTCCAGCAGATCGAGCGCATCCACGAGCAACTCGGCGACATGCTCGAGAGAGAGACCGACCTCGTCAACGAGGCCGCGATGATCGAGCGCATGAGCAAGAACTTCGCGAGCGACCCGGACGTGTTATTCCCGAAGGTCTATCTCGAGTACTCCACGCGCACCGTCATGACGATGACGTTCATGGACGGCGTGAAGATCTCGAAGAAGGATGCGTTGAAGACGCTCGGGCTCGACCCGTACGACGTCGCCACGAAGCTCGTCAAAGTGTTCTACAAGCAGCTGTTCATGGACCGGTTCTTCCATGCCGATCCGCACCCTGGAAATTTCTTCGTGCAGCGCGGGCCCGAAGGTCAGGCGCGGATCGTCGTCCTCGATCTCGGCTCGGCCACCCCACTGCGCTCGAACCTCGCCGATGGCATGTTCGACATTCTCCAGGGCCTGATGACCCGCAAGGACGACCTCGTCGTGCAGGGCATCGACGAGATGGGCTTCATGGCCGCCGATGGCGATCGCGAGCTGCTCGAGCGCACGACGCGCAAGTACTTCGAGAAGCTCCTCAACCTCAACATCCAGGACTTCTCGAAGCTCGATCCGAACATCGCCGATCAACTCGCCGATCCGGAGATGAAGCGCGAAGAGCTGCGCGAGCTGATGCGCTCGATCGCGTATCCCGAAGGTTGGTTCTACGTCGAGCGCGCGGCCGTGATCATGTTCGGGCTGCAAGCGCAGCTCGCGCCGAAGCTCAACGGCATCCAGGTCGGCTTCCCGTACGTCATGCAGTTCATGATGGACCGCAACAAGGCGCGCCTGGACGCCGCCGCCGCGAAGCCGGTCAAGCCCGAAGGCGAAACCGCCAAGGATCCGGCGTCGGGCTCGGACGAAGCGCTGCTCAACTGATGTTCGATATCGTCGTCGCGGCGGATCTCGACTGGGGCATCGGCAAGACCAATGCGCTGCCGTGGCCGAAGCTGAGGTCGGACCTCCAGCACTTCAAGCGCGTGACGAGCGTCGCGAGCGAAGGCAAGCGCGCCGCCGTGATCATGGGGCGCAAGACCTGGGAATCGGCGGAGGTCGCGGGCCGGCCGTTGCCGCGGCGATTGAATATCGTTATCACCCGGCGCACCGATCTCACCGTTTCCGATGGCGTGCGCGTCGCCGGATCGCTCGATACCGCGCTCGAGATCGCCGCGGCTACCTCGGATGTCGAGTCGACATTTGTCGTCGGCGGTGCGGAGATTTACCGCGAAGCGTTCGCCCACCCCGCGCTGCGCTACGTCTACCTGACGCGCGTCGAGCTGCACTGCGGTTGCGATGCGCACATCCCGAACCTCGACGAGGCGGGCTTCGTCGTCGACCCGTGGGACGGCGATCAGCGGCTCGACGAGAACGGCGTGCGATTCCGGATCGAGCGGCTGCTTCGCACGCCCTAACGGAATCTCTGTACGTGGATTTCCGAGGCGAAGGTTTCGCTGGCAAGCCTCGAGAACGGGCGTACCGTGGCTGAGAACGCCATGGCTTTGCCGAAACAGTTCGAGGTCGTCGAGCTCGCCGACTACACCGCGGACGCTGGAGCGCACGGGTTTCGCTGTTCGATCTCGCTCTCGAACGAGCTGGTCGAGCGACTCGACGTGTCGACCGTGCTCGCGAAGTTCCGCGAGCTCCTGACCGCCAAGAACGGCGATCCTCGCTACGACACGTTTCGCGCCGTCGCACTCCGCGGCGAACCAGCGACGCCGAGCGTGCGAGCGAACTGGCGAGGTTCGATGGCGACGTTCGTCGAGCAGTGCCGGATGGGCCACGAGGGCATCAGCGACAGTGGCACGATCAGCGCGCTCACGATCGAGCGCGTGCTCGTGATCTGTCAGCTCGGGTTCGGCATCGTGCAGCGCGATCGCAATCCGCTGGTCGTACTGTCGACCCACGCTCAAGCGAACTTCTACATCGAGCCGATCGCGATTCGGTCGCTCGTTTAAAAGCTGCCGACCGTCACCGAGACGTGACGACACCCGGTTGGCGCCATCCCCGGTGAGGTTGCCGCCGCGACCTGCCGCGCGGCGGCGGGTTGTAACGCGCTCGGATCTGCCGCCACAGTGGCGCTCGGATCGGCGGCCTGTGATCGCGCCGCCGCGGCGTCCTGATTCTTGCCCTTGTTCATCATCCCGCTGATGCCCGAGATCAGGCTCGGGATCATCGGAAGCAGCATCTCGAGAAAGCCGCCGCAGACGGTCTCGAGCTCCCGGTCGTCGATGGTGTCCATGCACCATGCCTACAGCACCCCGCGTGCCGACTGTAACCACGCGGGCTTCTTGATCCCCGGGCGGAACACTGCGTCGACCACGAGACTCGGTTGTCGCTTCGAAGAGGCGGCTACGCCAGCCGCCGGCGTACATCGCGCAGGCGTTCGCAGGTCGCATCGTACTCGGTGAATTCTTCGGCGGTCGGGGCGTGCGCGAGGTCGCCGCGGGCGAGCTCGAGATGCTTCATCGTCACGAGGTATGCCGCGGCGCGACGCTCCAGGGTCAGCGACCCGAGCCCCGCGAGCGCACGATCGAGCGACTCGCTGGCGGCATCGCACGCGACCAGGAGGTCCGCCTCGTACCGGTTCAAGACATCGAGGATCGTTAGCTTCTGAGGTTGCGAGAACGCGCGCTCGATCGATGCAAGTACGACGAACGGCAGCCGCGGCTTGGCGACGGCGAGGTGGGTCGCGAACACACCGGCGACGAGCAGGACCAACACACCCACGCGCAGGGCAAACCTTCGCACCGACCAAAGCATCGCTCCTGGGTAGTCACGCTGCCCGGGGCTGTCAACTCAGCGCGGGTTGCGCGATGCCGATGCCGCCTTCGTGCACCGGCCGGTCGAGCACGCTCGCCACCGCGTCCGCGGGGCCGGCGAGCATGCGATCGACAAGCGCGAGCACGTCGCGCCGGATCCGATCCGTGCGATGGAACTGGTTCGCGCCGATCGCGAGCTCGCTCCGCGAGATCACGAGCGCGGTGTGCGGGCTCGCCATCGTCATGCCACGCCCGCTCTCGACCGCCAGCGCGGCCGTCGCTGGCGCGAACCGCAAGGCGGTGAACAGCGTGTCGAGAAACGTCGACGGTGCGATGCCGAGCCCGAGCAACGGCGTCCGCGCCGCGGCATCGAGCTCGCCGAGCGCCGCGTTGACCTCGCGAACCGTGGCCTCGAGCGACGCGCTCGGCGCGAGCACCGTGCGCAGGGGCAGGCAGTTCGCGAGCATGCCTACCGTCGTCGCGGTCCGGCCATCGCGACCCGAGACCACGACCCCGAATACGACATCGCGGGTGTGACGCTCGCGTGAGAGATGCAACGCAAACGCGGTCGCCCACACGGCGATCGGCGTGACACCGCGGTCGCGCGACCACGCAGCGATCGCTCTGTCGAGTACGCCCGGTAACGGCTGGCTCGTCAGATCGCCGCCGGCGAACACGGCCGGTTCGTAGCCCGCGGGGAGCCGCCTGCGCTGGCGACGTACGCGACGACGCGCGAGCCACGTGCGCAGCGCGAGCAGGCGATGGAACAGGCGCCAGCCGACATCGCCCATCCCGGTCGTACGTGGCGGAGGCGCGGGCAGCGTCGGCACGTGACCCGCGAGCCGGCGAACGAGCGCCTCGGATCGAACCGGGGCGCGGGCCGCCGCCGGCCCGACGCCGCCGACAACGTGCTGTCCCGCGTAGCGCGCGAGCACGTCGCGGACGACCCGACGCGCTGATTCGCCGTCGAGGATCGCGTGGTGATACGTGAACACGAGGTCACTGCGCTGCGCGCCGGTGAGCAAGCAAACCTCGAACAGTGGCGCGCGATCGAGCGCGAACACGCGCGAGATCCGGGTCCACTCCTCGGCGCGCACGCGGACGCGATACGCCGCGAGATCGAGCGTCTCGAGCGCGAGGTGGGTCGGCGCGAAATCGATCGTCGGCTCGATCATCTGGCGCACCTCGGGCCGGGTGACGAAGCGCGTGCGGAGCGCGGGCTGCGCGGCCACCTCGGCGCGCCACGCCGCCGCGAACCGAGCAGGATCGATCGGTTCGAGCAGCGTGAACGAGAGCTGCTCGAGCCACATCGGGGTGTTCGGGTTCGCGAGGCTGTCGAGCACCATCACGCGCTGAAAATCGCTGACCGAGCCGCGCGGTGGCAGCGCGCTAGGATCGCCGGGATCGCCGGGATCGCCGGGATCGGGCGTTTCTGCCGCCGTGTCCGGGATCCGCGTGCGCAACAGGGCCGCGAGCCGCGCGGCAGTCAGCGGCACCGGCAACTCGGCGTGCTCGAGGTGCCACCCTGCCCGCTCGATCTCGACGAGCAGCGCCACGCGCGCGAGCGAATCACCGCCGAGCTGTGCGAGCTCGTCATCGGGACCCGCCGGAGTGCCGGCGACCTGCGAGAACCACGCGATCGATCGTGCGAGCTCGGCGTCCTCGGCGTCCTCGGCGTCCTCGGCGTCCTCGGCGTCCTCGGCGTCCTCGAGCGACGTGGCGAGCGACGCGACGGGTAGCGCGGTGCCCGTCG
>JAYWCI010000173.1:0-43016 GCA_043780895.1 Kofleriaceae bacterium | reverse complement strand
CTGGCTACTTCCGTCGATGAGTACTTCCGGGAGGTCGTGACCGAGGCGCTGCATGTGACCGAGGTAGAGGCCTCGGAGCCGGCCAGCTGGTACCTCGTGGGGCTGCTTGGAGAGATGCATCAGACGCGGCTGACGGACGAGCCGCTCGGCCTCAAGCTGGTCGAGGTCGCGACGAGCGGTCCGGAGCGCGTGAAGACCTTGAAGCAGGTCGGCGACACCTCGCTCTATGTTGCTGGGTTCTTCGCCGAGTCGCTATCCCGCTCGCTGGTCGATGTCGACTACTACGTGGGTATCGGCCAGAGCGCGTATGCCCAGCTCGCCCGGTCGTGTGGTCGCGGCACGTCGTTGACCGAGGTCTATGAAGAGCTCGCTGCGAACTTTCCGCGGTTCGTCGATGTGATCGGCGAGATCCGCAAGCAGTCCGATTTCGCCACGAATGATGTCTCGAAGCTCTACGAGATCTGGCTCCGCACGCGCGACGAGTGGATCGAGAAGAAGCTCCGCACCCTCGGCGTGCTGGTCGACGGTAGCCGGGTCATTCAGTGAGCTGCACGGGCCGCGTCCAACGCGGTCTCGAAGACCTCTATCGCGTCGCGACCGATGTCGCGGTCGAGGACTTCATGATCGACGCGCCGACGCGCGATGGCTTGGTCGGCGAGCGGCGCCCGCGCGAGCAACTGTTGTGCGTCGAGGAAGGTGGCGAGATGTCGCTCGCCTTGTTCGTCGATCCGCACGCGCTCGCGAACCTCGCGCAACACGATCCGAGCGACCAGCTCGGCGATCACAACCTCGGAGACTTCTTGCTCGTCGTCGAAGGGGTGAGCCACTTCATCTATGCGGTGTGCTGCGCGCGCGCCGAGCGCCCGGTCAGCCAGCTCGAGCTCGAGCTCCAGGCGGAGGTCGACAAGTACGTGACGTGCTTGCTGGTGACCGATCCGGAGCAACGCCAGAGCGCCGAGTGGCGAAAACGATTGTTCGCGGAGCCGCTGTACGACGATGACCTCGATGCCGACGAGCGCGATCGCTATCGCGCGGCGAACGACAACGCGAATCGCTACGCCGCGTTTCTCGAGACCGAGTTCGTGGCGCGGCGCCGGATCCCCGAGATGCTCGGCCATCTCCGTCGGTTCTATCGCGACGGGCTCGCAGCGAAGCTGTCGTCGATCTCGAGACTGTCGTCGACCGCGCGCGCGGCCTAGGCCGTCACGTAGCCACGCGGGCCCGGAACGTCGACCGTCGCCGGCGGCCCGAGATAGCTGGACGCGGCGCGCGAATCGAGGGCGGATCGACGAGCGGCGGTGCTGAGGCGCGGTTCACGATGAACGACTGGTGCGCGACGGTGCGCTCCGCAACGAGTGCGTGGGCGCAGTATGGATCGATCTCGAGCTGCTTGACGCCGAGCCGATCGAGCGTCGCGAGGTCCGGGAGCTGCGCGACCTCTCGTCGCGCAGCACGAGCATCACGAGGTAAGGACGCGGTTATCGATCAACCGGGTCGTGCCGACGAACGCCGCGATCGCGAGCACCGCGGGTCCCTCGAGCGTGGTCACCGGCGACAGCTCGGTCGCATCGCGAAGCTCGACGTAGTCGATCCGCGCTCCTGCGAGCTGTGCGGTCGCGGCTGCGACGAGCGTGCCCGCATCGCGCTCGCCGCCCTTCACGAGCCCTTCGGCCGCGGCGAGCCCGCGCGACAACCCGAGCGCGGTCTGCCGACCCTCGGCCGTGAGGTACGCATTGCGCGACGACATCGCGAGCCCGTCGGCTTCGCGCATGATCGGCTGCGACACGATCTCGATCCCGAAATCGAGGTCGCGCACCATCCGGCGAATCACCGCGAGTTGCTGGTAGTCCTTCTCGCCGAACACCGCGACGTGCGGCTTCGTGATGTGGAACAGCTTCGCGACGATCGTGGCGACGCCGGCGAAGTGACCGGGGCGGCTCGCACCGCACAGCGGCTTCTGGAGCTCGCGAACCTCGACGAACGTCTGCGCCCCCGCGGGATACATCGCGCTCGCATCGGGACAGAACGCGAGATCGAGCCCGCACGCGCGCGCCCTCTCGAGATCGCCGGCTTCGTCGCGCGGATATTTCGCGAGGTCCTCGTTCGGACCGAACTGGGTCGGGTTGACGAAGATCGTGAGGATCACGATGTCGGCGCGCTTGCGCGCATTGCGCAACAACTCGAGGTGACCCACGTGAAGTGCACCCATCGTCGGGACGACCGCGATCACGCGACCATCGCGTCGAAAGTCTTCGACCCGCGCGCGCATCGCAGCGGGGTCGCGAATGATCTCGAACGGAATGCGAGCGATCGTCACGCTCGCAGCCTAGCAGGCGGTGAGTGCTCTCGTGCAGTCCTGGACCGTCGTCACCACGCCCATCGGACTCGAGCTGATACCGGCATCGCAATCGAGCTTGTCGATCGCATCGAAGCAGCGCTTCGCGGCGTCGCAGTTCGGCGCGGCGTTGTGCGGGAACAGCGCGAGTGAATCGCAGATCGAGGTCAGCGTGTCGTCGCTGTTCGGGCAGCTCTTCGCGCGGGTGCACGCGTGCTCCATCGCCGCGAACATCACGTCGGTCGACTTGCCGCCGAGGCCGAGCCCACCACCCGCGAACGGATCTTGGTTCGGCGCGGCCTGATTATCCGGCAGCGGTGCGTGCGGCAGCGGATCGGGCGTCGCGCGGGGCGGTGGCGCCGGATCGGCCTGGCTATGGCCGCCCCACGGATCGGCACCGTTGGCATTGCCGGCACCGGCGGGAGGTAGTGGATCGGTGCTCATGCGCTCCGGCGCGGGAGGCTGCACGACCCCGTGCTTGCCTGCATCAGCAGATGGCGGCCACACCATCATCACGAGTGCGACGATGATCGCGGCGGACGCGAGCACGATGACCAGCATCGGCCAGCTCTTCCACGCCGACCGCTCGGGTTCGACCGCGCGTGATCGACCGGTCACCCGCGGTGGCAACACGGGACCCGAGCCGAGCGCCGGGCGCGCTGCGGGCACCGCGAACGGGTGCGGTGCGATCGTGTGGATCCTCCCGGGCATCGGGTTCGCGACCCCACCCCTGTGAAGAGACGGTAGGGGTGCGTGTGCGGCTTCGCGACCGGTGCGAAGCGGCGCGAGGTCCTGCTTGCAATGCTTGCAGCGACCGGCGACCGGATGGACGAGACCGCCACACAGAGGACAGGGCACGCGCCCGTCATCGAGCGCGGAAGGCCGAGCAGTGCCTGCCATGGGAGCTAATGCTGTCATTGGATGCATCCCGCTGCAATGCGATCCAACCCTCTCGACGTGCCGATCTATTCCACGTGACAACATGGGGTTGCGCGGCCACAGTGGCGCGATGGCGGTCGTACCTCCCCGGGTGAACCACCTCGAGGTCCACGTGGTGAACCTCGACCCTCGCCACGATGGGGTGCGGATCGCCCAGCTCTCCGACATCCACGTCGGTCACATGACCCCGGCCGAACATGTCCGGGCCGCGATCGACGTCGCGAATGCCGCCCAGCCGGACCTGATCGCGCTGACCGGCGATTACGTGAACTGGCGCCGCCACGAAGCCGAGCTCGCGGGCGATCAGCTGGCTGGCCTGGCCGCGCCGCGCGTGGTCGCGGTACTCGGTAACCACGACTATTTCACATGGGGCGCAGGCGTCACGCATGCCCTCGAGCGCGATGGCTACGAGGTGCTCCGCAACCAGCACACGGTCGCAACCGTACGCGGCGCGCCGCTCGCGGTGATCGGAGTCGACGATCCCATCACGCGCCACGATGATCTCGACGCGGCGTTTCGCGGCGTCAAGCCCATGACGCGGATCGTGCTGTGCCATGCCCCGGACCGCGCGCCCGCGATCGCTGCGCGCGATGCCGACCTGGTGCTCTCGGGCCACACGCACGGCGGCCAGATCTACATCAAGGGCATCACCGACCGGATCATGAAGAAGGTCGGGATGAACTATCGCCGCGGCACGTTCGCGCTCGGCGAACGTACGACGCTCTACGTCACGCCGGGAGTCGGCTTCTCGGGCGTACGCCGCCGAGCAGGCGAAGGCACCGCCGCCGAAGTCGCAGTGATCACGTTGCGCCGCCGCGAACCGAGCTGAGCACACTTCTGGATCGCGGACGCGTTTGGCATCGCCTTCGGGATCAACGTGACGGTGGAGAGACGACGCTTGCGACGTTGCTGCGTGTGGATCGTCGAGCCCATGAACTCGACCACGAGCAGCTTTCATGCCCGGATCTTCCAGATCGCGACGCTCGCAAGTCTGCGGCTTTACGCGGCGCGCGGAGCCGGACTGTGACAGTTCTGCAGCACCGCTAGGATCGGCGCGCCATCGCGCCCTTCATCATATCCACGAAGCCACCTTGGCCCTCCGATAACATCGTATCGAGCTCCTTGCCGACGCCACGCAATCGCGTGCGCGCCGGGAAGGCGAACACCGACGCGATGCCGATGACGATCGCGAGGGAGAGCCGGATGCCCATCATGCCGGCCCAGCCACCCGCGCCGAACCCGAGCACGCCGATCCGCAGCAGCGTGCCGAGCGGCTCCTGGACATCGCCGAACAGCTTGCGAGGTCCTAGCTCCTGGGTCGGTTGGCGCGTGAGAGCGCGCTCGGTGCGTTCGTCGCGTGCGGTGCGTGCGGGCTTGGCCTTCGCGAGCAACGCGACGACGTCGCGCGCGCGCTGCGGGCGCTTGTCTGGATCGGTCTCGGTCATCTCCTCGAGCACGTGACGAAACGTGGGCTCGAGCGATGGCAGCGCCTTCGCGAGGTCCATGCGCAGGCCCTTGCGCGGCACATCCTCGGGCTCGATGCCGCCGGCCAAGGCGACCATCGTCGCGCCGAGCGAGTAGATGTCGGCGGCGGGCATGACCTGACCGTGGAGCTGCTCGGGCGCCATGTAGCCGAACGTGCCGACGATCGTCGATCCCCCCTTGTCGCGCGTGTTGTCGAGTACGCCGCCGAAATCGACGAGCGAGCACCGACCGTCCGCGCTGCGGACGATGTTCGAAGGCTTGATGTCGCGATGGATCACCGGTGGTGCTCGCGTGTGGAGATAATCGAGGATCTCGAGGCAACGGATCAGGATATCGCGGAGCTCGACCTCGGAGAGCCGACGACGCTGCGCGAGCTCGCGCAGGTTCTCGCCCGGCACGAACTGCATGACGAGGTTGAACGTGCCCGGCGGCTCCTCGATCGTCGCGTAGTGGCGCGGCACGCCAGCGTGACGGAGCTGCGAGAGGACCTTCGCTTCACGCTCGAACAGCTCGAATGATTTCCAGGTCCCGCGCGGCGTGAGCCGCTTGACGACGACCTCGGTCGCGTCGGCGCCCTTGGCCTTCGTATCGGTGGCGAAGAACAGCTCGCCTTGCGAGCCCTTGCCGAGTGGCTTGCCGAGACGAAACCGACCGCCGAGCAGCGGTCCGGTGTCAGCGCTCGCCATGGGCGATGCTTAGCACGTCAGAACTCGTCAGACGCTGCGTAGTGCGCCTCCAGCTCGTCGGCGACGTGGGCGAGGGCGTGCAGTGGAATCTCGAACTCGCTCGGGTCCATCGTATCGAGCGGGATCGAGTAGACCAAGCAGTAGTCGCCTTCCTCGTCGAGAGCGAGCGCACCGATCGCGAAGTCCTCGTTCTTGCGCAGCGCGACCTCCTTGTCCAGCTGGCTGCCCTTGCAGACGTAGGAGCGCAGCTCGATCCAGTCCTTGTCGAACGCGTCGAACCGCGTGATCGCGATCTTCTGGGTCCGCCCGGTCTGGAACTCGAAGATCAGCGAGAAGTCGTCCTCGCCGTCGTCGTCGAGCGTGTAGGTCGCTCGTGCGTAGTCCTTGAGCTGCGCCCAGGTCGGCATCGCTCGACGGTACGATCAATCAGCGTACGGTGCGAAGGTCTCGCTGGACTTCTTCTTCGCGTTGAACGCGGCGAGCTCCGCGGTCGAGTACGCGAACGGCCCGGTCATGCGGCCCTTGATGAAGCCCACGATCATGGTGCGCGCCGCGGTGCCGCCCGCGACGAGCTCCGCGGAGCCAGTCTCCGCGCACTCGTCCCACATCTCGAACAGCGCTTCCTTGCGCTCCTTCGGATCGGTCGTCCGCGCCGACAGATACGCGAGGTTTTTCTGCGCGATCACCGCGGAGTTTGCGAGCTGCTTCTTCTTGTACGCCTTGCCGATCTCGTAGCGCTCCTCGCGCGTGTCATCGAGCATGCGCAGCTTGTTCGAAGCGTACGGATCGATGTTGTGGCGGTTCATGATGATCTCGGTCGGGTCGTAGCGGCGCTTCTTCTCGATGTGCGCCGTGCCGTCCGCTTCGATCTGCCCGTTGAACACCGCGTGGTTCGCTGCGTAGCCGGTGCCCTTCTGCTGGATCTCGTGACCATCTCGATCCTGTCGCGCGATCAACGTGCGCTGCCGTTCGGCCGCGACGTCTTCACTCGAGTGGTTCGCGATCCACCGCGGATCGTGGAGGTGGTCCTCGCCGTTCGCGAGGTCGTCGTGGATCTGTTCGCTCGCGATCGACTTGGGTTGGAGCGGCTTGGAGTGCGCCAGAAAGTCGTCCACGAAGCTGCCCGACAGCCCGGTGGGCTCGGGCTTCTTGTCGTGGTCGCGCATCCCCATGAAGGGGGAGTGCGGCGCGGCGGCCGCCGGTGGCAGCTCCGGGGGTGGCTTCGTGGTGGCGGTCGAGATCTGAGAGGTCTGGGCACGGGCCGGGTGCCGAACCGTCACGGGCGATTCGTGGGGCTCGACCGCGACGGGATCCGGGACCACAGTGTGGCGATCGAGCAACGCGACGTCGATCGGTGTCGGATCGGGCCCGGCCACGAAGATTTCGACGGTGGTGGGCTCGCTAACTACCTTCGGAGCCTCGATCTTGTGTGCCAGCGCCCACGCGATCGCTCCGCCGTGGATCACGGCCGAGGCCACGAGTGCGGTGGGCAAGATCCGCATACCGTCAGGACTTCGAAACGTCCGAAATCGTTGCCGGGTCTGCCGCGTTCGAGCTGTTCGACACCTTCACCACGTGCTGGGCATATGCAAACAGCATGCTGCAGGAGCGAGACCGATGCACAACCCTCGGCTGCCTGGTGTCGCAGTACCAGCGCTACGGTAGGCGTGCACTCGGATTCGCGAGCAGCGCCGCGCAGCACGGTAGGCCGGCGTATACGTCGGAGATCACCGCGAGCATGGTCACTCCTCTATCGCGCGCTGCTGCCACTTGAACGAAGTGGCTCGATCGGCTTGGCGCCCCCGAGGTGGACCATCAACTTGTACAACGCTCGCATCTGCTCGAGACGAAGGGCGAGAGCAGGCGGCGACATATCGATGGGTTCAGGATTCACCTTCATCCGCGTTCGTTCCTTCTGGCTTCGCTAGCTCCACCAGATCTTGCGGACGTCCAGCGATCCGCTTCATCCTAGCAAGCCCGTCTCGAGAGACGACGATCATTCGTCGTCCTTGTACGTCGAACGCGGTGCGTCCTGCCCATACTTCCTCGAGTTCCGCGCCGACGAGGATCAGGTCCAGCGACATCAAGGCGTTCGTCTCTGGTTCTAGTTTCGAGATGCGCTCGATCTCGCGTGGTGTTCCGCGCTGGATGCCGGAGGTCATCTTCCTCGCGGGAACATCGAACCCGACGGTGCGGACGACCGCGATCGCATCTACAGCCTGGATCTGGCTGAAGCGCGAATAGACGCAATGTAACTTCCTGGAACCCTTGGAACCACGAATAATCGACACCTCTTACGAGGCCACTGACACATGCAAACAGCATGACCTTATTCGCACGCCTGTTTCGATCCGCAAGCAGTGGAGGGCCACGTGTCCTACATGCTGCGCAAGCAGGAGACCGCGCCGCGATCCAGCGATTCTACGACGCGAACGTCGATGGCCTGTACGCATTCGTGTTCTTCCGGGTCGGCCGGGACACGGCGCTCGCAGAAGACGTGGTGCAGGAGACGTTCGCGAAGGCGCTCGCGCGGACCACGGATTATGATCCGAAACGCGGCTCGGAGAGCAGCTGGCTCGCGGTTCTCTCGCGCAACGTGATCCGCGATCATCTGCGCGAACATCGCCGCGCAGATCAGCTGCTCGAGACCTGGGATCGGATCGACGCGACCCTCGCGCAGACGTTCGCGGCGATGGCAAAACGGCCACTGCCCGGCGACGTGCTCGAGCGCGCCGAGACCCGCGACCTCGTCCACATGGCCATCGCGAACCTGCCGGACCAGTATCGCAGCGCGCTGACGCGCAAGTACGTCGATGGCGAGAGCCTCGAGACGCTCGCGGGCGAGCTCGGGATCTCGGTCGACGCCACCAAATCACTTCTCGCACGGGCTCGCCGCGCGTTTCGCGACACGTTCGCGACGCTGTCGGCCCACTTCTCGGAGGCTGTATGAGCAACGACCAAGAAGATGTTCTCGAGCAGAACGTCGGCGACCTGATCACGACCGGCGGCGAGGCGCCGAAGATCGATGCCGCCGCGCGTACGCGGATTCGCGACGGGCTCGTCGAGAAGTTCGCGGTCGCGGCAGCACCGGCCAAGATCAAGGCTCGCACGCCCCTGTATGCCGCCGGCTTCGGGCTCGCGGCCGCCGCGGGGGTTGCCGCGATCGCTGTGCACCTGATCGATCACGCCGATGTGCCCGTGGCTCGACTCGGTGATGGCGAACAGAAGCTCGCCGATGGCACCACGTATGTCGCCGCGCCGGGAACGAAGGTCAGCGTCCTGGGGCCGCGCTCGGTGCGGATCGAAGGTGCGGCGCTGCTCGATGTCTCGCCCGGCAAAGGCACGTTTACCGTCGAGACCGCGCACGGTCAGATCCAGGTGCTCGGCACCCGGTTCGTAGTCGACGGCGCGGCCGACCAGACCACCGCGGCGGTGATCCGCGGCGAGGTCAAGCTCGCGTCGCCCGATGGCGACGTCGTGCTGCACGCGGGCGAGCAAGCGATCGCGGCGCCGGGTCACGCACCCGTGCGTGGTCCAGCACCGCGGCTCTCGCACCTCGTGGCGTGGGCGCAGCAAGCGCGCAGCAGCGAAGCACACGCGCTGCCGGTGCATCACGGCACGCTGTTCGCTCGCGACCCGGGTGTGCGTTCGCACCCACCGTGGGGCGACGAGTATCCGCTGCCGATCAAGCAGCTCACACTCGACATCACCGTCGAGGATCAGGTCGCGCGCGTCGCGCTCGATCAGACGTTCCACAACAACGCACCGCAGGATCTCGAAGGCGTATATCGGTTCGCGATTCCGCCCACTGCCGCGCTCCAGCGCCTCGCGATGTACGTCGATGGCAAGCTGACCGAGTCGGCGGTCGTCGAGCGCATGCGCGCGCGCCGGATCTATGAAGAGCTCGTGTATCGCCGCGTCGATCCGGCGCTGCTCGAGTGGGCGGGCACCGGCCGGCTCTCGCTCAAGGTCTATCCGCTCAAGGCCAACGAGGACAAGCGGTTGATGCTCGCCTACACGGAGAGCCTGCCGAAGCTGTACGACGACTACACCGTGACCGTGCCGCTGCCCGAGGTCGACGAGCGCGTCGGCGCGTTCGACGTCAACGTGCGGATCAAGAACTGCGCGAACTGCGAGCTCGTATCGACGAGCCATCAGATCGCGACCGAGCGCAGTGGGGAAGATGCGATCGTGAAGCTCCACCGCACCAACGAGAAGCTCGGCGATTCGTTCGTGCTCCACGTCCGCGATCCGCGCCACGCGACCGCGGTGGCGACCGCTGACGATGGTGGCGATCACTTCGTGATGGTGCGCGCACCGATCGAGCTCGCGAAGACCGCGAAGCCGTACAAGCCGCGGGCGTGGGTGATCCTCGACGACGTCTCGGCATCGCGCGGCACGCCCGAGCTCCACGCGCAGCGCGACCTCGTCGAGGCGCTGGTCAAGGAGCTCGACGAGAACGACCAGGTCAGCGTGATCGCATTCGATGTTCAGGCACGCACCAAGCTCGCGCCGACCCGCGTGATGGATGTCGATCATCGCGCGTTGCGCGAGCGCCTCGATCACGAGGGCGGCGTTGGTGCGACCGATTTCGAAGCGGCGCTCGCCGCCGCGACGCAGCAACTCGCGGGGGTGGATGCGGACTCCGCGATGATCGTCTATCTCGGCGACGGTATGGTCACGACCGGCGCGCGCACCCTCGATGCGCTGCGTGCCGAGATCGTGGGCAAGGCGCACTTCATCGGGGTCGGGGTCGGTGATGGCCCCGATACCCAGATGCTCGGCGGTCTCGCCGCGGCGACTGGCGGCTACGCGACGACGATGGATCTTGCCGATGACCTCGGCTGGCGCGCGTTCGATCTCGTGGCGGCACTCCACACCTCTCGCGTCACGGGGCTGACGGCAGCGCTCGTCGGCGCGAGTGGCCCGATCGAGGCGACCACCTATCTCGCTGCGCCGCAGCTCGCCGATGGCGAAGAGCTCGAGCTCGTGGCGAAGCTCGGCCCGACCGCGCCGACCGCGCCGACCGCGCCGACCGCTGTGGAGCTCGCGGGCACACTCGATGGTGCGCCGTGGAAGCAGACGATCGCGGTCGGTGCCGCACCCGCCAACGTCGGGCCCCATGCCGGGTATCTCCCGCGGTTGTGGGCGGAGCGTCACATCGCGGCGCGGCTACTCGCGAAGCACGATGCCGTGACCGGTGGAGCGGACGCGCGTGAAGCGCGCGACGAACAGATTCGCCGCGAGGTCGTGGCACTCGGCAAGAAATACTTCTTGTTGTCGCGCCACACCTCGTTGCTCGTGCTCGAGAACGACGCGATGTACGCCCAGTACGGAGTGACGAAGGGGGCGGGCGACACGTGGGCGCCCTACGTGCTGCCCGCGACCATTCCCGTGGTCCGTACACCGACACCGGCGATCGCGATCGCGGCCGATGCCGATCTCGTGCGCTCTCCGTTCGAGCTGTTCTTCGGCTACGACCAGAGGTGGCTCGGCGCCCGCGCCGACCTCCAGAACGGCACGGGCGCGCAGATGGGGCCGACGACCGGCGCGGTGCCGCACGAGCCCGAGCCCGACACGAGTAAGGCCGGGAAGAACGAGGCGAAGACCATCTCGACCGACGACCTCGGCGAGGTCGCCGGCAAGCTTCTGGGAACCGAGCGTGGTGCGATGGCCGGTGGCTTCGGCTTCGGCGTGATCGGGCACGGTGCAGGCTACGGGGGCGGTGGCCGTGCCAGCGTCGGTGACGGCTTCTTCTCGCGCCGCCAGGCGGTCTATGCGCAAGGCCTGACGCCACAACTCAGCTACGCGGCGAACCCAGCGTTCGATGATCTGACCACGTTCGTCCCGGCGCTGGTCGACGATGCCGCCGATACGATCCGGCGCCAGCTCGGCACGCCTGGCGCACACACGATCAGCGAGAGTGCGAAAACGTTGCTGACCAGTGGCCGCGCGAAGCTCGCTGCCGGGGTCTACCGGTGGGGCGAGCGCGAGATCACGGTCGATGCAGCGCACCGCTTCAGCTGGAAGCGCACGACCGAGACCGGCCTCGTCGAGCACGCTGCGTTCGATGGCGCAGTGTGGATGCGGCGCTATCCCGAGCTCGGGCTCGATGTCACGCGTTCGATCGCAGCAGACGAGGTCGCGTTCGGACTCGGATATCTGCCGCTGTGGATCGCTGCGCCCGCGCACTACGCGCAGTACTTCGATGTCTCGGCGAAGGGCCGTGACGTGTTCCTCGCGCGCGGTACGGCCACGGCGTTCGTAATGTCGTTCGACGACCAAGCGCGACTGACCTCGATCCGCGATGGCAACAACCATCGCCTCGTCGAGGTCACGTGGGGCGCGAGCGGACCCCTGACGGCGAAGGTCGCCGGTGAGACGATCGCCGTGGGGTTCACCGCGCAACCGATCAGCGATGCGGTCGGCTTGGTGATGGCGGGGACGCAACCCGGCGTCGTCGCCGAGCTGCCGGGTCACCTGGTCGCGTACTGGCAGCAACACGTCGCGGCCGAGACCGTCGCGACCCCCGCGTGGCGCCGGGCCTCGCGGCAACTGCTCGTCGCGGCCGCAGCCCAGAAGGATCGCCCGACCGGCGTCGCCACGTTCGAAGCGCTGCGCGCGCATGGTGGGGTCGAGCTCGGCGACCTCGTGCTCGCGAGTGGCGGCTTGGTCGGCACCTCGGAGAGCGCGCTTGCCCAGGCGATGGCCGCGTTCCCGCAACAGCCGGTCGCGCAGTACGTGCTCGCATCGCGGGGATATCACAATCAGCCCGCGAGGCTGCAGCCCCGCATCGTTGCGACGGTCGCGCAGACCGGCGGCTTGATCACGGCGCTCGGTGACCTCCGGCGGTGTCTCGCGCAGCTCGCCGCCCGCGATGGCAAGGGCGCGCTCGCGACGTTCCTCACGCTGCCCGCCGCGGCGACGGATCTCCGGCTGTCGGCCGCGGCGGCGGCGAACCAGCAATGGGACCTGCCGGTCGAGCAGCTGCTCGCGATGTGGGATGCGGTCGCGGTCGGCCGGATGAAGAACATCGCGCGGGTGCAGGCAGCGACGCTGCTCTACCAGCGTGAGAAGTACGACGCGGCCGCGGATCGCCTGGTCGCGCTCGTCGATGATCTCGATCTGTCGGCGCTGCCGCCCCAGCTCGCGCAGACCCAGTCCTACTTCTCGCAGGCGCGCCGCGGCGACGCGGGGTGGGAGCTGCTGTATGCGACGTGGCGCGCGAAGGTGCTCGCTGGCCAGAGCTATCCGCACGTGATAGCGGTGTTGCCGGTCGCGCTCCAGCACCCGCAAGATGTGATGGCGTTGCTCGCACATGGTGGCGAGCTCGCCGGTGACGATGCAACGAAGCAGCTCGCGCTCGTCCAGTTCGCGCTGAGTGGCAGCCAGACCGCCTGGGCCCGAGCTCGCCTCCGCGAGCTCGTCGCGAAGTCGCCGACCCACGAGGTCTATCAAGCGGCCGCGCAGCTCGCGATCCGCACCGGCAACCCGACCGAAGCACTCGCCGATCTCGAAGCGGCGCAGGACCACGCGGCGGGCCCCGGCAACCTCGCCACGATCCGGGGCGAGCTCGCGCAGCTCATCACGGTCGCGCAACAGGTCGTGCTGCAGACGACCGGCCCCGAGCGTGCCAAGGCGATCGCCAAGGCGATGGCGTGGGGTGACAAGTGGCGGGCGATCGATCCGGGCAATGCCGAGATCGATCGTCAGCTTGGCGAGCTCTTGCTCGCGGCCGGTGACGAAGCCGGTGCGTGGCGTCAGCTGTCCTCGACGATCGAGCGTGATCCGTGGTCGGGCACCGGCTACATGATGGTCGCCGAGTCGTTCGAGCGCCGCGGCAAGGTGCTCGATGCGCTGCCGTACTGGCAACAAGCGATCGTGATCGATCAGACCAACCCGACGCCGCGGTTGCGCAAGGCGCAGGCGCTGATCGCGCTCGGCCGTAACCAGGAAGGTGACCAGTTGCTCGCGCAGATCACGAGCCAGAAATGGCACGACATCTGGAGTGGCGTGGTCTTCCAGGCGCAGGCGCTGCGGCAGCAACACCAACGGTAAAATGGTACACGTGGCCTGTGGCCACCGATGCCGAGCTCGAGCTCGCGTTCTACGAACAGTTTTTGTGGGGCAAGGGACTCGAACCGTATCCGGTCCAGGAGCAGGCGATCAGCGCGATCTTTGCCGGCAAGAGCGTGATGGTCACGGTGCCGACCGGCACCGGCAAGACGCTGATGGCGAAGGCCGCGCTGTTCCGCGCGTTTCATCGCCGCGAGAACGCGGTCTACACGACGCCCCTCCGCGCGCTGACCGAGGAGAAGTTTCGCGAGCTCGGTGCGGACTTCGGCGAGGGCAACGTCGGCTTCGCGACCGGCGACTACAAGGTCAATCGCGAAGCCCCGATCCAGGTCGAGGTCGCGGAGATCCTGTGGAACCGGATCGTCGCCGACAAGGCGGTCGCGCCAGCGGATGTCGTGGTGATGGACGAAGGCCACTACTTCAACGACCCCGAGCGCGGGTACGTGTGGGAGCAGTCGATCATCGGCCTCGATCCGCGCGTCCAGCTCGTGATCCTCTCGGCGACGGTCGGCCACCCGGAGAAGTTCTGTCACTGGGCCGAGCTCACCCGGCGCGTGCCCCTCGAGCTCGTCGAATCGCGCGAGCGCAAGGTGCCGCTCGTCCACGAGTTCCGCGAGGAGATGATCATCGACACGGTCAAGGGCCTCGCACACTCCGGTGACATCCCCGCGATCATCTTCGTGTTCGGGCGCGAGCAGTGCTTCGAGCTCGCGCGGTTGTTGAAGTCGTGTCGCCGGTTCACGACCGATGAAGAGAAGGCGCAGATCGAGAAGCTGTGTGACGAAGCGCTGCTGCCGGGCGGTGCGGCGAAGGAATTGCGGCCGTTACTCGCGCACGGCATCGGCATCCATCACGCCGGTATCCTGCCTCGCTACAAGCAGCTCGTCGAACAGCTCGCGCTCGAGCGCTTGATCAAGTTCGTGGTATCGACCGAGACGATCGCCGCGGGCATCAACCTGCCGGCACGCACGGTCGTGTTTCCATCGCTGCGCAAGTTCATCAAGAAGGAGCCGCGGATCATCACGGCCGCCGAGTTCCATCAGATGGCGGGGCGCGCGGGCCGGCCGCAGTTCGATGATCACGGGCTCGCGATCACGCTCGCGCCCGAGGAGATCGTCGTCGATCTCAAGAAGGCGCTCAAGGATGCGGCGAAGCGCCCGGCGTTCGACATCGAGAAGGTCAAGCGCTCGGTGTACGGCACCGCACGCATGGATGCGCAGAAGCGTGGTGACTTGATCTGGACGCCCGAGACCCACGCGGAGCTCGTCAAGGGCGAGCCGGCCGAGCTACGCAGCAAGACCAAGATCACGGCAGAGCAGGTCCTCGCGATCGGCTTGCCGGATCTCGAGAAGTCGACCCTGTCTGCGACCGACTTCGACGCGCGGATGGCGGCGGCCGAGGCCTCGCTGCCGCCCTCGATGCGGCTCGACATCGTGACCGTGATCGATAACTTGCTGCTCGGCGATCACGATCGCAAAGAGCTCAAGAAGGTCCTCAGCTACCTCGTCGACAACATGAAGGCGCTCGGCGTGCTCGACGAGCACGGTGTGCAGGTCAAGGGCGAGATGATCCGCTCGCTCCAGGGCATGGATGGCTTGCTCATCTGGTACATCCTGATCAATCACCAGCTCGAGTACATCGAGCTGCGCGAGCTCGTCGAGTACCTGATCGATCACGACATCATCCAGCGTAAGCTCGATCGCAAGGGCGAGGACGAGAAGCGCGAGTGGATGCGGACGAAGCTGCGCGAGATGCGCGACGCGAATCCCCAGGTGAGCTGGGAAGACGTCGAGGCCGAGTGGGAGAAGGCCCACCCGCGCGTGCTCACGAAGATCGAGCTCATCCACCAAGAGTTCTCGTCGAAGGTGCCGCACCCCGAGCTCCACGGCGGCAAGAAGCCGAAAACCACCTGGGCGCAGCTCGAGGAGAGCGGCGCCGGATTCTCGGAGTTCGTCGACAAGCACGAGCTCGAGCATGAAGAGGGCAACCTGTTCTCGTATCTCATCCGCGTGATGAACTTCGCGAACAAGCTCGGCGAGGCCTCGGGGCTCTCGGAGCTCAACGACATGGCCGAGCGCGTGCGCGTGATGCTCGCGCGGATCGACCTGCGGATGACGCAGGGCAATAAATGGATCGGCTGATCGATCACATCGCGCCGCCTTCGCGGCGCGGAGAGGCTCGCCGAAATGTCGGCTCGCTGAACAACCAAATACGGGTCGCAGCTGTCCTGATCGTCGTCGCGTGCGCGAAGCATCAGGACAAGGCCCCTCCGTCACCGCTCCAGGATGGTTCGAGCGTCGTCGCGAGCCTCGATGCGCCGGTGGTGGCGATCGATGCGCCGGTGATCCGCGAGAGCGCGACCGCGGTCAAGGTCGTCGTCGGTGCGACCTCCGCGTGTGCGTTGCTCTCGGACGCGACCGTGCGGTGCTGGGGCGCGAATGGCTCCGGTCAGCTCGGCGATGGATCGACGCTGGCATCGCAGACGCCGGTGAAGCCGAACGTGCGCGGCGTCGAGGGCCTCGTGCTCGGTGACGACTTCGCGTGCGGCCTGCTCGATGACTCGTCGGTCGCGTGCTGGGGCAAGATCGGGTTCGGCAAGGGCCGAAAGGCGCTCGCACCGGCCGCGGCGCCGGGAGTCCACGACATCGTGAAGCTGTTCGCGATCGGTGGTGCGGCCTGCGGCAGTGACAAGGCAGGTGCCCTCGTGTGCTGGGGCGATGTCGATGCGCGCGGCCACGTCTCGACAGCCGGCGCCTCGCACGCACCGACCCCGGTGCCAGGGCTTAGCCATGTCGTCGCGCTGACCGCACACGCGGCGCTGCTCGAGGATCACTCGTTCCTCACGTGGACCGACGGTGGCGCGCCGACGCCGAGTGGCCTGGGCACCGCGACCGAGCTCGCGGAGCGCGGGGTTCCGTGCGCGTTGACCGCGAAGGGCGAGGTCGATTGCATCGCCGATCATCCTGCGTGCGGTCCGACGATCGTGCTCGGCGACAAGCCGGCGGCGCTCGTCGAGAAGAAGAAGCCGGTGCGCAAGTCGGCCAAGCCAGCCAGGTCGGCCAAGCCGGTCAAGCCCATGAAGCCCGAGCCCGTCGCGAAGGTCGGTGCGTTCGCGCTGCCGTTCGCGAAGCCCCGGCACCTCGCCTTCGACACCGGTGTCTGCGTGCAGACCGTGCAGGACCGGCTCGAGTGCGTCGATCCTGCGAACAAGTGCGTTGTCACCCGGCCGTGGCCGGCGTTCGTGACGATCGATCAACTGTCCGGAGGCTGCGCGCGGCTCGCGAATGGCACCGTACGCTGCGGAGCCGCGGGCTCGGAGGCCGCACCGTTGATCGATGGAGTCACGAACGCGATCGCGATCTCGGTGACCTCGTCGCGCGGCTGTGCGCTCACGAAGGAGCACGCGGTGCTGTGCTGGGATGGCGTGGACGCGGCGAAACCGGTACGGTTCTCCGCACCCGACTGAGTGCACCTCGTCGATCGGCAATTGGGTAGGTTGCCGGTATGCCCGCGTTCCTCTCAGATTCGTGGTTCGCTGAAGTTCAGAAGCTGATCGCCGCAGCCGGTGATCTCGAGTTGCCCGCGCCGATGAAGGCCATCGCGGTCAACGCGACGATCAAACGTCCGGGTGGCGACGTGCAGGTGTACTTGAAGGACGGCGTCGTCGCGCAAGGCCATCGCGATTCGGCCGACGCCACGATCAACCTCGACGAGGTGCTCGCGAAGAAGCTGTTCGTCGAAGCCGACGCCGTCGCGGGCGTGCAGGCCTTCATGACCGGCGAGCTCGAGATCACGGGCGATCTCGCGAAGGTCGTCGCGATGCAGACCGCGGAGCCGAGCGCCAAGCAGAAGGCGCTCGCGCAGAAGATCGCCGCGATCACCGATTGAGCTCGGGCCCGATCGCGACGCCGCATGCGAGTCAAGGCACCTGCGAGATCATGATCGTGATCGGTGCGGCCGAGACGACGCTCGAACCGATGCGGCGCAGCTACGAATGATCGCTACTCGTCTTTGAGCCGGTAGCCGATGCCCGCCTCGGTCGTGAGCCAGCGCGGTCGTGCCGGATCGGTCTCGAGCTTGCGGCGCAACGCGGCCATGTGGACGCGCAGGTAGTGAGTCTGGTGCGCGTTGCCCGGCCCCCATACTTCGTTGAGGAGCTGGCGATGGGTCAGCACCTTGCCGGTATGGCGGGCGAGCAAGGCGAGCAAGCGAAACTCGATCGGCGTGAGATGGACCTCGGTGCCGTCGACGGTCACCACGTGACGCGCCTGATCGATCGCGATCGGGCCGATCGCGAGCATCGGATTGTCGGCGGTCGCTTGGCCGCGAGCATGGCGCAGCGCGACCCGGATCCGCGCGAGCAGCTCGCTCGTGCCGAATGGCTTCGTGAGGTAGTCATCGGCACCCGCATCGAGGGCGAGCACCTTGTCGTCCTCGCGATCGCGCGCCGACAGCACGATCACCGGCGCGGTCGACCATTCGCGCAGCGTGCGAAGCAGCGTGAGGCCATCGCCATCGGGGAGGCCGAGATCGAGCAGGATCGCGGCCGGGCGCGCCGCGGTCGCCGCGCGTTCAGCTTGCGCGAGCGTGCCGGCCTCGGTGACGCGAAAACCATGACTGGTGAGCGCCGAGCACAGGAACCGGCGCATCGGCACTTCGTCTTCGACGACGAGGATCATGTCACCGCTCATGATCCACTCGCGAGGCGTACGGGTTCGGCTTCGTCATCGACCTCGGGCACCTCGGGAAGGGGCCCCTCATCGGGGAACCACGCGACGAAGCGCACGCCGCCCCCCGCGCGCGGCTGGGCGTCGATGCCACCGTGGTGGGCCATGACGATCGCGCGACACACCGCGAGCCCGAGGCCTGCACCCGGGACGGCGGCGGTGCCGCGAAAGAACTTCTCGAACACCTTGGTGTGCATGCCGGGCGCGAGGCCCGGACCGCGATCCGCGACCTCGAGGATCGCGCGATCAGCTTCGCGCCTGACCGTGACGTCGATCGGCGTGCCGGCAGGCGTGTGCTTCGCGGCGTTCTCGAGCAGGTTCTGGAGCAACTGCTCGACGAGGATCGGATCGACATGAGCGAGCACGGTCGGCGGGACGTCGACCGCGACGGTGCGATCCGCGAGCTCGGTGTCGAGCCGGGCGAGGGCAGGGCCGACGATCTCCTCGAGCGGCACCCAGTCGCGTCGCGGCTCCGCACCGCTCTCGACCTTCGTGATCGCGAGCAGGTTCGTGAGGATCCTGCTCAGTCGCTGCGCTTCCTCGACGATCGTATCGAGCGCTTCGGTGGTGCTCGCGCTGCGTGGCTCCTTCGCATCGCGCAGCGCGGTCGCCATGCCCGTGATCGCGGCGAGTGGCGTGCGCAGATCGTGCGACACCGAGGACAGGAGCGTGCTGCGTAGCTCTTCGGCCTTCACTCGTAGCGCCGCTTCGCGCGCGACGGTCGCGAGTTGCAACCGGCCGATCGCGACCTCGGCCTGGCGTGCGACCGCTTCGATGAACGCGTGTTGATCGGCGGTGATCGAGGCTTCGCCATCGAGCCGGACCTCGACCGCCGATCCGGGGCCGCGCTGGACATGTGCCCCCGCATGCACGGCCGCGCGTACGTGGGTCTCGACGGCTTCGATCACGCCTGCCTCGTCGGCCGCTTCGACCGCATCGCGGGTGAACGCGAGCATCGCCAGCGTGCGGCGCTCGCGATCGTGGCTCGCTGCTTCGGCGGCACGCAACCGGGCGACGAGCGTGCCGATCGTGCTGCCGACGCCGAACATCACCGCGAACGTGATCAGCGAGCGCGTATCGGAGACCGCGAAGGTGAACCGCGGTTCGATGAAGAAGAAATCGAACGAGCCGACCGAGAGCGCGGCGGCGGCGAGGCTCGGGCCCCGGCCACCGAGTGCGGCGAGCAGGATCGCCGGCAAGAACAACATCGCCTGATCGGTGACCGTGATGTGGTGACCCGCCAGGCCACCGAACAGCGTTGCCACGGCGACGCCGAGCGCGGCGATCGCATAGGCATGCGAGCTCGTGCGGGTCACGACTGCAAGGCTAGCGCGAACGCGCGCGCCGGGCCCGCGCTTCGGGCGGTGACTGCGCGAAGCGACCCAGGATCCCCGTGAGGCCGAGGGTCCCGAAACCGACCATCAGGTAGCACACCGTCGCACCGGAGCCGATCGCACCACCGACCGAGAACGCGGCGATCAGGGGCCCCAACCCCGCGAGGATCAGGACCACATATGTCGAGCGATCGTCGGGCTTCACACCTCTTCGATAGCGCCCCCGATATCAAGATGGGATCAAGTTCACTTGTGCATCCGGATCGGCAGCACGATCATCGTCAAGCCCGCGAAGTGCAACCGGCGCTCGACCGAGGCCGCCGTGCCGTTGTGCAGCAAGCGCTGGTACCAGCTCTCGTCCTGGAACACGAGCTTGCCTGCGAAGAAGACCGAGCGCGGAAACCGCAGCGCGACCTCGCGGCACAGCCGATCGAGCTCGGAGACCGCTTCGGTGCCGATCGCCGAGTCGCAGTCGGCGGCCCAGCCCATGTGGTTGCGGGCAAACGCGACGTACTTCGCGAGGTCGCTCTCGATCTTGTCGCGCATCGCATCGACCTCGTCCTTGCCCTTGAACACCCCCGCGTCGATCACCCCGGCGGCGACGAACACCACCTGCTCGAACTGGTTCGGGAACACTCGCGGAATCTGCATCAGCGTGTGCAGCCCGAGGCCCCCGTAGCCACCCGCGAGCACCACGGCGGTCGACTTGGTCGGATCGAGCTCGGCCGGCGCGGACAGCTCGGTCGGCGGCGGCGTATCGAGCTCGAGCTCCTTGGAGAGTTGCGCGACCTTCGCGCCGACCTTGCGATAGTGCGAGCGGATCGCGACGCAGACGACGACAAGCGTCGCGGTGATGAGGCTCGTGATCCAGCCGCCTTCGGTGAACTTCTCGACGAGCGTGACCACGAGGATCATGCCGCACACCAGGGCCGCGAGGCTGTGCACGAAGATCGCGCGCTGCCACTTGCCCTGGCGGTTGTGCGCCGCGTGCCGGATCATCGCCACGTTCGACAACGTGAACGTGATGAACACGTTGATGCTGTACATCACGACGAGCGCGTCGACGGAGCCGTGCGTGTAGAACAGGACGACCGCCGCGGCGGCCGCCATCAGGTACACGCCGTTGCGCATGGTCAGCTGCTCGGACAGGGCCGCCATCCGATGCGGCAACCACTGATCGAGCGCCATGTTCGACATCACGCGCGGCCCATCGACGAAGCCTGCCTGCGCCGCGACGAACAGCAGCGTGCCTTCGGAGACCATCGTCACGATCACGAAGATCGTGCCGAGCCCGCCCTCGCCGATGAACTTCGTCGCGAGCAGACCGTTCATGGTCTTGCCGCGCTCGGGGACGATGTGGAGTAGTAAGTACGCGAGCAAGATGCCGCTCGCCGTGATCGCGAGCGACACCGCCATCAGCATCATCGTGCGCTTCGCGGTGCGCACCCGAGGCTCGCGCATGATCGCTATGCCGTTCGAGACAGCCTCGATCCCCGTGAACGTGCCACCGCCGAGCGAGAACGCGCGCATGAAGATCAGCGCGACCCCGACGAACCCGGCGGTGCCGAGATGCGACTTCGCCCCATCGTGGACCGTGGTCGCGATCTCGCCGACGTGGCCGATGTTCTGGCCGATCACGCCGAAGATCAGGATCGCGTGGGTGATCAAGAACACGATGAAGATCGGGGTGAGGATCGTGACCGATTCCTTCACGCCGCGCAGGTTCATCAAGGTCAGGAGGGCGAGCACGCCGAGCACCGCGACGAGCTTGTACGGCAGCCACGCCTCGGGCAGAAAGTTGAAGATCGCATCCGCACCCGAGGCGAGCGAGATCGCGATCGTCAGCACGTAGTCGACGAGCAGCGCGGAGCCCGAGACCGCGCCGACGATCGGGCCGAGATGCTTGGTCGCCACCATGTAGCCGCCACCGCCGTGCGGAAACTCTTCGATGATCCGGCGATAGCTCCAGGAGATGATGAACACCGTCGCGGCGATCGCCCCGGCGAGAAACACCGCGAGGTAGGCGTGATCGGGGATGAACGTGCAGGCGCCCTTCACCGCGTTGTTGCAGCCCTCGGGCGACCAGTGCCCGATCGCCTTGAACGCCTCTTCGGGACCGTACGAAGACGAGGACAAGCCATCCGCGCCGAGGCCGACCCAGGCCAGGAACGCGACGAGAGTCATCTGATGAAACACGCTCGGATCGCGAAGGTCACGAGCGCGCCCGAACAACCTGTGGAGAAGACGCATGTAGACCGCATTAGCATTAGCGGCCGCGGCATCAAGAAACCGTAAAGAGACCTGGCAGCGCTAGGTTTGCGTGGTGCCTGGCGATTTGCACGATCACCTAGGTGAGGTCGTGCAAATCGCCCGCGCACCGGAGGATCTCACAAATGATTACGGCCAGATGGCTCGTGGCACTGTCCGTGCTAGAGGCGGTGGTAAATGGCGGATGTCGTCTACTTCCTGGTCACCGCTGCGTTCTTCGCAGCGAGCGTGGCCTACGCGCGAGCGATCGATCGGATGGCCTCATGACTACCGAGTACGTGCTCGCACTCCTCGTGGCGGTGCTGGTCACCGCCTACCTCCTCTACGCCTTGCTTAGGCCGGAGCGGTTCTGATGACGTTCAACGGCTGGTTCCAGATCATCGTCTTCTTCCTGGTGGTGCTCGCGCTCGCCAAGCCGCTCGGCATCTACATGTTCCGCGTGTTCGAAGGCGAGAGGCAGCCCCTGCCACGCACCTTCGGGCGCGTCGAACGCTTCCTGTTGCGCCTCTGCGGCCTGAAAAACCCGAAGGAACAGACCTGGGTTCAGTACGCGGTCTCGATGTTGATCTTCAGCGCGCTCGGCCTCCTGGTCACGTACGTGATCCAGCGGGCACAGGGCTCGTTGCCGTTCAATCCGCAGAAGTTCCCTGCTGTACCGCCGGCACTCGCGTGGAACACCGCGAGCAGCTTCGCGACGAACACCAACTGGCAGTCGTACGTGCCCGAGACGACGATGAGCTACTTCACGCAGATGGTTGGCCTCGCGTGGCACAACTTCACGTCGGCTGCGGCGGGCATCGGCGTCGCGCTCGTGGTCGCGCGTGGCCTCACGCGCCGCCCTGGTCCGGAAGGGAGCAAGGGCGTCGGCAACTTCTACGTCGATCTCATCCGCGGCATCGTCTACGTGCTCATCCCGATCTGCGTGCTGGTCGCACTGGTGTTCGTCTCGCAGGGCGTGATCCAGAATCTGTCGGCCTATCACTCGATCACCACTCTCGAGGGTGGCAAGCAGCTCCTAGCGATGGGCCCGACCGCATCGCAAGAAGCGATCAAGGAGCTCGGCACGAACGGTGGCGGCTTCTTCAACGCGAACAGCGCACACCCGTTCGAGAACCCGAACGCGATCACCAACTTCATCCAGATGGTGCTGATCTTCGCGATCGCCAGCGCGCTGACCTACACGTACGGCCGGATGGCGAAGGACCAGCGTCAGGGCTGGGTGCTGTTCGCCGCGATGTCGGTGCTGTTCTTTGCCGGGGTCAGTACGCTGTACTGGGCGGAGTCGCATCCCAATCCGATCATGCACGGGCTCGCGGTCGCAGCGCAGCCCGGCAACATGGAGGGCAAAGAAGTTCGATTCGGCATCGCGAACACAGCACTGTTCGCGACGACGACAACCGATGCATCGTGTGGTGCGGTCAACGGCTGGCACGACAGCTTCACGCCGCTCGGTGGCCTCGTGCCGCTCGCGAACATCCAGCTCGGCGAGGTCGTGTTCGGCGGCGTCGGTGCAGGCCTCTACGGGATCCTGATCAACGTGATCCTCACCGTGTTTATCGCCGGTCTGATGGTGGGGCGCACGCCGGAGTACCTCGGCAAGAAGGTGGAAGGTCGCGAGATGAAGCTCGCGATGCTGTATGTGCTCGTGTTCCCGCTGCTGATCCTCGGGTTCTCCGCGTGGGCGGCGGTATCGCCGCATGGCACGAGCTCGCTCAATAACAACGGCGCGCACGGCCTGTCCGAGATGCTCTACGCGTTCACGAGCGCGGCGGGTAACAACGGCTCTGCTTTCGGTGGCCTCAACGCGAACACCGACTGGTGGAACCTCTGCCTCGGCTTCGTCATGCTCGCGGGCAGGTTCTTCATGATGCTCCCGGCACTCGCGCTCGGTGGCGCGATGCTCAACAAGAAGACCGTGCAGCCCGGCCTCGGGACGTTCCCGACCAATGGCTGGCTGTTCACGGCGCTGCTCGTCGCGGTCATCCTGATCGTCGGCGCGCTCACGTTCTTCCCGGCGCTGTCGCTGGGGCCGGTGGTCGAGCACTTCCAGGCTCTGCACGGCGAGGTGATGTGATGGCAAAGCCCAGTACCAAGATCTCGATGTTCGATCCGACGCTGCTTCGTGGCGCGATCAAGGACAGTTTCACGAAGCTCGATCCGCGGCTGCTCTACAAGAACCCGGTGATGTTCGTCGTGATGATCGGCTCCGTGCTGACCACGACATTCGTAGTCCGCGACTTTGTCTCGGCACCCGAGGGTGCGTCACCGCACTGGTTCTCGCTCGCGATCACCTTGTGGCTCTGGTTCACCGTCCTGTTCGCGAACTTCGCCGAGGCCGTGGCCGAAGGGCGCGGCAAGGCGCAGGCGGATTCACTCCGCAAGATGCGACAAGAGACCAGCGCGCGAAAGCTCGTCGATGGCAAGGAGCTCCCCGAGCTCGTGTCGGCCGCGAGCCTCCGCAAGGGCGACCTCGTCGTGATCGAAGCGAACCAGATGGTTCCTGGCGACGGCGAGATCGTCGAGGGCATTGCCTCGGTCGACGAGTCGGCGATCACGGGCGAATCTGCACCGGTGATTCGCGAGTCCGGTGGTGACCGCTCGTCGGTGACCGGCGGCACGAAGGTGCTCTCCGACCGGATCGTGGTCCGGATCGCGGCGGACCCGGGCGAGAGCTTCCTCGACAAGATGATCGCACTCGTCGAGGGTGCATCGCGCCAGAAGACGCCGAACGAGATCGCGCTCCACATCCTCCTGGTCGGGCTCACGATCGTGTTCATGATCGCGACCGTGACGCTGGTGCCCCTCGGTATCTACTCGGGCGTCCATCTCACGGCGACCGTGATGGTCGCGCTGCTCGTGTGTCTGATCCCGACCACGATCGGAGGCTTGCTCTCCGCGATCGGTATCGCCGGTATGGACCGCCTGATGCAAAAGAACGTGATCGCGATGAGCGGCCGCGCGGTCGAAGCGGCCGGCGATGTCGACGTGCTGTTGCTCGACAAGACCGGCACGATCACGCTCGGAAACCGCATGGCGAGCGAGCTCATTCCGGCCGTCGGCGTGCGGATCGAGGACCTCGCGGAAGCAGCGATGCTCTCGAGCCTGTCCGACGAGACGCCGGAAGGTCGATCGATCGTCACGCTCGTCAAGGAGCGCCACGGCATCCTGCCGCGCGACGTGAAAGATGCGGTGTTCATCAAGTTCACCGCGCAGACCCGGATGAGCGGTGTCGACCTCGGCGATCGCAAGATCCGAAAGGGTGCGGTGGATGCGATCCGCCAGCACACCGGCGCACTGCCGGCTGATGTCGCCGAGTCGACGAACAAGATCGGTGATTCGGGCGGTACGCCGCTCGCGGTGTGCGACGGCAATCGTGTGCTCGGCGTGATTCACCTCAAGGACATCGTCAAGCAGGGCATCAGCGAGCGGTTCTCGCGGTTCCGCGCGATGGGGATTCGTACGGTGATGGTCACCGGCGACAACCCGCGCACCGCCAAGGCGATCGCGGCGGAGGCCGGCGTGGATGATTTCCTCGCCGAAGCGACGCCCGAGACCAAGATGAACCTCATCAAGAGCGAGCAGGCGAAGGGCAAGCTCGTCGCGATGACTGGCGACGGTACGAACGACGCGCCCGCGCTCGCGCAGGCCGATGTCGGCGTCGCGATGAACACCGGGACGCAGGCCGCGAAAGAGGCCGGCAACATGGTCGACCTCGATTCCGATCCGACCAAGCTGCTCGAGATCGTCGAAGTCGGCAAGCAGCTGCTGATGACGCGCGGCTCGCTGACCACGTTCTCGATCGCGAACGATGTCGCGAAGTACTTCGCGATCCTGCCCGCGATGTTCATGGGCGTGTATCCGCAGATCGCGCCGCTCAACATCATGAACCTCGCATCGCCACTCTCCGCGATCCTCTCGGCGGTGATCTTCAACGCGCTGATCATCGTCGTGTTGATCCCGCTTGCACTGAAGGGCGTGAAGTACCGCCCGCTTGGAGCCGCTGCGATCCTGCGGCGCTCGCTGCTGCTCTACGGCGCCGGTGGTGTCATCGCGCCGTTCGTGGGTATCAAGTTGATCGACCTGCTGCTGCAGGCCATTGGAGCCGTGTAGTCATGGAGAACTTCTTCACCGCGCTTCGCGCCACTTTCGTCACGCTGGTCCTCACGGGCCTCGTGTATCCGCTCGTCGTCACCGCCGGCGCGCAAGCGCTCTTCCCGCATCAAGCGAACGGCTCGATCGTCACCGACGACAAAGGCGCCGAGGTCGGCTCCGAGCTGATAGGGCAACGGTTTGCCATGCCCGAGTACCTGTGGTCGCGACCCTCGGCCAATAGCTACGATGGCGCGAACTCGGGCGGTACCAACCTCGGCCCGACCTCGAAGAAGCTGCGCGACGGGCTTCCCGATGATCCGGCGACCAAAGATGTCGACGAATCATTCACGGGAGTCGTCCAGCTCGCGCAGGACTACGCCAGCGCGAACGAGCTATCGCCCGGTACGAGCGTTCCTGTCGATGCGGTGACTCGGTCGGCAAGTGGGCTGGATCCCGATGTCTCGCCCGAGAACGCGCGCCTGCAGATCAACCGGATCGCGAAGGCGCGGCGCGTCGATGCGGCGCGCGTGGCTGCGGTGATCGAAACGAACACCGAGGGTCGCGAGCTCGGCTTTCTCGGCGAGCCGCATGTCAACGTGCTCGCGGTCAACCTGGCGCTCGATCGCAAGTTTGGTCACCCGGAACACCCGGCACCGACGGCCGGAGCTACGCTGGCGAAATGACCGCTGCCCGCCCGCGCGCCGAGGATTTCCTCGAGCTGGTCCAGCGTGCTCGCCGTGGCGGACTCAAGCTCTACATCGGCTTCGCGGCCGGGGTCGGTAAGACCTATCGCATGCTCGAGGAGGCGCACGCGCTCCAAAAGCGCGGCGTCGATGTAGTGCTCGGCTTCATCGAGACCCATCAACGGCCCGAGACCGAGGCGCTCGTCGCCGGGCTCGAGGTCGTCCCGCGGCGCAAGGTCGAGTATCGTGCGGTCGTGATCGAGGAGATGGATGTCGAGGCGATCCTCGCGCGCAAGCCTGCGATCGTGATAGTCGACGAGATTCCGCACACCAATGCACCCGGCAGCAAGAACAAGAAGCGCTATCTGGACGTGCTCGAGCTCCTCGACGCGGGCATCAACGTGATCGGCGCTCTCAACATCCAGCACCTCGAATCGCTCAACGATGTCGTGACCAAGGTTGCGGGTGTCGCGATCCACGAGACCGTGCCGGATCGCTTTCTCAAGGAAGCGGTGCAGATCGTGAACCTCGACCTCGCCGTCGAGGACCTGCTCGAGCGCTTGAAGTCAGGCAAGATCTACAAGGCGGATAAGGTGCCGTGGGCGCTCGACCACTTCTTCAAGGACGCGAACCTCGGAACCTTGCGCGAGCTCGCGTTGCGCGAGGTGGCCGAGTCGATCGAGCGCCAGAGCGAATCGAAAGCGCGAACCGCCGCGGGAGAAGTGCGCGGCGTACACAGCCGCGTGATGGTGTGCATGTCGTCCTATCCACCGCACGCCGAGACGCTCCTCCGCAAGGGCTCGCGGATGGCGGGGCGGCTCTCCGGCGATTGGTTCGTCGTCTACGTCGAGACCCCGCACGAGACGCCCGAGCGGATCGATGCCGAGGCGCAGCGTCACCTGTTGCGCAACATCGAACTGGCGCGCGAGCTCGGTGCCGAGGTGGTGCGGTTGCAGGCGCGCGATCCGGTGCCGGCCCTGATCGATTTTGCACGGTCGCACGATGTCGGTCACATCGTCATCGGGCGGTCGCACCAGCCCTGGTGGCGGCAGCGCTTGCGGCGCGCCGTGCCGTTGCGGCTGCTCGACGAGGCCCACGATCTCGATGTCCACATCATCGCGATGACGCCGGAGTCCCGCTCGTGAAGATGCGCACCAAGCTCCTGCTCGCGCAGCTGCCGCTCGTGATCGCGCTTGGCATCACGATTCTGGTCGGCAGCTTCGTCGCGAGGGACCTCGGTCGAGGCTCGCAGACGATCCTCCGCGACAACTATCGCAGCGTGCTGTCCGCGGAGCGGATGAAAGAGGAGGCGGAGCGCGTCGATAGCGGACTCTCGTTCGTCGCGCTCGGTCAGATCGATCAGGGGCTTGCGCAGATCGCGACCCACGTGCCGCGCTTCGAGGCTGAGCTCGCCATGCAGGAGCGAAACATCACCGAGCCTGGTGAGCGCGAGGCGACCGAGAAGTTGCGACGAGCATGGACCGCGTATCGCGCGGTCGGCGCCGATATCGAGCGCGAGCCGCGCGCACCTGGTCTGCGCGATCGCTACTTCGCCGAGACGCTCGGCAAGTTCCTCGTGGTCAAGGACACGGCGGACGCGATCCTGGTGCTCAACCAGGACGCGATGACGGCCAAGAGCGATCGTGCGGGCGCCCTCGCGAATCGTTCGAACACGCTCCTCGTGGGGATATCGGTGCTGGGGTTGCTCGTCGCCATCGCGGCCTCGAGCATCATCACGACACGCGTGTTGCGCCCACTCTCGGTGCTCGGCCAAACTGCGCGGCGACTCGGCGAAGGTGACCTCGTGGTTCGCGCGCGGGTCGAGAGCGGCGACGAGATCGGGGCGCTCGCGGGCGAGCTCAACACGATGGCGGAGCGACTCCAGAAGTATCGCGATAGCTCGCTCGGCGAGCTGTTCGAGGCGCAGCTCGCTGCCCAGGCCACGATCGATAGCCTCCCCGATCCCGTGCTCGTGGTCGCGCTCGACGGTGCGCTGCGGCATGCGAACATTTCGGCGGAGACGATCCTCAAGACCCGCGCCGAGGCTGGCCTGAATGGCATGGCGAGCGCCGAGCCGAACGTGCGCGCGGTCGTCGAGCGGCTGCGCCTGCACGTCGCGGGGGGCCACGGTGCATACGTGCCGAAGGGGCTCGACGAAGCCGTTCGCGTGACCGCGAGCGAAGGCGAACGGCTGTTGCTGCCGCGCGCGGCGCCACTGTATGCCGACGAGGGTGACGTGGTCGGCGTCACGATCGTCTTCCAGGACGTGACCCGGCTGCATCGGTTCGAGGAGCTCCGCAACGATCTCGTGGCGACGGTGGCTCACGAGCTCCGCACGCCGCTCACGTCGCTCCGGATGGCCGTCCATTTGCTCGCCGAGGAGATGGTTGGCCCTCTGACGCCGAAGCAGGGCGATCTGGTGTTCGCCGCGCGCGAGGAGTGTGACCGGTTGCAAGCGATCGTCGACGAACTCCTCGATCTCTCGCGGATCGAGGCCGATCGCATCGAGCTGCGGATCGCGCGACAGGATCCGGAAGAGCTCGTGACCACTGCATTCGAGGCACAGCGCTCGGCCGCCGCGGCCAAGCACGTCACGCTGCGCTCGGAGGTCCTCCCCGACATGCCAAAGATCGACGTCGATCGCGAACGCATCGGCCTCGTGCTCGCGAACCTGATCGGCAACGCGATCCATCACGGCCCCGCCGAGAGTACCGTCACCGTGCGCGCGCACGCCGAGGTCGGCCTGGTTCGTTTCGAGGTCAGCGATGACGGTCCGGGGGTGCCGGAGGAGTTTCGCGAGCTCGTCTTCGACAAGTACATGCGTGCACCTGGTGCCGCGACCGGTGGTGCCGGCCTCGGTCTGTTCATCGCGCGCGAGAACGTGCGTGCGCACGGTGGCGAGATCGGCATCGCGACCGATCGTCCGGGAACCAAGATCTGGTTCACGGTGAAGATCGCGGCTCAGGCGCCGTAGCGCTTGCGCTTGCGATAGAGCGTCGAGGAATCGATGCCGAGGATCGCGGCGGCGTCGTCGAGCGTGGCGGTACGCATGATCACGCGCTCGATGTGATCGCGCTCGATCTGATCGAGCGTGAAGTCAGCGCCAAGGCGCGCGGCGCTGCTCGGTTGCGCTGCGATCCGCGCGGGCAATGCCTCGGGGCCGAGCGTGGCGTTCGGGAACAAGATCGTCGCGCGCTCCATCGCGTTGCGCAGCTCGCGCACGTTGCCGGGCCACGCGTAGGCCGTGAGGGCGCGCTCGGTCTCGGCGGTGAGCGTGGGCGTGACTCGATTCGCGGCGCGCGCGAAGAACGCGAGGAACCGGCGCGACATCGGCAGGATATCCTCGCCACGTTCGCGCAGCGCGGGGACCTGGATCTCGACGACGTTCAGCCGGAACAACAGATCTTCGCGAAACCGGCCCGCCACGACATCTGCATCTAGATCGCGATTGGTCGCGGCCACGACGCGAACGTCTGCATGACGGGTCCGGGTCTCACCGACGCGCTCGAACTCCTTGTCCTGGACGAAGCGGAGGAGCTTGGCCTGGAGCGGTGGCGTGATCTCTCCGATCTCGTCGAGCAGGATCGTGCCGCCCTCGGCGGCCTCGACGCGCCCGGCCTGATCGCGCACCGCGCCGGTGAACGCGCCGATCGCGTGGCCGAACAACTCGCTCGCGAGTAGCTCTTCCGAGAGCGTGGGACAGTTGACCGTGACGTACGGGTGCCCGACGCGCTTGCTGCGTGCGTGGATGTACCGCGCGAGCACGCTCTTGCCGGTGCCGTTCTCACCGCGTAACAGGATCGGCGCATCGCTCTGCGCGGCGCGCGCGGCGAGCTCGAAGGCCGCGACCATCTTGGACGACTGCGATTCGATGTCGATGCCGGGCAGCTCGTCGGCGATCTGGGCCTCGAGGTCGGCGACCTTGCGCTCGGTCGCCCGCCGCGCGAGCACCTGGTCGACGAGGTGGCGAATCTGCGCCGGCGTGAACGGCTTCGCGAGGTAATCGACCGCGCCTAGCTTCATCGCCTGGACCGCCGTGTCGATCGTGGCGTAGGCGGTCACGACGATCACCGCGAGCCGGGGCCGAGACGAGAGCAGGCGAGGCAGGAGCGCCATGCCATCCTCAGGGCCGAGCCGCAGGTCGAGGAAGGCGAGGTCGAAGGGCGTGCGGTCGGCGGCCGCCAATGCCGCCTCGGTCGAGCTCGCGGCGACCACGGTGCAGCCGATGCCCTCGAGGCACATCGTCAGGGTCGTGCGGATGTTCTTCTCGTCATCGACGACGAGCACGCGTGCCGAGTGCTCTCGCTTCGAGACCATCGGCCCGACCTTAGCACCGTGCTAACGTCCCGGGCGAAGGGTGCAGCGATCGCTGCAGGAAGGAGCTGGTCGGGCCGCCAGCTCGGGAGCCCTATGTCCGATATCGAGATCGCGGCGGTCATCCTGTGCCTCACGGCAGGGCTCGCCTACATCAACGCCCGCTTCATCAAGTTGCCGACCGGTATCGGCTTGATGGCCATCGCGCTGGTCGGCTCGATCGTGATGATCGTGCTCGACAACATCGGCGTGATCTCGGCGTCGCGCTTCGAGCACGTGGTCGCGCGCGCGAACTTCGGCGACACGTTGTTGCACGGCATGCTCGGCATGATGCTGTTCGCGGGTGCGATCCAGCTCGATGTCGGGGCCTTGCGAGAGCAACGCCTTCCCGTCGTGGTGCTCGCGCTCGTCGGTACGTTGATCTCGACCGTGCTCGTCGGTGGCGCGGTCTACGCCGTGTTCGGCGCTCTCGGTCATGCGCTGCCGCTGCTCGATGCGATGCTGTTCGGTGCCTTGATCTCGCCAACCGATCCGATCGCGGTGCTGTCAGTGCTCAAGGTCTCGCACGTACCGAAGGAGCTCTCGATCCAGATCGCGGGCGAGTCGCTGTTCAACGATGGTGTGGGCGTGGTCGTGTTCACCGTCGTGCTCGCGATCGCCTCGGGGGATCACGTCACCGCGGGCGGCGCCGTGTGGCTGTTCGTCAAGGTCGCCTTCGGCGGCGCCGCGTTCGGGCTCGCGATGGGCGTGCTCGGTCGCTACCTCTTGCGGGGGCTGCACGACTATGCGGTGCAGGTGCTGATCACACTCGCGCTCGTGCTCGGGGGCTATGCACTCGCCGAGGATCTCGGCCTGTCAGCGCCGATCGCCGTGGTCGTCGCGGGGCTCGTCGTCGGTCGCGTCGAACGAGTCGCGGATGATCACCTGGTGATGTTCTGGGAGATGATCGACGAGATCCTCAACGCGATCTTGTTCCTGATGCTCGGACTCGAGGCGACGCGGTTGGTCGTCACGACGCCGCTCGCAATCGCGGCGGTGATCACGGTGCCGCTCGTGCTCGCGGCGCGGTTCGCCTCGGTCGCGGCCTCGGTCACGGTGATCCGCCCGTTCACCGGCAAGGCGAGCACGCACGCGATCGCGATCCTCACGTGGGGTGGACTGCGCGGCGGCCTCTCCGTAGCGCTCGCGCTCTCGCTCCCCATGGGGCCGCATCGCGACGAGCTGCTCGCGATGACCTACGCGGTCGTATGCTTTGCGATCCTCGTGCAGGGGTTGACGCTCTCGAAGCTGCTGCGCCGCTTGGGACTAGCGACATAGCGCCGGCATCTCGTCGTTGCCGACGCTTGCCCTTGCGCCTACGGGGCCTTACGTAGCGAGCATCGGGATCAGCGCGAGCACGGCGTAGCGCCCGGCGCGGCACCCGAACGTGACGAGCGTGAACGTCCAGAACCGCATGTGCAGGATCGGCCTCGCGATGAACCCGATCAGCCACATCGGCGGCAGCCCCACCGATGCGGCGAAGAAAAACATCGTCTTGGGATAGCGATTCCAGCGCTCGATCCGCGGTCGCCACTTCGCGAGGATCGGCTTTATTCTCTCGTGCTCGAGCCCGCGGGTGCCCGCGAAGTAGCACACGGTCTTCGAGATCTGATGGCCGACCGCCGCGACCAGTACGAGCGCGACAAACTCGGGCCAGGTCACCGGTCGGAGCGCGCAATAGCCGACGAGGAAGGCCTCGACACTGATCAGTGGGAACATGCCCGCGCAGAACGAGATCACGAGGCTCGCGCCATACACACCGAACAGCTCGAGGATGTGGTCGCTCACGATCTAGCGGCAGCGCGCCAGCGCCGGCTGGTCTCGACTTCGGCGCGATACACGGCGAGCTGCGACGCGATCATCGTGGCGGACAAGCCGTGGATGGCCGAGAGCATCGCGGCGACGCGGTCGCAGACGCCGAGACCTTGATCGCGCGCGACGAGGAGTAGGGGCACGCGCCGCGCGAGGACATCCTCGACGGTGCGTGCGAGATCGTGGCGTGCGGCGAACTCGATCTCGGCCCACACGTAGGACAGCTCGGGATCGATGCGCTCGCCGGAGCTGCGATCCGCGGCGATCATCGCGCCGAGTTGTGGGGCGCGTGCCCCGTACACGCCGCACAAGTGCGTCGCGGTATCGACGTCGAGCCCGAAATCCGCCATCAGGCGGCGACCGATCGCTGCGACTCCTTCGAGGTTCGAGGTCTCGAGCCCGATCGCACCGGGCAGCGGCCGATGCTTTGTGGTCTCCTTGTGATTCATCGGCTCGTCATCGAGCTCGCGCAGAAGAGCGAGCGTCTTGCCGACGGTCTCGCGCGCCATCCGGCGATAGGTCGTGAGCTTGCCGCCCGCGATGATCACGAGGCCGTCGTTGCGCGTGAAGATCTCGTGCTCGCGGGAGACCGAGCTCTCGTCGACCCCATCGACCTTCGGGGGCGGCGCGATCAGCGGACGCAAGCCGGCCCACGTCGCGATCACGTCTTCGGGCTGGAGGTTCGCACCGGGGAAGTAGCCGTTGCCGCTGTCGCACAGATACTGCACGTCGGCGGCATCCGCGGCGACGTCGTCGGCGGTGCCCTCGAAATCGGTATCGGTCGTGCCGAGCACGCTGCGTTCGCGCCACGGCAGCGCGAACATCACGCGGCCATCGACCGGCGAGATCAACGTGATCGCGCGCGCGAGCGGCAGGCGTTCCCGCGGCAACACGATGTGCACGCCCTTGGTGCGGCGGAGCAGCGGACGGGGCTTGGTGCCATCGGTGGATAGCTCGAACTTCTGGATCATCTCGTCGGTCCACGCACCGGCCGCGAGGATCACTGCGCGCGCCGTGACGCTCCACTCCCTACCGGTCAACCGGTCGCGCACGGCGACGCCGGTGATCCGGCGATCCGCGCCACGCTCGAAGCGAACCACCTCGGTGTACGTGTGGCATTCGGCGCCGAGCGAGATGGCATCGATCGCGTTCTCGAGCACGAGCCGAGCGTCATCGGTCGCGCAGTCGTAGTACTCGAGCACGCCGCGCAGCCCCTCGGGCTGGAGCTGGGGCTCGAGCGCGAGCGCGGCCTTCGTGCCGCGAAACGCGCGGTGCAGGCGCGGCACGCGGAACATCGCGAGCGAATCGTAGATCCACAGGCCGAGGTTCATGACCTCGAAGCCGGGGCGCACGCCATCGTAGATCGGGATCAAGAACGGTAGCGGGCGCACGAGGTGAGGCGCGACACGGGTCTGGACGTTGCGCTCCGACACCGACTCGAACACGAGGCGAATCTCGCCGTGCTCGAGGTAGCGCAGGCCGCCATGGATCAGCTTGCTCGACTTCGAAGACGTGCCCGACGCGTAATCGGACTTCTCGAACAGCGAGACCTTCATGCCGCGTAGCGCGGCGTCGCGAGCGATCCCCGCACCCGTGATTCCGCCGCCGATCACGACGAGATCATACGCAGGTGCAGTCGCAGCCACGCCCTACGATGGCGCCGGTGGCCTAGTGCGTCAAGCCTGAGCCCCGCTACTTCGCGCTACTTCGCGCTACTTCGCGACGAGCGTGACTTTGCGTTGACCGTTTTTGGACCGTTTGGCGAGCACGGTCGCGAGCTGTTGCGTGGTCATCTCGCCGCTGACGACGAGCTTGTCACCACCGGCGAGCGCCACCGGAATCGTCCCGGTGAGGTCCCACCCTTCGGGTGCGCCATACGCATTCACCGCGAGATACACCGGCGCGACTTTGGCGGCCGTCGCGGCCGTTGCGACCAGCTGCTGCGCCGGTGCTGCGACCGCCGCGAGGATCGTGATCGAGGTCGCCGGATCACCGGCCGCGAGCTTGGTCAGCGCCGCGCCGAGCTGGTCGGGCTTCACGGTCTCGCCGGGATAGTTGCCGAGGTCGACCGTCAGCCCCGTCCCGCTCATCCGCGCACGCGGTAGCTTCGCGACATGGATCCCGTCGCCCATCACGGTGATAGCGATTGGT
The DNA here is from genome assembly GCA_043780895.1 of Kofleriaceae bacterium. Lineage (GTDB taxonomy): Bacteria > Myxococcota_A > Polyangia > Haliangiales > Haliangiaceae > JABFXX01. Next base: position 8,075 of record JAYWCI010000173.1, on the reverse strand, counting down.
CCCGCGGTCGGTGACACGCCCTCTTCGAGATCCGGAAGCGTGAGCCCCGAACCCGAGATCGAGACCGCGGGCAGCGGCAGCTCGAGCGCCGCGAGGAGGTTCGCGGTGTCGCCACCGTGCGCCGCCGCAGCACGTGCGATCCGATCGAGAGCGTAGTACGGCGCGTTCGCGAACCGGCTATCCGGCACGGCGCTGACCTCGGCTTTGCACGTGTCGCCGAGGTTGCGCCACGGTGTGCGCGAGTTCGTCCCACGCGCCGCGTCGAGCGTGCCGAGGAAGCGCTGCTTCGCGTTCGGGCTGCAGTAGCCGCACGTCGCCATCGCGTTCTCGATCTGGAGCCGGGTCGGGCCCTTCTCCGAGGACGGGCGATTCCACTGGAGGATCGGCATCCAATCGCCGCACACCGCGCAGCCCTCGATCACGAGCTGCGGGCGAACATCGAGCGGCTCCGTTGCGGCCTTGCGGAGCGCCGTGTTGCACGCGGTCCAATCGACTGGCGGTGCGATCGGCGCATCGACGATGATCGGATGGACGAATCCCGCGGATCCGGAACCACTACCGGTGCTCGCCTGATCGCGCGAGCCCTTGCACGCGGTCACCAACGCGAGCGCGATCACACAGCGCGTCAGGTCGCTGCTCCGCATCAACTGCGATCGACCTCGAGGTTGTACTTCTTGACGAGGCGATGGATGTAGTTGCGATCGATGCCGGCTTCGGCAGCGGCGCGCGAGATGTTGCCGTGATGACGCTCGAGCAGCGCCTCGAGGTAGTCGCGCTCGAACGCTTCGACGAGCTGCGCCTTGGCTTCCTTGAACGGCAGCTCGAGCACGTCGGGGTTCGACTGCCGCTGCGGTTGATCGTCATGGCTCTGCAGGGCCGCGCCCGGCATCGGCGTCGGCCGCGCGTTGTCGCCGAGATCCGCGAGCGCCGAATCACCGAGCGAGAGGGCCCGCTCGACGACGTTCCGCAGCTCGCGCACGTTGCCCGGCCAATCGTGGCGCTGCAGCTGATCGATCAGCGCCGGCGATTGCGCGAAGTTCCCGCGGCCCATCCTGTCGGCGAACCACGTGACGAGCGCCGGGATGTCGGCCTTGCGATCGCGCAGGGGTGGTACCGGCGTCGCGACGACCGCGAGGCGGTAATAGAGGTCTTCGCGGAACTGGCCGGCTTTGACCATCGCGCGCAGGTCGCGGTGGGTCGCGGCGATCACGCGGATGTCGACATCGACCGATTGGGTCTCGCCGACGCGACGGACTTGGCGACGATCGAGGACGCGCAGCAACTGCGGCTGGAGATCGAGAGCAAGCTCGCCGATCTCGTCGAGGAACAACGTGCCGCGGTTCGCCGCTTCGATCAGGCCCTGCTTGTCGTTCGCAGCGCCGGTGAAGCTCCCCTTCGCGTGACCGAACAGCTCGGACGCGATCAGCTCGTGCGGGATCGATCCGCAATCGACGACGATGAAGGGACCCTTGTTGCGCCGGCTGTTGTGGTGAACCGCTTCCGCGATCGCTTCCTTGCCGGTGCCGGTCTCGCCTTGCAAGAGGATCGTCGCGTCGGTCGGCGCCGCCTTCGCGAGCAGCGAGAACAACTTCCGCATCGGCTCGGTCGTACCGAGCACGTCGCCGAAACGATCGGTCGGCCACGCGGTGAGCTCGATGTTGTGATCGATCGGCTCGACATCGACCTCGGTGTGCTTGCCGAGGCGCAGGCGAGCGGCCCCCGTCAAGATGATCTGCGTGACCCGAGCACCACCGTGCTTGGTGCCGTTCGTCGTATCGAGGTCGCGGATCTCGATGCCGTCGCGGCGCACGCGAACTTCGAGGTGGTACCGCGACACGGTCGCATCGGCGAGCACGAGGTCGTTATCGGCATGGGTGCCGACCATCGTGGTGCCTTCATCGAGCATGTGCTCTTTGCCGACATCGGGACCCGAGATCACGCGCAGCCGGAAGCTGCGCTCGAGCAGCATGCCGCTCGTGTCATCGGTGAGTAGCTGAGTATGGACCGAGCTCACGTCGCCTTCGATGGTTGTACCGCGACGACGGCTCGCGAACCAAGCGACGAGGCCCGCAAGTCCCGCAAGTTCGACCGTGCGGGGGCGATCGTGGCCAACGGGACCGCATAATGGGCCCTATCAGCAGATCGAGGTGGACGCGCGACAGCGATCCGGGGTGGCGCAAATCAGGGCGGCTCATCGCGACGCCGAGCCGACCATCGAGCACGTCGAGCACCCAGTAGGTGCCGAGGCCGATGTAGTTCCACATCTCGTCGTCGCTTACGATCATGCGCACGGTCGTGGCGAGATTCGCCCACGGCTCGCTGAGCATCAGTTCGCGGTGATAGTCGCGCCGGGCTTCACACGCACGGCCATCGGATGCGTACCGGCTTCATCGGAGACCGTGAGCTGGTGTGGCCCGACTTCGAGGGCCAGGTGCTGGACCATCACGCCGGGCGCGGCGACGATCTGCTTGCCCGGACCCGCGTCGACAAAGCCGAGCTCGATGCGCTCGTCGTGATCCTGATCGCCGAGCGTGACCTTGCGCGTGATCTTCGCGGCGCCTGCGAATTCGATCGTGTAGGTGCCCTTCGCGAGCACGCAATCGGCAGGCAGCGAAAGCGCCTGGCAGTGCGGCGCGCCGGTAATGTTGACCTTGCCGTCGACGTTCGCTTCGACGTGCAGCTTCGCGCCGTCGGCGAGCTTGACGTGCTTCGCGATGCCGTCGGCACCGCGGGGCGGCGTGAAGCCATCGATCACGGCGGGCACCTTCTTCGGTAGCGAGATCACGAATCGCACCGGTTTGCCGCCCTCGACGAGCACCTCGGCCGGCGTGACGACTCCTGCGAGCAGCTGACCGTTCTGCGTGATCGCGGCGCCGCTCGGCTCCGAGCTCAGCTTCACGCGCGCGAGCTCGTCGTTGACCGCGAGCGGTTGGACGATGCGAACTTCTTGGCCCGGGCCCGGCACTTCGACCTTCGTGGTCGCTGGCTGATAGCCGGCCTTCTTGAACGCGATCGTGACCGGCGTGCTCGGCTTGAGCGTGGTGAGTGCGAGCGGCGTCTGACCGAGCGAGGCGCCCTCGATCTCGACCGTCGCACCAGTCGGCGAGGTGTCGAGATCGACGGTCGCGGCGAGCGCGGTGAGCTGGATCGCGACCTGCGTGCCGCCGGCTCGCGGCTGGACAACCTCGTGCTTCGTCTCGTAGCCATCGAGCCGCGCGACGACCGCGTAGGCGCGGCCGACTTCGAGATCGCGAACCGCGAGCGAGCCGCCGGTGGTCGAGCCGATGTTGTGGTCCTCGAGATCGATCTGCGCGCCCTTGGGCACGGTGGTGAACGTGACCTCGGTGGTCTTCTTGCCGCCGAAGATCCGGCCCCACGCGACGAACCCGATCAGTCCACACATCACGACGATCGCCGCGACGAGGATGCGCACGAGCATCGGCGAGATGTTGGGCGTGGCCTCTTGGCGCCGCTCGACGGGGTGTTGCGTCGCGCCCGGCAAGCGCTTCGAAGGTCCGGTCGCGAGCCGGCCCGCGGCATCGATCTTCTCGTGGAAGAACCCGATCTGCTCGAGCTGCATCTTCGGCATCTCGAGATCGAAGATGCAGACCACTTCGGTCGCGACACCGGGCAGCACGTTGAACAACACGCAGCTCGCCGCGTTGACCATCATGTACAGGCCGAGGCCCGCGCCTCCGACCTTGCGATCGATCTGCTGCTCGCTGTGCAGGCACTTGTGTAGGTAGCGCAGCACGGTCGCACGCTCGAGCGTACCGAACGCATCGCGGACCGAGACCGCGAAGCGCTTGCCGTCGCACGCGTACTGGACGACGACCCTCTGCTCGACGCGCAACGAGATCCGGGTCTTGGTCGGAATCTCGGAGAACAGCGGCTGACCAGTCTCGTCGACCGGCGCATCGTAGAGCGCGTTCATCAACATCTCGTCGACGCACTGTTCGATCGATTCGCGATACTTGCGACGCACGCCCATCAGCTCGGCAAACTCCGAGACCTGCGAGATCGCGACCGACTTCTCCTGGTAGTCACCGACGAGCTGGCTGTGAACGAGCGTGCCCCAGCGGATCATCTTCTCGAGGCCGAAGATGTCGCCGGCGAGCACGCGGGTGGCGAGCGCCGAGAGCTCGCGGGAATCGAAGTTCTCGGTCGTGAGGAGGCCCGCGACGCGATCCGAGGACTGCATCGTGTCGACCACTGCGGCGAGGTTCGAGCGCGGCAGAATGCAGATCACGCGCGCATCACCGGTCAACCGCGGCAACAGCTCGGCCGCGGCACTCGCGAGGTCACCATCGAGGTGAAGCACGACGAGCGCAGCCTGAATCTCGGTCTTGCCGAGCTCCTCGATCGACGCGTGCAGATCGACGGCACCACCGGCCGCCTTGAGTGCGGTCGCCAGCTGCTTGCCGAAGCTCTTGTCCGGCGAGACCGCGATGACGCGACGAGCGAGCACTAAAAGATCACCTGCCCCGCCACCCCGATGACGATGCCAACGTTGTCCTCGGAGTGATAGCGGTGACCGACCAGATCGATCGCACCGACGTGCAGCGGATTGACCTCGACGGTGCCGGGGTTGATCACGTCGTTGTTCGAGGTCTCGCAGTGGGTCGTTTGGCCCGATCCGCAGGTCGGCAGGTCGACGCCCGCATCCGCGAACGTGATCACGTGGTCGGTCTTCCACACGATGTCGGTACTGACGGCAAAGCGTACGTGCGGCCCGATCTCGGCGCGGAGCGAGAGCTTCGCGGCGGTCTCGAGATAGTTCTCGATGTTCGAGATGCCGGGATACGACGTGGCCTGGACCCCGGTCTTGACGGGATCGCTATCGAGGATCAGCGGGCCCGTGCCGCGGCTATCGCCAGCGAACGCGAACACTTCCCACATCTCGGAGTAGTCGCGGCCTTCGAAGTGCGCGACCGCCTTGCCGCCGATGTCGATGCTGATCCGGTTGCGCTCCGCGACGTTGTCGAGCGCCGAGACCTCGAAGCCAAACTCGACCCCGGCGATCTGGCTCTTCGACGTGTTGACCGCGCCGAAGCCAGGTTCCTGGAACAGCGAATCGCTCGTGGTCGCGAGCGGGACCTGCCAGAAGATCTGGATCCACGGCTCGACCCAATCGAGCTTGCGATCGAACGAGGTCCACAGCTTGAGCTCGTGCACGCCGCTACTAACGCCGCTGTTCGCGCCGGGTGCCATCGGATCGAACTTGCCGACCTGGCCGATCGCGAGCCGGAGCTCCGCGCCGAGCTTCCAGGTCGGCTTGGTATCGTCGCGCTGCTGGTTCATCGGCGCGAAGCCGAGACCGAGCTGGATCTGATCGATGCCATGGCGGGTCGGCCCGCGGAACATCACGTCGCCGCTCGGCGGGGTGGTCGGATCTTGCGCATCGTAGCCGGTGGCGGGGAGCAGGCCGCTCTGGACCGTGCTGCTACCGTCGCGGGTGACTCCGTGATCGAGGTGGAGCTCGCGCGACTGGGTGATCACGACGGGCAGCGCCGCCGTGAAGAACGTGTCGTGGAAGATGCCGACCGCGAGGCGCGGAGTGATCGTGTGGCGATCCTGCTGAAACCCGAGGTCTCGATGCCGGGGCAGGGCGCCGTTCGGATCGGCGGTCGTGTCCTTGTCGCTCTCGCGCCAGATCGTCGAGGTGTCGTGCTCGAATTCGTACTCGATCGTCCCGATCACATCGACGGGCGAGCCACCCGGGACCAAGCTCGCCGGGTTGGCGCGCGCGGTCGCGCTCACCAGCATCACGATCGCGAGGGACGCGAGGGTCTGGCCCAGCACTATCCCGACGGTATCACGACGACGAATCGCTACGATCGCGGAGCCCGAACTCCTTCATCTTCATCTGCAGGCTCTTGCGGCTGATCTTGAGCAGGCGAGCCGCCTGGGTGACGTTTCCGCCGGTCTCGTCGAGCGCCTTGACGATCAGCTCGCGCTCGACCCGGGCAGTCTCGACCCGGACCGCGTCCTTGAGCGAGCCCGAGGTCTCGGTCGCATCGCCGTCCTCGTCGTCCCCGATCGGGAGGATCGGCAGCGGCTGCGAGCTGTTGGTGACGTCGTTCGTGACCGTGCGCGGGAGATCGGGACCGAGGCCGAGCTGGAGATCGGTGCGCTCGATCCGATCGCCCTTGGTGAACAAGATGGTTCGCTCGAGCACGTTCTCGAGCTCGCGAATGTTGCCGGGCCAGGTGTGTGCCTCGAGCGCGGCGAGCGCGTCCTCGGCGATGCCGGTAATCGACTTCTTCAGCCGCTCGTTGAACTTCTTGATGATGTGGGTGACGAGCAGCGGGATATCGCCCTGGCGCCGGCGCAGCGGCGGAATCTGCAGCGGCACGACGTTGAGCCGGTAGTAGAGATCCTCGCGGAAGTTGCCGTTCTTGATCTCTTGCTCGAGGTCGCGGTTCGTCGCGGTGATCAGGCGAACGTCGACCTTGATGGTCTTGAGGCCACCGACGCGCTCGAACTCGCTCTCCTGGATCGCGCGCAGCAGCTTGACCTGCATCTCGACCGGAATCTCCCCGATCTCGTCGAGGAACAGCGTGCCCTGATCGGCGAGCTCGAACCGGCCCGGCTTGCTCGAGGTCGCGCCCGTGAACGCGCCCTTCTCGTAGCCAAACAGCTCCGACTCCATCAGGGTCTTGGGGATCGCGGCGCAGTTGATCTTGATGAACGGCTCGTGCTTGCGGCTCGAGTTCTCGTGCAGCGCCTTCGCGACGAGCTCCTTGCCGGTGCCGCTCTCGCCGGTGATCAACACGGTCGACGGCGTATCCGCGACCTTGTCGATCACGTCGAAGATGGTCTGCAGCTCGACCGAGCCGCCGACGATGCCGTAGCGGCCCGTGACCTCGCCAGTCGGCGGGTACAGCGTGGGTTGCGGCGCGAGCTTGTTCGCGGTCGACTGGCCGATCGCCTTCTCGACGATCACGCGGATCGCGTCCTGTTCGAACGGCTTCTCGATGTAGTCGAACGCGCCGGCCTTGATCGCTTCGACCGCCTGGCCGACCGAGCCGTACGCCGTGATCATGATGACCGGCGTGTGGGGATGGACGCGGGCGGCGGTTCGCAGCACCTCCATGCCGTCGGCGCCTGGCATCCGAAGGTCGGTGATCACGACATCGACCTCGGCGAGCTTCTCGATCGCTTCGAGCCCGCTCCCGGCCTGGATGACCTCGTGGCCTTCGCGGCGCAAGAGCGCGACCAGGACGCGTCGCAGGTTCGGCTCGTCGTCGGCGACGAGGATCTTGGCCGTGGGCACGCGCTTACCCTACACGATCCGCGACGACTTCGACGTCCTCTGACTCGGACAGCTTGGCGATGGGCTTGGTCTCGAGGCGACCGGTCTCGATGATGTCTTCGATCTTGTGCGACGGCACGGGCTCGGCGGCGGGCAAGAACACCGAGAACGTCGAGCCCTGGCCGATCGTGGAGCGTACTTCGATCGTACCGCCGTGCTGGTTGATGATCCGATGCGAGATCGCGAGGCCAAGGCCGGTGCCTTTTTGCTTCGTCGTATAGAACGGGATGAACAGCTTCTTGAGGCGATCGCGGGGGATGCCAACGCCGGTATCGCGGAACCGGACCTCGCTGAACTGGCCGTAGCCGAGCCGCGAGCGCCGGCGCCGGGTGGTCAGGATCTCGAGCACGCCGCCGTCGGGCATCGCCTGGAGCGCGTTCTGCCCGAGGTTGAGGAATACCTGGAGGAGCGATTCTGGATCGCCGGCGACCATCGGCAACTGCTCGTCGATGCGGACCCGGAGCTCGACCGATTTCAACGGATCTTGCTGTTGCTGGAGTAGCTGGACGGTCTTCCTCACGACGTTGTTGAGATCGACCTTGTCGGCACCTTCGCCACCCGGGCGCTCGGAGCGCGCGTAATCGAGGAATCGCGTGACGACATTGTTCAGCCGGTTCGCTTCCTCGATGATGATGTTGAGGAACTCGAGGTTCTCCGGGCTCGACGCCGATTCCGACGTGACGAGCAGCTGCGCCGCACCCTTGATCGCGCCGAGTGGATTGCGGATCTCGTGCGCGAGGCCGGCCGACATCTCGCCGAG
>JAYWCI010000172.1:0-37872 GCA_043780895.1 Kofleriaceae bacterium | reverse complement strand
AAACTCGTTGAACGGGAGCATCGCGACGACCTGCTCGCCATCCTGGAGATCGAGCACGTTGACGATCGGGCGGCCCTTCGCGGTGCGCGCGCCTTCGGGCAGCTCGAACACTTTCTTGTAGTAGACGCGGCCCTTATCGGTGAACAGCAGCAGGTGATCGTGGGTCGACGCCACGAACATGTCGGCGACGAAGTCACCCTCCGACGAGGTCGCGCCGGTGATGCCACGACCACCGCGGCCTTGCGCCGAGTACTCGCGCACGCGGGTGCGCTTGATGTAGCCGAGGTGGCTGCGCGTGATGACGGTCTCTTCTTCGTCGATCAGCTCTTCGGTGAGGATCTCGCCCTCGAAGTCGACGATCTGCGTGCGACGCGGATCCGCGAACTCTTCGCGTAGCGACTTGAGCTCCGCGACGATCTCGGCCATCAGGTTCTTGTCGTCACCGAGCAGGCCCTCGAGGTAATCGGTGAGCGCCCACAGCTCTTTGTATTCAGCTTCGAGCTTCTCGCGCTCGAGGCCGGTGAGGCGACCGAGGCGCATGTCGAGGATCGCTTGCGCCTGGCGTTCGGTGAGGAACACGAAGCCCTTTGTGTTCGCGGCATCGACTTCGGGCGCCGGGCGGCCCGCACGCTCGAGGAAGCCACCCATGCCGAGCAGCTTCTCCTTCATCAGGGCGTCGCGCGCGATGTCGGTGTCCTTCGATGCCCGGATGATCTCGATCACGCGATCGACGTTCATCACGGCAAGGCCCAAGCCCTCGACGATCTCGCGGCGCGATCGCGCTTCGCGCAGATCGAACAGGGTGCGTCGCGTGACGATCTCGCGGCGGTGATCGATGAAGACCTGCAGCGCCTTGCGCAGGGTCAGCATCACCGGGCGACCGTCGACGATCGCGAGCATGTTCGTCGAGAACGAAGTCTGCAGCGACGTGAACTTGAACAGGTTGTTGAGGACGACCTTGTCGTCCGCATCGCGCTTGAGCTCGAATACGACCCGGATGCCGTTGCGGTCCGAGGCGTCGGTGAGGTCGGAGATGCCCTCGAGCTTCTTGTCGATGATGAGCGCGGCGGTCTGCGAGACCCAGCGCTCCTTGTTCACCATGAACGGCAGCTCGGTCACCACGATCGCGAAGCGGTCCTTGCGGATCTCCTCGGTGTGCGCGACGCCGCGCAGCTGGATCGCGCCGCGACCGGTCTTGTGGGCGGCGAGGATGCCGCTCCGACCCTGGATCACGCCGGCGGTCGGAAAATCGGGGCCCGGGATGAGCTTGAACAGCACTTCATCGGGGAGCTTCGGATCGGCGATCAGCGCGAGCGTACCGTCGATGACCTCGCCGAGGTTGTGCGGCGGGATGTTCGTCGCCATACCGACGGCGATGCCGGTGCCGCCGTTGATCAGGAGGTTCGGGACCTTCGCGGGCAGGACGGTCGGCTCGAACTCTTTATCGTCGTAGTTCGGCTGCCAATCGACGGTCTCCTTGTCGATGTCGGCGAGCATCTCGCCGGCGAGCCGGCTCATCCGACACTCGGTGTAGCGATACGCGGCCGGTGGATCGCCATCGACCGAGCCGAAGTTGCCCTGGCCGTCGACGAGCATGTAGCGCATCGAGAAGTCTTGGGCCATGCGGACGAGCGCGTCGTAGACCGACGCATCGCCGTGCGGGTGGTACTTACCGATCACGTCGCCGACGACGCGCGCGCACTTCACGTACGGCCGGTTCCACGTGTTGTTCAACACGCGCTGGGCGAACAAGATGCGGCGGTGGACCGGCTTTAGCCCATCACGCGCATCGGGCAGCGCACGCGCCACGATCACGCTCATGGCGTAATCCATGAACGAGTTGCGCATCTCCGTTTCGATAGAAATCGGCGTGATGTTTGGAGTGTTCGGTTCCGCCATCTGGGACGGTTTCTATAGCACGCGAGGGGTCCAAAACCGTCACCGGCAGGGCTTGATTTCCGAGGAGCCGTCGATCAGCGATAGGGTCCGCGGGCCGACGGCTCGGCCGCCGCGGCCCACTGCGCGGCGAGCTCGATCGCCGCACCGAGGCGATGCGGATCGTGGACCGCGCCATCGAACGTGATCTCGACGTCATGAGGCCGCACGATCGAGGCCGATGGCCGCGCGCGATCGAGCAGGTTCGAATGCCCCTGGTCGATCTTCAAGCGCGGTGCGTCGCTCGGCGCATCGGTCGGTGGTGGCCACGCGGCACGCGGCAGATCATCGGCGATCAGCACGAGCGTCTCGCCGCCCGAGCCGTGGCGACGCGCACCGATCACGGTACGAAACCGGCCACCCTCGTCTGGATCGAGCCGGCGCAACAGCCGGACCGTGACATCGACCTGGCCCCGCCGCACGCGTAGCGCGGGCTTGCCAGCGAGCTCGATCCGCGCGCTCGCGTGCCCCCCGAGGTCGCGCGCGAGCTGCGCGTACAACCTCGCCCACCGCACCGGGCGGCTCGCGAGCGCGAGCGTGGCCGCGAGCATGTCTCCGATCCGCGTGACCGAGCGCTCGGTGCCCGCGCATTGCGCGACGAGCTCGCCATCGCGCAGCTCGTGCCGCCAGCGGCCATCGCGCAGCATCACCGCGGTCTTGCGCGACGACGGGCCGGAGACGTAGCGCGAATCGAGCAAGGCCGAGCGCGCATGGAGATCGAGCCACGAGCTCGCGAGCGGGACATCGTTGGTCTCCACGAGGTAGCTATCATCGAACTCGCTCGGCCGCGGCGCCGATGACCGGCGGTCGGTCCACGCGAGCGACAGCGCGAAGCCATCGGTGTGCGGCACCTGGACCGCGACCCGCGTGGTCGGCGACGTGCTGACCCGCGCGAGATAGAGCGCGCCATCGATCGGTACCTCGGCGCGCAACAGCGAGCCTTCCGGCACGCAGCGCGCTCCCTCGAAGCGCCGTTCGATCGCCGCTACGAGCACACGCTAGCGTAGCGCACGGGCGCCGCGATCGCCGCTCAGGCTCGACCCGCGCGAAACAGCGGCAAGCTGGCGACCTCGGCCTCGCCCACCTTGGTCCGCCGGACATCGATGCGGCGAATCGAGGGAAGCTTGGCCTGCTGGAGCTCCGCGATCGCCGCGCCATCGAGCTTGGTCCCGATCAGCTCGAGGTACTCGAGCTTCGGTAGATGGGCTGCGGCCTTCGCGATCGTCGTAGCGACGGCGTTGTCGAGCGCATTCTTCGAGAGCGTGAGCTTCGCGAGGTTCGGCAGTGGCTTGGCAAGGAGCTTGGCGACGCCCTTGCCCGTGAGGCCGCACTCGGAGAGGTACAGCGTGTCGAGGTTCGCCAGGTGCGGCCATGCGACGAGCTGCGCGACGCCTTCATCCTTGATGCCGTTACTCGTGAGCACGAGCGCGCGGAGCGCGGGCAGGTACGACTCGAGCGCGGCGAGCGTGGCGCCCTTCACGCCGGTCGCGGTGAGATTGAGCTCGGTCAGCTGCTGCGCGCCGGCCGCCGCGAACAACCCGGCGAGCTTCTTTTGATCGAGGACTTCGCGCAGCACGAGCACGCGGAGGTGGCGCAACCACGGTGCCCTCGCGAGCTTGTCGACCGCGACGCTGGTGAGCATGGCCTCGACGACCGGGTGCGTAGCGAACAACTCCGTGGCCTCGGCGTTGACCTTCGCGAACGGTCCGGTCACGGCGCTGATGAAGCCGGCGCGCGTGCGATGGGCGAGCTTGGTCACGAACCACGCCTCGCCGTGCGCCGCGACGAGCTCGTCGCGGCGGGCCTTCAGGTGCTCGCGCCTGCGGATCGAGAGCGGCCCGGCGAGCGCGAGCTCGAGCTGGATCAGCTCGCCGCGTGGCTCGTTGCGCGCCTGCAGCGCATCCGCGTAGACCTGACGCGCGAGATCGTTGAAGGGATCGTCGATGATCTGCTGGAGCAGGACGTTGCCGACCTGGCGCTCGCCAGTATTCGCAGGAATGCCACCCTTCGGCGCATCGGGGAACCCTTCGCCCGTGGGTTCGTCATGCGGGAGCAGCGCGTCGATCAACTCGGCGTCGGCCTCGGTCAGCACGCGCGGGGTCTGCAACGACATGCCGAGCGCACCGGGGTTCGCGGTGATGCCCTTGCCCGATTCGAACTTGATCTTCGAGCGCAGCGAAGAGATGTCGGTGATCGGCGTGGTCGCGGCCTTCGCGATCCATTGCTCGTCGTCGAACTCGGGATGCTCGAGCACCGCGACGAGCCACAGGCTCTCGTCCGGTGGCCGGACGGTTACGAGGTAGAGCTTGCCGCCCTCGGCGACCGGCGCGATGCCCTTGTTCGCGCTGACATAGCGATCCATGCCGAGCTTGGTGCCGAGCTGCGGATGCTTGCCGGCTGATTTCTCGAACACCGCCTTCGAGACGATGACCATCACATCAGGCATGCGGTTCCCCCACCAGCTTCGCGACCTCGGCGATCCACTTCGCGCCGAGCGCCGGCTCGACCATGTGGACGTAAGCGGCGTAGCCCTGGAGGTACGCCTCGAAGTCCGCGCGGCCCTTCGCCTGCGAGGCGACGCCGTGCTTCTTGCAGTTGAACAGGATCGCGCGGAACTTCTTCCGATCGGCGCGCGGCACGTGGATGCCGGCATTCACGACGATGCCGGTGATCCGCTGCTGGTGCTTCGCGCGCAGGATCCGGCGCTTGTCGGGCCGCTCGATGAAGCCTTCCATCTCGCAGATCGCATCGACGAACCACAGCAAGCGGCCGATCCGGATCTCCGGCGGCTTCGCGAAGGACAGCGTGAGATCATCGGCGTAGCGCGTGTAGACCGCGCCGTACTTCTCGGCGAGCTTGGCGAGGCGTTGGTCGAGCCGACGGCACGCGAGGTTCGCGAGCGCGGGTGAGGTCGGTGCACCTTGCGGTAGTACGCCGGGCCACACGACGGTCCCGTCGGGGAGCTTGGGGCGATACGTGGTGAGCGCTGCGAGCTGCTTCGCGACGCCTTCGTTGTATCCGAGAAAGCTGAACAGCCCGACCACGCGGCGGTAGTGGACGGTCGGGAAGAAGTCCTTGAGATCGAGCTTGAGGACGAGCGCGGCAGCTTCGTGGGGCTTCGCATTCGTGACGGTCGAGCGACCCTTGACGAACCCGTGACACGCATCGTGCACCGGCACCTTGGCGAGGATCGCGTCGAGGATCTTACGTTGCACGGTGCGGAGCGGCTTGCGCGGTGCCGCGATCCGGCGCGTCCCGCCTTTGGCCTTCGCGATCTCGAACTCGACATAGCCCGAGCCCGAGCCGGTGCCGGGACGGCACAGCTGATCGAGGTTCGCAGGTTCGACGCCCACCAGCGCCGCGACGTCCGCCGCGGAGGCGAGCTCCGGCAGGGCGTAGGCCGCGATCGCCTGGGGCCGGGTCGGCTTCTTCGGCTTGGCCGCCGAGATGCGCTTCGACGCGAAGATCCCGAAGGCCCAGCCGGTCGTCGCGAACCGACCGAGGCGATCGGATTTGAACCGGACATCGGGCGGTAGCGTGCTCGAGAACCCCAGCTCCTCCGCGGTGCGCCGCGCGAGGGCTCGGACATTCGGATCGGTATCGTTCGTCACGCGCCGCAGCACACGTGCGGCAGGCCCACGCGGGAACACGAGGCGTGCGCAATGAATCGCTGATTTGCGATCGGCCGGATCGAGGCTGTCGAGCTGAGTCTCGACCGTGGTCTGGAGCATCGCAGCGACGTAGTGGCGGCCGACTTGATACTCCGCTGGATTCTTCGGGTTCGAAAAGATCGCGTTGATCCGGGCGAGCTTGTCGACCGCGTCGCCGGTGGCGAGGGACTTCAATTCCGCGAGGAGCTCGACGAGCGTCAGCATTCAAGAAAGGCCTGGGACGTAGTCGCCACTTGCTCGGCAGCCACAGCCTCGGGGGCGCACCCGCAGGGTGGTGGAGTCGCAAACGCTTCGCCCCCGTGGCTGTACATTTTTCATGATCGGTCGAGATCAGCCGTGGCGTAGCACCACGGACAGAAAGCTAGCTCGTCCCACGTCCCAGGCACCTCGACGGTAACAGAAGTGGCCCGAGGCAGGAGCCACTTGCTCGGCAGATCCAGCCGGGAGCACGCACCCGCAGGGTGGTGGAGTCGCAAACGCTTCGTGCACCCGGATGGCTGTTCTTCATGATCAGTCGCGCTCAGCCGCGGCGTAGCACCGCGGACCGAAAGCTAGCTCGGCGCCTCGGGCCAGGCCGACGGTACCACCAACGCGCAAGGCACTTCAGCGGCGCTAGCGACGCGAGCGGGTCTTGCCGAGGCCCGTGCGTGCGGGGCGGCTCTCGCTCGCGCGTGGGAGCGGCACCTGCGAGGTCACGTCGGTCGGCGGGAGCTCGGAGGCGAGCAGTTCACGCGCTGCGGCGGCGGCATCGCGCGTGGGCTGGCGCAGGAGCGAATTGAAGCGCTGGTTCTCCGCGCGCACGCCGAGGCCGTGACGGCGAAGGGCGGCGAGTTGCGCTTCGTCGAGCAGGGGCTGCGCGAGCACGTCGAGGTTCTCGACCACTTCGCGCCGACGACGCGGCGCCGAGATACACGCGGTCACGCCGGGCTGGCTCAGCGAATAGCGATAGCAATCGGCGGGCGAGGGCGCATGGGGGCCCGAGATCATGCGGCCGTAGGTGAGCGCCGAGAACGTGATGATCGCGGTGTCGTGCGCACGTGCGGTGGCGAGCAGCTCGGTCTCGATGCCGGGATGTGCCGCGCTATGACGGATCATCACGCAGTCCCACGGCGAGGTCTCGATCGCGGTGCGCGCGAGCTCGCGATGGTGCGTCGAGAAGCCGAGTGCGCGAACCTTGCCGGAGCGCTTGAGGTGTTCGATCGCGGCGTACGCCTCGGCATCGACGCGTGCCGGCGAGCGGGCCCAGAACAGCAGCAACACGTCGAGCTGCGTGCGGCGCAGCTTGCGCAGCGCGCGCTCGACATCCGCTTCGATCGAGGTCGCATCGGCGTGATAGCTGCCGGTGATCACGTGATCGTGCGGTCGCGCGCGCAAGAACGCGGTCAGGTTCTCGTACGCAGGCTCCCAGAACCACGTGTTCACGCCGGCCTCGGCCGCGGTGTGCAGCGCGGGGAGCGAGAGGTCGAACGCGCCCGAGATCGCGAGCGGTGCAACCGAGAACCCCGCGCGGCCGAACGTGCGTTGCGCGACGCTCGCGACCGGGCGCGCGACCGGCTCGCGGGTCTCGATCCGCGTGACGGGCGCGGGTTGGTGCTCGACCCAGGTCGCGAGGCGTGCGTCGATCGATGGGATGGGCTGGATCGCTTCGAGCGCGGCGGAGCGCACCATCTCTTCGGCATCGACGAGGGCGGTGAGCGCGGCTTCGATCAGGGCTTCGGTCGTGCGAGGGATCGAGCACGCCTGCGCGCGGATCCACGGATCGCGCGAGCCGTGTGCAGCGAGCGCCGCGTCGACGATCGCGCCGGAGAGCTCGCGCTCGCCACGGGTCGAGACCGCGAGTTGTTCGGCGGCGGCCCGCGCGACCCAAGGATCGCGATCGTGAATCGCCGTGGTCGCGAGGGCCGGATTCGCGAGCGCGGCCTCGCGCACGGATGGATCGCGATCGGCGAGCATCGCGCGGCCATCGCTGCGGCCGGTGCGTACGAGCCAGTGCGCGGCGACGGCGCGAGGACCGTGATGAGGATCGTCGAGGGTCACGCGCTCCCACGCGCCACTCCGTGCGGCGGCATCGATCTGGAGCGCGCGTGCGGCGGGATGATCGGTGGCATCGAGAGCGAGGAGCAGAGCGTACGCGCGGCGCTCGTGCAGCTCGATCGCGACCGCGTCGAGCTGGGCCGCGGCCCACGCTTGGAGCTGGGCGAGCGATGCGATCGGCATCGCGGCGACGCGCAAGCTCGGATCGCGATCCGCCGCGGCGAGTGCGGCAGGGTAGAGCGTCTCGGAGTGCGTTGCGATCGCCCACGTGATCGCCCAGCTCGCCGCGCGCGGACGATCGATACGAGCGAGGGCCGCGGTCGCGACCTCGAGTGCGTCATCGCCGAGCTGGGCGAGCATGTGCTCGACGCATTCGGCGACGTGCGGGATGCGTGGCTCTTCGAGCCAATCGAGGGAAGCGCGGAACGCATCGCGATCACGCATCGCGATCAAGCGCTCGACCGCGCGCAGGCGGAGCGGCACGTGCGGATCGCTGAGCAGCTCGACGAGCGCGATCGGCTCGACCTGCGCGGCGACGAGCCGCGCGGTGACGACCGCAGGATCGGCATCGAGCAGCTCGGTGGGTAACCGAGACGCGGTGCCCGGCGCCCGGGTGGCTTCGACGCCGACCGGACCCCACGACGCGCGCAAGAACTCGAGGGCCGAGCGTGCGGCGCCTTGCGGGGGCTCCGCGATCAGCTCGTCGCGAATCCCTGCATCGCGTGCGCCGAGCACGGCGAGCACCTTCACCGCGGCGTGGCGCACGCGCCAGAACGGGTCCCCGAGCACCGCCTTGAACGTGACGAGCTCGCCCGCGCCGGCGATCGCGGCGAGCGTGTAGACCGCCGAGCGCCGGACCCACCAGACGCGCTCGGTCGTCACGAGCTCCCGTACGGCTTCGGTCGAGGTTGCGGTACCGGTATGCGCGAGCGCGCGGAGCGTGGCCTCGCGGACCATCGGCGCATCGTCGGCGAGCGCTTCCTGCAACCAGGCCTCGGTCGGCGTCGCGAGCTCGCCGAGTCGGCGCGCAGCGGCGGCGCGGACGGCGGCATCGCGATCGGTGAACAGCACGCGACGCAGCCCGCAGGCGAGCGCTTCGATATCGTCTCCTGCGATCGCATCGCGGATCGCGCGCAGGCGATCGCGGCGGGCACTCGCGACGAAGCCGATCACTGCTTCACCGTACGCTTCACGAGGCGCGTGGCGAGCGCATCGCTGACGGACCGCCGGACCTCCGCCCGGTGCTGATCGGCGAGCTGCCAGAAGTGCAACACGCGGGTGCCGGTGACCGCGAACGAGCGTGTGAATGTTTGGCCATCGGCCTCGGCGGTCGCCGGCGCGTTCGCGAGGCACTGCTTGCACAGGCAGGGCAGGCCGGTGTCGTCTTCGTGGCCGCCGAGGTTGACCAGTGGATGGAGCACCGCGATGGCGTCGTCGAGCTTGCCCTGCGCGTCGAGTGCTTCGGCTGCGCGCTTGCGCAGCGCTGCATCGTCTGGACGCGCTTGCAAGAGCACGAGCATCGCTTGGATCTCGTCTACCGCCACCGGCACGACGATAGAATCGCGAGACGTGGTGACGCCAGGGCCAGCGAGCAATTTCGCCACGCGCGTCACAAAACGTCGCCGTGGTTCGGGCCGCGGGACCTGGGTTCCGCTCGACGGTGATCCAGCGGTTTACTCGCGCATGAACACCAGGTACACCTGAGGCGTTGTACCGCGTCTTCTTCTTCGATCTCGACGACACGCTGTTCGATCGCACCGCCGCGCTTCGCGGCTGGGTCACGTCGCAGCTGGGCTCGCTCGACGCCGCAGCGCTCGCGTGGGTGATCGAGCTCGATGATCGAGGACGCCGGCCGCGCCTGCACTTTGCGGCCGGCGTGATCGAGCGATTCGGCATGCACCGCACCGTGTGCGAGCTCGCGAGCGCGTTTCCGAGCGAGCTCGCGCACCACGTCGAGCCCGAGGCCGGCGTGCGGGAGACGGTCGAGCGCCTGGCGCGCGATCGCCGTGTCGCGATCGTCACGAATGGTGGCGCGGCACAGCGCGACAAGCTCCAGCGCGCGGGCCTCGCCGATGTCGTCGAGCAGGTCTTTGTCTCGGGCGAGCTCGGCATCGCGAAGCCGGCGTCCGGCATCTTCGAATGTGCGCTGGCGTGGAGCGAGGCCGCACCTGGCGAGTGCTTGTTCGTTGGCGACGATCCGATCAACGACATCTCCCCGTCCGCGGCACTTGGCATGGCGACCGCGTGGTTGCCGCGCGGCCCGTGGGTCGGCTCGCAGCCGCCAGGGCTGACGATCCACTCGATCACGGAGCTCGCGCGATATGCCTGAAGGTCGCGACATGAACGCGATCGTCGGCACGCACGACATCGCTCTCATCACGCTCGATACGCTGCGCTACGACGTCGCGATCGAGGAGCTTGCCGCCGGTCGCACGCCGAACCTCGCGGCGCTCGTCGGTGGCTGGGAGCTACGCCACAGCCCGGGCACGTTCACGTACGCCGCCCACACCGCGTTCTTCGCGGGCTTCCTGCCGACGCCCGCCCATCCGGGCCGGCACCCGCGCCTGTTCGCGCTTCGCTTCGAGGGCAGCGAGACCACCGGTGGCACGACCGCGGTGCTCGACGGCGCGACGATCGTCGAGGGGCTCGCGGCGCGTGGCTATCACACGCTCTGCGTCGGCGGCGTCGGCTTCTTCAACCAGCAAAATCCGCTCGGGCGCGTGTTGCCGAGCCTGTTCGCCGAGGCCCACTGGTCGCGGGAGACCGGGGTCACGGATCCGCACTCGTTCGAGCACCAGATCCGCGTGATCGACGAGGCGCTCGCGAAGCAGCGGGGTCGCGTGTTCACGTTCCTCAACGTCTCGGCGCTCCACCAGCCGAACCACTTCTATCTCGAGGAGGCTCGTGGCGACACCCGCGCCTCACACGCGGCGGCACTGCGCTATGTCGATCGCCACATCCCGGCGTTGCTCGAAGTTCTCGGCCGCCGCGGCCCGTTGTTCGCGATCCTCTGCAGCGATCACGGTACGCTCTACGGCGACGATGGGTTCACCGGTCACCGCATCGCACATCCGAACGTGTTGAACGTGCCCTACGCCGAAGTGGTTGTTCGATGAGCGCGACAACCGCGAAATCGAGATCGCTCGACGAAGCGCTCGCGCAGACGCGTTATGCCTCGTACGTCTACGCGTATCCGCACAAGACCGCGTATCGCCGGATCGAGCCTGGCGCACCACTCGGCCCCTTGTGGGCAGGCGAGCGTCGCGATTCGCTGTTCGCGTACGTTCACATTCCGTTTTGCGAGCAGCGCTGCGGGTTCTGCAATTTATTCACGCGCCCCGTTCCGCCGGAGGAGCTGATCGCGACGTACATGCGAACGCTGCAGCGCCAGACCACGGTCGTGCGCCGCGCGCTCGATGAAGGCGGCGCGTTCACGTTCGCCCGCGCCGCGATCGGTGGCGGCACACCAACCTTGTTGGCGCCCGCGCAGCTCGAGCACCTGTTCGCGATGGTGCGGGAGCTCGGCGCATCGACCGGGATTCCGATGTCGGTCGAGACCTCGCCCGAAACGGCCCTCCCCGATCGCCTGGCGGTCGTCGTCGCCGGGGGGGCGGATCGGATCAGCATGGGCGTGCAGAGCTTCATCGAGAGCGAGTGCAAGGCGGTAAATCGCCCGCAGCAGACCGCGGATGTGCATCGCGCGCTGCGATCGATCCGCGATGCGAACCCCGCGACGCTCAACCTCGATCTGATGTACGGCCTGCCGGGCCAGACCCCGGCGACCTGGCAGATCACGCTGACCTCGGCCCTCGAATACGCGCCCGAGGAGGTCTACCTCTATCCGCTCTACGTGCGGCCGCTCACCACGCTCGGCAGGAAGGGCGCCGAGGCGATCGATGCCGATCGCGTCGCCCTCTACGAACAAGGCCGCGCGATGCTGCTCGAAGCGGGCTATCGCCAGGTCTCGCTGCGCATGTTCCGCCGCGGCGCCTCGGCCCCTGGCCCGATTTATGTCTGCCAGGACGACGGCATGGTCGGCCTCGGCTGCGGCGCGCGTTCGTACACGCGCGGCCTTCACTACTCGACCGAGTGGGCCGTCGGCGCGCGGGGCGTACGCGACATCATCGATCGCTGGGTCCTGCGCACTGAAGCCGACTTCGCCGCCGCCGAGTATGGCTTCGTCCTCGATGCCGACGAGCAACGCCGGCGCTGGGTGATCCTGTCGCTGCTCTCCGACGAGGGCCTCGACCTGGCCGCATATCGCGCGAAGTTCGGTAGCTCGCTCGATACGCACTTTCCCGAGCTCGCCGAGCTCGCGCCCCACGGTCTCGCCGAACAACGAGGCGACATCTTGTTCCTCACGCACGCCGGGCTTGCCCGCGCCGACGCGATCGGCCCGTGGCTCTACTCGAGCGACGTCCGCACCCGCATGGCGGAATACGAGCTCGCGTGAAGCTCGACATCCTCTATCGCGGCCCGCTCGCGAGCTGCAACTACGGTTGCGCGTACTGCCCGTTCGCGAAGCGCAAAGATGATCGCGAGGCGCTCGCACTCGATCGCGCGCAATGGCAGCGCTTCCTCGGGTGGGTCGGCGCGCAGCCCCCGACCGACGCGATCGGCGTCCTCGTCACGCCGTGGGGTGAGGCGCTGATCCGGCGCTGGTATCGCGAAGGCCTGACCGAGCTCTCGCACCTCCCGCAGATCACGCGCTGCGCGATCCAGACGAACCTCTCCGCGCCGCTCGACTGGGTCGCGGATGCGACCCCCGAGCGCCTCGCGCTGTGGTGCACGTACCACCCCGAGTGGACGAGCGAAGCCGCGTTCCTCGCGCAGTGCCGGCTCCTCGATCAGCACGGCATCTCCTACTCGGTCGGGGTCGTCGGCCAGCGCGAGCACGAGGCTGCGGCTCGCGCGATCCGCGCCGCGCTACCGGCGAACACGTACGTCTGGATCAACGCGGTCAAGGCGCTCGGCTATGCGCCCGACGAGATCGCGCTGTGGCGTTCGATCGATCCGCTGTTCGAGCTCAACAACCAGCGCTATCCGAGCCTCGGCAAGGCGTGTGGTGCCGGCGAGCGCGCGATCACCGTCGACGGCGAAGGTGCGATGCGCCGCTGCCACTTCATCAGCGACGTGATCGGCAATATCTACGACGCCGACTGGCAGCGCGCGCTCGCGCCGCGGTCGTGCTCGCAGCTCGATTGCCACTGCCACATCGGCTACGTGCACCTCGACTATCTCGAGCTCGGCAAGGTGTTCGCGACCGGCCTCCTCGAGCGCGTGCCGACGCCCGAAGCGCGTGCTGGCGGCGTGCGCTTGCCCGTGCTCTAGCGCTCTGTTCTAGCGATTGACCGAGGCCATCATGGCTTCGGGATAGCGGGTGCCCGCGGCGACGCCCTTTGGCGCGATCGCGTCGAGCGCGGCGAGGTCCTCCGAAGAGAGAGTGACCGCCTCGGCGCCCAGGTTCTCCTCGAGGTAGGCGAGCTTCTTCGTGCCCGGAATTGGCACCATGTCTTCGCCTCGTGCGAGCACCCATGCGAGCGCGAGCTGGCCGGGTGTGCAGTGCTTCTGCTTCGCGAGCGAGGTGACGCGTTCGACGAGCGCCAGGTTCTTCGTGAAGTTGTCGCCCTGGAAGCGCGGTGAGTGACGGCGGTAGTCGTCAGCGGCGAGGTCCTCGAACGTCTTGATCTGGCCGGTCAAGAAGCCGCGACCGAGCGGGCTGTACGGCACGAACCCGATGTTCAGCTCCCGGCAGACGGCGATCAGTCCATCTTCTGGATCGCGCGTCCACAGCGAGTACTCGGTCTGGAGCGCGCTGATCTGGTGGACCTTGTTCGCGCGACGGAGCGTGTCGATACCCGCTTCCGACATGCCGAGATGGCGGACCTTGCCGGCCTTCACGAGGTCGGCCATCGCGCCGATCGTCTCTTCGATCGGCGTGCTCGGATCGACGCGGTGCTGGTAGTAGAGGTCGATGTGATCGACTCCCAGCCGCTGGAGGCTGGCATCGCAGCACGCCTTGACGTACTCGGGCTTGCCGTTGATGAAGCGATCCTGCGGGCGTTCCCCGCGCCCGATGCCGAACTTGGTCGCGAGCACGACCTGGTCGCGCTTGCCCTTGATCGCCTTCCCGACGAGGACTTCGTTGGTGTGCGGACCGTACATGTCCGAGGTGTCGAGCAGCGTGACGCCGAGCTCGAGTGCGCGGTGAATGACGGCGGTCGACTCGGCGTCGTCGCCCTTGCCGTAGAACTCCGACATGCCCATGCAGCCGAGGCCGATCGCGCCGACCTCGAGGGTTCCTAACGTGCGGTGCTTCATCCGGGCACCGTACCCAGGAGACGCTTGATCTGCCACCCGTAGACATCGAGACCATCGCGCTCGAGGTTCGGGAGCAGGTCACCGAACGCGTTGCCCTCGAGCACGCGGTGGTCGGTCAGATTTGGCTCGAACATCAGATCGACACCGACGTGAAATGCCCCGGTCGCGCGCTGGACCGCGACGCAGCTCGCCATCGCCGCGTCCCAGGCAGTTGCAGAGATCAACTTGCGAAGTGCGGCCACGTCACCGCGGGTGCCTCCGAGGTGGAGGTTCGTGATCGGGTGCTCTGACGTGCGCATGACGGTGAACGGGGTCTCTCCATCGATCGCGAGCACGCGCAGATCGAAGTAGCGACCAGCGAGCTGCGCCTTGGGGATCGCGCGTTCCACCTGGGCCCCCTCGGCGAGGATGAACCCGAGCAAGCGGTTGATCTCCTCGCGCGTCGTGAGGTGCTGGAGCTTGCGCGTGTTGTAGCGCGCGCGCCCGGTATCCTCGACCGTCGTCGTGATCTCCTCGCCGTCATCACTGCGCGTGAAGATCGCGAGGCACGAGGCCGAGCTACCGGAGGTGAGCTTCACGTACACGCTCGGCCAGCCGCGCGCTTCCATCGCTGCCCGCAGCTCCTCCGGCTCGCGGATCAAGGGCAGGGCCTCCGGCATCGGGATCCCGAGGCCGCGCCAGCGCTCCGAGGCCGCCCGCTTGTCGAACAGCTCTCGGATCGCCGTGGGTGGCGGCAGGACGCGCGCCTTCGCGGTCGCAGCTTCGATCTCGGCGAGCACCGCCAGAAAGCCGAGATGATGCTGGCGCGGATACAGGATCCGGCCGACCTGATCCGGAATCAGCGCGAGCTTCTTTGGATTGACGACCGAGACCTTCTCGCCCCGAGCCGCCGCTTCGCCACGCCGGATCATCGCTCGCTCCACCGCGCTGTCCTCACCCGCTGAGTCGATCCGGACGAGGTCGTAGCCCGCGAGCAGCTCCGCCGGTGCACCGGGCTCGCACAGATCGATCCAGTCGACGAGACGTGCCGGCGGGTGGCCCTGCGCGACCAAGGCCTCTTGAAACATCGTGACCCGGCGATTCGCCGAGTTGCCGATGACGATCACTCGGCGATCGCTACGTAGTAATAGGCCTCATCGCCGTCTTCGTCGGCCTCTTGCATCTCGCCCGTGAGGACCTTCTTCGCGAGGCCCTGCACCGATTTGATGCCGGCCTTCGTGAGGAAGTTGTGTGACAGATCGAGGCACTCGAGGTGCTTCAGCGAGTCCTTCGCCGCGACGAGTGCCGCCGCGCCTTCATCGGTCATCGTGCCCTTCGAGAGATCGAGCGTCTTGAGAGTCTTCAAGATCTTCGCGCCGCCGATCGCCTTCGCGATGTCGTTCGCGAACTTCGAGTTCTTGATGCCGAGGTACTCGAGGTTCGTGAGGTCATTGCGATCGAGCAGCGGCTTCACTTCCTTGACGGTGCAGTCACCGCCGTACTCGTCGTCGCCGTAGTAGACCTCGAGGTGCTTGATCTTCGGCATCTTCGCGGTCGCGATGTTCTTGCCGCACGCCTTCGAGAGGCCACCGGTGATAAAGATCGCGCGCTCGAGGTTCGGTGCGTCCATCGCGCCGACCTCGAAGTCACCGGTCTCGAGCTCGAGGATGCGGAGGTGCGGGACCGCCTTCCACATCTTGCCGAGGTTGCCGGTGTGGTGCCAGCTGATCTGATCGACGTTGTCGCCGAACGTGATCTTGCGAATCGTCATCGGTGCCTGCTTCGCGATCACATCGATCAACGACTGGAGGTTGCCCTCGCTCGGATCACCGTTCGACATGAACGAGAGCTCGACGACGTAGCGCCCCGACGGATGTTTGAACACCTCTTCGAGCACGTCGGAGGTTTTCCCTTTCCACACGCTGTCGTGATAGGTGTCGTGGCTGAGGCGGGCCCGGTAGATGTAGCCGTTGCGCCAGAGGAACGCGTCGTCACCGGTCTTCTGCCACTCCTTCTCCTGCGCCGAGCTGCGGAGGTGCGAGGTCGAGTTGTTGCTCAAACCGTCGCGGGTCTTCTGATGCTCGGCGAGCGGGCCGAGGAAGTACTCCGCGTTCTTGTCGATCAGCTGCTTCGCGGACTTGTCCTTGTAGCCGAGCTGGAGCGAGATCAGCTCGCCGCGCGGATCGCCTTGCTCCTGCAGCCAATCGGCGAACACCGCATAGGCATCGCGATCTGTCGGGTTCGCAGCGATCGCCTTTTCGAGTGCGGGGTTGCGCGCATCGCCCTTGGCCTCGCTGGTGGTGGCTTCGGCCTTCTTACCCTTCGCGGCGGGCTCGGCCTTGGTCGCCTGCGCCGCGGGTTTCGCGGCGACCGCATTGCCCGCTCTGGCAGGCTTCTCGTCGCCGACGAGCGCGTAGCCCTTCTTGGTCTTCTCGGCGACGAGCTTGTCGTGCTCCTTCTTCGCGTCGGCCGCCGAGCCAAACGTCTTGATCGTGGTCTGGCCGTTCGCACCGATCTTGCCGTACGTCGTGGTGAACGACGTCCCGCTCAGCTTGATGTCCCAGAACTTGTTCGAGTTACCTTCGGAGAGCTCGTAGCGAGGCATCAACCGTTGCCCTCCTCGTAGCCCTTCTTGGTCTTCTCGGCGATCAGCTTGTCGTATTCCTTCTTCGCGCCTGCGGCATCGCCGAGCTCCTTGAGGGTCTGCTGACCGGGCGTCCCGATCTTGCCGTAGCGCGTCTTCACGTCGGTACCGGCGAGCGTGATCTCCCAGAACTTGTTGGACGAGCCTTCGCTGAACTCGAAGTAGCGCGCGCCCTTGGCGGCCTTCGCGGGCGCGGCCTTCGCGGCGGGCGCGGCCTTTGCGGCGGGCGTGGCCTTCGTGGCCTTTGCGGGCGCGGCCTTCGCGGCGGGCGCGGCCTTCGCGGTGGGCGCGGCCTTTGCGGCCTTCGAACCAGCGACGAGCTCGTAGCCCTTCTTGGTCTTCTCGGCGACGAGCTTGTCGTGCTCCTTCTTCGCATCCGCATCGGACCCGAACTGCTTGATCGTCGTCTGTCCAGACGTTCCGATCTTGCCGTACGTGGTGGTGAACGACTTACCCGAGAGGTTGATCTCCCAGAATTTGTTCGACGAACCTTCCGAAAATCCGTAGCGGGGCATGGGCCCGAAACGTTACACGAGCCAACGGAGCAGATCCTCGGTGACCTCGCACCATTCGTTCCACGAATCCGGAGACGGATCGGCCGGTGATGTACCCACCGGTGCCGCAGTAGGCGCGGCGGCTGCCAGGTTGATGTGGAGGGCGCGTAGGCATTTTGGGATCTCGGGCACCGAGCCCATCGACACCACGATCACGTCGGAGATCGAGGTCGAACCCGCCGCCGCCGTCGCAGCGATCAGGTCCTGCCAGGGCGTCTCCTCGAGGATGACGATGCCGCGCTGGATCTCGCCCTCCAGCAACAGCGCGACGATCGCGCGCTCTTCCTCGAGCAGTTGCGGCGGAAACGCCACCCGGATCGTCAACGCCTGGTCGCCGAGCTGCTCGGTCAGCCAACGCACGGCGGCGACGAGCAGGCCGAAACACAGGATCAGGCGCTGCCAGGGCAGGTCGCGATCCTTCACGCGGGCATCCTCGAGATCGGCGCCGAGGGCGATGCCGATGACCTGGCGGTGACGACGGAACACGCTGTCGTCGCGCGTGTAGTAGAGAAGCTCGCCCTCGACGTAGCGCAGCGTGAACACGTCGGTCTCTGGCCCGTCCTCCATGTAGACGAGCTCGGAGCTGACGAGGTTCTCGATGTTCGCGTTCGATCCGCCGGGCGTGATCGCGGTGAACCCACCGGCGGGGTAGAGCGATTCGTCGGCGAGTTGCGTGTCGCGCGCGCCGCGATTCTGGCGATTCGCGGGCAGCCGCCGCGGCAGCTTCGCCTCGAGTGCGGTCGCCGCCGCGGCGATGTGGTCGGCGGTCATCCGGCCGCCTAGGTCGCGCAGCACGTTCAGGTGATCGAGCGCGAAGACCTCGTGATCGTCGACGAGCGCACGCGCCTGGCGCGCCGAGCGAGCGAGGCGATCGTAGGCATCGGCGAGTCGCTCCGCGGTGGTGCCGCCCAGGAGCTCGGTGCGGCCGGCCGCATCGCGTTCTTCGCGCGGACGAGCGAGCGCGCGACGCAGCGCCGCGGGGCTGACCGAGGCACCCGCGAAGCTCGCGCGCTCGCAGATCGCACCGACGACGAGGGCGATCGCGGTCGCGCGATCACCGGGCGCGAGGTGCGCGTAGGCGGCGAGCACGTCGTCGAAGCGCGCATTCGTGACCAGCCGCGCGAGGACGTCATCGTCATACGCGCGCACCGCGGCGCGCAGGTTGTCGTCGCGGCTCTGGACCGGGGTCGACAGCGGCAAGCGGGCCCCCCCGAGCAAGACGGCCACGTCCGCGATCATGCCGGGCGGTGGGAGCGATGACAGCTCGTTCGCGCAGGCCGCGATCGCGGAGGCGATCAACTGATCATCATCCTCGGTCACGACCCGACGCAACGCGAGCCCTGCCGCGAGCCAGCTCGCGACATCGGCTTGAGTACGCAGCTCGCGAACCGCGGGCTTCATGACAAGCCGAGCAGCCGAGGCACTTTCTCTTCGAGCAGATCGATCTCGTCACGGGTCTCGCCGAGATACGAGAGCAGGCGCAAGTCGCTGCGTTCGACCGCGCCGCCGTGCGTGATCCACGCGTGCGTGCGGAGCAGCCGATAGAGCTTCACGACCTTGCGATCGGACACGAACACGCCGTCCTCCCGTACGAGCGTCTTCAAGACGCGACGCAGCTCTCGCAAGAGCTCGTCGGAGAAGTAGAGGTCGCGGTCTTTTTGCGGATTGCCATCCGGCCCGTTCACGCGGCGCGCGAGCACGTGCGTGAGGTAGCGGTGCGCCTTGACGAAGTCCTCGAGCGTGGCGTGACCTTCGACCCAGGGTTTCTGGTTGAGCTCGCGATGGGTATAGGCCTCGAGCCCCGCATCGATCAGCTCGATAAAGTGCTCGTCCTGCACCGATCGACAGGCCGCCTTGAGGCAGAACCGATCTTTGAGCGCGGCGAGCTCGATGTTCTCGGGGAGCTCGTTCGTCGCCGCGAGCAGGATGCGCAGCTTGACCGGGACGGGTTGGCCGTCCTGGTAGAACTTGCGCTCGTTGATCACGGTGAGCAGCGAGTTGAGGATCGCGGAGTTCGCCTTGAAGATCTCGTCGAGGAAGACGAGCCGGGCCGTCGGCAGTTTGCCGTTCGACCGGCGCAGATACTTGCCGTTGCGGAGCTCGGCGATATCGATCGGCCCGAACACCTCGGAGGGCTCGGTGAACCGCGTGAGCAAGTACTCGAAGTACTCGCCATCTGGAATCTTGAGCGCGTCCTTGAACTTGATGACGAGATCGGACTTCGCGGTGCCTGGCGGGCCGACCAGCAGCAGCGGCTCTTGCGCGACCGCCGCGGTGCACATCAGATCGATCAGCGGTTGCTTCGCGACGAAGAACCGCCCGAGCGACATCCGGAACTTGTTGATCCGATCGCGGAGCCCGGATGCATCCTTGGCGAGCTCGTCGTAGCCGGCCTGAGTGGCGCGTTCAATTACATCGACAGGTGCGGCAGTGGCGGTCACGAGGCTCCTCCAAGATCACGGTGCAGGCGGCGGCGAATCAGATGCTCGTCGTCCTCGACGAAGCGGCGGCCAGCTTCGCCGAGGGCGAGGTCGTCCGAGGTGATGCCGAGGACGATCGACTCGACAAAGTTGAGGACCGAGAGGCAGTAGTGGCTGTTGGTCCCGTAGCTGTCGCTGATATCGCGCAGATGGTTCGTGAGATCCGCGAGCCCGGCAAGCGCTTGCTGGAGCGGCGCTTGCGCGTAGGCGAGGGCGAGCGCGCGCACCAGATCGAGCCGCACGGGCAGGACCATGCTCTCGGTCAGCGCGGTCCGCGCCTGCTCGAAGATCGGCAGGGCGCGCGCGGTGTCGCCGAGATACGCGAGCCCGGCAGCGAGCGCGAGCCGACCGCGCAGCGCTTCGACCCGATTCGTGGGCAGCGCGTGCTCGGCCTCGGCGAGGAGCTCGGCCATTTCGGTGCGCAGGCCGATGCGGCGCAGCGCGCGCAGGCTGTGCTGCAGCACGCGCTCGAGATCCGAGCCCTGGACCAGGCGGATCGCGGCCCCGAGTGCCTCGAGCATCGCGGGCATGAGCTCGCTGCGCCCGAAGTGGCCCGCGATGATGAGCCCCTCGGCATACAGCACGGCGCGGCGCGCCTCCGCGACCCGCGCGATCTGCGGCCAGACGCGCTGGAGGATCGGCACGGCGCCGGACTCGGGCAGCTCGAGCAAGGAGTCGAGCACGCCATCGATCAAGCGCTCGCGCTCCGCCTCGTCGGCGGCGATCGCGACATCGACGAGCTTGTCGACCGCCTTCGCGCGCTTCATCGGATCGGTGATCTCGCGCAGGGCCGCGAACTCGGGACCGCGCGAATCCTTCTCCTTCTTGATCCACGCACCGATCGCATCGGGACGCTCGAGCGGCTCGAGGATGCGCGAAGCCTCGCGCAAGCGATCGACCTTGTAGCGATGCACGCGATCGAGGTTCGCGAGCTGCGCGCCGAGCTCCGCCGAGAGCGGGGTCTCCGAGGCGATGCCCGCGATCGCTTGATCGACCCGCGCGCTGTAGGCCGCGATCAGATATGCGTGGACCGGATCGGGCTCGCCCGGCGCGAGCGCCTTCCGCGCCTCGGCGACGAGCGAGCGCGCGCGATCCGCGCTGCCGATCCGGGCGAAGCCGTAGGCGAGCAGGAAGTTCACGTACGCGTTCGTGAGGTGTGCTGGAGCTTCGAGCGGCGTGCGCTTGCGCTTGGTCTTGTCGAGCTTGACCGCGAGCTCTTCGAGCGCGGTGCCGAGGTGCTCGCCACTGGCATTGCCAAGCGCACCGCTGCGCCCCGCGAGCCGCAAGAACGCGGGCAGCTCGCGCTCGACCGGCAACCCGCCTGCGAGCCGCGAGAGGATGCGATCGCGCGCGTGCGCGAGCAGCAACGGATCGCCACCGGCCAGCTTCGCGAGGCCGAGCCGCGCGAGCCACAGCGTGCGCGCGTCGAGCTCGCCATCGTGATCGTCGAGCCAGCGGGTGACCTTGTGCGGATCCTTCGCGACCGCCGGCACCACGCGCGCGGTCAGCGCGGCCACCGCACGCACGTCGTCACCGCTCGGCACCTCCAGCGCGAGTGCGGCGGCGAGCGCCTTGTCGGGCGAGACCTTGACGAGATCCGCGGCGATCCAGGTATCGAGCTGGGCCTGCGCTTCGTCAGGCGGTGATTCCCACACCGCACGCGCGAAGCACAGACCGGCGTCGCGCCGACGATCGAGGCGCGCGTAGGTATGGCCGAGCTTGCCGAGTAACTCGATCCGCTCGGGCGCATCGCCGGGCGCATCGAGTGCGATGAACTCGGCCTCGAGCGCCGCGAGCTCGAGATCGATCGCGACGACCTGCTGCGGCTGGTCCGAAGGCGCGGTCGCCGCCTTGCTCGCCTTTGGCGTCGCAGGCTTTGGCTGTGGAGTCGGCGCTTCGTCGACGACTCCGCGCTGCTGTCCGCCGGCCCTTTTTTTGCGCTTCGCATCGCCGGTGTCGTCGTGATCGCGCGGCGCGCGTTCGCTCGCCCACTCGAGTCCGGTGGAGACGTACGGCGCGAACTCGTAGATCGGCGAGCGAACCCACGGCGTCATCGCTGGCGCACTCGCGTGCAAGACGTAATCGGCCCACTCGCCGAGCGGCGAGAACGCATCATCGGCGATCCGCTCGACCCGGAACTTGTTCGTGTTCACGCGCGCGAGCCACATCACCTCGCGCGCATCGATCCCCAGGATCGAGCGCAGGCGTTCGCGGCGCAGCGGTGGCTCGATGATCGCACCGGTCGGAGCGTAGACATCGGCCATGTTGTGGAGCGGCGCGTACTCCTCGGCCACGAGCGAGAGATCCGGCGCCGGGTGGCGACCGGTGCGCGCGCGGAGGATCACGACGGGCGGTTGCTCCGCAGTGACCGCGAACATCAACCGACCGACCACTTCTTCGGGCAGGTACTCGAGTAGCTTGTCGATCCGGCCGACCGCGTCCTCGCGGAGCACCCACAGGCTCGTGACATCCCGACGACCGCTCGAGAGCCGGAGCTCGATCTTGCGGCGCTCCGGCATCGAGCCAGGGGTGAGCACCGGCGCACGTTCCGGAACGGCGAGCTCGAGCGCCGCGTCGAGTGGCATCCAGCCTTCATCGCGGATCGTGGTCCAGCCATCGCGCGCGACGAGCAGCAGCATGCCACGCTCGGTCCGGAGGTGACCGGCGAGCGGGTGGTGAAAGCCGAGCTCGGTCCACACCGCTTCTTGGCCCGCCGGATCGGGCGCGAACACGCGCAGCCCGTGATCGCGATCGAGCGCGCGCACGATCGTGTAGGTCGGCGGATCGACGACCCGGAGCACGCCATGATGGCCGGAGATCGCGAGATCGAGCCGGTCACTACCGAGCCGCACCAGCTCCGCGGCAACATCGATCAACTGCGAGACCCGCTCGGTCACGAACAGCACGAGCGAGGGCAGCTTGGCGACCTCGAACACGGTGGGCTGGAGCGCTTCGGCCCAGCACCGCACCGCACGCGGCCGCGCAGGTAACGCGACCTCGCGCACGCCGGCTGCGCGCAGCTTCGACATCGCGCCCGCAGGCACCGCCTTGTCGGGCTCGACGACGATCATCTGATCGACGTGCCCGACCCGGGCGGCACCCGCCGCGACGTCAGTGGGGACGAGCCCCGACTTGATCGCGACGAAGAGCGCGTCTTTGCCGGCGAATCCGAGACCCATCTACTGCTTCGTCGCGGTCGGAGTCGCCGCTGGTTGCTCGGCTTCGGGCTCTGCCGTCGAGCCACCTTCTTGCTCGCGGCTGACCTCGACCTTGGGATTGTTCAAGCCGCCGTTGACGACCTTCTCGGCGAGCTGGCGGTGCTCTTCCTCGTGCTCGAACGGCAGCGCGTCCGAATCGCTCGAGTAGTCGATCACGATCTCGCGCCGACCGGTGACCGGATCGACGCGCAAACGAAGAGTGAGGTCAGGCATTCAGGTCACCAGATGGGCAAACGACGCACGGTCGAGGACTTTACGTTCGAGTAAGAGGTCGCGGAGTGCGATCACGAGGCCGCGCTTCTCGGTCAGGATCGCGCGGCAACGCGCGCGTTCGTGCTCGAGGATCGCAGCGATCGCGTTGTCGAGCCGCGTGCGCGTGGTCTCCGAGTGGTTCTTGTCGCGCTCGTGCAGCGCCCACCGCCCGATCGCGAGCTCGGGGACTTCCTCGCCGTACTCCTCGACGAGCGCCTTCGCGATCGACGTGGCGTTGTGCAGATCGCTGCCCGCACCGATCGAGACATCCTCGAGGATCAACGCCTCGGCTTCGCGACCGCCGAACATCGTGCAGATCGTGTCGCGCAGCTGCGCGTACGTCACGACGTAGCGATGCGCGCGATCGGCATGCTGGACGTAGCCGAGCGCGCCACCGATATCGCCGCGGATCGAGATCCGATCGATCGGTGGAACGTGCTTGCAGCCGAGGGCCGTGATCGCGTGACCAGCCTCGTGGGTCGCCACGACGAGCTCCTCGCTCTTGGTGAGCTTCGGCAGATCGAGGTACTGCTCGATCGCTTGATCGATCGCCGCCGGATCGGTCGGGCCTTCGATTCCTTCGCGCAACCGCGTCCGCGCGAGCTGGCGACCGAGCGCCTGCAAGTGATCGCCGGAGTAGTTCGTGCCGCCACTCGGCCCAGGCACGTGCTCGGCACTGCGCTTCACCGCGTAATCGATCGCGGCCTCGGTCATCTGCAGCTCGAGGCGCTTGTCGTGGACCTTGAGGATCTCGCGGCGGTCCTCGGCGTTCGGATACGGAATGTGGAGCGCGAACTCGAACCGACCGGGGCGCAACAGCGCCGGATCGAGCGACTCGACGAAGTTCGTGGTGCCGACGACGAAGACGAGCTCTTCCTTGCGGAAGCCGTCCATCTCGGTGAGCAGCTGGTTGACCATCGAGTGTTCGACGCCCGAACCGGTGTACGTGCCGCGTGCGGCCGCGAACGAATCGAGCTCGTCGAACACGATCACGCTCGGTGCGCTCTGGCGTGCGCGCATGAACACGGCGCGGAGATTCTCTTCGCTCTCGCCGACCCACTTGCTCTTGAGCTCGGGGCCCGAGACGATCTGCACGGCTGCGCCGAGCGCGGTCGCCATCGCCTTGGCGAACAGTGTCTTGCCGGTACCTGGCGGGCCCCAGAAGATCATGCCGCGAGGCAACAGCCCTTCGAGGCGTGCGATCTGGTTCGGGTCGTTGAGCTTGTCCTTCGCCGACAAGATGGCGAGGATCTCCTGCTTGAGGCGTTCCTTGACCCGCGCGTAGCCACCGATGTCGGTCTCGAGCGAGACGTTCGGCAGCTGGACATCGTTCGACAGCGTCGCGGTGCGGAGCTGCGCGAACGCCGCCGCCGGATCCGCCGGATAGTCCTCGCCGGTGAGCGAGCCGAGCAGGCGGCGCAAGCGCACCGCGTTGAGCCCGGAGATGTGCTTGTAGAGCTGATACGGATCGAAGCCGCGGCCTAGCTTGCGCGCCTCGCGCTGCGTGATCAGATGAGTGAGCCGACCGCGCGGGATGCCGATGATCGATTCGCGATGTGGGAACAGGTTCGTGATCGGGTGCGGCAGCGGGAACGACGGATCCTTGAAGCCGAGCCACAAGACCTCCGGGTTCTCGTAGAGCAGCGGAATGAGCTCGCGCGCCTCCGCACCGAGGAAGCCGCCGCCACAGCTCGCACCCAGGATATCGAGGTGCGGCAAGACGACGATGCGCTCGCCGACCGCGCCGCGCACGACCTCGCGGATTTGATGGATCATCGCACCGACGAGGCTCGCGCCCTGGGGTGGAGGAGGCAGGTCGGCCGAGGCGCGACCGTCGAGGTAGAGGCAGCGCGTGCCATCGGCCTTCAGCCGATCACGAATGCTGCGGTAGACGTACGGTGCGAGTTCTTTCTCGGCCTCGATCAACACCGGTAGGCGGCGACGAAGCGCGTCGTAGCAGCGGGTGAGCTCGACAGGATACGCAGCGTCGACCGATTGAAACGGAGACAGCTCGGTCGGTAGCTCGGACTCGGCGAGCACTCGGCTCAAAGCTTCACCTTGATGGTGACGTTTCCCGCCTCGTCCTTCGAGATCTCTTCGATCTTGCCGAGCTGTTGAGCGCGCTCGGTCAGGGCTTCGACGGTCGCGCGGCCGATCGCTTGATCGAGCTCGGTGCGCAGATCGGCGAGCTTTTTCTCGAGCTGCTCGGTGATCTCGCGGCGCATCGCTTCGGTCTTCGCAGCGAGCCGCGCCTCGAGCTCGTCGATCGCGGCATCGCGCAGGCGGCTCTCGGCCTGCTGCTCGTGCTCGATCGCAGTGCGGGTCTCGAGCTGGACCTCTTCTTTGATCTTGGTGTGCGCGCCGATCTTGACCGACACGTTCGCGGCTTCGAGATCGATCACGATCTCGACATCGCCATCGGTCCGCTTCGCGAGCTTGCCCTCGCGCGTGAAGCCCCGGCCTTCGAGCTCCTTCCCGAGAAGCTCGGCCATCCGGTCCGGGGCGAGCACCGGCAAGAGCTGGAGCGGCGACTCGACGCCATCTTCGACATGGATCGTGCGCACGACGGACTCGGAGACACGGACTTGAATTGCTCTGCTCATAAAGCCTCGGGGGCGTCGATGGTAGCCGAACTCGTCGGTGCGAGCGACGCCAGCTCGGCCAACCAGGTGGGCACGAGGACGTCGGCTCCGTTGCTTAGCGCCTTCTCGAATCGGGTCAACAGCAACTGGCTCGCTTCGTAATCGTCGTCGAGAAATCGGATGCCGCGGTGCTCGCGATCCCATTGCAGCCAGGTGTCCAGCCCACGGAGGAGCGCTCCGGAGGCCTTGCGCGCAGCTGTTCGCGCCGACAATGGCTTCGTTCGATCGAGATCGTTTGGAAACGGCCCCACCTGCCGGCCGAGGAGCGGCAGCATCGCGTCGATCACGAATCCGGCAAGGTCGCGCCGGCCGGCGCGCGAGCATGCGGCCATGAACGCGATCAGCGTCAGGTCCTGCGCGCTGCCCAAGGCGATCAGGGTCTCGGGATCGGTGATCGTGCGCTTCGTCAGCTCGATCGTGCGCCAGCGCTTTGCGAGATCCACTTGCAGCGCCTCGATCACGACCGCGCCCGCCCCCGTGACCAGCTCGTCCCAATCACTCGCCGCGGGGGGCTCGCCCGGCAGCACGTGCGCGAACCCGAGCCACGCGAGCGGCGCGACTGCGACCTTCGAGAATCGCGCGATCGAGAGCTGCGCCGGCGTTTCGGCCGCGACCGACAGCGCGAGGTAGGCCACGACCTGATCGCCGATCGCGACCGGCTGCGCGGCGAGCTTCGGCGCTGCCCCCGCGGCGAGCGGAACCTCGACGAGCCAGCGCAACAGTGCGAGCGTGAACGGTGAGAACTCGAGCGGGCTCGGCGGATTGCGCTCCCAGCCGCGGCCGCGCCGCACGTTGCCGCCGCGGATCGAGGCACCGGGCTTCGCGCCTTCGCGCCGCCACAGCGCCGGCCAGATCTGCTCGAGCGCATTGCCGACGAGCTCCACACAGGTCGGCCCGACCTTCGCCGGCATCGAGCGCGAGCTCGCGAGCAGCGTCCATACGTCGTGCGCTTGGGGGGCAGTCAACGCGCGCGCCATCTCGATGATCTCCGCTTCGCTCGCGGCGACCATCGGTGGCTCGACCCACTCGGTGTCTTCGTCGACGACGTCGTCACTCATCGGTCACTCATCGGTCTCACTTGCGTCGTACCAGACGATCGGCGCTTGGCCAGCCGTTGACGAGCAAGCCCTGCGGCGAGATCCGGATCTCGATCGTATTCGCCGCACGCATCTGCGGATCGTCGGGCGTGTACGCGCGGGTCAGGTAGTGCATCACCTGATTCGCCGAACCGATCCAGCGCCGGCCTTCGGGTGGTTTAGGCTCGGGGCGTTCGCGATCATAGCGGCCATCGACGAGCAGATCGAGCTGGTCGAATAGCGGGGCCGCGTCCGCGCGCTCGCGGAGCTCGGCGATCGTGTATCCCGAGAACACCATCGCGGTGAGCCCGCGCGCCTTCGCGAGCCGCACGAATTCGGCCGCCTCGCCGGCCTGCTCGAACGGCTCGCCCCCGAGGAGCGTGACGCCTTCGACACCGGCTGGGATCCTCGCCGCCAGCTCGGCGGAGGTCATCGCTTCGCCGCGCCGTTCGTCGAACATCTCCGGGTTGCAGCAGCCAGGGCAGCGCAGCGAGCAGCCTTGCAGCCACAGGGCAAATCGCTTCCCGGGCCCCTCAGCCTCGGTCTCGGCGACAATGGTCGCGACGCGGAGCACGCTGGGTAGCGTAGCAGCTTCCGAACGAGACGGCCGTGGTAGGAGAGGCTCATGCCGAACCGCCTCGCGACCGAAAGTTCACCGTATCTCCGGCAGCACGCCGAGAATCCGGTGGAATGGTGGCCGTGGGGTGATGCCGCCTTCGCGGAGGCCAAGCGGTTGAACAAGCCGGTGTTCGTGTCGATCGGCTACGCCGCCTGTCACTGGTGCCACGTGATGGCGCACGAGAGCTTCGAGGACGCGGACACCGCGAAGCTGATGAATCAGCTGTACGTGAACATCAAGGTCGATCGCGAGGAGCGGCCCGATGTCGACACGATCTTCATGAACGCGATCCAGGTCATGGGAGAGGGCGGCGGCTGGCCGCTCAACGCATTCTGCCTGCCGGATGGCCGGCCGTTCTTTCTCGGCACCTACTATCCGAGGGTCCCCAAGTTCGGACGCCCGGGCTTCTCGGACCTCCTGACCGCGATGCACGACGCGTTCGCGAAGCGCCGCGAGGATGCCGAGGACAACGCGGCGCAACTGATCGACGGCCTGCAACGCGTCGACGATCACTACCGCAAGGGCGCGATCGGAGGCGAGGCCGGCAAGCTCGTCGCCTCGCTGCTGATCTCGGCCGGCAAGCAGCTCGCCGAGCGCTGCGATCCGAAACACGGCGGCCTCGGTGGTGCACCGAAGTTTCCTTCGAGCTCGAGCCACGACCTGCTCGCGCGCGCGAGTCGATTCCCGTTCGGCGAGGCGGCACGCAGCAGCTTTCTCGAGTGGGCGCGCGGCATGGCCGAAGGTGGGATCTACGATCACCTCGGCGGAGGCTTCGCGCGCTACTCCGTCGACGCGCAATGGCTGGTGCCGCACTTCGAGAAGATGCTGTACGACCAAGCGCAACTGCTCTCGATCTACGCCTCGGCGTTCGCGATGAGCCCGGACGGCCACGCCATGAAAGAACGGTCCAAGGAGGTCATCACCGAGACGATCGCGTTCCTCGAGCGCGAGCTCTCCGATCGAGACGGCGGCTTGTGGTCTTCGCTCGATGCCGATAGCGAAGGCGAGGAGGGCAAGTTCTACGTGTGGACCCCCGCGGAGACCAAGGCCGCGCTCGGCGCGATGGGCTCGGTGCTGTTCAACCACGCGTACGGAGTGCACGACCACGGCAACTTCGAGGACGGTCGCACCGTGCTGTCGCGGATCACGGCCCGCAGCTCGCGCGATGAAGAAGCGCAGCTCGCCGAGCTCCGCGCGAAGCTCCTCGCGGCTCGCGCGGCGCGCGTGCGACCCGGCACCGACGACAAGGTCCTCGCCGCGTGGAACGGCCTCGCGATCACGGGCCTCCTCGCCGCGTGGCGCGCGACCGGCCACCCACCGGCGCTAGCGCTGGCGCTGCGCATCGCCGAGTTCCTGCGCACGAAGATGATCACGGGCGCGGTGATCAAGCGCGTCCATCACGAGGGCGTGACCAAGGATCTCGAGGGCACGCTCGACGATTACGCGTTCTGCGCCGACTCGTTCCAGGGGCTCGCCGAGGCAACTGGCGATCGCGCGTGGTGGGACCTCGGCGCGCAGCTGTGCACGACGATCCGCGCGCGGTTCTATGAAGAATGCGACGGCGTCGGCGTGTTCTTCCTGTCGCCGCCAGATGAAGCATTGCTCGTGCATCGCCCGGAATCGCATCACGACAGCGCGATTCCAGCCGGCGCGGCGGTCGCGGTGCGCGCGTTCCTGCGGCTCGGGCTCGTCGCGGGCGACGAAGCGGCGCTCGCGCTCGCCGAGCAATATCTCGCACAACGCCTGACCGGTACGACCGGCGTGCAACCGTGGGTGACCGCGACACTCGTCGGCGCGCTCGATCTCTATCTCCACGCCAAGGTCGCCGTCATCACGCAAGGCGAGGGCCGCGAAGCGCTGCTCGCCGCGGCGGGCCGCGCCTATGCGCCGACGCTGTGCATCGCGGGGCCATGGGCGCAGGCCTCGATCACGAATGCGAAGAATCCAGTTGCCGGCCGCGCGCGCGCGTTCGTGTGTAGCGGGCCGGTGTGCTCGGCGCCGACGGCCGATCCGGCCGAGC
This sequence comes from Kofleriaceae bacterium, assembly GCA_043780895.1. Lineage (GTDB taxonomy): Bacteria > Myxococcota_A > Polyangia > Haliangiales > Haliangiaceae > JABFXX01. Next base: position 8,427 of record JAYWCI010000172.1, on the reverse strand, counting down.
TGTCACTTACTGTTGCGAATGCCGTACATCAGTAGCAGCAGGAAGATCACGACCGGGATGACGTAGGGGATCACGAACAATCCACCGAGATCGAAGTGCTTCCAGCCGACGATCATCTCGAACCACGTCGCGGACGCCGCGATGAAGAACGCGCCGATCGCCTCGGGCCAGTCGGGCTCGACCTTGAGGCCGAGCGTGAAGAACAACGCGCCGACGATGAACGTCACCGTCGCGAGGGCCCACGCGGGCAGCCCGACGAACGACTTCATCCCCTCGGTCGCACGGTGGGGGTTCTGCCACACGACATTCAACACCACCACGATCCCGATCAGGAACGCGAGCAGGATGAAGTAGGTCCACATCTTGTCTCGGTGCTTGCCGAGAAAGTCATGTTCGGGATCTTCCACCATGCGGCATCCTACCTGCCGGCGCGGGCGCGATCGAGCAACGGGAGCCGCGGTGCCGGCAAGCGCCCGGCTTTCGCGAGCGGCTCGAGTAAATCGCGGACCTGCTTCCACTCGGCGGTCGCAATGTGTGGGTCGGTTGCGAGCTCGGCGAGCCCGGTGTGGACCTCGGCGAGGTAGCCCGGCCACTGCACGTTCTGCGCGGCGCGGAGCACCGCCTCTCCAGCGATCGTGCGTGCCTCGACGAGTGCCGCTGTGCGCGCGGCGCCCGGACCCGGCAACCGCCCGCGCGCGATCAGCCCTTGCACCATGGTCTCGCGCCACTCGAGGTTGATCGGATCGCCCTGGACGAGCGCGCGCGAGGAAGCGAGCCCGGCGTCGACGAGCTCGTGGCCACGCTTTGGATCTTTCGTGACGAGCAATTGTCCCAGGGCGATCTTGGTCACCGCGAGCTCGTTCTTGAAGCCGCCGTTCGCCGGCGAATCGGTGGCGAGCTTCGCGCGGAGCTCGAGCGCTTGCTCGTGCATGTCGATCGCGCGAGCGAGGTCGTTCTTCTGGACGTAGGTCTGGCCGAGCTTTGCGAACGCGCCGGCATACGCGCGGCGAAACGCGACGCTGGTCACATCGCGATCGACGAGCACCTTGCGCACGTCTTGCGCGAGCTTGTACTGCTGCATCGCCTGATCGGTCTCGCCGAGGTACAGGTGGACGTCGCCACTTCGGATGTACGACCGGCCGAGCGCGATCTGATAGCGGTTGCCTTTCGGGTCGCGCGTCGTGAGCTCCTGCTGGATCGCCGTTGCTTGCCCGATCTGCGCGAGCGCCTCTTTGTAGTCGCCGCTGTCGGCGAGCGCGAGCCCGAGGTCGGCGAGCACGTTGCCGCGCTGATATGCCCAATCGGTGTTCGTCGGATCGCGGCGCGAGAGCTGCTCCATCACGGGCAGCGCGCGGCGATACGCTTCGATCGCACTCTTCTCGTCGCCGAGCGAGCTCGAGAGCTGCGCCATCTGCTCCTCGGTATCGAGCACCTTCTTCTGGATCTCGACGTCATCCGGCTCGCTGTGCAGCACCGATTCGCGCAGGCGCAACGCGGTCTTGTACTCGTCCATCGCGAGCTGCGAGGCGCCGCGCACCTGGTAGATGCCGCCGATCCGGAGGTGACTCGCCGAGAGCGCCATCACCTCTTCGGTGACCATGCCGTTGCCTTGGCTCGCCGCCTTATCGCGCAGGCGCTTTGCCTCGGTGTACTCGTCGAAGGCTTCGTCGACCTTGCCCTCGTGGCGCAGCATGTCGCCGAGCACGTCGAGGTTCTCGGCGGAGGCGAGCATGATCTCCCGCGACGTTGGCTGTTCCTTCGCGAGCGCGTCGTACTCGTCGCGGGCATGCTCGAAGGATTTATGCGCCTCGAGGCTGTTGCCCCGCTCTTGATAGATCTGCGCGGATTCGTACTCGAGCTTCGCGATCATCGTGCGCAGCACGAACGTCGTGGCTTGCTTGTCGTCGCCGATCAGCGCGATCAGCTTGCTGCGCGCCTGGCCCCAGGTCTCGAGCGCTTGATCTGGTTTGCCGGAGATGTGCTCTGCGCGACCGATCAGCTCGATCGCCTCGGCCATCCGGCGCTCGTCGTCCGCCGGCATGCCGCCCGGAATCTGCGAGAGCCGATCGTAGTAGCGCTTGACCTCGGCGCCGAGGCCGGCCATTAGATCGAGCCGACCGATCGCGGTCAGCTGGGTCTGGACGTTCGAGAACATGTAGTCGATCAGGCGCTCGGCCGCGAGCTTGCGGGTCACGGCGATCTTCTGCTCGAACTCGGCGCGATCGCGCTCGCGCACGACGCGCTTCACCGCGAGCGAGCCGCCGATCGCGAAGCCCGCGAGTGCGACGCCGCTGATCGTGACCGCGGCGCGGTGCTTCTTGACGAACCGACCGAGCCGCTGCAGCACGGTGTAGCGATGCGCCTCGACGAGGCTGCCGGTGAGGAACCGCCGGAGCTCGTCGGCAAGCTCGCCCGCATGCGGATAGCGATCCGCAGGCTCGGGCGCCATGGCGCGATCGAGGATCGCGACGAGGTCACGCGGTGCGTGCTTCTCGCGCGTCGCGAACGGCACGATGTTGCCGAGCGCCGCCGCGGCGATCACGTCGGTCGCGGTGCGCGCGTTGTACGGCGGGGCACCGGCGAGCACGTGATAGAGCATCGCGCCGAGTGCGAACACGTCGGCTCGTTGATCGACCGTCTCCCCGCGGGCTTGCTCCGGCGCCATGTACGCGGGCGTGCCCATCACGGACCCAGCGACGGTCAGCGTCGACGAGTTGGTCTCCATCGGTCGCGAGGTGCGCGGCATGCGGGGACCGCGATTTGCGGACTCGTACAACTCGACCGCATCGAGATCCTTCGCGAGGCCCCAATCGATCACGACGGTCTCGCCGAACTCGCCGATCAGCACGTTGCCGGGCTTGAGGTCGCGATGGATGATCCGCTGGCTGTGCGCGTACGCGATCGCATCGCACGCCGCGGCGAGCCGCGGCAGGATCGCGAGCCGCTCGGGCAGGGTGGTCGCACCCGCGATCACTTGATCGAGCGGCTGGCCCGAGACCAGCTTCATCGCGAAGAACGGCTCGCCCGTCGGCCAGCGTCCCGCCTCGTAGACCGGCACGATGCCGGGGTGCTGCAAGCGTGCGGTGATGAGCGCTTCGCGCTGAAACCGCGTGATGTTCTCGTCGGTCGGATCGAGGAGCTCCTTGAGCGCGACCGGGCGATGCAATCGCTGATCTTCGGCGGCGATGATCCGCCCCATGGCGCCGCGTGCGATCTCGTCCGCGGTTCGGTACAGCGTGTGCGAGACCTCGGGCAGCGTCGGGAGTCCACCCGTGATCGGCGCGGCCGGCGCGGCCGGCGCGGCCGGCGCGGCCATTGTTGCGTCGGAGCTGAGCTCGTTCGCGATTCCGGGAGCGGCGCCGCGGCTGTCCATCACGACCTTCTTGAACGACCGGGTCGCTGCATCGTTCGGGATTTGCGCGTGCCCGGGCCCGATCGTCGCGGCGAACGCTTCGTCGTCCTCCGGGCCTCCCATGCACCGCCGATCATAGCCTAAGGTCCGACCGATGCATCGGCCCCGTGTCGTCCTGGTCCACGGCAGCGCGACCGACCACACGACGTGGTCGATCCAGCTGGGATCTAGCCTCAAAGACAGGTTCGATTTCGTCGCTCGCGACCGCGACTTCTCGCGCACCAGCGTGGCGGAACATGCGGCCGACCTCGCCGCATTGATCGAAGCGCCTGCAGGTGCCCCGCCGCCTGCACCCTCCCGGCCGCGCACCCTCGTGGTCGGCTCGAGCTTCGGCGCCGTGATCGCGCTCGAGCTCGCGCGGACCCGCCCGGACCTCGTCGCGGGTGCGATCCTGATCGAGCCACCGATGCGCAGCGCCGACGATCCAGCGCTCGATTCGGCGCAGCGCGAATTTCACGCCGAGCTCGAGCGCCGGGTCGCGCGCGACGGCGGCCCGGCGATGGGCGAGTTTTTCTTGCAAAGCGTCCTCGGTGCCGAGGCCTATGCGCGCATCCCGGTCGCCTTCCGTGAGCGCTCGGCCTCGCGCTGGGCCGACATCCTCTCGGACTCGCGCTCGCTGGTCGCGTACGAGCCGCGCTACCCCGAGCTCCGGACCTGCACGGTGCCGATGCTGCTCCTCGGCGGCGCGCGTTCAGCCCCGATCTTTGGCCGTACGCTCGCGGCCCTCGCGCAGGCTCTCCCCGACGCCGAATCGGTCACGATCCCCAACGTTGGCCACATGTTGCATGCCGAGGCGCCTCGCCGATTCGCAGAGCTGCTGATCGGGTTCGCCGCCGAGACCGGGATCGAGTAAGGTCCGCGACCCTGCATGTACGAGACCAGTAGCATCACCAAGCTCACCGAAGGTGGCGATCGTCCTCCGGCGGTCGTCGTCGCGGTGCAGTTGCCAGGCGTCACCGACGTCGAGCTCGAGTCCTCGATCACGGAGCTCGAGCGCCTCGCGCGAACCCTCGGCCTCGAGCCGATCGCGCGCATCACGCAGCGCCGCGCCAAGCTCGCGCCCGGCATCGTGCTCGGCGAAGGCAAGCTCAAGGAGCTCGCCGGCTGGACCGGTGGCAGCGGCGAGCTTCCGAAATACGTCAAGCCGGGCTCCAGGCAGGCCGAAGAGATCGCCGAAGAAGACGACAACGAAGAGGTCGAAGAGCGCGAGCAAGCGGCCGACCCCGAAGCGCCTCCGCCGAAGGGGCGCGCGAAGGTCGTCCTCGTCGATCACGATCTCTCGCCGTCGCAGCAACACAACCTCGAGACCGCCTGCGGGTGCGATGTCCTCGATCGCACGGCGGTCATCGTCGAGATCTTTCATCGCCACGCGAAGACCCGCGAGGCCCGCCTCCAGGTCGAAGTCGCGCGCCTCAAGTACGTCGCGCCGCGCCTGCGCGCTGCCGGCGGCGGTGGTGACCGCGTGCGCGGTGGCATCGGTGGCAAGGGCGCAGGCGAGAGCTCGCTCGAACTCGATCGCCGTCGCATTCGCGATCGCATCGCCGAGCTCCGCGAGGAGCTGTCCAAGATCGAAGGCGGCTCCAAGATCCGTCGTGATCGCCGCAGCGAGCTCCCCACGGTCGCGCTCGTCGGTTACACGAACGCCGGCAAGTCCTCGCTGATGCGCGCGCTGACCACGACCGAGGTCTACATCGCCGACAAGCTGTTCGCGACGCTCGACACCACGATCCGCCGCCTCGTGCCGCCTACCGAGCCGCCGATCCTCGTCAGCGACACCGTCGGCTTCATCAAGAAGCTGCCGCACGACCTCGTCGCTTCGTTCCGCTCCACGCTCGAAGAAGCGGCCGAGTGCGACCTCCTGCTTCACATCGTCGACGCCGCCGATCCAGCGAGCGCCGATCAGCTCGCGGTCACCCGCACCGTGCTGCGCGAGATCGAAGCCGACCAGGCGCCGTCGTGGTTGATCTTGAACAAGATCGACCGCGTCGATGCAGCGGGTCGCGAGATCCTCAGCGACAAGTACCCCGACGCGATCCAGCTCTCGGCCAAGTCGCTCGAGGACGTCGCGATGTTGCGCGACAAGCTGGTCGAGCACTTCGGCGGCAAGATGGAAGAGACCGAGCTCTCCGTGCCGTGGTCGATGCAGCGCATGGTCCACGTGATCCACGAGCGGACCCGCGTGCTCAGCGAAGATCACGACGAAGAAGGCACGCGGATGCAGGTCCGTGCGCCGGCGAATGTGCTCGAGAGCCTGCGTGCAGAGCTCGCGAACTGAGCTCGCTGCGGTAGCGCGACCTCGATGAGTTGACTCCGGTCCACAAACGCGATATGAAAGTCAAAGTCAATTTCATTATCGGTTGGATGGAGACTCGATGCAGGCGTTTTCTCGACGCGGATTTCAGCTTCAACGGGCGTCGCTAGAGACTCGTATCGCGTACACGAGCTTCCTGTTCTTGACGGTGTTGGGACTCGCGACGCTGATCGCGTTGGCGTTTCGTGCGGGTGCGAGCCCTTCGGCGATCGCCGTGTACTACCGCGGTGGCACCGACGAGATGAGCTTTCCGAAAACGTTCTGGCAGCTCGTCGAGGTCAGTCACTTTCACCTGTTCACGATTCCCGTCGTGGTGCTGATCCTCTCGCACCTGTTGTACGCGACCCCGATCTCGGTGCGCGCCCGGATCTGGCTGACCGCGCTGACGTTCCTCGGCGCATTCTTGGATGTCACGGGACCGTGGGCGGTGCGTTACATCTCGGGCGCGATGGCGTACTCGCTCCTGCTCGGCTGGGTGCTGCTCGCGTTCGGCGGGCTCGCGATCATCGTGATCACGATCGTGTCGATGTGGTCGGGCCAGCACAAACCCGACAAGGACGAGTCGTGAAGGTCCTCGCGCTGCTCGCGATCCTGTTCGTGCCGCACCTCGCAGTGGCGGATCACACGTATCTGCGCGAAGCCGATGCGGCGCACGCGATGTTTCCGTCGAGCACCGCGGCGACGCGGGCAACGCTCGAGCTCAGCGATGCCGAGGTCGCCGCGCTCGACAAGTCGCTCGGTCGCCACATCGTTGGCAAGGCCTATCCGTACCTCGACGTGGTCGATGCGCAGAAGCACCTCGGCGTGATCTTCCTGCTCGACGTGATCGGGCAGGCCGAACCGATCACGTTCGCGGTCGCGATCACGCCAAGCGGCGTCGTGCAGGGCGTTCGCGTCATGGTCTATCGCGAACCACACGGGGCGGAGATCGAGGACGCCCGATTCCACAAGCAGTTCATCGGCAAAGCTCTAAAGGATCCGCTCACGCTCGGCAAAGATGTCGATGCGATCAGCGGCGCCACGATCTCGTCGCGCTCGGAAACATTCGCGGTCAAGAAGAGTCTCGGCCTCGCCGACATCATGCGGCATCGGCCCGCGACATGATGAAGCGAGCGATCTGCGTCCTCCTCGCGGTGAGCGCCCGGCTCGCCGTGGCTCAACCGATGTCCCCGGCCTCGGCCCCCGCCGATGCGCCGGAGCCCCAACCACCGACTCCGACGAAGCCGCTCACCGATCTCCCGCGCGAGAGCCAGGTCGAGAGCGCACTCACTCACGCGATCACCGGCAGTGCGTTCGGTGGCTATGGCGAGATCACGCTGAACGCGCCGAGCAATGGCGAAGCGGTGATCGACTTTCGCCGCTTCGTCTTGTTCTTCGGTCACGACTTTAGCGATCGGATCCGGTTCTATTCCGAATTCGAGGTCGAGCACGCAGTGTCGTCGTCGAGCGATGCCGGCGAAGTCGAGATCGAGCAAGGCTATCTCGACGGTCTGTTCGGCAGGCACCTCAACCTGCGTGGTGGCCTCATCCTCATGCCGATGGGAATCGTGAACGTCTATCACGAGCCCCCGAGCTTCAACGGGGTCGATCGTCCCGACGTCGATCAGTTCGTCATCCCGAGCACGTGGCGCGAGCCCGGCGTCGGCATCTTCGGCGAGCTCGCCGAAGGTGTGCGCTATCAGCTCTATCTCGTCAATGGGTTCAATGCGAACGGCTTCACCGCGGGGGCCGCGATCCACGATGGCCATCAAGAAGCGCAGCTCGCGCACGCCGCGGATGTGGCCGCGATCGCGCGCGTCGACTACGAGCCCGTACTCGGAACGGTGATCGGCGCGTCGGCGTACGGCGGGACGTCCGGCAACTCACTCGGCGAGAGCGTCGGTCACGTACCGATCGGCCTGTTCGATATCGACGCGCGATATCACCATGCCGGTATCTCGGCGCGCGGTGAGATCGCCGTGCTGCTCATCGGCGAGACCCGAGCGCTCAACACGGCCCTCGCCGCCGGCACGATGGATCAAGCGATGGCGGGCCCCGTCTCATCGCGCTCGCAAGGCGGCTACCTCGAGGTCGGCTACGACATCTTGCGGATACTCTCGCCGAACACCGACCAAGCGCTCGACGTGTTCACTCGCTTCGACTACGCCGACACGCAAGCGAAGGTCTTGGGCGGCCTCGCGGCGTTGCACGAATTCGATCGCAAGTCGCTGATGTTCGGTGTGACCTATCACCCGATCCCGCAGGTCGCGCTCAAGTTCGACTACCGCCGGCACTGGCTCGGCTCGGGCGAGTCGTTCAACGAGTTCGCCTCCGCGATCACGTGGCTCTTCTAGTCCACCCGGATCAAACCTCGGGCGAGGTATTTCACGGTCTTAGCCGGACGAGCCCGCTCCGTGCAATCCACTCGCGCCGAGTCTGAGCGACGCGAGGCCGGACGCGGGCGCCCACGAATTCAAGCGGCGTGGCTCGCGGAGTTCCCGCCCCGCCAGCCCAGCACAGCCCGCATTCATCCGCTGCTGATTCGCTCGTGTCCAGCATCGCGCGATGCTCGCGCGCACAACCTGACCGTGACCGCCGTCTAGATCGCGAGCGCGCCTGCTGGGATGGGAGATATCTCGCCGGGTCCGGAACCGAGATGTTTTCATCCGTCGTCGCGCGGACGCTCGCGGTCTCGCGCGGCGTGTTCCTTACGATGCCGGCAAGC
>JAYWCI010000171.1:0-9781 GCA_043780895.1 Kofleriaceae bacterium | reverse complement strand
GAAGCGTGCCGCACGTGGTCTCCCCGCACGAACACGTCACGCGGTGCAGCCAGTAGTCGTCGGCGGCCGGCTCGATCTTCGGGATGTCGACGACCTGATGTCGAACCGGATCTGCGTCTCGCCGCTTCGGCAGCGCGTCGCCGCACCGCACCGCACCGCGGGCACTGCGGGGGGAAGCAATCCGTCGACGACCGCACCCGATTCGCCGGCAGAAACGTCCGCTTGTGCCCCTGGTGGCCGCGCTGACCACCGCGCGGGTTGCCCCTCGGTGCGTCCTTGGGCCGGGCGTGACGATCGGCGGGCGAGTCACTCGACGGTGGCTTGCTCGAGTTCGAGGAATTCTCGCCGAGCCGGCGCTTCAGCTCGACGCGGGCGGCAAGCTCGACATGTCGCAAATGCGCGTCACCGATCACCTGGTGCTCGCGCCCGGCTGCGGTCCGCGGACCAAGGCGGCCGTCCACCTCGCGTCGCTCGTCGAAGGCAACGCGTTCGCCGCGTGCAAGCTGCCCTCGCATACGCTCGCCGAGATCGCGTTTTGGCCCGAGGGCGGCGTGCGCTCGCTGCGCGTGTCGGTGCCGAACAGCGCGACGTGGACGCTCGATGACGCGACGACGGCGTGCGTGCGCAAGGTCATCGAGCCGGTGCTCGCGTGCCCGTCGCTGGAGACCAATATCAGTTCGGGCATCTCGTACACGCCAAGCGGCGCCACACGAGCTACTCGACCAGGCTCCCGTGCAGAAGGTGATCTTCTCTCCCAAGCCTGTTCCTCCGGGCATCGAGGTGCCGCTCGTCTACAGTGTCGTCCCATCGCCAGTGCCCGAGCTCATGGCATGTCCGCTGCTCGGCCGGGGAGCTTCCTCGGTTTCCGGTTGGAGCGCCTGTGACCGCCGAGATGTACGCGCCACCTCCGCGGAAAGAGAACCAGAACTTGTTCCACTGGTAGCTAACCGGGTGGCCGGCAGGTCGCGCTGCCTAGCTCTGGCAGACCTCGATGTGAATGCGAAGGAGCGCCCTCACGACCGCGCGGTTCCTATCGGAGCTTCGATGCCTGCGGAATAGCTCGACACCATTCAAGACTCCACGGGACCTACGATGCACACGGGCTTGCCACACACGCCAAACTCGACCCACTCCATCTCTAGCTCAGCGCACGACGGCGGCGATCTGGCGCGCGACCTCGGTGACGACCGCGCGCGGATCGTCGGGCGACAGCGCCGGGATCTCGATCGTGGGAATTCGCCAGACGTCGCGCGCGCGCGCGGTGATGGCGTCCGCGGCCACGCGCGCGGCATCGAGCTCCTCAGCTGCGCGAGTGGCGAGCGCGCGCAGCTCAGCCGACGCGCCCGGCAAGGTCGCGAGCGTGCGGGTCGACCCCGTCGGGGCGCGATTGATGACGACGAGCGCCGGTGTGTGTCCGCCGGCGACGAGGGCCGCGCGCATCTGCTCGACCTCGTCGAGGGCGCCCGGCCTCGCCGCGGTGACCAACGCGATCCGCACGCCGGCCGGCGCGAGCAGTGCGCCGGCATCCGCCGCGAGCCGCGACAGCTCCGGGCGCAGGTCGGCGGCGAACGCCAGGAGCGAGAACGCTGCGGTCGCCGAGACCTCGCCGGCCGCCAGCGTGAGCGCGGAGACGAGACGGCGCTGCCCCCAGCGCGTGAGGCGGCTGCGCAGGCCCCGCCCGGGCGTGACCTTCGCGAGCTCGCCCGCCCACGCGAGTGCACGGCCGTCGATGACCTCCGACAACCGTGCGGGGAGCGCGAGCAGAGCGAGGCCGTGGCGCGTCGGTGCGGTGTCGATGACGAGCGCCTCGCATGCCGCGTCATTGTTGAGGTCCGCGAGCGCCACCAGCGAGACGAGCTCGTGGATGCCGGCGAATCCGTTGCCGAGCGCGGCGAGCAGCGGGTTGCCCGCGAGACCGGCTGCATGGACCGGCTGGTCCGCGAGCCAGCGCTCGACCAGCGCGTGGACATCGGCCGCGGCATCGGGTGCGAGCGCGGACAGGTTCGGGACGCCGGGCACCGCGGTGCGCGTGCCGAGCGCGGGCAAGCCGAGCGTGTGTCCGAGGCGGCGGGCCGGGTCGACCGTGGCCACGACCGTGGTGCGCCCGGTCGCAGCGATCGCGGTGGCAATCGCGGCGGCGATCGTGGTCTTGCCCACGCCACCGGTGCCGACGCAGACCCACGTCGCGCGCGTCACGCGGCACCGCTGGCGTCGAGCTCGTCGGCCGTCTCCGCGGGAACGGGCACGTGCGCGCGGCGCACGAGGTGCGCGGTCGGCGCGTCGAACCGCGGCACCGGCGCGGCCACCGCCCACGCCTCGAGCACCGCGACCTCCGCGGCGAGGATGGGGCCGCGCGCGACGTCCGCGACGTGCGCGAGATCGAGCGGCGCGGGCTGATGCACCTGATTGACGACGACGAGGACGGGCGGTCTCGGCAGGGCCGCGCACAGCTCGCGTGTCTCGAGCACGACGAGCGGCTCGCACAGCGTGACGACCACCAGCCGCGTGAACTGCGGATCTGCGAGCCGCGCAGCGAGGCCTTCGATCAGCGCGCGCGCCCGGCCGATCGGGGACAGCGATCGCAGGAGCTCGACGGTCGCGATCCACGCGAGGCCGTGGCCCGTCGCGGGCATGTCGACGATCACCGGCTGGCCGGTCTCGGCGCGCGTCACCGCGGCGAGCAGCAGCGCCATCTCGCGCAACCCCGGCACGACCGTGACGATCCGCTTGATCGCAAACTGTCCGAGGATCGCCTGTGCGAGCCGCGGCGATCCGAACATGTGGGCGACTGCATCGCGCAGCGCCGCGAGCTCGTCGAGCCGCCAGGTCTCGATGCCCTGCTGCGCGTCCGCGCCGAGCGCCGCACCGAGGCCGGGCTCGAGCACGACCGGCGAGCGCCCGCGGCGACCCTCGAGCGCAGCCAGCCCGCGCGCCACGGTCGTCTTGCCGACGCCGCCCTTGCCGAGCACGAGGGCGAGTGGCGTAGCGGCGACGCTCATCGACCGCACGCTCGCCTGGCCGCGCGCGAACCGCAAGCGCGAGACCGCGGTTCAGGGTCGCGGGCTCGCGGTCGCGGGTGATGCCCACAGCGCGGTGCCGACGAAGCCGGCATCGAGCTCGGTCCACCGGGCGCGCACGAGGCCGTTGCGCTCGAGGATCGGCGTCGGATCGACGAGGCGCTTGACTTGCAGCTTCGTCGCGATGCGGAAGAACCGATACATCACGGCGAGCCAGAAGCGCGCACGCAACGCGCGCAGCGCGCCGGTCGGGACGCGAAAGTCCGCGAGCAGCCAGCGACCACCCGGCGCGAGTGTCGCGGTCAGGCGCGCGGCGAGCGTGGCGACGCCGGTCTCGTCAAAGCAATCGAGCACGAAGTGGGTCACGACGAGGTCGTAGCGCCCGGTGGGCTCGTAGGCGGCGAGATCGGCGTGCACGAACTGCACGCGCGCGCTCGCTCCGATGCGCTTCGACGCGACAGCCAGCATCCCCGCGCTGCCATCGACACACACGACCTCGACGCTCGGCGCGATCACGAGGAGCTGCTCGAGAAAGCGGCCGTCGCCTTCGCCGACGATCAACGCGCGACGCGCATCCGCGACCTCGCCGAGCCACGCGACTCGCGCGCGCTGCAGCGTTCGCCCGAACACGAGCGCCTCGACGACGTGGTAGACGCGCGCGACCGGATCGAAGCTCATCGCAGCACGACCACGAGCCCGAGCTCGAGGAGCGGAACGAGCAGTACAAGGTCGGCGAGTGCCGTGCGCTCGTCAGGCGGCAGGGACCGATGAACCGCGTGGAGCGCAGCCATCGCGAGCGCCGAGATCGCGACCGGCGCGGCGAGCGCGAGAGGCACGCCCGTCACGATCGACGCGCACGCGGCGAGCGCGAGCCCGACCAGGATCCACGGCACGTGGCGCGCGAGCTGCGTCTGGGTGGCGAGCGACGGCTTGCCCTGTTGCACGTCGAGCCCGCGTTCCCACACCGCGATCACCGCGCAGTTCGTGGCGCACAAGGTGGCGAACAGCGCGACGCTCGGCACGAAGCCGGCGGCCGCGCGCATCCTCGGCACCAGCGCGGCGACCGTACCGAGGGCGAACAACCCTCCGATACAGAGCTCCTTCATCGGGATCCAGCGCCAGGCCCGGTCGACCCGGCGATTCACCGTCAAGTAGATCGCGCAGACCAAACCCACCGCGGCGCCAGCGACGAGCAGCGCGACCGACAGGCGCGCGATCATCGCGAGATCGATCGCCGCGACGAGGGCGAGCACCGCGATCCCGAGCGGCCGGTGAGCGCGCGCGAACCGCTGCCGGCCGGACATCGGCATGCCGGGCCGCACCGAGGCCTCATCGGCCAGCCGATCGAGGAGATAGATGCCCCACGTCGTGAAGAACAACGCGGCGCGCGCAGCGCCCGACAGCGACGTGGCGAACACGTGCGCGAACAGCGCTTGCCATGCGATCGCCACGAGCGGCGCGTCGAGGCAAACGAAGCTGGCCACGCGGAGCACGGCACGGACGGTAGCGCGATCCGGGCGCTCGGCGAGCTAGGTCGACCGCGACAACGTGCACCACACCGGCGTCATGCTCGTCGTGAGGCAGGTGTTGCCGAGATACGGATGGTCGGGGGATTTCTGGTCGAGAACGACACCTGATCGCCGTTCCGGGGTCACTGGCAACTCGGGGCGAGGTACGCACGGTTAGCGCGCCGGCACCACGTGGTGTTCGCGCATCGGTTACGCCCAAGCGGCGGTGCCACCTGCAGAGATAGGTGCTCTGCTATCCCCACGAGATGCATCGCCTACCTGCGTGCTAGGTTGCTAAATCATGTGCGCGTACGTGTTCGGCGTCGTGCGCAGCGCGAAGCGTTTGGACACGCTGACGTTCGAGACTCGCGACTCGTCCGATCCCGCGTGTCCATGGAGGGAGGAGCACGCCTCCGAGCTGCGTCCTCTCTCCCAGAGCGCTCGACCCGAGTTGTGGACAGCGTGGCAAGCGCTCGAATCCGTGAGCGACTGGGACGAAGCGACTCTCGGTCACGTACTCACGATCCTGCGAGAAACGGTGCCGTGCGCCGACGTCCCGGATGATCTTGCCGCGCTTGGTCCGGAGGTTCACGCGCCTAGCCGGCCGCGCGCGACGGCCGCGCATCCACGAGCATTTCGCGGCACCAAATATCGCCCGCCGCGCCCGAGCCAACCAGATTCGATCGACGTCCGACCGTACCTCCTCACCCGCCGACATACCGATCAGGTGCTCGAGCTCCTCGGCCAACCCCGAGGGATCGATCCGTACGTGGCGTGGAATCACCGGGTGGACGCGAGCGCCGCGTTCGATCCCATGTTCGTCATGCATCTGCTGCCGCTCTTCCGCGAATGTGTGTGGAGCGATGTCGGCGCGTTCGCCTCGCTCGCACGCACGCTCCAGCTCCACGTCGAGCCCGAGCTCCGCGCCGCATTGATCGGCGTCTATCGGGCGGCCGACGATCCCACTCGCGCGCTGGGCTGGTGGAGTCACGTGCTCGCGCATGACGCCGAGCACCGGATCGAGATCGCGAAGATGGTCAGCGCCAGCGGCGTTGCGAAGCTGCAACCACTCGGTCCCACTGACGGTGTAGTGGTCGCCGCTCTCCCATCCCTCCAGCAGTGGTCGTTCTACCGAGGGTTAGCGGTAGGAGCTTCACCCGCCTACTTGATCTCCGGCCTGGAGCTCGGCGCGTTCTCGACCACCGACATCGACGAACCGCCGCCGCACGGCAAGGAGAGCGTCACATCGATCATCGAGTCGACCATCGAGCGACTCGGCACGGTGTGGGAAGAAGACAGTGGTTCCGTGTTCTGGCGCTCGCACCTGTGGCGACTCTGCGGCCAACAACCGGAGCTGATCGAGGTGCTCGCGTCGCCAGAATTCGTGGCGCTCGAAGCAGCGGCCGCATTCTCGCTCCTGCGACTCGCCAACACTCCTTCGTGGCCACCGGAGACCGCGGTCAAGCAGAGGCACGCCCTCGTGCCGAAACTTCCTTTGTTGGTCGAATTTGCGAGTCGCGTCGTCCCGGAATACCAACGAAAGTTCGTCGATGAAGTCGGCGAGGTCTACTGGTGGGCGATCGATAATGATCACGATGTCGCCGACGCGCTCGCGCATTGCGTCGATACCTGCTGGCGGGTGTCGAAGCCGCCGTTCGGCACGAAAGCCGCGATCGGCTTCCTGTTGCCTTCGATGGCGCTGATCCTGAGCAGCTCGTGGGGACCGGATAGCCGTGCGATCCGCGACGCGCCCGATGCGAGCTGGCTTGCGCTCGAAGATGCTTGCAAGCGCGTCAATCAAACGCGGCTGCTCTTGTGCGGTCTCAATCGCCTCTCGCAATTCGCACCGAGGCTCCTCGCCTTGACGTTCCCGATGACACCGGGCGCGCTGCTGCAGACGGCAGACTTGGTCGCAGCGGTATCGTTCGAGACCGCCGAGCACGTGTTGAAGGCCGACGCGGCGTCCCCGTTGGCCGATCCAGCGATCGCGGATGCACCGGTCGAGCGTCTCTGCGAGCTCATCGATCCGATCGCGCAGGCCGGCGGCCCCAATCCTGTGCGTCGCGCGCTACGCCTGCATTTCTCCAGGGACACAGTGCTGAGCGACGCACAGCTTCGCGGGCACCGCGATCGCGTCGTCGAAGACCTCGGCATGATTCGGCTCGCCGCGATCCGTCAGGCCATCGAACGAGCGCTCGCGGCTCGTGTCGGACTCGAGAAGATCGAGACCTCCACGGCACGTCACGCGCTCGCGATGCTCGACCACGTCGAGATTCATCGCCGTCAATTGCGCCGCATGCTCGCGGCGCACCTGGCCGGTGATCCTGGCTGGCGGCTTCGCCACGCGCGCACCAAAGAATGGTTCGCGCGACATCCGAAGCTGGACCGAGACCTCTGGCTCGCGGGGCTCGAGACGCGCGGCGAGATCGCCGGAACGGGTGACGTGCGAATCGCCGTCGAGACCGACCCGCTCGAAGCGCTCAAGTTGGGCACCTACGTTGGCAGCTGCCTCGGCCGCGGCGGGAATCTCGAATACTCCGCCGCCGCGGTCGTGCTCGACGTCAACAAGCTGGTCGTCTACGCGCGCGACTCTCGAGGTTCCGTCGTTGGACGCCAGCTGATCGCGCTCTCGGAGTCGGAGGAGCTAGTTTGCTTCCGGGTCTACGGCGCTGCCAAGGCCGAGCTGATACAGCCGCTGTTCCGTGAATTTGATCAGGCGTTTGCTGCGAGGCTCGGCGTTCCGGTGTTCAACGGATCTGGCGAGTGTGAGATCGCGTCGATCCTTTCGCACGAGTGGTGGAACGACAGCGCGTGGCTCGAATAGCGGTGGGTGACTCGAGCCGAGCGAGTCCTAGGATTCGCTCGCCATTTTCGAGCGAACTAAACGCTTCGCGGTCACCCTTCGACGGACGAGCAAGTCCAGACCGTGGAGCTCGCGAGTCCCGAGGCGTTTACAGTGAGGTCGGTTGCGAGTCGTTCGAGCCCGAAGCATCCGTGCAAGCACGCCCTCGCCTTGATGCTTCTCGCCACCGGTCCGCACCCGTTCGCGGATCGCGCGATGCCCGCCGATGTCATGCGCAACGCGGCGCGCGAGCGGCCGAGCTATCACTTCGATCACGCGGCGGAGGCACAAGGGCGCCTCACGCATCTAATTGATATGATTTGATTTATAGGCTAAATGTCGCGTAAATAGCGCCTGTTGCTCGGAAAGGCTCCTACTCACCTTGCCGGAGTGGCTTCCGAGCACGTTTACCGAGGCCGAGTCACATGCGTACTGGGCACGCGCGTTCTCGCGTGCAGACTTTCGGAAGATGCTGACACTCGAACTCCCTGGCTACCCGGGTGAGAGAATTCGCGAGTTCGACGCAGGAGACTTCGGCATCCAAGAAGTCACGCCGATGCCCGGAGAAGGTCGAGCCTTCGAGCGCGAGCACGGGTACCTGCCCTGCTTGCACCTCGCCGAGAAGTGGGGCTCGTCGCAACTTGGACTGCTTCACGACAACGAGATCATCCTGGCCGCGCAGCGCGGCGAGCTTCCTCGGTTTCCGGTTGGAGCGCCTGTGACCGACGAGATGTACGCGCCACCTCCGCGGAAGGAAACCCAGAACTTGTTCCACTGGTAGCTGACACCATGCTCGCGCGCGCGTGCGCGTCTAGTCGCACGAGGCGGGTCGCGCGATCACCGACGGGAGATGCGCGCAACGAGCCGTTCGTACGCCTGGTGCAACGCGCGAAACTCGTCGGCGTCACCGCCGTGATCTGGATGCGTCGCGAGGGCCCGCTGGCGAAATGCGGCCTTCACCGCGGCGAGGGTCGAGCCGGCCGGGAGACCGAGCAACTCCCACGACGAGGCAGCCTTCGCGACAGTCTTCAACGTCCGGTTCACGCGCGGTATCGGCATCGGCGGTGGCCGCTCGCCGCGCAGCACGCGAGTCCACGCGCGCGCCCAGTACGAATCGATCATTACGAGGTACCGGCCCGCCTGCTCCTCGGCCTCGGCGAGCGCCTGCTCCAGCGTCGCCGCCCCGCCGTTCGACGCGTCGGGCTTGCGGAACGGCTCCGCGAGCGGCGCGTTCGTCCACCAGGCGGCCCAGAAGAACCGACGGCGCTGAGTCGCCGTGATCGACACCACCGCGCTCGCTACGGCCGTCACTCAGCCCTCGCGCAAGTCGAGCAACGCGACGAACACGCCGATGGCCATGGCCGCGTAGCTGGAGTCCTTGCTGACGTGAGCACCAAAGCCCTCCGCAAGTAGCACGACTGACGATCATCTGTTACCGCCTCACTTGCGGCGGCGTTGCACGTACGACGCCGCCGCCACCTCCGCGCGACGACGTTGCCGGTCGCATCGACCAGAGCAACGCCATCTTCGAGCGATGAAAGCAGCCCCGTCACCTTCGCAAACGTCTTGAGGCCGAGCTTGAGCGGAAGCTCCAACACCTTCCCCTGCTTCGCATCCGTGGCGTCGCACTTCGTGTCGTTCGGCACCTCCCGTGCAATGCCTCACCTCGTGCCGACTCGATCGCTCGGACTCGAAAAATACGCTTCCATGCGCGACTTTTCTGTCACCGCCGAACCGAGCGGTGAGCGAGAGCGCACGACCGCCGGCAACCGCTACGTGATCCAGAAGCACGCGGCGAGTCACCTCCACTATGACTTTCGGCTCGAGCTCGACGGCGTGCTGCTGTCGTGGTCGGTGCCGAAGGGCCCGAGCCTCAAGCCGGGCGAACGCAGGCTCGCGGTCCGCACCGAGGATCATCCGCTCGACTACGCGAGCTTCGAGGGAATCATTCCAGCGGGGCAATACGGCGGCGGCACGGTGGTGGTGTGGGATCGCGGCACCTGGACCGCGGAGGGCAACGCGCGCGAGGGCATGAAGAAAGGCCGGCTGACGTTCACGCTCGAGGGCGAGAAGTTGCACGGCCGCTGGCACCTCGTGCGGACCAAGCAGGGCAAGCAAGAAGGCTGGCTCCTGTTCAAGGGCCGCGATGAAGCGGCGAACGACACGCTCGACATCGTCGCCGACCGCCCCGAGAGCGTGCTCACCGGCCGCACGGTCGAGCAGATCGCCGCCGCGCCCGATCGCGTGTGGCAGAGCAATCGCGCCGCGCCGGTAACGAAGATCGAGAAGCGCGCGGCCCGCATCGCAGCGCGCCCCACGCCGCCAGCCAATCAGAACGATCTACTGCAGCAGCTGCCGCTCGGCTTCAAGCTCACGAACCTCGACAAGGTGATCTATCCCGAGCAAGGCATCAC
>JAYWCI010000170.1:0-6296 GCA_043780895.1 Kofleriaceae bacterium | reverse complement strand
CGTGATGATCGTCGAGCGCTGCTCGTGGCGTCGGCTGATGATGTTGTAGAGGATGTCGGCGGCGCGCGAGTCACACGGCAAGTAGCCGAGTTCGTCGAGGAGGAGGACGTCGGGGTTGGTGTATCGGCGAAGCCTGCGCTCGAAGGCGGGCATCGATTCCTGGGCGAGAAGGTCAGCGAGCGCGCCGGCGAGGGTCGAGAACCGTACGGTGAAGCCGGCGGTGAGCGCGGCCTGCGCGAGGTTCTGCGCGATCATCGTCTTGCCAAGGCCCGACCCGCCCTTGAGCAAGACGTTCTCGCCGCGATCGACGAACTCGAGCTCGACGAGCCGCTCGATGAGCGCGCGATCGATCTTCTCGGGGTGATTCCAGTCGAAGCGATCGAGGGTCTTGAACGGTCCGAGGCAGGCGAAGCGCGTCCGGCGCCGGAGATTGACCGCGACGCGGGAGCGCTCCTCGAGGTCGGCGAGCTGCTCGACGGTCTCGGTGGGGCCGAGCCGACTCTTGTGGACGTGGGCGAGGAACGCGGCGAGCGCGTCGCGGCCGACGCGCAGGCCGAGCCGGCGCAGCCGCTCGGTGAGGTCGTCGTCGCTACTCATCGTAGGCCGCCAGGTCGTGCGGGATGACGTCGGCGTCGTCGAGGTGCGCGGGGAGCACGAGCTCGATGGGGACCGGCCGGTGGCGGTCCTTGCGCTGGTGCTCGCAGGCGACGGCGAGCGCGCCGACGTCGGAAATTCCGCGTGCGTGGATGTCGGTCGCGGCAGCGAGGAACACGTCCTCACCGTAGAGGTCGAGGAGCTTGATCGCGCGGGTGACGCGCAGGCCCAGGCTCGAGCCCGAGACCTCCCACCGCGCGACGATGTGGTCGAAAAACGGGACGACCGCGCGGATCCGGTCGCGGCCCTTGAGGTCGCGGGCGGCCTTGCGCTCGGTGACGAGCGCTGCGCGGTGCTCGGTCTTCTCGAAGATCTGGCGACGCCCCCACGAGCGCGGGTGCTCGGCGAGGACGGCCGCGCCGTCGAGAACGCGTACGGTGCCCTCGTCGAAGGCGTGGCGTCGGTGTTGGCCTCGACGTGGCGCACCCGGTGCTCGAATCCTAAGGATCTTGTGCAACCGGTGGCGAAGCAGTGGCCGAAAGTTCGGACGAACGCTGTTAGAAGCTTCGCTGGGTACTCGCCGGACCAGACGCCGTACCGCCCATCTTCGATGACCTTGAACCCAGATCGAACGAAGAGACTTCAAGCGGCGTCGATAGCCAGCGAAGACGCGAAAAAAACCTGGAGCTAGCGGCGGTGCATCTTCGCTCTCGTCGAATGCGTGCTGAGCGACAGTTACATCTCCCCGCTGGCGACAATTACATCGCCCCATTTCTGAGGCGGGCCTCGGCGGTTGGCGGCGTGTACGAGCTGCGTAGGTAGATGAACTATCAACAACAAATCTGATGAGACCGCGAATACCTCGCCGACCCATGGTCTTCGAGTGACCGAACCGGAGAGTTCGTCCCATCCTGTGCCGGAGATCGCGCAGATTGTAGTTGCTGCCCTCGTTCCGAACCCGCGCCAGCAGTCCGCGAGAACTAGGACGAGCATTCTCTTGGTGGGAAAGCATTCTCATGGCGGGAAAGCGACGGCCTGCGCGAACACGTTGCGCTGCATTCTGACGACCTTGCCGCCGCGTACGATTGCGAGATCTCGCCCGTACAGAACGACAGTGCCGTTCGGCGCGACCGCAGCAGCGGTGAAACGCTTCGTGACCACGCAGCCTTCCAGGAACGTTACCTGGTACCGGTCAGTCACGCGGGCGATGGGTGGTTCGACGCTAATCCACTCGACGACCGGCGGTGCCTCCGTATCATAGACAACGGGTCGCATATCGGTGGTTCCGTCGCTGCAGGCCACGCCGTTCTGGCCAATTTGGTAGTGAAGATGTGGCTTGCCTCTGACCGTGGGTAGCCGAGCAGGAACTGGATGCTCGCCGTCTTCGTAGGTCTCGTCGGTGCCGCCGATCTTTAGCGTCGGCCACACCGTCGCATGCGTCACGATCAAGCACGACGTGCCGCCTTTAGAGCCCGTCGGATCTTTGTACCAGCAGCGCTCTGCATGCAGAGCTTTTCGATCCGACGTCGGCGTGAGCCTAATCTCCATCGAGTGCAGCGCTGATTTGCTCGGCGCCGGCGGAGACGGTCCCCAGTCTCTGACGAAGCGCGGAACGAGCATGTCGTCTTGGGCGATCAGCGCACGCGTGGTGTCATCGGAGTTGCGTGTCGCGACGAGGACCGCGTCGTGATGTGGTTCGCCGAGCCACCATAGGTCGGTGATTTGAGCGGGCGCGAGGAGCACCCTTGTCAGCTCCTTGTTGCCTTCGAATCGATAGATGCCGAGCTGATTCCCATTGAATGCGACCGCCATCGCGAACTGCTCCTCATGCATCGGCGGACTTGCAGGCCGCGATGTGGACTCGGTCCAGCACCCTACAAGGAAGAGCATCGCGAGTCTCACGGCTGAAACGTCACTCGGTGCACGGCCGATCAGATGTCCATCGACATACAACACTACTTCGGTTGCTCGTCGACGATCACGTCGCCAACGTCGACGGTGTTGTCCGCCGCAACCGCGAGGCCTCGCTTCGCCGTCAGCTTGCGGCCGAGAATGACGAGCGTCCGCGTGCCCGGCGGCCCTTGGACCTGAAAGCGTCCGTCCGGACCGCTGCTCGGAGGTGGCCCGTGCAATTCGATGTGAAGATCACCGGCCGGTTGATCCTGAACGAGCGCTACACCCAAGCCCGAGACCGGCCTACCTGCCTTGTCCACGACGCGGCCGGTCACCGTCCCTTTGGCCACCAACAGGATGTCGACGGACGCCCCTTTATCGGACGAGACATGCACTGTCGCCTTGCCCGTTCCGTCGGTCGATTCCACATCGATCGTGTAGTCGCCCGAATCGAGTCGCGGGAACACGAACGCGCCGTCAGTGAACCAGCGCTCGCCACCCCACCCTCCGTCGAGCCGCACGAGGAACAGATCGGTTGGTCCATGCGGCCCGTACACCGTGCCGTGCAGCGAGCCCACGCTCGCGAGCCGGATCGCGATCTCGGCGTTCGTCGTGACGTCTGCTGCGCCGCCGCGCAACACACCAGCCTGCGCTTCGGCGACGACCTGATACTTGCCATGCGGCAAGCCCGCCAGCTCGAAATGGCCGCGCGCATCGGTCATCGCGGGCGGTGGTTGATGCGAGCTCAGACTTGCTGATCCACTGGCCAAGCAATCCGACGGATCATCACAGGCACTCAGCGCATCCAGCTGATCTTGAGGTGACAGATGAACCGCAACCCAGGCCTCGGCGATCGGAGCACCGTCCGGCCCCGTGACCGTTCCTTGGATCGTATCCGCCGGCCGCTCGACGGAGATTTCGACACCAGTCGCGTGCTGGGCTGCCGCAAGCGCGAGCCTGACCGACTTCGTTGCTTTCATCGGTCGACCGGTATCGAGCACGGACAGGCGATAGCTGGCGGTGCGCAGGCCGGTTATCTCGAACGTTCCAGTCATCGTTGTCACCGCGACGAATCCGCTGACGACATTTCCGCCGTCGATTCTCCTCATTTCACCATTCGGTTCGGCGCTGACCATGACGCCTGCGACTGGCTTACCGGTCGTGTCGATGATCCGACCTGCGATCGATCCGCCTGGAGTGAGTGGAACGATACGCTCGGCGGTGCCGGTTGCAACCGCGACGGCGAGCGTTCCCTGATCGCCATTCGGGCAGCGCGCGACCAGCGTCGCATTACCCGAACCGAACGGAGCGAAATGAAACGCGCCATCGGGGGTCGTCGTCGTCGAAAATCGGCGCTCCGCGCCTGGTTCTGCGTTCGCGATTTCGACATCGCAAACCTCGCGCGGGTCGAGATGTCCGCTCACTTCAAGCCCACGTCGGACGTGCACCACGACGCCCGCGACGTCGGTCTTCTTGAGCTCCACGATCGCCTGCCCGTCGGAGACGTAGCTATCGTTCGTTCCGGCGAGTGAATACCGTTTGGGCGGTAAGCCTTCGAGCACGAACGCACCTTTATCATCGGAGATCGCCTTGTCGCGATCGCCTTCGCCAAACACGCTCACGGCGACCTTGGACGCCGGTGCGCCGCCTTCATCGACGACGTTTCCGCGGATCGTCGCCGTTCCGCCGATCAGGACGACAATGTTCGTTTGCTGCTCGGCCACACCGACTTCAACGCCGACCGGCACGCGCGAGCGGCGCGCACCATCACGACCCGAGAGCTCGTAGCCACCTGGCCGCAAGCCGGCGACGCGGAACTTGCCGGCTGCGTCGGACGTTACGATGCGTTCGGCTGCTTCGATCTCGACCATAGGCGAGTCGCTGTTCGCCCAGACGGCAGCTCCAGCGACCGGTCGATTCGTTTGGACATCGCGCACAACTCCCTCGATCGCACCTCCAGGCACGAGCGCGAAGTTTGTGGTCGCTCCACCAACACCGAGGTCGACGTAACGCGTTTGGGACACGTACTCGGGATGGGTCGCCGCGACGAAGACTTCTCCCGTTCCGACGGCGAGCTTGTAACGGCCCGCATTGTCGCTGAACGCGACGGCGATCTCGCTACCCGCCTTTGCATTCAGGTGAAGTCGAGCCGCATCGACCCGCGCGCCCGCGATCACCCCGCCGGTCATGTCCGTCACAGTGCCGGTCAGCGTTTGCCCACCGAACGCGAGGACAAGCTTGACGCGGTCAGCGCGCCCGGTGACGACGGCAAGCGTCGTCGCAGCAGGCTCGTGGCCATCGGCAGACGCTGCAATCGACCACTGGTCTGGCTCGAGGTCGACCGAAGCATTCCCATCGCTCGCGGTCTTGACGACGACGACGTCACCATTCGTGGGAGCGCAACGCACCAACGCATTGGCGACCGGACCGATGCTATCAACAACGGCGACGACAACGTGCACGTCGACCGGCGTGGCACCCGACGGAGCCGTGCCGGATGGGTGTTTGTCTTCGGTAACGACTGAATCGCTCGCCCGCGCGTGATGCTTGTAGAGCTGCGAGCCTACAAAGAGCAGACCAACAGCCAAGACGACGAGCGCGACTACTTTTTTCACTATAACGACTCCCAGCGCTGCGGATGCGGCGCTACGTTTGACAGCGATTGGTGCAAGCACGGCGAGAACCGGGCGACCTGTCTCGCGCTCTTTCGCGTGCAGACGAGCGCGCAACTCGTCGAGCCCGACTTTTAGTCGTCGGCGAACGGTACCTTCCGGAATTCCAAAGCGACGAGCAATCTCGGCACTGGAAAGCTCCTCGAAATAGTGCAGCAGGATCGTGTTCCGATATGGCTCGGCAAGTTTCAAGACCGCGTCGGCGATGGTTCGCTGCGCCTCGACCCGACTCATCATCTCGTCGGCTGTCGGCAATGTTTCCGCAAATGACTCGATGGCGACTTCTCGAGCGCTACGTCGGGTCGATGCGCGACTGCGCATCCTGACAACGTTCAGGGCAACGCGGCTTAGCCATGGCTTGAGCGGGCGCCCGTCCGTCGGCGCGTGCTCGGCCGCGACCAGCCAGGTCTCTTGAACGACATCGTCGGCGTCATTTTGATCGCGTACCAGAACGCTGGCGAGTCGTTTAAGCCACGACAGCTCGGACAGCAGCTTCTCGGGCTCCATTGCGCCCTAGAATGCCGCCAGATCCAAAACCGTTCGCACAAACCGAATGCGTTCTGCCACGGGCGAAGTATGCGAGACTGCGCCTTGAGGCGGTTGTTACCGGCGCCAGCGATTCGAGGCGAAAGCGCCTTCGGACAAGCGACGTCTCAGTGCGAACGAAGCGATCGGCTTCCTGCTCTGACCTAACGCGTCGGGCAGCGCGTCTCCGTGCCTTGCGGAGGATGAAAACCGATGCCGTCGATCACGTCATGGGCGTCCAGGTGGATCGATAGCGTGAGCGGGCGGCCTTTCGAGCAGTCGAGCTCGACACTCCAGCCGGTACCGTCACTCGTGACCGAGCGTTGCTTGCACGTTCCGAATTCGGATCGCAGATGGGTCGACGCGGTTCGGGCCATGGCCTTCGAGATCAGTTGTTTCGGAAACAAGAGCTTGTAGTTTGATTCGCTCCACACCGGATCCAAGTGTAGAGCGATGGCGGCAGCGATCAGGTTCTTGATCTTGTCGGGCGGTGGGACGCCGGCAGATCGCCCGGTTGTTACCGAGCGGCCCTGTTCATGGTCGAGGCGACCGCCTATTCGATGGACATCGGCGGGTGCCGACAAGGCGTCCATCGGCTGATGTCCATCAAAC
>JAYWCI010000169.1:0-138841 GCA_043780895.1 Kofleriaceae bacterium | reverse complement strand
TTGATCCCTTCGCGTGCGCCAAACGCCGCGGCGGTCTCGCCGCTCGCTTTCCATCGCGCCACGCGCTTGCTCCACGTCGTCTTCGCCTCGTCCGTCATCCGCGCTCATGGTGCTCGCTCCCGATCACTCACGCCAGAACGCTGCTCGTGCAGCGGATACGCGAGTTCCGCATCCTTGCGCTGAGCTAAACGAACGCGTCAGTTGAGATCGACGAGCTGCGCCCAGCACATCACGGAGAGAAGGTCGAGCCGACGCTTGTTATCGTTCTCGCCGTTCGGCAACCGCACGACGTGGTGAACGATCGCGTTACGGAGAAGGATCATCTTGTTCGTCGGCGTACCGCGCGCCGTCGCGATCGCCTTGTACTCGGTGAGTGCCGAGCCAGGGATCGTGAATTGACCAGCGCTGTGCGCGGTCGGACACATGTGCGTCGGTGACCCTGCTGCGTCGACGAGCCATGTTACGCCGAGGACCTCATCGCCAGCCGGCAGATTTGCAGATGTCGCAGGCGTCCAGTGAACAGTCTTGTCGACGCCGGCCGTCCAGCCAGAGTTGTCTTCGAGCCCCGGGTCGCTGACCTGGAACGTCGCCGGCATGAATAAACCGCCGGTGTACGTAGTGGCTGGGATTGTACCCGCACCGCCCCACGCTACGTCGTACGCTTGGTCGGTCTTGATGTAATCGTCGACGCCGGGCTTGATCGTTTGATAGTAGATGTCGTGCTTGCGGCCGATCGAGTCGGTGCCAGCACCCATGTTCGGTATCAGATCGGCGTAGGTCGTTCCGGCGCCGTTGGCGCCCGTGATGGTCAGCGAGCCCATGTCTAGATCTGTGTGCGGCGTACCAACGTAGAGCGGCCAACCCTTCGTTGACTCGAGGTTGTTGCACACACCCGCGGCCGGCAATGGGTTGTCCGTCGGTGTCTGGTTATCCATGAAATAACCCATGACCCGATTGACCGTCGTGACGCCGGGCGGGAGCCCGAACGCTGTCGAGAGGTCGTGGTCGAAGTAGATGTACTCGAAGATGACGTTGCCACCCTCGGGATCTGTTAACGAGGCGGAACCGCCGCCACAGAGGTGGCCGGTACATCCATCGTTGGGCGCCGACACATTGTCATCACCGCACCCCGTGAGTGCAGCACTGACTAGTAGGACAGGAAACAGAACAAGACTAGTACGCATCAAACTCCTCCTCAGCTCCATGTTGTCGCAGCGTGGAAATGTATTGTCAATGTAGGCAACGAAAGCGCCGATACAAACAGTTGTTTGCCGCGATAAAGATCACCTAGAATGGGGGTGTGAGGAAGTTTTCTCTCGCCAGAAAAAAAGTCTGGTTGGTTCAGCGCTCGGTTTGGGACATGGAGACCGAGTCCATGCCGCTCGCCAGCGGATATTTCAAGGCGATGATCGACGCGGACGAGGTTCTCCGCAGCGAGATCGACGTCCGGATCATGAATTTTAGTGGCGGCAACTCGACGCTCCAGATGGCGAAAGAGTTGTTCCTCTCCGACGACGGACCGCCGGACGTGCTGGCATTTTCCGTCTTCGGATGGAACTACAATGCGTTCGGAAAACTTGCCGAGATGTACCGGGCTCTCCGTCCGGACGGCTGGGTGATCTTTGGAGGCACCCATGTGGCGAATCAGGGCAAGCGTACGTTTGCGATGTTTCCGCAGGTTGACGTCGTCGTCGATGGTGAGGGGGAGCTGACGTTCGTCGACCTGATGCGCTGCATGCTTGCTGAGGTTTCTCGGCACGATCTCGAGTCAGTCGACGGAATTACTTTCAAGCGTGCGGACGGAGCGCTCGTTACGACGGCGGAGCGCCCTCGCCTCGCGGACCTCAACATCATCCCATCGCCACTGCTGAGCGGAACCCTGCAGCTGCGGTGGCCCGATGGACGTCAACGGTACGACGTCGTGCTGCTCGAGTCGAACCGTGGATGCCCGTACAGCTGCAGCTTCTGTTACTGGGGCGGTGCGACCGGTCAGAAGGTTCGCAAATTCTCGACTGAGCGCATCGCCGAAGAGCTCGAGATGGCCGGCAAACAAAATATTGCCGAGGTCGTTCTCTGCGATTCGAACTTCGGCATGTTCAAGGAAGACGAGGAATTCGTCGAGACGATCATCAAGGTGCGCGAAAAATACGGTTTCCCGCGCAGCTTCGAAACTTCGTGGGCAAAAAATAAATCGAAGACTTTCTACGGCCTCGTAGAACGCATGAAGGAGACCGGACTCCGCTCGTCTTTCACGCTCGCGCTTCAGACGCTCTCCGACGAATCCTTGACGCTGATGAAGCGCAAGAACATGAAAGTGAACGATTGGCGCGGCCTTGCGGGATGGCTCAAGGCACAGGGGCTGGCGTGTTACTCCGAGCTCATTTGGGGTACGCCCGGCGAAACCTGCGATTCGTTTATCGAAGGCTATGCAGCGCTTTCAGAGCACGTCTCTCGCATCGCGGTGTATCCGTTGCTCATCATGCCAAACACGGACTATTCGAATAACCGTGAACAGCATGGATTCGTGCTGCTTCGCGGCGAGCGCGATGACTTCGAGTACGTCGTCTCGAACCGAACGATGTCGTACGAAGACAACAAGCGGATGCTCAAGTTTATCTTCTGGGCACGCGTCGTCGCCGAGAATCAAATCTTCCGCTACATCTGGACACCACTGCGTCTGCTCGAAGGAATCGGCCAGGTAGAGATCCTTCAAAGCATGAACAGCTTCTTCGAGCATCAGACGGACAGCACGTCGCGCGGGCTTCTCACGTGCCGGGCCGAGATGGTCGATAACCTCGATGCGTCGCGGGTTACGCGCGGCATGCACTACTTCTATCTGGAGCCATCGCTTCCCCAAAAGCTGCTCGAGTGGTTCCGGCAGGAGATCATCGTAAAGGTGAAGCCAGAGAACCAGCACTTTTTCGAAGAGTTGTTCCAGTACGATCTAGTCACGCGGCCGATCTATCGTCCGGAACACGTCCGTGTCCGCAGCCGTGGTGACCTCGAGCTGGAGACGACGACACTCAAGAACGAGACGTACTTCATCCGGAAGGGCTTCGTTTTCCATTACGACTTTGCGACGCTTTACCCCGCGATCTGCGCTGGTGAGACGGTCGATCTCACGCGGCTGGCTCGAGATGTCACGCTGTATTTCCGAGATGGCTTCGCGACCCACATCGACAATCACGAATTTGTCTCGCGTTACGTAGGTCTGACTCGCGAAGAGATCGAGGCAGATCGAGTCCCGGTGAAGCGACACGTGCCCGTGCTGATGCCACCGATCGATTCCGCTCCATCGGATCTCGTCCAACTTTCGATCCGAAACGACTCGTGAAGCACCTGCTCTGGATCCCGCTACTCGCGGCGTGTTCGAAGAGCGAGCCGCCGCGCGAAGCCCCGGCGACGCACCCATCTCACCCACCGGCGCAGACCGAATTGGACCATTGGTACCGCGCCGTGATTGGAGAAGAGCAAGGGACTCCAATCCCGGTGTTTGTCGACATTCCTGCGAGCGGCGACGCACTGATGGCGACCGGTCCCGACCGCGTACACGCCAAGCTCGTGTCCGGGCTGCCGAATGTCGAGCTCGATTTTCAGTTGAACCATACGAAGATCGCTGCGACTGCTCTCGCGGACGGATCGCTGGATGGCACGTGGAGCTCGACGTCGAAATCGTGGGGGTCGACCTCCTTGTCGTTCCATGCGACGCCTGTCAAAGGCCCGGACCCGGCCCTTCGATTTCCTGGATCGCCGGGCCCCGATCCGATCGGAACGTGGAAGGTCGAGCTCAGCAAGCCGACCGAGCTCGGCAAGCTCGTGCTCTCGCGTGGAGCGTCACCGAATGAGGTGGTTGGAACGTTTTCGTTCCAGACCGGAAACATCGCATTCATCGCCGGTAATCAAGACGGCGCAACCCTGAGAATGTCTGCGTTCGACGGCGCCTCGCCCTACCTGCTCGTCGGCACCCTCGATCAAGACGCCAAGGCGTTCACAGGCTCGTGGGTCGCCGGACAGGGCCTCGATTGGAAGGAGAGCCTGAGAGCGACCAAAGTTTTGGAGTTCAAGCTCGAGAAGCCGACCAAGCTTGCGACAGCGCATTCGAAGCTCGAGCTCCGCGAGCTAACGCAAGACGCGTACAAAGGGCATCCGGTGATCGTCGAGCTCGGTGGTAGCTGGTGTCCGGCGTGTGGCTACGCGGCAAGCAAGCTCCGCGAGCTGCTCCGCGCTAATCCCGACCTGCGCGTGATCACGCTCGCCTACGAGTTCACGGACGACCCCGAATACAACAAGGCGCAAGCCGCCGCGTTCAAGGCCAAATACAGCATTCCGTGGGAGGTCGTCCCGATCGACGGCGGGATCGAGAAATACAACGACATCTTGCCACCCGAAATCGAATCGGTGGATGCGTCGGGCTTCCCGATCGCGATCTTCGTGCACCGTGACCGCACCATCGAAGGGTTCCACGGCGGGTTTCCACCCGAATCGTGGGGCCCCCTTCACGTCCAAGCCGTCAGCGATTACGACGCCCTCACCGCAAAGATCGTCGCCAAGTAGCTCACGGTGAGACGGTGCACGTGCCGTCGTAGCCGTCGGGCGCATGCCCACAGTTGGCGTGACAGTTGGTGCAGCTCTTGATGTTCGTATCGATCGTGTTGAA
Organism: Kofleriaceae bacterium; assembly: GCA_043780895.1. Lineage (GTDB taxonomy): Bacteria > Myxococcota_A > Polyangia > Haliangiales > Haliangiaceae > JABFXX01. Next base: position 134,184 of record JAYWCI010000169.1, on the reverse strand, counting down.
GCTCGTATCCACCTTCTGCCAGGTCCAGTCCTGCGCAGCGGCGTCGGTGCCGATCGGTAACTTCTTCATCACGGTGTAGAACTGGATTGCGCCAGTGCAAGTATCGTCGTCTTGGCCGTATTCCTCTTTCACGACCAAGGAATCGGTCGGGAACGGGTCCATCCGATTCATGTACGGCGCGTACGCAGCCCCGTCTGCGAGCACTTTGATGTGCATCAGGTCGTGCTCGATGCTCAGGCGACAATCGCGGGTTTGGCGATATGTCGTCTTATACGACGACGGCAATTCGCTCGGCGTCGAGCTCGTCGTACAACCGAGAATGAACGCGAGAGCTAAGGTCACCTTCACGGCAGGTTTGCAATACGGACGCGACTGTTATACGAGTCGCTGATAAACAGCTTCTTGCCCTGAATATCAATGCCGTAGGGGCGGTTGAGGAGCGCTTCGGTCGGCGGGCCACCGTCACCATCGAACCCGCGTTTGGACGGGCTCGAGTTGCACTGGCCAGCGACCGTGCTGATCACGCCATCGGTCATGATCTTGCGGACGCAACTGTTGCCGGTATCCGTAAAATAGATCGAGTTATCGTCGCCGATTGCGATGTCGATCGGACGATTGATCTGCGCTTGCGTCGCCGCACCGCCGTCGCCCGAGTACCCCATGACCCCGGTGCCCGCGATCGTAGTCACGATGCCGTTCGTGTCGATCTTGCGGATGCGATCGTTGTTGCTGTCGGCAAAGATCAGGTTGCCGTCGTTGTCGTACGCCATGCGACCCGCTGGATCGGCAGCCTGGCCATACGGCTGCGCCATCCGCATCTCGAGCGCGGACCCACCATCGCCGCCGTAGCTCGGCGTGCACGGATTCGAGCATTCCGTGCCGAGATCGCCGCATGTCCACTTATCGGAAAACGGACATAGCGCGGGCGCTTGGCCTTCGGCGCACTGAACGTCTGAATCGACCATGCACGTGCCTGCGAGGCGATGAATGTTGCCATCCTGATCGACCTGACGGATGACCTGGTTCGCCTGGTCCATGATCGTGACGAAGCCATTCGGCGCGACCGTGATGCTTGAAGGAAGGTCGAGCGTCGCCTTGCTCGCCGGGCCTTCGTCACCGGCGTAGTACGTGCGGGCACCGATGCCTGCGAAGTTCGTGAGCGTCATCGTCGTCGTATCGAGCTTCTTGACGCGGCTGTTATGCCAAGCGGCAAAGTACACGTCGGTGCCGTGCACGACCATGCTCGGCGTATGGTTGAACGAGGCGCTAAGTGCTGGGCACTCCGTCTCCTGTCCGACGATCGGAGAATCCCCGATAAAGCCGGTGCCCATGACCGTGTCGATCTTACCGTCGGGATGAACCGCGCGGATGCGGTAGTTGTTGAAGTCCGAGATCCAGAGCTCGCCGTCAGGCGCAATGACCGTGTCCTCGGGAACGTAGAGCGTCGCGTCCAGTGCGTTGCCCTTGTCGCCGTCATAGCCCTCACCGCCGTTGCCAGCGATCGTACAGATCGTGTTTGGCGCGGTCGGATCGCAGACCTTGGCATCGCTGCCACAGCCGAGCGCCGTCGAGAGGAGGAGGAGTGCGAGGTACTTCATTTCGTCACCTTCAACATGCGGTGGTTGTGCGTATCGGCGATGAACAGGTTTCCAGCGGCGTCGAACGCGATGCCCTGCGGCAAGTTGAGCGGCGTCTTCAGCGCTGCACCGAGCGGACACTTCGAGGTAGTGACGTCGCACGCGGTACCGGTGCCCGCGACCGTCTCAATGATGCCGGTGTCGAGATCGATCGCGCGGATCGCGCTGTTGTTGCTGTCCGCGACGTAGAGCCGACCGTCCGGTCCCCACTCGAGATCCATCGGCCAGTTGAACTTGGCCGCGAGCGCAGGGCCACCATCGCCACTGTATCCGGGTGACGGATCATCTTGGCTACCCGCGATGCAGTCGACGATACCCGTCGTCATATCGATCCGACGAATGCGGTTGTTGATCGAGTCGGCGACGTACATGAAGTTGCCCTTGATCGCGAGCGCGCCCGTCGGGTCCGGTGTCGGCTTGGTGTCGAAGCCGAACATCGCAGCCGACGCGGGTCCGCCGTCGCCGGTGTTACCGGTCTTGCCCATGCCAGCGAACGTGGTGATCGTGCGCTGCGCATCGGTCGCGAACGCGCGGATGCGGACGTTGCGCTGATCGATCGTATAGAGCGTGCCGTCGTCGCCGAACAAGATGCTCTTCGGCTGGCTAAAGATCGCGTCGCAGCCGGCTCCGCCGTCACCTTTGAAGCCGTAGCTGTTACCGGCGAGTGACGTGACCATGTCGGTGTCTGGGTCGATCACGCGGATCTTATTGTTGTGCCAGGCCGCTACGTACAGCTTGCCGTCCGGACCGAACTTCGCGTCGGTCGGATGATTCAGCGCGACGTCTGTACCGACCGCGCCCTCGGGATTGCACGTGGGGAGACGATCGGTTTCACCAGGCGAACCATCGCCCTCGTAATCGGTGCCCATGATGATCCGCAGCGAGTCGTCTTTCTCGACACGCCGAACGAGGTGGTTGTTCCAGTCGACGATGTAGCCACGGCCATCAGGGCCGAACGTCATGTCGTACGGGTAGTAGAGCTTGCTGTCGCGACGATCGGCGTTCGGGTTCTGGTTGTTATAACCAGGATCTCCGGTTCCGGCGTACACGCAAACGTTACCGGGAGTGCACGGGTCCGGCTCACTGGTGCACGCACCGGCGAACAGAACCGCAGCAAGCGCGCCGGAAAGCGAAATCGTCATCTTCATTCGAAGCTCCCGTTTAATGCTGAACCTTGGTGGACCAGGACACCCGACGTTGTCGGAGTTTGATCGAACTGGCCACCCACCGCCCAGGTGTCTCCATCAGGGCTGATGAATGCGGCGTGGAGGTTTTGTTCGGTGATTGGGTTGACGGTCGACCACTCGCCGCTCGCGCTGCGCGAGAGGATGGCACCGTACGCGCCTACGGCAACCGCCTGATCGCCTGCGGCGGCAACACCTCGCAGCACCGGACCGCCAGCCGGCAGGACGGACTTCCATGTGGTGCCGTCGGTATTCTCGAATAACACACCGTCGAAGTCTCCACCGGCTGCGATCATGCGTGGGCCCTGGGCGGCCACCGAAAACAGCGATGCATCCGTTGCGGCATTGGTACGCGCCAATGTGGTGCCGTCCCAATGAAGTGTCGAACCCGTCGTTCCGGTCATCCAAAGGTCGGAGCTCGAGCGACCGTTCACTTTCCAGATCGTGCCCTGGCTCGCGAGGTCCGCGGGCACCTGCGTCGACGCGGTCCATGCCGTGCCGTCGTAATGCCAAGCGAAACCGCCACCGCCGAAGTTTCCACCGACGGCCCACAGATCATTCGGCTCTGCACCCCACATCCCGAACGCGATGAGCGTTCCCGGCGTGGTCATCTTGGTGAACGTGCCGTTCTGATACTCGACGATTGTTCCGGCGGCTCCACTCATGAACACGGGGCCGTTCTTGAATCCGAACACCCACCAAAGATCTGTATTTCGCAGCGTGCTGTCCAGCTTGGTCCAGGTCGCACCGTCGTAGTGGTAGACGAGCGGTCCGTTGCCATCGCGAGCATCGCCGCCGACGGTCCAGACGTCGTTCGCGCCAGATGACCAGACCGAGAGCAGCGCAGCACTCTGGTCATGGGCGACGACTTCGAACGCAGGCGTACCAGGGTCGCTGCTACAGCCTGTCGCTACGTATAGTGCGGTGACCGCGAGCGCGATCCGCGAGCTCCTCATACATAGAATTCTATCACGCCCATATTCAGATCGATAGCGAGGGACAGTGACGCGACGCTGACGAAGGAGTCGACGTGTAGGTCGGATCAGCACACTGTCAGTTTGGAACCGTCAAGGTGACGAGCTTCTCGTCCTTGGCGTAGAGCCCGCCGCTGACGACCTCCACCGTAATGTCGATCGTTTTTCCGTCGACGCTGGCGAGCGTTGTCGTACCGAGCCCAATCCGTAACGCATGCGCGAGATCGAACGTGTCCGCGACCCCGTTCGCTGCCACGTAACCAATGCTCGCTGGGCATTCCACTCCGAGCGTCAGTCCGAGATCGGCAATCACACCGGTAATCTTCGTGTGCGGATTAGTGGGATCGAGCGCGTCGTGCGGATCTCCAGGAGCCAGGCCGGCCATCCGAGCGAGGATGGGAAGATACGGATCCGATTGGCTGCCGTTGCGCGTGACAGCAAGCGTGTCCGGCATCGGCGTGAAGGTCAGATCGCCGGTACCGAGCGCGACGGATCCACCTGGCGTCGACGTGAGCGGCCAGCATGCCCCGGCATCCGGGGTCGTCTGATGGGGATCGCCGCCACATCCGAACGCGAGCGTACTTAGTAGCAAGCAACGTACTGACATTAGTGTTTGAGCTCCACGGTCCTCGACGCGACGCCGAACCCTAGCTTCAGCGTCATCGGCGGGGTCCACAGCTTCGCAAGCGACGGCGCATCGACCACGACCTGGGCGCCGACACTGGTGACGAGCTCGTACGGAGCGATCCCGGCGGCCGCGAGCGGCTTGCCGACACTCGCGAGCAGGGCTCCACCGGCGAAGTCTGCATCTCGCCACGCGATGGATGGAAAAGCGGTCAACGCGCTCGATCCGTTCGGAAGCGATACCGGTGTCGAGTAGTTCTCGACAAGCTTTTGCTGGACCTCGTTCGTCACGTCGTAACGGACGAACACGAGGGCCTCGGTGCCAGTGCCCTTTTCTTTCGAATATTCCTCCCAGTACCAATCTGTGCGTTGTGCGGGGACCGCAGGTCCGCCGGTCGACTGCAGCAGCTCGACCACGCGATGGCGCGCCTTGCGAACAGCGCTATTGGCGCTCGCGTAGGGAGCGCCCGCGCGGTCGACGTCCGCCGATTGAAGTGCCGCCAATGCTTTGTTGCGGGATTCGACGTACGCTAGCGACGACGCCTTGAAGGCCGGGTTCGAGATCTTCAACGCGATAGTGTTCGCGAGCTCTTCGAGTGCCGCGTCGTTCGCCTCGTCGACGCCCTCGCTGCGCGTGGAGCGATACGACGACACGCCGACGCACATCAACCGATTGATCATGTCATGACAGAACGCCGAAGACGGTGAGTCAGCGAGAATCCAATCGGGGCGCTGAAACTGGTTAGCGGCCGGACCTGTGGGAGCGACGCTCTCCTGCAGGTGCTTTGACTCGCCCTGTTTCAGAATCAGCGCAGCGATGACACCGAGGCCCGCAACGATCGCAACGCCGAAGGCGAGAGCGACATACAGGGAGCGCTTCGACATGCCCGCCGGCCGCTGAGGCGATTCTGCAGCTGCGACTAGCGCGTCGTCGAGAGCATGCGATGGCTCCGCGATCGACGCCTGCAGGAACCTTTCGGTCGCCACATCATTCGACCGTGCCGGGAGCCGTCGCAAGACCTGTGCTTCGTTACGCGCGATCGAAGGTGCCGTCGCAAGCTTGCACGTCGGACATTGCGAGGCCGGGAATTGACCTTCCACGAGCTGCTCGAGGTTCGACGCGATGTCCAGCATCACGGTCGTGCTCAGCGCGCAGCTCGGGCACGGGTAAACAAGTGCCGCCGTTCGGACTTTGGTCTTCGACAGGTCTTCAACCGTCACTGCCGCATCGAGGAAACGCGGCGGGCAAGCAATCAACTCGAGCGATCCCACCTTCGGCAACACCGTGTCAACGTACGATCGCCACGCGTTGAGATCGTCACCGAAGGTCACGCCCGCCAGATCGACGAGCAGGGTACCCGCAGTGTTCGTCGCGAGCGCTGCTGGTTGCAGTTTGGTTAGGTCTCCACTCAGCCGCAGGTATGTGAGGCCAGTCTGTGCCCTGCGCTGCGCCCGAAACCGGGTGACATCGGGCACGAGGTCGTACTTGAGCCGCTCGCGCATGAATGCGAGCACTTCGTCGTCGATATCGAACGGCTCCTTCGAGGCGATCGCGGCCGTCATCGCCGCGGGATATTTTTCCATGGCCGCGCGCCCACCACAGCGGGCACAGATCTCGTCCACCGGCGACGCGAGCATCGCTCGATCTCGCGGGACCAGGACGAGCTTGTCGCTCTCGTTTTCACACCGACTGCAGCGGTACGGTGTGTAAAAGCTAACCAACTTCGCTTGCCCGAGCAGACCGGTAACCAAGTTGATCTGGTTAACAGAGTACGCGGAGCACTCGACCAGATAGATATCGCGCGCCGCGTTCGCCTGGAGAAAATCCATCCACTCGCTCATGCCCCACGAGGCGAAGCGACGAACGTCGGACAGGTCGACGACCAGCTTTTTGGTCTGGACCATCACCGCGACCTTCTTGCCTTCGAAGCCCTCGTCGAGGACTCCGCGCATCGAGAGCAACGTGACGTTCCCCGACGTCGCTTTGTCGACCTTGAATTTTTGGGAGGGAGGCGGTGGCGCTCTATCAGCGACGGACATTCGAGTTCCAATTTATACGGAACTACCCGCTTCAGGGAACATGTAGTGGCGACCACCTCGTAAGTGAGTCGAGCGAAGTTGCGCGCTGCAGACAGCGGTCCAACTCTTGCCCGCTCGCGGGAGCAGGGCCCTGAGTACATGCTTGCAGCGCTTCCAACCCGGTCTCGGCAAGAAAGCCTGGAGTGACCGTGTCCTGATCGGACCAGATGCCGCGTTCGAGCGCTCCCCAGCCGGTCTGCGGGTCGCTTCGCGCGCTCGTATCGATCCCGAAAAAGGCGTTATCGATTTGGAGCGCTGGCAATCCACGACCCTTGCTTAGGTAATAATTCTCGGCCTCTGCACGTGCGCTCGGGTCAGCCCACAGCGACGCGATGAGATCTCCAACCAATGCGTCGCGAGTGGTCGGGTCGAGCTCCGAATTTTTCGGCATCATTCCAAATGCGACTCGCTCCGTCATCGACACGACCAACGCGCGTTGCATCGTGTTGTGCGTCAAGTCATAGGGCTGCGTGCCGGTGTCTCCTTCATCCGTATACGGGACCTTGTCGTGACAATCCGTACAGTACCGATCGAGCTGCTTGCGCAACGTAGGTGATACACGCACCAATGGCAGGTCGATCGTCCGTGCGACGGCTGACGTAACAGCAGGCGTGGGTGGCGCGGTCCATTTGCTCGCGTAGCGTTCGAGTGCAACACGCATGACTCCCTTGAACGTATGAGTTGTGCCGTATGCGGTCTCCACTGCGGCCCGATCATCGAGCGTGGCCTGATCGCCAAGCACGTAGCTCGTGAAGTGATTCGCCACGCAGCTCGAGAACTCCGGTTGTTCGCTGGCGAGGGTCGCGAAGCCGAGCGGGGTCAGCGGGGCGGAGCCGCGAGGATCGTCGATGTCGCGGCCGTACAAGGGTCCGGTGCCGGGCGACACCATCGCAGGCACGAAGTGCGTGCTCGCACGGCTGTCGGGATATCCGTTGAAGAATTGAAATCCATAATCGAGTCGAGCGTGGCAGTTCGTACACAGCTCGGTGTGCGCGAGTCGCGCCCACGTATCGGTTCCAAACTGCAGATTACCGCTTGCACTCGCAAGATCGAGCACTTTCTGCGTGGTCGCCCCGAAGCTATTGCGCATCGTACACCACATGATCTCGTAGTACCCGCGTTGTCGCTGACGACGGTCGGGAAGCCAGTGCAAGATTTGCGGCGCGGTGAGCAAACCCGCATGTTGCCCCGCGCTGACTTCTTTGCGCGGCGCCCACTTTCCTGCGACCGGCCAGCTACCGAGGTCTGCGAGGGCGTCGCTAACATCGCGACGTTGAGTCGTTCCGATGGTTTGCCGACGGTAATACGCCTCCGCATTGCGGTCGCGCCACGTCGCATTGCCGGTGAACAGCGCGACGATCGGCTCGTCATTCGCGACGACGTGTGCGGTTGTCTCCTTGACCTCAGCAATCAGACTCTTGTTGAGCTCCTCGTACTGGTCCGTATCGCGTAGACAGCGGACGAGATTTGGGCCACATCCGCAAACCGGTTTGGTTTCGAGCTCCGGCGAGCCGATCTGACTAGCGCACGTGATCAGGTTGTTTGCGCGGTATCCGTATTCCGATGGAGTAATCGTCCATTTGTCAGGTTTGTACGAGTCAGGACAAACCTTCACGGACGTATCGAGCGCCCACCAAGGGCTCACCGGGACGGCTTCGCTCTCCGCACACGGCTGGCGTAGATAAAAAACTCCATTTGCCTGCTTGAGCACGAAGCCAGCCGGTACCGCGTAGTAGTTGCGGATGTTGACGAAGCTCCCGAACATCAAGGTCGGGACGATCTCGTCGCCAAACCGCTTCTGTTCGAGCAGCTCGTCGATGTAGTGATCGATCGATGCGCCGTGAGCGATCTTGGTGGCCCATTCCGCGACGTGACCCTCGTCAGGAATTGCTCCCGCGAGGTGCGCCATCGCCGTCAACAGCTCCGCGGTCGAGCGACTCGGTAAAGGAGCGATGTTCCCCGTCGGCTGCGTGCTAGCGATGGGCTGAACCGTTCGAAGCGGCTGGGTACACACCAGGATTCCGAGTAAAACGCTCAGCGACCACAGCCACCGCGACGCTTTCACGTGCGATCCAAGAGGAAATCACAAGACCGCCCCGTGTAGCCGTACCTCTCGGGATCGATCCCAGCGATTTCCAGCATCGTCGTCCCGACGTCGTCGAGCAGCGGTACACGGCCACCGTTAGCGAGCGCGCCATCGCGATACGAAATCCCTAGGCCTTCCATGCGGGTGCCGGTCCCGCCAAACACCCGCCCAGTGCGGAACGGAAGTCCGTGAAACAGGAACGACGTCTGCGGCATGTGATCCTTGCCGAGCATGTCGTTCTGATGCGGAAATCGACCGAGCTCCGAACCCACGACCGTGACCGTCTGCGAAGCGAGCGGACCAAACCGATTCGTTCGCGTATGGAGCTGCTGCAAGAACTCGTTGAAGTACGAGACGAAGTTACTGCTCATCTCCTGCTGCTTCGACTCGTTCTTGAAATGCGAATCCCAACCAAGCAGTCCTAGATCGAGAACCACACCGGAGCAAAGGTCGTGCTGGATCAGCCAGAGGGCTCGCTCGAGGGTCTCGGACATTGACTGTGCGACGTAGTCGTTCGAACGCTCCAGCGGGACGAGGCCGGGTACGTGCTGCACCTCCGCAAAGAAGTCGCTTACCTCGCGCATGTATTTGGCCGTCTGCTGGACCTCACGTGAACCGCTCGCTTTTCGCATCAGCTCGTCGCTGCGCTTCGCATACACGCGCTGGAGGTGCTCGAGCTCGCCGGGCTTCGCACGTGAGATGGCGTCGAAAACGTCGCCCTCCCCGAAGTAAAAACGATCAGCCGTGCCGAAGTACGCTGGCGAATGCATCGACCGTTGCGACAGGTTCAGGTACGCGACGCCAAGCGGCTGGGTGCTTCGGTGAGCAGCAATGATGTCAAGAACGCTCGGCACACCATCATTGATGTTGGTTTTCAGGTGAAAGAACTGCTTCTGACCCGTGTCGTGATTAGCAGTTCTGACCTGGATACCATTGAGCACCGTTAGTTGGTCGGCCCATGCCGCGAGGGGGGCGAAGTGAGGACCGAATGGAATTGCGCTCTGAGTGACGCGGTTATCCGTCGGTAGCGTCACGAACTGGTCGACCTGCGTAGCCGTCTTCGGATCGGTCGTGTAGAGCGTGTCGTGACCACCCGACAACAGCGCGAGGATCCAGTACCGCGGCCGTGACGAGCTAGCCTCGCGACCTCGCGGTCTGCTGCACCCCGTCGCAAGCGCTCCCCCGAGCGCAAGCTTCATGAAGTCACGTCTCGTTGGCACTACTTCGCAAAAGCTAACACATTCGTTGTCGGAGGCACGCCTGCAACCGGGCGATCAGAGGATCGTCCAGCCAACGCTCAAATCGAACACGCTCGCATTTTGCGTATTAGAGCCCGTGATGAAGAATGCAGCCGCCGCACTGACAGTGACCTTGTTCGACACCGTGTATCCGACACCGGCACCGATCAGCAGAATTTTCTCAGCCAAGACCGGATCGTGAAACATGATGACGTCCGCTGGCAACGTACTGAAGTCCTCAAAATTAATGCCACCGTGAGTGACGCGGTAGGTCAAATTCGCGTTTATGTCGAGTCTGCCGTCGAGAACTTTGTAACCGAGGGCAGCCGCGAGATCGCTGTGGTTCTGCCCGTACTTCGCTGTATCGGCAGTTCGATCGTAGCTTCCAACGAAGCTGTACTCGTAGACGACCTGGCCATAGAAGTCATCTGTGATGAACTTGCCGATCGCGACTCCGAGGTGCAGCTGCTTGAGATGCCGCCCCGCCACCGTATTTCCAACCGTTTCGTAGTTTGCAACCGGAACCGAAAAGCCGATGTGGGGGGAAATCGCTAATTGGTCGATTGGTAACTGGTACCGTGCACGGAACGCCAAGTCGGTGAGTGTGCCGTGATAGGCGCCGTCATCGTACCTTCCACCACCGGGGTGAGGATACGCGTTCTTATCGCCGGTGTACTTCAACGCGGCAAACGGCAACGAGAGCGTGAGGCCGAGATGTTCGACTGGGACGTAGTCGGCGCCGAGCGTAAATTGGTTCGTCGTCGTCCCGGCGTTTGGAAATTTCGCGGTCGACGCACCGACGACCTTGTCGGAGATTCCGAGGTTGTAATCGAGGCTCGCGTCGAGGTTGCCCTTGTCGCTCACCCACGCCTGCGCGTGCGTGATTCGAGCACTACCGAAAAGCATGCCAAGAGCTAACGTGAGTCGTACTGCAATGGAGCTCATCGATAATCCTCTTCGCACACATTAACGTGGAAGCCCGCGCGGAGTGTGCTTCCCGCACGTATTTCACCAGACGCTGCAGTCCTACGCGGGCGCCATGGGAGAGCCAGCCGTCTCGGGACGTTGCGCCATCGTTCTTCCGTGCCGGCCCAGGATGGCAGCGAGGAACTCTTCGAATGTCGTCGAGACGTTCGAGATCGTATCGGACCTCGGTGTGCGCATCCTTTGAACGTGCAGCCTCCGCCACCTCGAAGGTCGTGCCCTCGCCTCGAAGAAGACCTTGTTCTTGATGTGAGCCGCGGCAGTGAAAGTACTCGCGCGATGCCGTCGTTGGTTTACGGAGTTCCGCGAACAACAGTTCAAGTCGCCCGGGACAGTAGGCATCAGTACTCGGTACATGCCGTCGGCGATCGGACCACCCGCCGGCCCCGCCGGCCTGTCGACCGTGCCGCCGTTGTTTTGGTTGATCTCGTAGGTCGCGCAGTACGCGAAGTCTGCGCATCTGAGGACGGTGGCCGCGGTGTCGCTCGTTCCGCACGCGCCAAGCAAGGTCAAGAGTAGGAGCGATCTCATACTGACTGCACGGCCCTAAAGTTCGTACAACGGTCGAACCACTCTAGAACAAGCTCGGCTGCACGGCCTGCACCGCCACCACGAGCGTCGCATCGTCGTTGGCGACCTTGTTGACCTTTGGCGAGACTTCATCGACCCGCCAGTCACCGAGCGCTGGCACCGTCAGCAACTCGCTCGCGCGCTCCGCGATGATCTCCGGATCGAGCCACGTGCTCCACACATCGCGCTCGAGCACTATCGGCATCCGATCGTGGATCGGCTTGACCAACGCATTGCCCGGCCCCGTTACGATGGTGAAGCTGTGCAGCGGCCCGGCACTCGCCCACAAGCCGGCGAACGCGACGAACCGCCCATCGCCCGGATGAATGTACATCGGCCTCGGTACCCTGCCGTTCTTGCACCACTCGAAGAAGCCATCCGCTGGCACCAGGCACCGTTTGTGCGCGAGCGCATCGCGAAACACCTGCTTGGCACCGAGCGATTCGACGCGAGCATTGATCATCAGCGGCGGCTTCGCGCCGGGCTTCGCTCCCCAGAACGGCACGAGGCCCCACCGCATCATCTCGAGCGTGCGGACACCTTCGCGCATCATCACGACCGGCGCGGATTGCGTGGGCGCGACATTGAAGCGCGGCTTCCACCACGCGTTCGCCTGCACGCGATCATCGAGGACGGCTTCGAAGTCCTCGATCAGGCCCGCTTGCCTGGTGATCGTGTAGCGCCCGCACATCTACGCCAAGCGTAGCGCACAGATCTGCAGATACCGATCCTGCGGTTGCGCCGCAACGGTCGGATACTCCGGCGGCAGCCCACCCTGCTCGACGATCGCCGCGCTCCGGCCCGCGTTCTTGAGGCCCTTGAGCGCGAGCTTGGTCAGCGAGCCGAGCTCGTGCGTGTTCGCCGCGAGCCACAGGATGCCGTTCGCGGGAATCACGGCCGCGGCTTGCCCGATCAGCTGCGGATAGTCGCGATCGAGGACCCACGGTGTGCCGCGCGCCGTCGAGAACGTCGGCGGATCGATCACGACGAGGTCGTAGCGCTCCTTGTCCTTCTGCGCGCGCGCGAGATAGCGGATCGAATCGCCTTGCTCGAACTTATACTTCGCGCCGGTGAAGCCCGCGCGAACGAAGTTGCCGGCAGCCCAGGCTTGCACGCCTTGCGACGTATCGACGTTCGTCACGCTCGCTGCACCCGCGCGTGCGCATGCGAGGCCGAGCGCGCCGGTGTACGAGAATAGATTCAACACGCGCGCACCGGCGGCGAACCGATGCAAGCCACGGCGCTGCTCGCGCATGTCGGTGAACAGGCCGGTGTTCAAGCCCGACAGCGCGTGGATCTCGTACGCGACACTACTCTCGCTCGCGAGGTGCTTGTCCTCGACCTTGCCGACGACTTCTTGCTCGACCGCATCGGCGCCGCCACGCGCGCGCAATTTCACGACCGCGCCGGCGAGTTGCGCGAACCCGATCACCGCATTCGCGAGCTGCGTGCCGAGCGCGCGCAGGCCTTCGCCGAGTACCCAGATCACCGCGACCTCGCCGAGCACGTCGCACGTGAAGCCCGGCAAGCCATCACCCGCGCCATGCAACAAGCGATAGGCCTCGCCCTTCGCGACGAGCCCGAGCTGCTTGCGCCACGCGACCGCACGCTCGACGCGCAACGCGAGCAGCGTCGCATCGATCCTCATCAAATTATCGCTCGGCAGCACGAGCACGCGCAGCCGCTGGTTCTCGGGATCCGCGATCGCGAGGCCGAGCTCTTCGCCGTTGCTATCGACCAGGCGCACCTGCGAACCCGCCGGGTAGGCCGGCAGGTCCGGCATGCGCGAGATATCGAGATCACGACCACCGCCGGCGAGGAAGCTCTCGGCAAACGCGGGCAGTGCGAGCTCGGTCATCGTCCGCCCTTCAAGGTAGCGACAACGTACCAGCCTGATCGAAGTGTTTGAGGTACCGGCGCGTCACATTCCACGTCAACCACGCACCGCCGCGGTTCGGCAGCACCCACGGGGTGTACGCGTAGATCGCCGCGGTCGCGTCGTCGCGCGGCACCACCTCGCGCCAGCGCGTGCAACTCGATTAGCCGTTACCGTGCCCCGGTGAAACTGAAACGACAAGCAGCGTGCCCGAGCACGATGTCGCCGTCGACGGTGCTCGTCGGGGTTGCGACCCAACCGCGTACGATGCGCGCGTCGAGCAAGTCATCTGCGGAAGGTCGATAGCTCCACCTGGAGCTCCCATTGACGGCGCCGAGTCATGTCGTATCGAACACCAGATAACCGTCGGCGAGCCGGCACACGACGTCGTGCGTGTACTCGTCCTGGACGATGACCTCGAGGAGCTCGCCGCGGGTGGCGGAGAGCCACGCCAGGACGTCTTCGAGCGTCGCGAGCGTCATCCGCCCAGTGTACATTCCGGGCGTGCGAAGGCTCGTGGTTTTCTCGGTGGTGGTGATCGGCTGCGCGCGCGATCCGGTCGCCACCATGTGCCCGGACGTTACCGTCGGAGATCTCGCGATCACCGAGATTCGCGGTCCGCAGAGTCAAGATGACCTCGGCACCTGGGTCGAGATCTACAACGCGTCGACGAGCTCGATCGATCTCGAAGGTCTCGAGGTCCGGTTCCGGAAGAAAGACGGCAGCGCCGAGACCGACGTGCTGGTCCGCCGTGCGCTGGCCGTCGCCGCTGGTGGCTACGTCACGCTCGGCTTGTTCGCCGACGACAACACGCGGCCCGTGTACATCGATTACGGGATGTCGGGGGACTACCACACGAGCTTTCTCGCGGCCGCCGCCGTGGATCTCGAGAGCTGCGGCACGCGCATCGATCGCGTCACGTACGACGTGCTGCCTGCGATGGGCTCGTACTCGCTCGGCGGCCCACCGAGCGCCGATAGCAACGATCTTCCCGTCAACTGGTGCACCGATGCGACGAACCTCGCTGGCATGTACCCGGGCACTCCTCGACAGGCGAACATCGTATGTCCGTGAAAGTCTCGCTCGCGCTCGCTGCCTTGTTCGCGGTCGGTGCCGCCGGTTTCTCCTGCACCCACGACAGTGCCCGCTACACGCGCAAGCAAGCGCAGAAGTCGCTCGGCAAGCTCGAGACCCCGGGCATCGAGATCGGCGAGTTCAAGATGGGCCGCGTCGTCGATGGCGACACGATCCACGTCGATGGCCTCGATAGCTCGCTGCGCCTGCTCGGCGTCGATACCGAGGAGACCTTCAAGCACGACAGCGAGCGACGCGCGTTCGATGCGGGCTGGGATGTCTACAAGAAGGGCGTGCGCGGAAGCGCGACGCGGCCGGTGAAGTTCGCGACGCCGATGGGCACGACCGCCAAGGAATGGGCCGACAACTGGTTCGCGGGCGTCGAGAAGGTGCGCCTCGAGCGCGACCATCCGGCCGAGATTCGCGATCGCTACAATCGCTACCTCGCGTACGTGCTCGCGAACAAGAACGGCACCTGGCTCAACTACAACGTCGAGGCGGTGCGCGCCGGCATGGGCCCATACTTCCCGAAGTACGGGCAGTCACGGCGTTATCACAAGGACTTCGTCGCAGCCGAGGCCGAGGCGAAGGCCGCACACCGCGGGATCTGGGCGCCGGGCGCGCAGGCGTACGACGACTATCCCGAGCGCGAAGCGTGGTGGGGTGCGCGTGGCGAGTTCGTCGCTGCGTGGCGCGCCGACGCCGAGGGCACCGAGGGTGCGAGCGGCAAGCCGAACTACATCGATCTGACCCACTGGGATGCACTCACCCAGCTCGAATCCCTCGTCGGGAAAGAGGTCGTGATCCTCGCCACGGTCGGCGACGTCCAGATCGGCGAGAAGGGTCCGACGCGCGTCACCCTGTCGCGCGCACAGAAGAGTGACTTCCCGCTCATCTTCTTCGACAAGGACGTGTTCGGCACCTCCGGCATCTCGGGATGGAAGGGCGAGTGGGTCACCGTCACCGGGACGCCGTCGGTGTACGAAAACAAGCACACCCACAAGAAACAACTCCAGATCGTGATCGACCACGCATCGCAGATCGCGCTGTCTCCTGTACCGGGGCTCACGAAGCCTACATTGCCGCCGACCTCTCCGACGCAAACACCCGTTTCGCCCTCCGCAGCTAACCCGGATTAACCTAAGGTAGGGCAATGCGCCCCGCCGGTCTGCTCACATTGCTAGCGCTGTCCGCCTGCGGACCCGCGGATTCGACGACCGGCTGCAAAGACAAGTTCATCTCGGGTGATCTCGTAATCACCGAGGTCTTCGCCGACTTCCAGGCGCCCTCGGGCGGCACGGGCACCGACGACGGCAAGGAGTGGTTCGAGATCTACAACAACACCGAGCGCCCGGTAAGCCTCAAGGGGCTCACGATCCTTCACAGTCGACCGGACAACGCGAAGCCGCAGACCCACACGATGACCGACGTCACCGTCGCACCGGGTCAGTACTTCACGCTCGGCAACGCGACATCCGATCTCGTGCCGGCGTACGTCGACTACGGCTACAGCGCCGACCTCGGCTCGTTCTACAACTCCGATGGCGGCAAGCTCGTCCTCAAGTGCGGTGACAGCCAGATCGATTCGGCGATCTACGAAACCGTCGTGTCGGGCCACTCGCGCGAGCTCACCGATGCCGCGGCGCCCGACTACACGCTCAACGACGATCAAACGAACTGGTGCGAAGGCGATACGACCGAGTTCGAGTCCAGCAACTTCGGGACCCCCGGCGCCGAGAACGATTGCCAGCCGGTGGTCGTCGGCGCGTGCAGCGATGGTGGCGTGATGCGCGCGACCGTCGCGCCCAGCGTCGGCGATCTCGTGATCACCGAGATCATGCCGAAGCCGAAGGCGGTCTCCACGACGCTCGGGCAGTGGTTCGAGATCAAGGCGATGGTCGATGTCGATCTCAATGGCATCGGCCTCGACCGCGCGAACGACAACAACGTAAAGCCCGAGATCATCGCGCAGACCGATTGCCTCCACATGGCGGCCGGCTCGTACGCGACGTTCGCGCGCAACGCCGACATGACCATGAATGGTGGCGTCACCGCGATCGGCTCGTTCTCGTTCTCGCTCACCCCGACCTCGACACCCGATGTCCAGCTCGTCTACGGCGCCGACATCATCGATGCCGTCACGTGGACCACGTCGACGAGCGGTGCCTCGCTGTCGCTCTCGCCGATGGCGACCGATGCGGCCTCGAACGACGACCCCTCGAACTTCTGTAATGGCTCGATGCTCTACAACTTGATGGACATGGGCTCGCCCGGCATGGCGAACGGCGCCTGCCCTGTCGTCGTGCAGCCCGGTCAGTGCCTCGACAACGGTCTGACCCGCGCGATCGTGAAGCCGGCAGCGGGTCAGCTCGTGATCGATGAATTCCTCGCGAACCCGGTCGGCTCGGGCACCGATGCGACTCAAGAATGGTTCGAGATCACGAACACCGGTGCGGCCGCCTTCGATCTCAACGGCCTCACGCTCAAGGGCAACGCGGCGACCGGCAACACGATCACCGCGCAAGACTGCAAGTCGGTCGCGGCCGCGGGCTTCGGCCTGTTCGCGCACTCCACCGATCCCGCGGTCAATGGCGGACTCCCCGCGATCGATGCAACGTTCACGTTCGCGCTCGCCGCGACGAACGGCACGATCGCCGTGCTCGACGGCACCACCGTGCTCGACAACATCGCGTGGACCACGCCGACACAAGTCGATGGCATCGCGCTCCAGCTCCTGACGACGACGACGACCAGCACCGCGAACGACAACGCGGCGCCGACGAACACCACGAACTACTGCAAGGCCGTCGCGGGTCAGAAGTACGGCACCGTCGAGAACTACGGTACGCCGGGCGCCGTCAACGTATGCATGTGAAGCTCGCGCTGGTCGCGTGCGTGTCCGCGTGCGCCGGATCGCCGGAGTCCGAGTGCGGGCCCAGCTCCGCGGTCGTCGAGCGCGTGATCGATGGCGATACGATCGTGCTCGCGACCGGCGAGAAGATTCGCTACTTGCTGATCGATGCGCCCGAGACCACGAACGGTCACGACGATTGCTACGGCTCGAACGCAGCGACGTTCAACTCGGATCTCGTGCTCGGTAAGACCGTCGAGCTCACCTACGACACGCAGTGCACGGACAGGTACGGCCGTTCGCTCGCGTACATCTCGGTCGATGGCACCGACGTCAACAAGCTGATGGTCGAGCGCGGCTACGCGTGCGTCCTGTTCATCGCGCCCGATGGCACGTCGCGCTACGACGAATTCAAGGGTTACCAGGCCGATGCCAAGGCGAGCTCGCGCGGGATCTGGGGTTCGTGCGACCCGCTCCCACCCGCCTGCTAGCGCGCCGCTTGCAGTGCTCCGCGCGCGATGAGGATCTTACTTCTCGCGCTCCTGGCAAGCTGTGGCAACTCTGCGTCGTTCAAGCCTGAACCGCTGCCTCAGCTCGTCGCTGCTCGACCAGCCTCGCAGGTGATCGCACCGCGCGAGCTGATGCTCGTACCTGGCGAGCACATGCGGTTCGCCGTGCGCTTGCACGGGATCGACGTTGGCAAGGTCGAGCTCGAGGTCGGAGAGACCGAGGTCACGAGCCGGTTTGCGACCGACAGCGTCGCGGGCGCGCTGATGTCGGTGCATCACGATCTGTCGACGCTGATCGATCGTAGCAACGCGCGGATGACCGTCGCGAGCGAGAACCTCGTGATCGGTGACGCCACGAAGCACTTCGACATGGACGGTAAGAACGGGCAAAGCGTGCACGCAGCGCTCGGCATCCTGCGCGGCTGGGTCGCGGCCGATGCGACCGCCGGCTTTCTCACCGTGCAGGAGCTCGGGCATCAGTACCGGCTCTCGGTGAAGCGCCCGCTCGTCGAGGATCTCGAGGGAACCAAGGCATTTCATGTCATCGCGGTCGCGAACACGAAAGTGCAGACGACGATCGAGATCTGGTTTGCCACCACGCCCGATCATCTGCCGCTGCGCTTCGAGTTCGTGAACGACGATTACCACGTGACGGCAAATCTCATCCCGAGCTGAGGCCCTCGTGACGAACTGTTGCGAGCAAACAACACGTGTCACGCATCGGCACAGCTCGGCGGGTTCATCCCTTGATTCACGCGTCGCGAGCACTCGGCACGCTTCGCGCACGAGCGGCAAGACATGAGGGCCGTCTACACCGCGATCGCGGTGATCGTGATTGTTTTGCCTGGAGCACGCGCGTTCGCCGACGACGCGCTGCCTCGGGCGATGGATCCGGATCATCCCGTGATGTGTCTCCGCGACGCATCGGATCTTGTCTGGCGCATCCAGTGCGACAACAAGACGAAGCAATGTCTCTACGCTCCCAACGAGGAGCTCGACGAGATGGGGCATCGCGTGAAGCCGCTCGAACGCGCGCGCACGTGCGAGCTCGACGTTCCCTTCGATCGCAAAAAGATGGAAGCCGATGGCTTCGCGTTCATTCCAGCGATCGTCGATGCGCCGTACGGCTGGATGCGCGACGAGCATCAGCGCGTCTACCAGATCAACTTCGATCTACGGAAGCGGCTCTACGTCGGCGTCGCATACACGCCGCAGAAGATCCTCGACAACCCGCTGCAGAGCACGCGGACCTCGGTCGATTTCGGGTTGTTCGTCTACAACCATCTCTCGAATGAAGATTCGAAGGCGCCGACGATGCATCGCCTGCGCTTGTTCGAGGGCCAGGTCCACATGCAGGCGTTCTCCGCCGAATTCGTGATGGCTCACTACGACATGAGCCACAAGTTCCTCGATCCGCTGCTCCGCATCACGACGTTCGTCGGCACGCCGCGCCGCCACGACATGGTGCTCGACCTCGGGACCTGGGGTGAGGTCGGCAACCTCGAGCTCCACAAGACGCCGATGGGTAACTCGCAGCTGTGGCGGCACGCGACCGCGCAAGTGACGATCGATCTGTGGCAATCCGCGGATCTCAGCTCGTTTGCACGCATCCGCACCGGCCTCGGGCTCGAGGGCCAGCGCGACGACGTCAACGGCTACCGCACCGCGATCACCGAGAGCTCGGCATTCGACCTCGACTGGGTGCTCGATCCCGAAGGCTTCAACAACGTGCGGTTCTTGCTGTCGCACGAGGTGCCGCGCTACTTCACCGCGACCGAGACGACCGGCAAGTTCGTGCAGCGCTTCAAGGCGCAGCTCGAGTACGAGCGGATCATCCTCGCGATCAACGATCAACCGCTCTCGCTCCACCTCGCCGCCGGTGGCGAGAAGCGCGATGACCTCCCCGGCGTCCCGAATGTGTGGGCGTTCGTGTTCGATACCGGCCTTCGGTTCAGCCTATGGGCGCCGCCAAGGTTAGCGCCGCACTCGTAGTCGCGGCGCTCGCGACGAACGCTTACGCCGACGAGTGCACCGGAATCTCGGCACGCGGCGAACGGTTCGCGCAGTGCTTCGACGTCGGCAATCGGCTGAGCGTGACCGCGAGCACCGAAGGTCTCGGCATCGCGGTCGGCGTGCGCCACGAGATCACGTTCGACGACGATCCGGATCTCGAGTGGAAGATGCAACACACGCTGGTCGACGCGAGCCACTCGGCCTTCGATGGCGCGTTCGAAGGTGCGTTCTATCGCGGTCGCTATCTCCGCCACTCGCGCGATGGCCACCTCGTGATCCCGTTCGGTGGCGGCACGCCGAAGAAGATCTTCTTACCCTTCGATATCGGAGCGATCTTCGAAGCCGGCAGAGTCGCGTGGAAGCCGATGGATCCGGAGTTCACGGTCGGTGTCGTCCGCGTCGCGCCGCTCGTCGATTTTGCGCGCGCACGTGACTACCACCGGATCCTCGCGCTCGGCCCTTCGATGCACTGGGACATGAACGTCGACCGCTCGTTCCAGGCGGTGACCACACAGACCATCGCGCCGTTCTCCGAGCTGCTCGCGAACGCGCACTTCGAGTCGGACGACGGCCTGTGGGTCTCCGACCTGCGCGCCGAAGCGGGCACCGCCTGGCGCAGCGACCGCGGGTGGTCCGCCGAGGCGCGGGCCTCCGCGACGGTCGAGCGGATCGTGATCGCTGTCCGTGACCGTCCGGTCGCCCTGACCGCGGGAATCCAGTACGACAGCGTCCGCGCCGAGACCGTCGCGCGGATCGGCGTGCGGTTCGTGGTCCTCGATCGGACGCATCCGCGAGTCGCCTTACATCCGTTGCAGCCGAAGCGGGCGGCGCCCCTCGTGGCACCGCCGCCGGCCATCCCAGACCCGCCACCGGAGCCGCCGGTGCTCGATCTCGAGCCTCACGCTCCCGAAGCAGAGCCCGACGTATCTCCGATCGATCAAGCCGTGCAGAGCCTGCTGCTGGGGAACTAAGCCCCGTGTTAGGGTGCCGGCCCGGTGAAGAAGATCATCGTCTTGGCCGCGATCCTCGTCGCCGCACGTAGCGCTTACGCGATCCCGTACGAGACGTTCATCGACGTCGACGACGAGGAGGATCTCAACGATCTACTGTCGTCGAACGCGATCGAGCAAGACACGTACGACGAGCTGCTCGACGTGCTCGAGCAAGGCGTCGATCTCACTACGGCGAGCCGCGCGGACCTCTACACGCTGCCGAACCTGACGTACCAGGACGTCGACAAGATCATCGCGTATCGCTCGCTCAACAAGGGCCGGATCAACGACCCCGCGGATCTCGTCGCGGCCGGTGCGCTGACCCAGGAGCAGCTGCTCGGCATCGCGTCGTTCATCGTCACCCGCCCGCCCGGCGAGAACCCCGCCGTGATCCACGGCTGGCTCAAGGCGGAGTCGCGGTTCTCGTACAAGGACAAGGTCGCGCCGCCGATCGCCTTGCGCGCGCGCGTCACGTTTCTCAAGCACTGGACGGCCGGCATCGGCATGACCACCACGCGGCTCGAGATCGGCGAGCCACAATACGATCCGACGCGCGATGCGCTGATCGCAGATCCCGCGCACTACAGCGCGAAGATCGCGAAGGCGTACGTCAAGTACGAGGACAACGACTACAACGCGATCGTCGGCAGCTTCCGCGCGGGCTTCGCGCAGCGGCTCACGTTCGACAACACGCGCCACTACACGCCAAACGGCCTGTATCTCGACGATCAGGTCTATTACTCGGCCGACCTCACGACCGAGTGCAAGCAATCGGCAGGCGAGCTCCTCAACTCGCCGTGCTCGGGCGATGCCGCGAGCAAGTACGAGACCCCCGATTGGGTCTGGCGCGACGCGCTATTCGGCGTGGGCGCAGGCGCGAAGAAGATCGAGCTCGAGACGGGCTGGATCCAGGCGTACATGTTCGCCTCGGCGTCGCGCCGCTCGATCTATCAGTACGAGCTCGTCGAGCACTACAACCCGGACGGCACGGTGCACTGCGCCGATCCGCACGACGATCGCGATCCGAACTGTGCGGCGCCGACCGTGTACGTGCGGCCGAACGGCAGCGTGCTCACGCCGACCACGCAGTTCTCGTTCACGACGCTGCCGAACATGTTCCTCGAGAAGCTCGTCGGCGGCAACGTCAGCTACTTCCACGATCGCCGCAACAGCGTCGGCATCACCGCGTACGGTGCCGAGGAGACGAGCCTCGTCAACGGCATGGACCTCTCCTTCCAGGAGTGGTCGCCGCACCCGTTCGGCAACCGGTTCGGCGCGGCCGGTGGCAACTTCGCCTTCGGCAAGGACTGGCTCGACGTCGCCGGCGAAGCAACCCTGAGCTTCGACAACGCACCCGCCTACGATCAGACCCTGACCAAGGCCCACGGCGGCGGCGGTCCGGCCGGCCTGTTGCGGTTCACCGCGACCCGCAAGAAGGAAGAGCTCGAGGTCGTCGCGCGCTACTTCTCGACCGACTACGACAATCCGTACGCTCGTCCGATCTCGGAATCCGACGAGTTCGATGGTCAGCGCGCGCGCGATGAAGCCGGCGTTCGCGTCCGCTACATCCGGTCGAGCAAGGAGTTCGTGCTGCGGACGCTCGCCGACGTCTGGTACAACCCGTCGACCGGCATCCCGAAGCTCGACACGTACGTGCGCGCGAACGTCCGCACGACCGACGATCTGTGGCTCGGCCTGTGGGAGCGCTACCAGGACAAGGACCTCAGCCGCGGTGGTCACGACCAGTGCTTCGAGGTCTCGACCGATGCCGACATGATCACCGGCGCACCGATTCCGTGCGGCGGTCGCCAGATCACCTCGATCGTGCGCGCGAAGTACGACGTCAACCACGTGCTCGATGCGACGCTGATGCTCGAGCATCAGCTGCTCGACGACAACACGAAGGACGAGTACCTTCACAGCTTCCGCCAGGACGTCGCCGCGTGGCTGATCGTGCTCTACAAGCCGAACGACGACCTACGGTTCCGTGGCCGCGTGCGCTACCTCGACGAGGCGGTCAATGACGACACGTACCTCGAGCGCTCGCTGTCCGCGACAGCCGACGCGACCTTCCGCGTGCGGAACGCGGACCATCTGCGGGTCCGCGTCGACACGAAGTTCTGGCTCGATCAACGCGCCGCGACACTGGTCCGCGAGCCGAACCCCGAGCTCACGTTCTGGCTGCAGTACGAAGCCAAGCTTTAAGTCGGCGGCTCCATGCTAGCGTCGGGGCATGCGGATTCCCCCGTCGGTAATCGTGCTCCCGCTGATCCTCGCGGTGCCGTTCGGGTTCGCGATCCGCGATTCGCTGAAGGGTAACGACCCCGCGAGTCAGGAAGAGCGAGCAAAGCACGAGCTCGACGACCTCGAAGTGCGCGAGCACGATCAGCAGATCGCCGCCGAGCGCGACCAGTACGAGCGCGCGAAGCAGGTCGAGAAAGAGCGCGGCGTACTGTTCGCCTCGTTGATCGGCAGGGAGCCCGCCTCGCTGGGCAGCGCCTTCGGATCCCAGCAACTCGGCCTTGCGACCACCATCGAGGTCGATCACGCGGTCGATCAGCTGATCCTCGACCGCGAAGGCGTCACCGGACTCGACGGCAAGCTCGTGTCCTACGGATTCTCGATCGACGGCGAGCACTGTCCCGCGATGCTCGCGCAGCTCGCGACGGCGTGGGGCGCTGGTGAGCGCGGGGCAGGTGATGAAGATCATCTGGTCGTGTGGGTTGATCGCGAGAACCATCGGCGCGCTTCGTTCCGGACCGCGAACCTCGCGTGCGTCATCGATTTCACGCGCACCGTCGACGATGCCGCCTGGGTCGAGGCCGCGTTCCCGAAGGTCCTCGGCAAGACGCTGCCGCAAGCCGAGAAGCTGCTCGGCCCGCTGACCAATCCCGAGATCCCCAGCTGGTACCTCGCCGGCCCGCCGGTCGGTCACGGCGCGACCACCCTCAACGCTCAGCTCGAGGGCGGTAAGCTCACGAGCACGAACGCGAGCGCGTCGATGTCCGACGATGACGCCGCTGCTGTCGTCAAGCTCGTGACCAAGCGGCTCGGCAAACCACCGGTCCACGACGCCGCCGACGAATGGTCCTGGGCCGACGGTCAAGTCACGATCACGTACGACGCACCGATCCTGAACCTCTTCCATCAACCATGAAGCTCACGACCATCATCGCCGGCGCCGACGTCTCGATCCCCAGCGATCAAGCGATCGATCGCGCCGGCGCCCTCGCCACCAAGCACGGCGCGAAGCTCGTGATCGTCCACGCCCAGGCGAACGATGGCGCCGTCGACGGCGCGACGAACGAGGTCGTGAAGCAGCTCGGTGAAGTCGCCGCCGCGATGAGGCTCGAGGTCGCGCGCCGGCTCGACGAGCGGCTGCGTGCGATGCGCGCACTCGGCGTCGATGCCGAGGTGCTGACACCGACGGGTCCGCCCGGCGAGGTCGTCGCCCAGCTCGCGCGCGAGCGCGGTGCCGAGTTGATCGTCGTCGGGACGCACGGTCATACCGGGATCTCGCGGTTCTTGCTCGGCAGCGTCGCGACCGCGATCCTGCGCCACGCACCGTGCGACGTGCTCGTCACGCGCGGCAACGCGAGCACCCGACCGTTCACCAAGCCGCTGATCGCGGTCGATTTCTCGGCCCCCTCGAAGCGCGCGCTGCGCCACGCCGCGAGCCTGACCGAGGATGGCGCACCGCTCGAGCTGCTCCACGTGTGGCAGCTACCCGCCGGCTCGGTCGGAGCGTCGCTGTTCGGCGCGGACCGGTTTCCGTGGTCGACGATTCGCGATGCGGTGCTGAGCAGCGCGAACCAGAAGGCGAACCACCTCGTCGCCGAGAACAGCGCGATCGGGCATCCGCTCCACGTCGAGCTCGTGCAAGGCACGCCGATGGCGACGATCACGCACGCGGCCGAGCGCGGCGGTCATGACCTGATCGCCGTCGGGACGCACGGCCACGGCGGGTTTCGCAAGCTGCTGCTCGGCAGCGTCGCCGAGGGCGTGATCCGTCACGCGCCGTGTTCGGTCCTGGTCGCGCACAGCGAGCACGCTGGCGAGACCGGGAAGTTCAAAAAAGCTTAAGCGCCGCCTTCGAGGGTCAGCGCGGCGATCTTGTTGTCTTCCTTGGCCGCATTGTCGGCGCCCGCGAGCGCCTTCTTCTGCTCGGTGATGTTCGGCCACACGTCGGCGCTCGCCGCAGCGTCCTTGAGGTTCGCCGGCCAGCTCCCGGTCTCGATCTCGGTCGCCTTCTTGGCGCCGCTCACGAGTGCGTTGATGTCCTTGTAGATCGCCCACTTCGTGGGGAGCTCGCTCTCCTCGAAGATCGCGGTGGTCGGACACTCGGGCTCGCAGGCGCCACAATCGATGCACTCATCGGGGTGGATCGCGATCGAGTTCTTGCCTTCGTAGAAACAATCGACCGGGCACACCGCGACACAATCGGTGTACTTGCACTTCACGCACGGATCAGCGACGACGTATGCCATGACCGGATCTAGACACATCTTTTCGCTCGTCGGAAGGTAGGAGCGTCATGAAAGGGATCGCGGTTTTATCGGTCATTCTGGTCGCTTGCTCGACTCGCCACGAGCCGCAGCCGGCCTCGAGCCCGGGCGCTGCAAGTGCCGGATCTGCGGCACCGGTCGCGGGGGTCGGCCCGATCGCCGACGACTACAAGCTCGACATCGAGAATTTGTGCAACGTCCTTCAGCGGTCCGGTGCGGACCAGGAGGGACCCGCGGCGCGCCCCGCGCTGATCGCGATGTGGCTCGGGCCGAACATCAAGACCACGGCGGGGCACGCGTTCCTCGTCCAGATCCAGCCGCTCCAGGGCGTCGACAAAGCCAAGGCGCTGGAGGACGAGGCTTTGCGGGTGGGCATCGCGACGTGTCCCCTCGCCATCGAATGGCGCAAGCCGGGCGCCGTCAACCCCGCGAACTAGACCGGGTCGATCTTCCGTGACACGATCCCGTCCCGTGAGGCTGTGGATCGCGAGCCTGCTGGTCGGCTCTGGGTGCAACCAGATCTTCGGGACCAATAACGTCGTCCTCCTTCCATCGACGGACGCGGCGCCGTTGGCGGATGCGGCGCCCAACTCGATGATGATCACCGGGATGGCGTTCGACTCGGCGAAGGCGGCCGATCCGACGATGGTCCTGGTGACGCATCCGGTCCTGGCCGGCGTGACCGCCGAGCTCGGCGCGATGCCCGCTGCGATGGCGAGTGGATTTCCCGCGCTCACCAATGCGCCGCTCGATCTCACCGGGACGTTCCTGGTGCCGTTCGAACTCTCGCAATCGGCCTATCGCATCGTCTATCACCCACCCGATGGCGTGCCCGTCGAGTATCAGACCTCGATCCACGGGATCCCCGGTCACTTCATCGCCAACATCGATGTCGGTCGGCCCGAGCGCTTCGCCGCGCCGTCGACGGCTCTCATGGACATCTCGCCCGCCAACGAGCAGGACCCGATGACGGCGGGTCGGTTGATCGAGACGGGCTCGTGGGCCACGATCTATCTGAGCACGCGGAGCGGCGGCACGTCTAACTCGATCAGAATCGCCTGGAGCACGACGATCCCGTCGATGAACTTGGGATCGACCACGACGACGGTCGCTTCGCAAGTCGGCGCGCTGGCCGCGCCCGAGACCACCAAAGGCGACCGGCTGCTGCTGGTCGACGCGACCGATACGGCGAACCGGGGGCTCGCGAACACGTACTCGGTCGTCACGATGGACGGCTTCAACGGTGCCACCGCGAACAACCTCACGGCAACGCCGTGGACCACGGTCGCGACGTCGTCCGCGTCGATGACTGCCGCGAGCTACATGGCGGCACCCGGGCTCGCACTCGCGGCCGTGCGCGTCAACGACTCGACGCGCACGAACATGGTCTCTGACGACGACAATCCCATCGGGGGCAATAACGCGCCGTTCGTCTGGTCGGGCGTGATCCCGAGCGCGGGGTTGCCGAACTTCGTCGCCAGCGGCGCCGGTGGCAAGGCGATCCCGCCGGCCGAGGTCAATGGCGCGGGTGGCCTCGGCGTGCCGACGTTCGCGTTCATGTCGACACGCGTCGCGCCTGAGGTTCAGCTGCCGTACGTCAACGTCTTCGACGGCACGATCGCACCGAAGTTTCCTCAGGCGATCTTCGCGCGCGTGTCGCGGTCTCGCACGACTCACAACGTGAAGGTCACCGAAGGGATCCAGTCGATTTCGGTGGCCGACCCTACGACGTCGACAGCAAAGATCGATCTCGCGATCGGTCAGGCCTACTCGGCCAGCGGGCACATGATGCTCAACAACACGGACATCTGGTTCGCCGATTCGATCTCGGCGGTCGTGCCGCGCGCCCCGCTGATGACGTTCACGTTCGGTCTCGACGGCGTCGTCGATGATTGTGTCTCGACGCTGTACAGCGTGATGAACAACGCGTACGTGCCGGTGCGGCGCTACCTGATGCCGGCCACCGTGAATCACGGCGCCCCGTCGGGCATCGTGGTCGATAACAAGCTGCTCGTGAAGAATCAGGACTACGTCCTCGGCGTCGCCTGCCACCTCGGCTATCCGGAGGCGGTGAATGGCAACTGGTCGGTCGTGAAGTATCCGTTCTCCGAGTCGGTCGTGTACAGCTTCCCGTTCGTCGTGAACACCGATCCGGTGTAGCGTCCGGATTTCGGACGCGTTGTCCGATAGTCGTGGGCGAAACCCGGACTGAGTCTCGAGGTTTCGCGCGCTTGCGCGGGCACGAGAATTGGATCTGCCCGGCGTGGAGGTCCAGATGTCCGAAGACAAGAAAGACAGAGCGATCGGTGAAGCCGTGCGCGCGATCCACAAGCAGTTCGGGAGCGGCGCGCTCATGCGGCTCGGCGGTGGCGAGGTCCAAGCGATCGAAGTCATCCCGACGGGCTCGGTCGCGCTCGATGTCGCGCTCGGTTGTGGCGGGCTCCCGCGAGGGCGGATCGTCGAGATCTATGGGCCAGAGTCGTCGGGCAAGACCACGCTCACGCTGCACGCGATCGCCGAGGCGCAGCGCGCAGGCGGCGTCTGCGCGTTCATCGACGCCGAGCACGCACTCGATACGAGCTACGCGCGCCGGCTCGGTGTCGATCTCGAAGACTTGTTGGTCAGCCAACCGGATTGCGGCGAGCAGGCGCTCGAGATCACCGACACGTTGGTGCGCACCGGCGCGATCGATCTGATCGTCGTCGATTCGGTCGCCGCGCTCACACCGCGTGCCGAGATCGAAGGCGAGATGGGCGATGCACACATGGGGTTGCAGGCACGGCTGATGAGCCAGGCGCTGCGCAAGCTGACCGGTCAGATCTCGAAGACCCGGACGTGCCTGTTCTTCGTGAATCAGCTGAGACAAAAGATCGGCGTGATCTACGGCAACCCGGAGACCACACCCGGCGGCAACGCGCTGAAGTTCTACTGCTCGGTCCGGCTCGATATCCGGCGCAAGAAGCCGATCAAGCGCGGCGAGGAGATCATCGGTAGCGAAGTGAAGGTGAAGGTCGTCAAGAACAAGCTCGCACCTCCATTCCGGGAAGCCGAGTTCGAGATCCTTTTTGGCACGGGCATCAACAAGCTCGGCGAGCTGGTCGATGTCGGCGAGAAGCTCGGACTCATGGAGAAATCGGGCGCCTGGTACTCCTACGAGGGCGAGCAGCTCGGCCAGGGCCGGGACAAGGTCCTGGCGCATCTGGACGAGCGACCAGAGCTTCAGGAGCACCTCCAGAGGGCCGTCGTCATGGAATCCAAGCGTGTGGCGCTGCTGGGAGCGAAGGCCAATCAGCTATGCGGAAGTCCGCTCACGTCGGGTACCTAACATGCCTGCTTGCTTGGAGTTCTCCTCGGTGATTGGTGCATTTTGTGGCAGTTCGTAACATCTTACAAATGTTGGATTGACGATCCACCCTCCAAATCGGACCCTGAGTGGAGTTGTGCCTCGGGTTCGTTCTGTACTGATCGTCGACGACGATCGAACCGCTCTGCAGTCATGCGAACGTAGTCTGAAGTCCGAGCGTCAGGTCTACGTGACGACGGATCCTGCACACGCGCGCACGCTCGCCCGTACGCACAAGCCGGATGCGGCGATCGTCGATCTGCGCCTCGGCGACGAATCCGGTCTCGAGCTGATTCGAGATCTTCGCAAGCTGCATCCCGGCGTGAAGATCGCGATGCTGAGCGGGTATCTCTCGGTCACGGTGACGATGGCGGTCAAAGCCGGCGCCGTGCTCGTGCTATCCAAGCCGATCGGTCCGCGAGAGATCATTCGTCACCTCGAAGAGGGCACGTCGCCAGAGCCCGACATCTACGCAACACCGACACTGCAGCGGGTGGAGTGGGAGCACATCAATCGTGTCGTCGCGGACGCTGACGGGAACCTCTCCGAGGCCGCTCGTCGTCTCGGCATCTACCGACACACGTTGCAACGACGGCTCAACAAGAAGCCGCCGAAGGCAGGCCGTTAGTGATCCAGCACCTCAGCGTTCTCGCATCGGGCGACTCTCACGCCATTCACCTCGCGAATCGTCTCGAGTCTTCAACCACCATCAGCTTCACCGAGCGGCCTCGCCGACCGGCTCGCGGAGCTCGCCCTCGTCTTGCCTCACCAGCCGCGCACGCTCGATCTGATCGGCCTCACCAGTCACGACAAGCTGCTCTCGTTCCACGGCCGACCGCTCGACACGAGCGTGAAGCGCGTGCGCGCGTTCTATCGCGGGCTCGAGCAGCAGGGGATGTTCGCGCAGCTCGGCATCACGGCGATGCGCCTGGTCGGCTGCTGCACCGCGGTCGGCGAGCGCGCAAGCCAGACGATCTCGATGCTCTCCGAGATCATCGGTGTCGAGATCACCGGTACCCAGGACCTCGTCTCGATCGACGACTTCGAGGCCACCGGCTTCAAGACCGCACCACTGCGGCGGCGGCATCGTTGCCGCCGGTGGAGCCCTCGGCGGCTTCACCGCGGGCTACAACCTGACCTGTACCGATCGCGCAGTAGCTCACTGCCAGCCTTGTTCATCGACTCCCGGATGCGAAACGTCATAGCGCCGACGGCCGAAGCAACGTCCCCCCTCAGTTCATCGCGCGGTCGGCGATCAGCTGGTGCTCGACGAGCCGGTGATAGATCCCGCGGCGCTCCATGAGCTCCTCGTGCGCGCCCTGCTCGACGATCTTGGCGCCCTCGATGACGATGATCCGATCCGCATCGCGCACGGTCGAGAGCCGGTGCGCCACGATGATCGTGGTCCGGTTCTCCATGATCCGCGCGAGCGCAGTCTGGACTGCGGCTTCGCTCTCGGCATCGAGGTTCGAGGTCGCCTCGTCGAGGATCAGCACGCGCGGGTTCGAGAGCAAGGCGCGCGCGAGCGCGACGCGCTGCTTCTGCCCACCACTGAGTTTCGTGCCGCGTTCGCCAATCACGGTGTCGTAGCCTTCGGGAAAGCCAGAGATGAAGTCGTGGGCGTTCGCATCCTTCGCGGCCTGGATGATGTCGGCCTCGCTCGCATCGGCCTTGCCGTACGCGATGTTGGAGCGAATCGAGCCCGAGAACAGCACCGGCTCCTGCGAGACCATCGCGAGTGCGCCGCGGAGCTCCGAGAGTGCGAGGTCGCGGACGTCCACACCCTCGAGCAGGACGCGCCCGGCATCGACATCGTAGAAGCGATAGAGCAGTGCCAGGATCGTCGACTTGCCCGCGCCGGAGGGACCGACGACCGCGATGCTCTCGCCGGGCGCGATCTCGAGATCGACGCGATCGAGCACCGCGACCCCCGGGCGCGCGGGATAGCTGAAGCTCACGCCCTCGAGCGTGATCCGGCCGCGACCTGCGGGGAGCGGCGTGACCTTGTCCGGATCGCGGATGGCAGGGACGGTGTCGATCACCGCGAACAATCGATCGGTCGCACCCGCGGCGCGCTGGAGCGAGCCCCACAGGCCCGCGAGATCGGCGACCGCACCGGCGACGATGAACGTGTAGAGAAAGAACGAGGTCAGATCACCCGACGACAGGCGACCGTCGATCAAGGCGCGGCCGCCGAGCCAGACCACGGCGGCGATGCCGAAGGAGCCCGCGGTCATCGCGGTCGAGAAGAACCACGCGCGCCACTTCACGAGCTCGAGCGTCTTCTGGAACGCGCGGTCGACGCCGCTGCGATACTTCTTGGCTTCGTAGGTCTCGCGCACGAACGCTTGCACGGTCGCGATCGCGCCGACCGATTCTTGGACCTGGCCGGAGACCTCGGCGAGCTGATCTTGCACGCCGCGCGTCATCACGCGGATCTTGCGACCGAACACCATCGTCGAGAGCACGATCGGCGGCACGATCGCGAGCATCAAGAGCGTGAGCTTGACGTCGATCACGAACAGCATCACGAGCGCGCCGAGCATCTGGATGCCGTTGCGCGTCGCCATCGAGAGATCCGAGCCAACGACGTCCTCGACGACGGTGACATCCGAGGCGAGCCGACCGACGAGCTCGCCCGAGCGCCGCTCGTAGAACCACGAGAGTGGGAGTGTGATCAGCCGATCGACGACCATGCCGCGCAGATCCGCGACGACGCGCTCGCCGAGCCAGCTGATGCTGTAGTGGCGCATCCACACGAGCACCGCATTGATGACGAACAGGCCGAGCAGCGCGATCACGATCAGATCGAGGTCGCCCTTGTCCTTCGAGTGCATGCCGACGTCGATCGCGTAGCGCGCGGCCTGCGGATACGTCAGCGTGATCGCCGAGGCCGCGACGAGGGTCACGACCGCGAGCACGAACCGCCAGCGATGCGGCCGGATCAGGGCGGTGAGGCGCAGCAGCACCCCGAGCCGGCGCTTGTCCTTGGGGATGCCGGACGTGTCAGGATGCTCGAGATAAGCGCCGGTCACCGAGGGCATTGTACTGGCTTCCATACTAAAACCCGGTCCATGCGTACCTGGCTGATCGTCCTGGCCACCACGGCGGCCTGCAAGAACCCGTCGTTGCTCGATAGCGCTGCCGACGGGCCCGGCAACACCGACGCCTTGTGGGATCTGGCACCCGATGGCACCGAGGTCGGCATCGTCGCCACGCCGAAGGCGATCGGGCTCGTGTTCGATGCGGTCACGACCGCGCAGCAGCTCACCGCGAACCCCGATTTCGCCCCGATGAAGGGCACCGCGCAGGCGCTGATCGCCGCGCTGCTCGGCAAGCCCGATGGCACGCCCGCGGCTGCCGGGCTCGCGGCCGACAAGGGCTTCGCGATGTTCATCACGACCGATGGAGTGATCGGCGTGATGCCGGTCGGCGATCGCGACAAGTTCATGACGACCAAGCACGGCACGCGCGGCAAGACGCCGACCGATGGCGACTCGCTCAACGGCAACACGTGCAAGCCGCTGCGCGACTACTACGTGTGCGCGACGAATGACAAGCTGTTCGAGCGCATCGGCAAGGGTGCGCTCAAGGGCAAGGCCGCGGAGCTCGCAGGCGGGCGCGGCGATGTCGAGATCTACGCGCCGCAGCTGCCGCTGTTCGGGGGCGCCCCCGGCGACCTCGGGCTCGCGTTCGAGGTCACGCGTGGTCAGGTCGCGGCGCGGGGCGAGTGGACCGGTCAGCCGGCGGGCACGCTCGGCATTCTCACCGGCGTGACGGCGCCGAAAATCGACGCGACGAACGCCGCGGGCTTTGTCGCCGCGGATATCGCGAAGCTGACCGGTGCGCTGCCGCCCGCGCCGCTCGCGGGTGGCGTCACGTTCGATACGTTCGCGAAGTCGCTCGGTGGGCCGGTCAGCGCCGTGATCCCCGCGGGCTCGGTCGATATCCAGATCACCGCGCCGCTCGTCGATCTCGCGCCGGCGACGACCGCGCTCGCGGCGTGCAAGGACCTCGCGATGATCCTCGATCTCACCGACGAGCAACCGAAAGACGCGTGCCGGTTCAAGATCCCGAGCGCGAACACGCTCCAGCTCGAAGCGTGGGTCGATGCCGCGGGCAAGGCGCTGCGCGTCGGGCAACATCGCGGTGGCGTCACGAAAGCGGCCGACGTCGCGCTCACGCCGATCGGCGCGGAGCTCGCGCACGGTGACTGGACGGCGGTGTTCTGGGGTCGCGGCTCGATGCTGAACCTCACCGGTGTCGTGCCGTCGCTCACCGACATCCGAGCCGAGGGCTCGGCCGCGATCCATGCCATCTCGCTCGTCAACGAGCTCGGCATCGGTATCAAGGTCGATGCGAAGGGCGTGAAGATGCGCGGCGTGATCCGTACCGCGTGGGCCAATCCACCCGAGGTCGCGATGAAGATCGCCGCGATCTCCGGCGCCGACATCGTCACGGGCAAGGCGAACGACCCCGCGAAGGCGATCGCGGCGAGCGCTGCGAGCACACCGTTCGCGGCCGACTTTCAGGCGGGCCAAGGCGGCCTCATGATTCCGGCCGCGGCGCTCGGGATTGCCTCGGCTATCATCGTGCCCGCGATCGATTCGCTGCTCGGCGGTGGTGAGAATGACGCCCCCGACGTCCAGCTCCCGCAGCCCGATCCGTCAGTTCCGCAGTAGGGAATGCCACACCGGCACGCGCCGGTAGCAGCATGTGACCCGCAGACATCGCTCGCCCTGCCCGGGCGTCGCGCTGTCATGCGTTTACACTGGGCGCCCGGCTTGCAACGCTTCGTCGCAATCGGGTGTCGGAGGATACATGCAGGATCGTCGCTGGGGACTCGCGTTCGTTTTTGCGTTTGCGTGCGGTGGCACGCAAGCGCCTGCACCGGTTGCGGAGTATCGGCCCGAGCCGGGGCCACCATCGGTACAGCTCGCCGTGGCTCCCGGCGATCCGATGGCCGAGGTCACGCCGATCGATCCACAGATCAAGGTCGGCCATCTCGCGAACGGCCTGACGTACTACGTGATGAAGCACGGCAAGCCCGAGCAGCGCGCGGCGCTGTGGCTCGCGGTCAATGCGGGCTCGGTCCTCGAGGACGATGATCAGCGCGGGCTCGCACACTTCGTCGAGCACATGGCCTTCAACGGGACCAAGCGGTTTCCGAAGCAGGACATCGTCGACTACATCGAGAAGATCGGCATGGATTTCGGTGCCGACCTCAACGCGTACACGAGCTTCGATCAGACGGTCTATCAGCTGACCGTGCCGACGGATGACAAGACGATCCTGATGAAGGGCGTCGACATCATTCGCGACTGGGCAGGCGACGTGACGTTCGACCCGGTCGAGGTCGATAAAGAGCGCGGCGTCGTCCTCGAGGAGTGGCGCACCGGGCGCGGCTCGTTCGAGCGCATCAATGCGAAGCAGTGGCCGGTGATGTTCGCTGGCTCGAAGTACGCGGAGCGCCTGCCGATCGGGCTGCCCGAGATCCTCAAGACCGCGAAGCGCGACACGATCGCGAGATTCTACAAGGACTGGTATCGCCCCGACAACATGGCGGTGATCGCGGTCGGTGATTTCGATCCCGCCGAGATGGAGAAGGTGATCCAGGAGCGGTTCGGCGATCTGAAGAACCCGGTGGCCGAGCGCCCGCGGGTGCAGCCGGCAGTGCCGCACGATCAACCAACCGCCATCACGGTCGCGACCGATGCGGAGTTCCCGTTCACGCAGGTCTCGATCACCGACAAGCTCGATCATCGCCCCGAGCTGACGAAAGGTGACTTCCGCCGGCTCGTGCTCGAAAATCTCTACAACGAGATGATGGGCGCGCGGTTCTCGGAGCTCGGCCTCGAGCCCGACTCGCCGTTCATGTTCGCCGGTAGCTCGACGGGTGGCGGCGGTATGCGCGGAGGCGATGCGTACACCCGTCAGGCGCAAGTAAAGGAAGGTAAGGTCAAGGAGGCGCTCGCGGCGCTCCTGAAGGAGAGCGCGCGCGTCGAGAAGTTCGGTTTCGTTCAGACCGAGCTCGATCGCGGCAAGCTGCGCTCACTAGCAAGCAGCGACAAGGAGATGAAGGAGTGGGACAAGACCCAGGACACGGATCTCGCCGACGAGATGACGCGTAACTTCTTCGAGAAGGAGCAGATGGGCGGCCGCGTGCTCGAGAACGCGTACACCAAGGAGATGCTCGCCTCGGTCACGCTCGACGAGCTCGACCACCTCGCAAAGTCGTGGAGCGCCAGTACCGGCCGCGTGATCGCGATCGCCTCGGGCACCACCATGCCGATGCCGACCGAGGCCGAGGTTCGCCAGGTCGTCGAGGCTGCGAGCAGCGCACCGCTCGAAGCCTGGAAGGACGTCGGCGCCGACAAGCCACTGATCGCGCAGCTGCCGAAGCCCGGGACGATCACGAACGAGACGATCGACGCCACCCTCGGCGCGACCGTGTGGACGCTGTCCAACGGCGTCCGCGTGGTCGTCAAACCGACGACGTTCCAGAACGACGAGATCTTGTTCGATGGCTGGCAGAAGGGCGGCACGTCGCTGCTCGGCGATACCGACTACGGCCAGGTCCGGTTCTCGGGCCTGCTCACCTCGATGGGTGCCGGCGAGCTCGATCCGACCTCGCTCGAGAAGGTGCTCGCCGGTCACCTCGTCACTGTCAGCGCAGGCTACAGCGAGCTCGCCGAGACGGTGGGTGGCTCGACCCGCGCGGCCGACCTCGAGACGATGATGCAGCTCGCATACCTGCGCATGACCGCGCCGCGTAAGGATGCGCGCGCGTTCGCGGCGTGGAAGCACGATCAAGGCGAGTGGATCCGCCATCGCGAGGTGCTACCGGAGATGCAGTTCTGGGAGCAGATGAGCACGCTGCGCTCGAACAACCACTTCCGCCATCGTCCAGAGACGATCGCGATGCTGGATACGGTGAATCCAGACAAGGCGATCGCCGTCTTCAAGTCGCGCTACAGCGACTTCTCCAACTTCACGTTCTCGTTCGTCGGCAACGTCGATCCGAAGGTGTTGAAGCCGCTCGTCGCGACCTACCTCGCCTCGCTCCCGAGCACCGGCCCGAGCGGCAAGCCAAGCCAGTGGAAGAACATCGGAGTGAAGTTCGCGACCGGCCCGGTGCAGAAGACCATCCTCGCGGGCACCGAGCCGAAGAGCCACGTGATGATCGATGTCACCGGTAGCGACACGTGGTCGATCGACGCCGAGCGCGACGCCGAGGTCCTCTCGAAGGTCCTCGGGATTCGCCTTCGCGAGGTCCTGCGCGAGGACATGGGCGGCGTCTATGGCGTTGGCGTGTTCGCGTCGATGATCCGCGAGCCCGAGCAGCGTCGTGACTTCGAGATCAGCTTCACCTGCGATCCGCAGAACGTCGACAAGCTCACGCAGGCCGCGTACGCCGAGATCGCCAAGATCTCGAAAGACGGCATCAGCGAGGAGTATCTCGCCAAGGTCCGCGAGCAGATCAAGCGCGAGCACGAGACCAACACCAAAGAGAACGCCTGGTGGAGCCAGGCGATCCACGAGGCGCTGTGGTCCGGCGAGGACTTCAAGGCGATCACCGACGCCGATGCGATGGCCGCACGTGCCACGAGCGACCATGTCAGAGCCGCTGCGAACCACTTCTTCGATCCGAAGAAGGTGATCTTCGGTGTCATGCGACCGAAGACCATGCCGGCGTCGCCCGCGGCGAAGTAGCTACTTCTTGGCAGGTGCGGCCGACGTAGCGGCGGCCTTGACCGGCATCTGCACGGCCTGGAACA
This sequence comes from Kofleriaceae bacterium, assembly GCA_043780895.1. Lineage (GTDB taxonomy): Bacteria > Myxococcota_A > Polyangia > Haliangiales > Haliangiaceae > JABFXX01. The sequence continues at coordinate 97,867 of JAYWCI010000169.1, read as the reverse complement.
GCGTCTTGGGATCCAGGAAGTGCTTGGCCGCGGCCTTGACGTTGTCGCTCGTCATGCGAGCGAGCGTCTTGGTCGTGTCGACGATATCGTTCGGATCATCCTTGTAGCGGAACGCCGCGGTCAGGCGCTGGCTCCAGAACCGATTCGTGCGGAGCTCGGTCTCGCGACCGCGCGTGTAGATCTGCTTGATCTTGTCGAGGTGGTCGGCGTCGACGCCGTCCTTCATGACCTTCGCGACGACCTCGTTCAAGGCCTTGAGCAGCTCGTCGACGCGATCGGGGGCGCAGCCGAACGAGATGCCGAACGCGCGCTCCTGGTACGGCTTGCGCTGGACGTTGCCGAACGCGCCGACGCCGTAGACGCCGCCCTTCTCTTCGCGCAGCTCCTCGCGGAGCAGGTTCGAGAGCACCTGCGCGAGCGTGTACGCGTCGCGCTCCTTGTCGAACGACCAGGTATCTGCGCCGTGGAAATCGAGACGCACGGTCGCCTTCGGCTCGACGCCGAGGTCGTATTCCTTCTTCACCACGCCGGGGACCTTGCGAATGCCGAGGTCTTTTTCGGCATCCTTGCGGCCCTTGCCGGGGAGGCTCGCGAGATAGGTCTCGACGAGTGGGCGCAGCTTCGCGAGATCGACGTCACCGACGATCACGAAGTTCCAGTCCGAGACATCGGCGAACCGCGCCTTGTAGAACGCGAGTGCCTTGTCGAGATCGGCCTTGCTGTAGTCCTCCGGCTTGGGCAGCGTGCGGCGGACGTTGGCCTTGTACTCGTCGATCGCCGCTTGCTTGAAGTACTGGAACTGCGGCGAGCGCTCCTGGTTCGCGAGCGACTCGGCGCCGTTTTGCTGCCACTGCTTGAACTGCTCCTCATCTTTGCGCGGTGCGGTGATGCGCAGATACGCGAGCTGCATCATGGTCTCGACGTCCTTGGCCGAGGCCGAGCCGTTGAGGCCTTCGCTGGTCTCGGACATCGTCGCACCCATCGAGACTTGCTTTCCGGCGAGCACCTTGGTCAGCGTATCGGCATCGAGCTCGCCGACGCCGCCGAGCTGCGCGATCGTGGTCGCGAACCGCGCGTTGCGATAGTCCGCATCCGAGGCGAGCGCCGTACCACCCGGCGAATCGCCGACGAACGACACGGAGTCCTTCTCGAAGTCGCTCGGCTTGATGATCACCGTGGCGCCGTTCGACAGCGTCCACTGATAGACGCCGATCTTCTCGAACGTCTTCTCCTTGGTGATCTTGCCGGGCTTCGGCGGGTTCGTCATCAACGCGGTCGGAATCGCCTTGTCTTCCCACGCCGGGATCTCGGCCTTCTCGACCTCGCCGATGATCGCCTTGACGCGCTCCTCGGTGATCGGCTTCTCGCTCGTCGGCAGCGAGACCTCGATCGCGCGATTCTCGGCGCCACCGAACGTCTTGAGATCGGCGTTGATGTCGTCGACCGTGACGCTCGCGAGCGCCTTCTTCGAGAGGTCGCGCTCTTCCTCGGGGAGGATCACGAACTCTTTCGCGAGAAAATTACGGACGAGCTCGGCGACCACGTCGCGGCTATCGACGGTCGGGTAGCGCTCGACGTTCTCGTCGAACGCACGGGCGAGCACGATCTTGGCGCGATCGAGCTCGGGCTGCGTGATGCCGTGGCGCTCGACGCGAAACGCTTCGGTGAGCAGCGTGCGCAGCGACTCCTCGACCTTGCCGTTCTTCGCGGTCGCGGAGCGCACGAAATCATCGGTCTCGCGGTTCTCGCCATCGACGCCTGCGAACGCGTTCATGAACGGGGCATCGGCACGACGACGCAGCACCGCGTAGCGCTCGTTGACGACGGCCTGATAGACCTGCTCGACGACGATGCGGTGAAGATCGACGAGCGTCGCCTTCGGGCGATGCGCGATGAAGCTATGGATCGCGACCTGCGATTGCGCGAGCTCCTTGTCGCTCTCGATCGAGATCCGCGTGCCCTCGGCCTTCGGCACACCGCCGGTGACCTTCGCGCGCTCCTTGCTGGGATTCGCGAGATCGCCGAACCGCGCGAGTACGGCCTTCTCGACCTCCGCAGGATCGAAATCACCGACGAGGACGATCGCCATGTTGTCGGGGCGATACCAATCCTTGTAGAACCGATAGAGCGCGGCGCGATCCGCCTTCTTCAGCGTCTCCGGGTTTCCGATCGTGTCGCGGATCGCATAACGCGTGCCCTTCATCAGCACCTTCTGGTGCTTGTCGTAGAGCCGGCGGTTGGCGGACCGGCCGAGGCGCCACTCTTCGAGGACGACGCCGCTCTCGGACTTCACTTCCTTGTCGTCGTAGGTCGCATCGCCCGCCCAGTCGCGAAGGATGTCGAGCCCCTTGCCGATGAACTGCGGCTCGGTCGGAACCTCGAGCTGATACACGGTCTCGTCTTGGTTCGTGTACGCGTTGAGGTCGGCGCCGAACCGCATGCCGATCGACTGCAAGTAGTCGATGATCTGCTGCTTCGGGAACCGCTTGGTTCCGTTGAACGACATGTGCTCGTCGAAGTGCGCGAGGCCCGACTGGTCGTCATCCTCGAGCATCGAGCCCGCGTCGACCGCGAGCCACAGGAGCGCGCGCTTCTCGGGCTTGCCGTGCTTCTTGATGTAGTACGTGAGGCCGTTCGGCAGCACCCCCTTCTTGACGTCGGATGCGAGCGGCAGCGGCGTCACATCGGGATTGCCCGGCGCCTTCGGCGCGACGCCGCCGGCGAGGTCACCGGTCGGTGGCGGAGCTGGAGGCGCCGCTTGTTGCGGCTTGGACCCACCGCACGCGATCAACGCGGCGGTAAGCAACAGGACCATGCGTTTCATGCCCGGAACATGGCACGTCCGCCGGTGAAGATCAGTCCTGGACGGGAACGTCTTCGACGCGCGCGCCCGGATCGAAGAGCGCCGCGAGCTCGTCGGCTTTCTTCGCCGCATCGCGTCGCCCGAGCTCGATCAGCTCCGCGCAGTAGTCGCCATCGAACAACAAGTACGAGAGCAGATCGTTCTCGTTCGCGGCTTCACCCGCAGTGAGTTGCTTCATCAACCGCCGCGCGATGATGCCCTTGACCTTCATCCGGCCCGCACGCACGAAGTCGGCGGCGATCTTACCGATGTCCTCGGACGGGCGAATGTGCGCCGCGTGGATCCGGCGCAGCGGTGCACCACGCAACTTCACGAGCTCGTGATTCATCGTCTCTTCGAACTTCGCGCCGAACGAAGCCTCGCCTGCTTCGAGAATCAGGTTGATCCGCTGCATGCGCATCAAGTCGTACTCGGTGTGATCGAGGAGCAGCGCGTTGAGCGCCTTGCCCGCGAGGAACAACGGCTTGGGATACGCCTCGACGTGAGCTTGCTGGACGGCCTTCGGCGTCGGTCCGACGTGCTTGAGCGAGACCAGCAACAACCGATCCGCGCCGAGCCGGATCGCGGGCGACATCGGCGTGTTCTGGCGCAGCCCGCCGTCGGTGAAGTACTCCTCGCCGATCTTCACGGCGGGGAACAGCATCGGAATCGCGGCCGAGGCGAGCACGTGGCGCGGCCCGATCCGCGCGGGGCGATGGCGCACGAACGGATCGCGGCTCCACTCGCGCGGCACCGGTTCGGCACTCGAGAGAAACACGACCGTGTGGCCGGTGCCGACGTGGGTCGCCGACACCGAGAGCGCGTGGAGATGACCTTCGCGCAGCGAGCGATCGATTCCGCGCCACGGAATCGATCGGATCACGAAGCGCTCGAGCCCACTCGTATCGAGAAGGCCACCGTAGCGGAAGCTACCGGGTGTCGGCGGCGGCGGATCGGCGCCGAAAAACATCTTCGCACCGCGCCACAGATCACCGGCCTCGAGGCCGATCAGATCTTCGATCTGGAGCGAGCGCCACGCGGCCACGATCTGCTCGGCTTGCGAGCTCGGATCGGACATCGTCGCGGCCATGAACGCGGCGTTGATCGCGCCGACGCTCGTGCCGCTGACGATATCGATCGGCACGTGCCGCCCGAGCTGCTTGTACAGATCGGTCCGCAGGTAGTGAATAATGCCAGCCTCGTACGCACCGCGGGAGCCGCCTCCCGAGAGCACGAAACCGATTTTGGGCCGAACGGGCTTCGCCAACGGTTAATTGTCGCGTCGCCCGGACGGCAGCGCAACTAGTTGTGAGGACCGACGCCGGGGGACTCGCCCGCGTCGGGGGCAAGGACCGTCGGCGGCGACGGAATCGGTGCGGGCGCGTCGACGAGCGGCGGCGACGGTACCAGTGCGGGTATCCCGGGCAGCTGATCCGCGCTCGGCACGCCGGCATCGACATCGTCGCTGATCGCCTCGAGCCGCGCGTGGACCACGCCGCTCGTGATCGGCACGAAGCGGTAGCGCGCGACCGCGTGGCTGGGCAGCACGAACACGAACTCGTGCTCGCGACCATCGGCCATCCCGTTCCAATACGCGGGTGTGGTGCCGAGGCCGACACCGTCGACGGAGGCCTCGGCACCAGGCGGCGAGCTGCGCAGGATCACGTCGATCGGTCGGCCCGGGCGATTCGAGATCGGCGCCCGGTGGAGATCATCGGCACGCACGATCGGCGCTTCTTGCGGCGTGGGACCGACCACCCGAACCGGTGCATCCATCGGCACCGGCCTGGGAGCTGGCGCGCTCGAACCGCCGGAGCACCCGGCCGTGATCGCCGCGACGACAAACCAGCGCATGCGCGAGCTATAGCATGCCAGGTCTACTTCGAAGGCTTCTTGGCCTTCGCGGCCGCGTCCTGAACCTTCTTACGCTGCGCATCGTCGAGCACGCGACGTGCGTCGTGCCACGCGAGGATGCGCGCCTTGCGGATCGCGGCTTCCTGCCGCGTCACGGCGTCGATCGAGCGGGCGATATCGGCGTCGCTCGTGGCCGGGTTATCGAGCTGCTTCTTGAGCGAGTCCGAGGCCTGGTCGAGCTGCTTCTTCGCGGTCGCGACGGCACGATCGCTGTCGGCGCGCAGCTTCTGGATCTGCTCGCGCTGCGGGCCCTTGAGCGACAGGTCGCCGAGGTCCTTCACCGCGTCGTCGAGCTCGTCGTCATCGTCGACATCGGGAGGTGACGACAGCTTGGCGTCATCGCCATCGCCGTCGTCGACGGTGTTGAGGTCGCCGTGCAGCCCGTTGATATCGATGTGCAAGCCCTTCGGACCGAAGCTCTTGCTGAAGCTCTTGCCGAGCGACTTGGACAGCTTCTTCTCGAAGTCTTTGCCGAGCTGGCCGTTGTACTTCTCCATCTCTCTGCCGAGCTCTTCCATCTCCGCGGAGATGTCGTCGCCCATCGCGGTCATCTGGTCGCCGAGGTGCTCGAGGTCGGTGATGTTGAGGTGCGAGAGCCGCGCCGTGATCTTGGTGCGGATGTTCTCGATGTGCTTGGCGAGCTTGTCCTTCGCGTCCTTCGGCAAGGTCGACGAGTTGATCACTTCTTGCGCCGAGCGCAGCGCGCTGCTCACGATGTCGGGAATGCCGGAGACCGTGACCTTGCCGTCGTGGACCTCGACGGAGATGCCCTTGCCTGGCGACGTGGGCGCTGCCGGTGCCGTGGGTGCCGTGGGTGCCGTGGGTGCCGTGGGTGCCGTGGGTGCCCGGCGCGGATCGGCTTGCGCGACGATCGTCGAATCGCTCGCCGCCCAGTAATGCGCGTCGCGACCCGAATCGGCGTGACCGACGAGGCTGCCGAAGATCACGCCGCCGAGGATCATCGACGGCACAGAGATAGCGAGAAACATCTTGGTGCGGCTCATGGTTCGGTTCCTTTCAGAACGGCGCCGTACGGCGCGAGAGATTTTTCGAGGCGGGCCCAGCGGGCGCTGAGGCGCATCGAGCGATCGGTGTTGGCGAGGCGTACGAGCGAGCGAACGTCTTTGTCGATCGCTGGCGGTGGCTTCGGCATCCACGGATCTGGTTTCGCGGGATCGGGATTCGTCGAGGGCAGCTGCTTGATCAGCGCCTCGGGGACATACGCGACGGACTCGGACTCGGCCGTCGGCCGCACGAACAGCAACACGAGCGCCGCTACCGCCGCCGCCGCGCTGACCAGGCTGATCGCAGCGACGCGCTGGCGCCGACGGACCGTGACTCGATGTTGCGCACCGGCGGTGACGCGCGACGCGAAGCCCATGCCTGGATCTGCGACGTGCCCGGTCTTCGCGAGCGAGCCTGGTAGTGCGACCGTGAGCTTGCAGCGCTCGCAGGTCGTCGCGTGTTCGGCAACATCACCAAGCGGTTCACCGAGCGCGACGCGCTCTGCGACCACATTACACATCGGGTTCATCGGTGCTCCTCCATCAGATCGCGCAGCCGAGCGAGGCCACGAACAAGGTGCGTCTTGGCAGTGGCCAGCTCGACGCCGAGCATCGCGGCGATCTCGCCGACCGGAAGATCGTGGCCATATCGCAGGACCAGCGCGGTGCGCTGTTGTGCCGAAAGTTGATCGAGCCGGCCGAACAATGCGCCGAGCTCCTGCTGCGAGGCGAGCAGATCTGCCGGCGCGGCCTGGGCGAGACCGTGCATGCGCTCCGCGATGTCTTCGCGGGGCGCGGCGACCTCGGTCGCGGTCGACGGCGCCGCGCTGGGCTCGGACGTTTGATTCTTGCCCGGCAACCACCCGAGCAACGAGCGGCGCAGCCGACGCCGGCGAAGGTTGCGCAGGCACATCGAGGTGACCACGCGCAGGAACCACGCGGGCGCGGCTTCGGTGTCGCGAAGGTCGTCGATCGATTCGCACGCGCGAGCGAGGGCTTCCTGCACCGCCTCTTCGGCCTCCGCGCGATTGCCGAGCAGGTCGTAGGCGACCGCGTAGCCTTTGCGCGCCGGGCCGGTCGCGAGGCTCTCGAGCAACCGCGCTCGCGCATCGGTCCTCGAGGACACGTCTAGCGAGGCTCCAGTGAGGGACATGTTTCGCACGCTGCGTATAAGGAGCCTCGAAGCACGCGCACGGTGGACACGCTAATTGGGGCTGGGTTCGCGTGTGATGTCGAGGAGCTAGACGCGAGCGGTCACGGTGAAGCCGATCCGGGCACCGCCGCCGGGGCGGTCCGCGATCCAGGCGCCACCGCCATGGGCGACCGCGATCCGGGAGACCAGCGCGAGGCCAAGGCCCAGCCCGCCACCCGTCGAGGGCGAGAAGGCGCGAAACGCTTCGTCGCGCTTGTCGGCCGCGATCCCGGGTCCAGCGTCGTCGACTTCGATCGCGACCTGCGCACCGCGACGTTCGATCTTCACGCCGACCACACCACCACCGTGGATCCGCGCATTCTCCACGAGGTTCGCGACCGCGCGTCGCACGAGCGTGGGATCGACCGCGGCGCTGACATCGCCTTCGGCGGCGACCGCTTCGGCCGCGACGCCTGCGGCGGTCGCGACATCGGCTGCGAGCTCGCCGAGATCGACTTCGCGGCGCTCGAGCGAGCCGAACTCGAGCCGCGACGAAGCGAGCAACCGCCCGACCAGATCATCGAGCAAGAGGACTTCGCGCTCGAGCTCGTCGAGCGATTTCATGTTGCCGGTATCGCGCGCGGTCTCGACCAGCACGCGCATGTGGCCGAGCGGCGTGCGCAGCTCGTGCGAGACCGCCGCGAGCAGCTGGCGCTGATCCGAGAGCTGCGTCTTGATCTTGGTCGCCATGTCGTTGAGCGCCTTCGCGAGCAACCGCATCTCGCCGCTGTGATCGAGCGGATCGATCTGCGCGTCGAGCTTGCCGTCCCCGATATCGGTCGCCGCCTTGATCGCGAACATCATCGGCCGGGTCAACCGGAACGCGACCGCACCCGAGACCGACGAGATCACGAACAGCGACAGCGCGTAGTAGTACCAGTGCGCGAACGGCCACAGGTGATGACCGATCGCGACGCCACCGACAAACATCACGGCAAACCAGACGAACATCCGGCGCCGCATCCGCGACATCAACCACCACGGCATCCAGCGGCCGCGATCGGTGGTGCGTGTCCACATCTCGCGCTCGGCCTGGACCTGTCGCCACCTGCGCGCGTGCTTGCGGTGGTGGCGCATCCGCTGATCGTGGTGCTTGCGATGCTGCGCGTCGTGCTTGGTCTCGCCGGGCGCGAGCGAGAACACCTCGCAGTTGCCGGCCTTGACCGTGCCGATCACGCGCAAGCGCGGGCGCGCCGGATCGATCGTCGTCGCGGTCTCGCGATGCTGCATCACGTTGCCCGCGATGCTGACCACCTCGAGCTCGACCGCCATCGTCTCGGGCACGACGAGCTCGAGGTTGCCGAACTTGATCGAGCAATGAATCGTCGTGAGCCCGGGCCCGAGCTGCGCCTCGCGAAAATCGAGCTCGCAGTTGCCCATGAACACGCTGATATCGAGCTCCTGCGGCACCGTCCACACGCCGTGGCGCTCGACGTTGCCGAGCTTGACGCGAATCTCGTCGCGCTCGGGGAACCCTGGATCTTCGCGGTAGGGATGACTCATGAGGGATCGTCCGCCGATCGCGCGAGCGTGTAACCGATGCCGCGCACGGTGCGAATGCGCTGCGCGGCGTCGTCGCCGAGCTTCTTGCGCAACCGCGAGATGTGAACATCGACGGCGCGCTCACCGACCGCGACATCGCCGCGGCCGGCCAGGTCCATCAACGCGCTGCGGGGCACGACGCGACCCGCGCGACGCAGCAGCGCGAGTAACAGATCGATCTCGAGACCGGTCAGCTCGACCGGCTTGCCATCGACCCACGCTTCGCGCGCGGAGGCATCGACCGTGATGCCAGCCGCCGTGAGCTTCTCGGCGACCGCCGCCGGATCCGCACGGCGAACCACCGCGCGCAACCGCGCGAGCAGCTCGCGGGGGGAGAACGGCTTCGCGACGTAGTCATCCGCACCGAGCTCGAGACCGACGACGCGATCGGCCTCGTCGCCGCGCGCGGTCAACATGATGACCGGCGTGCGATGGCCCGCGTCGCGAATCTTGCGAAGCACGGCGAGCCCGTCGAGGCCGGGCATCATGACGTCGAGCAGCACGACATCGAAGCCACCCAGAACGAGCTGATTCAGCCCGTTCTGGCCGTTGTTCGCATGTACGAGCGAGACGCCCTGCGGATCGAAGTATCCCGTCAAGAGCTCCGCCAGGCGGGCGTCGTCGTCGATGAGGAGCACGCGCACGGCCCTATCCTCTCACACGCGGTAGGGGCTGCCGCCACGCTTGAACCACCCACCGTCGAGCATGGAGGCCAGCTTCTCGCGTTGATGCTCGTCGAGCACCGCGTGGATGTTGCGGAGGGCCTCGAGCACGGCGGCCCGGGTCTCCGTGGTCGCCGCATCGACGCGGCCGAGCACTGCGCCCAGCGCCGCATCGTCGAGGATCGCGCCGCGCATCGCCGCGGCGAGGTCGCCCCGCGAGTCACGCAGCGTGGCCCGGCTATCGCGCATCTTTGCTTCGAGGGTACCGAGCTCGTGCATGATCGCGCGCTCCTGGGTCGGCGTCGCGTCGATCCGCGAGAACATCATGTAGAGCATGCCGCGGCCGTGATGGCCGCCGTGCCAGCGGGCCCAGGGTGGACCGTAGTGGTGACCATCGGCGAAACCGTGGTGGTGACAACGAGCGCGGCGAGCCGCGACAAAACCGAGAAGCCCGAGACCGAGTGCGAGGCAGATCATGTGAAGCGTCCTTTCACTGGTCCAGGATGGCGATCCAATGTTTCCGCAACGTACTCGGCGTTGTGAAGAAACCTTGCAGGTGAGATCTGGAGGACGCGTGCACAGTTGGCTATAAGTGCGGCATGAAGATGGTGTTGGTGATGGTGCTTGCCTGCGTCGCGTGCGCTCCCACGGGCCCGGAGAAGCCCACGACCAAGGAGGGGATCTCCGAATCGATCCGGCGTGACTTCTTCTCGGCGTTCGCGCGCAACGATGTCACCGCGATTCGCAACTTCGCGCGCGAGCCGCTCGAGTATGCCGGCATGTGGTTTCCCTCGGCGGCGTGTCGGAGCGAGTTTCCGGTCGCGCGCCACATCGGCGCCGACAAGCTCGCCGATTTCGCGGCGTGTCTAGCGACGTTACCGCTCGTCCCGAGTAAGCGCGGCGATGCGCTCTACGGCGTCGAAGTCGCGACGTATGATCCGGGCGTCGAGATCGAGATCGGGTTCGACTATCTCCATCTCGATCAGGGTGCCACGATCGCGTGGATCGGCTTTGCGGGTCGCCAGGGGCGAACGGATGGCATTCCCGCGGTCGCGCCCGACGCCCTCGCCTCGCGCGTGATCGCGGGCGATCTCGAGCTCACCACGATGCCCGAAACGAAGGCCGCGCTCGATGCCGAGATGGCGACGATGCATCAAACGTTCCTCTACACGTGGTTCAAGATCTGCGTCGACGCGGAGGGCAGCGTCACGAGCGTGCGGGCCCGCGACACCGTCTCGCCACTGCTCGTGAGCACGTACAAGCCGATCATCGAAGGATGGAAGTTCCGGCCGTTCAAGCTCGGTAGCCAGGCCGTGCCGGCGTGCACGCTGCAGCTGTTTGTCTATCCGCGCGACGCGCACCCGAAACATGAAGAGCTGCCCCTACCGGATTTCTCCGACGCCAAAGACAACATCTTGCACGTCAACCACGAGGTGATGACGCGGATCTCCGGGGTCACTCAGATCCAGCCCGAGGACAGGGACAAGACCGTGATCGGCAAATCGAAGGTCGACGCGATCGAGATCGTCGTCGAGTACTGCATCGACGAGCAAGGGTCGGTCGGCAAGGAATTTCTCGTCGAGCCCTCGGGGCTTCCGAGCTACGACGCGAAAGTCGTCGCGTACGTGAAGCAGTGGAAGTTCAAGCCGTTCCTGATCGCCGGCGTGCCGCGCCGGGTGTGCAGTGGCTTGAAGATCCACTACACGCAGCACTAGTGACTCTCGGGATCTATCGATGGTGGGCAGCTGACGACCATCACTGTTCTCGACGGCAAACAGCTACGATTTGTATCGTGGCGAGCGCAGTATAGAAGTACTGACCGACTGCGCCGCGCACCTCTCGCGGCGCACCGTGCGTTGTCGAACGACAACGGTTCGAGTCCGGGTTTCGTCGGACAAACCGGACAAGTACGGCCGCAAGCCGGACATCACGGTCCTGATTACAGGGACTTCGAGTTGGCCCGAGTTGTGATCATGTGCATGGCGTGGTCGGACTCATTCATTCGTGTGCGCTCAACGGGATCGATGCGGTTCCAGTCGATGTCGAGTGCGCGATCGCGCCAGGGCAGCTGCCTTCGTACAGCGTCGTCGGGCTTCCGGCGCCGTCGGTCAAAGAAGGCGCGGTCCGGATCCGCAGCGCACTGCGCGCGATCGGTCACGACTTGCCCTTGAAACGCGTGGTCGTGAATCTCGCGCCCGCAGACCTGCGCAAGAATGGCTGCGCCCTGGATCTGCCGATCGCGCTCGCGATCATGATTGCGGACGGGTTGTGCGAGCCCGGCCCGATCCTCGAGCTGCTGGTGCTCGGCGAGCTCGGACTCGAGGGCCAGATCCGGAGAGTGAATGGCGTGCTCGCCGCCGCGATGCTCGCGCGCGAGCGCGGGATGCGCGGCGTGATCGTGCCGCAGGAGGTCGCGGCCGAGGCGCTGCTCGTCGAAGGGCTCGACGTGTACGGGGTCGAGCACGTCTCGCAGATCGTCAAGGCGCTGCAGAACCACGAGGAGCTCCCGTTCGCGGCGGTGGCCGAGCCGCGTCGCAAGCGGCGGCTGAGGAAGGCCGACCTGGTCGATCTGAGCGAGGTCCGCGGTCAGTACGCGGCGCGCGAGGCGATCGAGATGTCGGTCGCCGGCGGGCACAACTTGCTGCTCGCGGGGCCACCGGGCACGGGCAAGACCATGCTCGCGCGGCGGTTCGCGACCGTGCTCCCGACGATGACGCGCGACGAAGCGCTCGAGACCACCAAGATCTACTCGGCGCTCGGGCTGGTCGAAGGTGGGTTGATCGAGGAGCGCCCGTTTCGCTCACCGCATCACACGATCAGCAGCGCAGCGCTGCTCGGTGGCGGCTCGCAACCCCGCGCCGGCGAGATCTCGCTCGCGCACAACGGCGTGTTGTTTCTCGACGAGCTCCCCGAATTTTCGCGCGCGGCGATCGAGGGACTGCGCGAGCCGCTCGAAGAGCGTGCGGTCTCGATCATCCGGGTCAACGGGATGCTCAGGCTGCCCGCCTCGTTCTTGTTGGTCGCAGCGGCGAACCCGTGTCCGTGTGGGTGGCTCGGGACCACGGTGCGCGAGTGCACGTGCCCGCGGTTCGCGATCGAGCGCTATCGCTCGCGGCTCTCGGGGCCGCTGCTCGATCGTATCGACCTGCAGGTCGTCGTCAATCCCGTGAAGCTCGAGGAGCTGCGCTCGCCGTTCCCTGGCGAGGCCTCGGTCAAGATGCGCGAGCGCGTGATCGAGGCGCGCGATCGGCAAGTCGCGCGCCTCGCGCCGTTCGGGATCCGCTGCAACGCAGAGATGACCACGTCGGTCCTGCGCGCGACGTGTCCGCTCGGCACCGCGTCGGAGCAAGCGCTCGTGCACATCGTCGAGAAGCGCAAGTCGCTCACGGCGCGGAGCATCGATCGGCTGATCAAGGTCGCGAGAACAAATGCCGATCTCAACGGCCACGACGCGATCACGCCGCGCGATCTGTTCGACGCCGCGAAGTATCGAACGAGCGATCCACTCTCCGATCCCGTGCTCGACGAGGTCAGTGCGGCGCAGCTCGAAGCCGACGCGGCGACTCGCGCGGTCGCCAAGGCCCTGGTCGCACGCACGCTCGCAGAGCACGGCCCTTCGATCACCGATCCACCGAGCAACTAGAAGGAACCACGCCATGTCGCCACTCGCCCGCAAGGTCTATCGCCAGCTCCGCAAGCGCCTCGCCACAGGTAAGCCCTCGATCACGTATCGCGAGCTCGCCTCGCTCACCGGTGATGTCCATCCGCGCTCACCAGCCTTTCACGCAGCGCTCGGCGAGGTCGCGAACGCATGTCGGCACTCGGGCCTGCCCGTGTTGCCGGCGATCGTCTGGCGATCCGGGAGCAGCCGTCCGAGCACCGGCTATTACAAGGTCGCGCATCCGCGCGCTCACACCGATGAAGCGAAGATCGCCGCGTGGCAACGAGAGCACGCGCGCGTGATGGGCGAAATCGAAGCGTTTCCACTCGACCTCGACACTCGGACCTAGGCGGCGGGCGTGCCGCAGCCGCTGCAGAACTTCGCGCCGGCGGCGAGCTCGGTTCCGCAGCCGGTGCAGAAGTGCTTCGCCGCGGCGGCCTGCACGACCGGTTTGCCGCAACCGGCGCAGAACTTCGCGCCCGGTGCGAGCTTGGTCGAACAGCCCGGGCAGTTTGCGGCGAGTCCGTGCTGGGCATTCGGATCGAAGTCGGCGACCTGATCGACCTTGCGAAGCTTCTCCTGGACCTGCTCGACCGCGACCTTGGCCTGGGCGGACGCGGCCTCTTCAGCGAGATCGGGCGCGCAGTTCTCGCACAGGCCGCGATCGGCGTTCCAGCAGACCTCCGGACACACCCAGATGCCGCAGCGCGTGCACTGGTGGAACTTCGGCTTGATCTCCTCGACCGCGGTCTGAAAGGCGCTGTCCCATGCGGGGCCGCGGAGGCCGTCCTTCATGTACTCGCCGGCCTGGCCAGCGGCCCACAGCGCGCCACCACCGAATAGACTCCCCAAGCCCTTTGCGATCTTGGAGCCCATACCGAGCGCGCTGCCGTGGAACGTCGAGCGATAGCCATTCCCGCACTTGTCGCAATGGAACTCGAACTGGTAGCCCGTATCGTTGCTGTGGTCGGTGTAGTTGCGTGTGAAGGCAATCGCGCCCATGGGCCGCGACACTACAACGGATTGGTCTTGCTTGGCCCCCGAGGTCCGTGGGATCCGATGAGGGATGATGAGCCATGTGGGCGTGATCCTTTTGGCATCGTCGGCCGCACTCGCCGGCACGCCGCCGGTGCCCGCGAGAGCGCCGGTACCGCGGTTGGTCGGCGCGACCGAAGCTCAGCCGCTGACCGCATCCGCGGGCTACATCGATGACGCGATCGCGTTCGATGCCACGCGCCTCGCCTACGTCGTCTCGGATGGCCAGGCGAAGTCGGAGCTCCATCTCGTCACGCCAGGTGCGCCCGGAGCGATCGTCGATCTCGCACCGCTCACACTCCATCCATTGACGATCGAATTACTCGGCACGAAGGCGTTCGTGGTCGGGCTGGACGAGCACGCCGAACAAGTCGGCGCACTGATCGATCTCACCCCCGCGGCGAAGAAGCCGATCGTCTATCGAGTCGGTCCGGCTACGAACATCGGCGTGATCAAGCGCGACGGTCAGCGCCGGATCGCACAGCATCAGCTCGAAGGCACGCGGCACGAGATCGAGCTCGATTCGATCGAGACCGGCAAGCGGATCGCGCTGCGCGGCTTCGAGCTCGATCAGACCGAGACGAACAAGGCGCTCGATTTTCACGTCAACCATTGGTCGGACGGATGGACGAAGGCCTACGGGCTCGAGGGCGGCGAGTGGGATCCGAAACAGAACATGCGGATGCCGACCGTCGAAGCGACCTACGACCTGGTCACCGGCAAGATCAGCGAGAAGCATCCGATCGGCGATCTGTTCGAGCAGCGCAAGCGGTTTCAGGTGCTCGCGGATGCGGCCCGAGAGACCAAGACCGCGTCGATCGATTTCGTGCGGCTCGCGTGGGACAACAGCGGCCTGGTCGCCTGGCGCGCAGGCAGAGCCACGCCGATCGAGCTCGATCAACCGCTCGGGCAATACGATGCGAAGTCGCTGCAAGGTTCGATCGAAGCTGACGGGTCGACCTGGATCGCCTTGAGAATCGATCCGGTCAACGCCGACGCCGTCGCGCGCCAGAAGGCCGACCCCGAGTACTTCGATCTGTTCCAGGCCGGGCCCGATGGCAAGGCGGTCCGCAAGATGCGCGTGATCGCGAGCGGCTTGCGGTTCCGGTTCGGCGTGATGCGCGACAAGATCTGGCTGCTCGAGCGCTCGAACGGCTTCGATCGCGGCGGCACCGCGCTGCGCATCTATACGATCAACTGAACCGCGAGCTGCGCCGCGATCTTCGCGTCGTGCAGCGCGAGCGCGCGGTTCGCCTTGATCGATTCGCCACCGGTCACCGCGGCGAGGCGCTGCAACAGGTACGGCGTCAACCGCTTGCCGGTGATGCCGCGGGTCTCGGCATCGCCGAGGGCTGTCTGGATCGCTTGATCGATCATCTGCGGATCGAGCGCGGCATCCACCGGGATGGGATTCGCGACGAGCACGCCCTGACCATCGAGCTCCTCCCAATGGGTGTGCAAGATCTTCGCGAGGTCCTTCGCATTGTCGACGCGATGTTCGAGCTCGATCTCCGAGCGCGGCGTGTAGAACGCGGGCAGCTCGTCGGTGCCAAAGCCGATCACGAGCACGCCGAGCGTCTCGAGCATCTCCATCGTCCGAGGCAGATCGAGGATCGCTTTCGCGCCCGCCGAGACTACCGCGATCTTCGTCCGCGACAGCGTGATGAGGTCGTGCGAGACATCGCCGGTATCGCCGCGATGCACGCCGCCGATACCGCCGGTCGCAAACACCCGGATGCCCGCCTTTGCCGCGAGCACGCTGGTCGCGCTCACCGTGGTTGCCGCCGAGGTACCGCGCGCGAGGTGTACGGCAAGATCCGTGGCGCCGGCCTTCGCGAGATCACGACCGAGCTTCGCGATCTGCTCGAGCTGTTCGAGCTCGAGACCGATACACGCTTTACCGTCGAGGATCGCGATGTGAGCGGGGATGGCACCGTGCTCGCGCACGACCGCTTCGAGCTCGAGTGCGACGCCGTGATTGTCCGGGTACGGCAGCCCGTGCGCGACGAGGGTCGACTCGAGCGCGACGATCGGCTGCTTGGCCTCGCGTGCCTCTTTTACTTCGCGACTAAAAACCAGCTCCACGCCTCATCATAGTGTCCCCGCTCACGCGCATGCTCGTGCGAGGGCGCGAATCCGCGTAGTACGATGAGGTGTGAAGATCCTCGCGCTGGTCGTCGTCTTGCTCGGGGCCTGCAGTGGCAGCGAGCCTGCGGGGATCGACGATGCTTCCGGCTCGGCCGCGATCGATGCGCCGACCGGGACGCCGATCGATGCGCCTGCAGCAGGTGTGCTAGCACTCGCGAGCTCGACCCTCGCAGGCTCGATGTTCCCCGCTGCGAACACGTGCACGGGACCTGGCAACACGTCACCGGTCCTCACGTGGACCGGCGATGCGAAGCGCGCGCTCAGCTTCGCGATCACGCTCACCGATCCGGACGCGAACAACTTGATCCACTGGGCGATCTACGACATCCCCGCGGCTGCGACGACCTTACCTGCGGCCATGCAGACCGCGTACATGCCGGCGAACGTGACGGGATCACACCAAGCCGAGAGCTTCACGTCGGGCGTCTACGGCTACCAGGGTCCCTGCCCTCCGCAGCTCCATACCTA
Organism: Kofleriaceae bacterium; assembly: GCA_043780895.1. GTDB lineage: Bacteria > Myxococcota_A > Polyangia > Haliangiales > Haliangiaceae > JABFXX01. Next base: position 81,399 of record JAYWCI010000169.1, on the reverse strand, counting down.
CCGCTTCGATCTCTTCGCGCTCGATGTCGCGACGCTTCCCGGCACGTCCATGTCGACCACGCGAGATCAAATCGCGACGCTGGTCACGGCACACACGCTGGCGAAGGCAGCGCTCACCGCGACCTACAAAAAGCCATAACATCGCGCTCGGTCGTGCGGCTCGTCGTCAGCTCCGATGCAGCTCGCGCAGGACAACTGGTGTGCCTGTAGAAAACCCTGCGACGCGCGAGCCACTTCCAACGTGTGCCACCACGAACGCGCTCGAACGAGGCGATGCTCGTCGCAGATGAAGTGGATCGTCGCTCGCGCGCTCGCCCTCTCTGGTTGCTATCGCGGCTGCACGTGGAATTCGTCGCCCGCAGATAGCTGCAGCGACTCGTCCGATTGCGATCACGGCACGATGCGTGCCGCCGCGGCTACTGGGTCAGGCAAGGCTACGCGAAGATCGACGACGACTGTCATGCAGGTTCGGCGTTTGCCAAGCATGGCCAGTGTACGGCGATCCGCAAGGCGAGCTCTATCGGCGCGGATCCGGGCCTCGAATGGGCCGCGATCAGCGACGAGGAGGCAATCGCGAGGCTGTGCGACGCTAGGTGCGTGCGCGCACTCCGTGGCAACCAAGATCACGCGACGCTCGCGTGCAACATCACGAGCACGAAGAAGGGCGACACCACGCTCGCGGTCTCGATCCAGCAACGCGAAGTCGCGTACGCGAGCGATGGATTTGCGCAGCTTCACTACGACGGCACATCGCCGATGCAGGGTGAAGAGATCGAGTGCGTCGTCGTGCTGGACGAGGTCGCCAGGGACCGATCCAATCGCGAGCTCGCCGCGATCGATAGTGAGGTCGCACGGGCGAGCAGCGAACCAATAGGGCTTGCGAACCCGCACCCGGTCGCGGTCGGCATCGATGCGGCCCGCGTTCATGCCGACGTGCCGCGAAGATGTCCTCGGCTGAAATTGCGAGCCGTTGATTACGTGTAAGCCACGAGAGGATCATGGTGGCCCGATCTTCCAAGGAGGATCGCGTGGGCAAGAAGTCGGTCACGGTCACGGTATCGACGAGGTTGCACGCCGCGGCACTGCTCGTGGATGAACCAGGTCGAAATCTGGTTCTCTATCCTGGCGCGTCGCCTGCTCAAGCGAGCCAGCTTCCTTTCTCTCGACGACCTGCGTGCCCGCACGATGAAGTTCATCGACTACTTCAACGATGTCCTCGCCAAGCCGTTCCGCTGGACTTACACCGGCAGACCGCTTCGAGCATGAAGGGATCGCGACTTCGACCATGCACATCTAGTTGCTCGGTGGATCGACTCTCGAAGGTCTTCCTCGTCGTCGATCGCGTGCCTCACTCGGAGCGCACATGACGTTCCATTCTCGGCGATGTATTTGATCGACGGAGACCACGCCGTCCGCTGCGCGATACATGCGCTCGACGACGAGGCCGCGCGAACGTTCATTGCGATCGATCCTTCTGCGCCTGGCAGATTGCCGACGTGGTCACGACGGGCGTGGCGCGTGTCGTCGAGCGACTCGACCTCGCGTTGCCCGGTGGCGGCTCGCGAATACCGCGACTACTCGCTCGCGGGGCGCAGCAGTTGTTCCATCACTCTACGCAGCTGCGCGAGATCGACCGGCTTCACCATGTGCGCCGCGAAGCCCGCCGCCGCGGTCTTCGCGCGATCCTCAGGCTGGCCATAGCCCGTGATGGCGATCAATTTCGTCGTTGCTAGCTCGGACCGATGCCGCAACAGTTGTGCGAGCTCGAACCCATCCATCACGGGCAAACCGAGATCGAGCAACGCGATCTGGGGTTGAAACTCGTCAGCCGCCTTCAGCGCGCTGGGCCCGTCGTGAACAGCCCGAGTTTGATAGCCGCCAGCCTGGAGCACGTCGGCGAGTAGTTCGGCTGCATCGACGTTGTCATCGACGATCAACACGCGAGCGTCGCCGCGTGGAACCACCTGCGGGGCCTGACTCGTTACCAAAGCAACTTCGGGCATCTCGATCGCCGGAAGGCACAGGATGAATTCGCTTCCGCGGCCTCGACCTTCACTGTTGGCGGTGACTGTTCCGCCGTGAAGCTTGACGAGGTTCGCCACGATCGCCAGTCCGAGCCCCAGACCACCCTGCGCGCGGTCGATCGACTGCGGGGCCTGCGCGAAGGCCTCGAACACCTGCGTCAACATCGAGGCGTCGATACCAACGCCATTGTCTACGACGCTGATCTCGATCTGGTCGCCCTTGCGGCGCGCCGACACGCGAACGCGTCCATCGTTTGGCGTGTACTTGGCTGCGTTCGTGACCAGGTTTGAAACGACCTGGACGAGACGCTCTGAATCTCCCTGGACGAACAGCCGTCGCGGCACGTCGACAGTTAGGGTGTGCCGATGCTGATCGAAGAGCGGGCTCGCGACCTCGATGGCGCGCGCGACGATATCGGCAACCTCCACGGGTGCGATGCGCAGGTCGACCTTGCCGCGCGCGATTCTAGAGACATCGAGCAGATCATCGATGAGTCCGACGAGGTGATTGACCTGGCGCTCGATAATGGCACGCTCGCGCTCAGCTCCCATATTCGCGCGTAACCCCATCAGCTGGAGAGCGATCACGATGGGCGCCAGTGGATTTCTCAGCTCGTGGCCGAGCATCGCGAGGAATTCGTCTTTGCTGCGGTTGGCCGCCTCGGCGCTTTGGCGTGCCACGACTAGCTCTGTGACCTCGTGTCCGATCACCGCGATTCCGGTCACCTGACCGGTCGGACCCCGCAACGCTTGGTAGACGAGATCAAAGGCCGCTTCCTCCGGGGCACCCTCCGGTCCCCGGTTCAATTGTATGACGACTGCCTTGCCGATGAACGGTTCGCCCGTTTGATAGACACGATCCAGGATGCCGATGAGCCCTTGCGCCACGATTTCGGGAAGAGCTTCGCGCACGGGGCGCCCCAGGACTTCGCGGCCCCCGACGACGCGGCGATACTCGGGGTTGGCAACATCAAAGATGTGGTCGGGCCCTCGGAGCATCGCGATCACGACCGGGGTCTGTTCGAAGATCATCGCGAGGTGTTGCGCTTGCCGTTCCTCGCTCGTTCGAAGGGTCTCTCGCCGGACGAGCTCGCCGGCGGCACGACGGCGTTCCTCATGCAGGAGCGCATTCTCCAGCGAGATCGCGAGCTGAGTCGCGACGACTTCGATCAGCGCGACCCGATCGGGTGAGAACGCACCCTTGATCAGCATGTTTTCGAGGTAGAGCACAGCTGAAAGCTCGGCGCCGATGAAAATTGGCATGCAGAGCACGGAGCGCGCTCGCGTTCGCACGATATAGGGATCAACCGAGAATGTCGGCTCCGCAGTGACGTCGGCAAACATCAGCATCGCCCGCGTGCGCTCGACATAGTTGATGATCGATATTGGAACGACATCGTGCGACGCCTGGATGGCGGATGAAGCCTCGGCCGGCATTGCCGCTGTGACTTGCAGACGCCCTTCGCGAGAAGACAACAACACCGCCCGCTGAGCGCCGGCGTTCTCGATCACGACGCGGAGGACCGCATGCGCGAGGTCTTCGATGGTGATCCCGCGCGTCAGCGCTTGCGATGCCTTGATCGCAGCAAGCCCGTCGAGCTGTGTGGCTCCTACGACATGCTCCTTTGGCGTTCGAAGATGCGGTTGCTCAGCCTCGAGTTGCTCGGCCAACACCGTCGCCCCCCAGGCGCGAAGGATGTGGTGTTGGTCATCTAGCCATGAGCGCGCGGCACGTTCGACTCCGTGAGCGAGCGCAAGCCGGGTAGCGAGCTGCGCGGAGATCGCCTGCAGCTGCAATGCGCCCGAACGCCGCGCCGCTGCAAATGCTTGTTCGTAACCGCTGAGCGCGTCGAGTATTCGACCTTCGAGCCGCGCCAGCTCGGCCCGGACGAGCCCGTGCTTGGCTTCGAAGTTTTCAGGACAGTTCTTCGACCATCGCGCGAGCCTCGCTTCGGCATTCCGCACCCGAACCGCCAATCGCTCGCGACGTTCCGGGGTCGCGTCGTTCCAGTTCGCCGCTGCTGTCAACCCGTCAAACAGAGCCCACGTGGTTTCCAGCGGAAGACAAAATGCCGCGGCGAGCGTCGGCGCGCCGCGCTCGAGTGAAGCTTCTGCATCCGCGAACCTGCCGTTCAGCCACGCGAGCATGGCGACCAGCAGGTCATGGACCACCAAACCCGTATCGAGTCCGGCGGTGGCGATTCGCTCGCGTGCCATATCCGCGTCGAAGTCACGACTGCTCAACGAAACTGGACTGATCGTGTCGCCCGCGAGCGCGCGACCGAACTGGATTTGAAGTCGGACCACGTCGTGGGCCGTGCCGTGCTGAGACGCTGCTGCGCGCGCAGCGTGCGTATCTAGTGCTCTGCGCGTCTCGACGACCTGAAACCCTCGCTCGATTTCCTGCCACGCACCCATGAAGGCGACGTACGCCGCGATGGTGAAGTCACCAACGTGCATTGCAGCCTCGTAGGCGGACTGCATCAGCGGCCGCCCCGTGCAATAATCGGCAACCCAGAACAGAATGTGGTTGGCGTGGATATGAACGGCCGGAGCCCGCTGCCGGGGGTCGTCCAATTTCTCGCTCAAGGCAATCGAGGCCTGCGAAAGTTCGACCGCTCGGACCGGAGCATTCAACGTCCCGGCGAGAATCATCGCGTACAGGCTGTACCCGAAGCACGAGGCCTCGCAGTTGCCGTATTCGATCGACAACAAGACGATCCGCATCCCCAGAAGCGGCAGAAGCGCCGGCCGGCGCGAGTAGACCGTGGGCGGTAGGCTCGCGAGCAAGGTGATCAGGGCTCTGGGCTCGGTGTCTCCAAGGACCGGAAGAGCTGCCATCGACGTGATGTCGAAGCTCGCGAGCCGCTTGTAGGCATCTTCGATCGCAGCGGCAAGCTCCGAGTCTTCCCTGGGAAGCGTCTCTCCAAACAACTCCAGCTCTCGCGTAGCAAGATCGAACGCGTCGTCGTAACGCCCCGACACGATCAAGAGCCGCACGTGCAAGGTGACCACGCCCGCGCGCTCCACCAACGAGGTACTGCGGACGCGCAGATCGTCGAAGTGCTTCTCCGCAGGAGCGAAGCGTCCGGTCAAGAACTCGCACTCCGCGAGGTCGCGCACTGCGCCAAACATCGCGTCACGGTCGCCCGCCCAAGCGTCCGCCGCTGCAAACGACATCGCGGCATCGAAGTATGCGCGCGCCGGAGCCCACGCAGCGGATCCTCGAGCGCGATGTCCCGCCGCCAAGGTCAATTGGAACAGTTCGCGTCGTTCCTCCCGACCAACTACAAGTATTGAGCCTCGGTTCAGGTGTTCGACCACATCGAACAACAGCTCGTCGGCGCCGTCCCGGAATCGGGTTAGTAAGACGCGCCCGATCTGGAGGTGGGCGACTGTCCGTTCGTCACCTGAGAGCAGCGAGTATGCGGCCTGCTGGATACGATCGTGATGGAACCGAAACGTCGGAACGTGTTCGCCATCGGCGAGCGCGACGATGAAACCCGCCTCGCGCGCGCTCGAGAGCACGGACGCGACCTCGTCGGCGGGCGCGGGTAAAGTGAGCGCGAGCGAGTCGATCGCGAACCGATTTCCGAAGCATGCTGCGACGGCGAGCGTGCGTTGCGCCTGAGATGTCAGGTTCGAGAAGCGGGCGACAAGCAGATCAATCACGCTACCTGCGATGTCGATAGCGTCGGTTGCCCGCCGATCCCAATTCCAACATCGCGCCGACGGGTCGAAGGTGAGAAGTCCGCGATCATGTAACTGCTGGAGCAGCTCGCGAATAAAGAACGGATTCCCTGCAGTTTTTTGAAACAGCTGATCCGCGAGCACAGCCACGGCAGCATCGTCAGTTGGGCGTCTGACCGTATCGGCGACGAGCGCGAGGACGTGACGATGCTCCAGTTCACGGATCGGAATCACGTCTATGATCGTGCCACCCGCACGCAGTGACTCGATGACGAGCTGAAACGGGTGCCCCGTACCGACCTCGTTGTCTCGGTAAGCGAGTACAAGTTGGAGACTTGGGATCGTGGCCGGCATCGCAAGCAGCTGCAGTAGCCCGAGGGTCGCGTCGTCCGCCCATTGCATGTCGTCGAGAAACAATACGAGAGGATTGTCGGTGCGAGCGAACACACGGACGAACGCGAGGAACGCGGTCTCGAACCGATTCTGCGCCTCGCGCGGACCGAGTTGGGCCGTTGACGGCAGCGGCCCGAGCGCAGCTTCCAGCTCCGGGATGACGATGGCAAGAACACCCGCGTTCGCGCCTAGCGCGGCGTGAAGGCGTCGTCGCCAATCGGCGAGCGCATCCTCGTTCGCCGCCAATACCTCGCGCATGAGGCCGCGAAACGCCTCCACGAGCGTTGCGTAGGGAATATCGTGGTTGTACTGATCGAACTTGCCCGCGATGAACAGCCCGCGTTCTCGGGCTACCGGCTGGTAGAGCGTGGCGACGACGGACGTCTTGCCGATGCCGGAATATCCCGGCGCCAAGCTAACAACGCAGACGGCGCCGATGATCGCCCGCTCGAGGCCAGCGATCAGTGCGGCGACCTCGCGCTCGCGGCCGTGCAGGCGCACCGAGACGCGAAATTCGTCGGTCACGTCGTCCGTTCGCAGCGGAAACGGCTGTTGATCTCCTCGCTCGAGGGCGCGCAAGCAACGCTCCAGATCGTGCACGAGTCCCAGCGCGTGCTGATACCGGTCGAGCGGATCCTTGGCGAGGAGCGTGAGGACGATCGCGCTGAGCGAGGACGGTATACGCTGATCGATCGTATGGGGTGCCGCGGGAACCGTCGCTAGGTGAGCGTGGATCCAGCCCGCCGCGTCGGATGCTTCGAATGGAAGCGCACCGGTCAGGATCTCGTAGAGGACGATTCCCAAGGCATACAAGTCGGCGCGTTGGTCCACCTGGCGGTGCAGGCGACCGGTCTGCTCCGGCGCGAGATAGCCGAGCGACCGGTCGAGCGCGCGGGCGTGGGCTTCCCCGAAGCGCCTTCCGGCGTTTCCAAATCCCAGCAACCGGACCGATGCATCGTCGAGCACGAGGACGTGACGCGGATCCAAATGCTGGTGGACGACGCCTCGGCGATGGACCTCCGCAAGAGCATGCGCGATCGCGATCCCGAGGACGATCGCGCGATCTGGGGCACGGTGGTAGGCCACGATCGCGCTGAGAGGCTGCCCACCCACGTCCTCGAGCACCAACCAGTGGCGGCCGTCGACTTCTTCGTGGCCGAGCGCGTGCACAACCGAAGTTCCGGAAAGAAGGAGCAGGATCGCCTGTTCGTGATGGAAGTCCGTGTTGGCTCGCGCTCCCTGCCTTGACTCGATGGTCTCGAGCAAAACGGCCCGGCCATCGCTTCGACGGAAGCCTCGATATACAACCGTGCCGGGCCAGTCGACCAAACGCTCCAGGATCGCGTATTCAGGCGGCGCATCCGATGGTGGATTTTGGAGCGTAGGGATGTACTGCATGAGCTCGCAACCTAGCGTGGTTGGGGAGCGCCGACGCGACAGTCAGAGTACAGTTTCGCGCGCGTAGGTTGAGCGAACCGCGTAGCGGAGCGTCCGTTCTACGATGGCTGCCGCAGCTTGTGGTTGGGGCATCGCAGCGCTCACGAGCCAGGCTCGTTGGGTCAGACGAAGTCGGCGAGCGTTCGAGCTGTGCGAATTCCCTCGGTCCGGCATGCGGCCGCCGCTCCGGGAACCTTGTGTTTCGCACCCATGCCCGGATCTCTTGGCAGCTACTGAACAAGTTTACAGCTGTCGAACCGCCCGCAACCCCCGCCCCTGTATTGGCAGTTGCTGGTCTCGAGAAGCCGTGGACCGCGTCGAGCTCGGCCTGAAGAAACAACGAGTCGCGTGATCTCGTCCCCAACCCGGATCACCAAGGTCGTCCTCGGCGTGTCCGCCGGCTGCCGTCACCAACTCGATGAACCTTGGCGTCGACGGTGTCGCATCGCTTCCCTTCGACCGATGTATCCACGTGTACGCCGGAGCCTTCGACCAGCTCGCTCTCGATACCCAGCGCATCGGCTGCAGCCGGAAATCATGGAACACGAGGCCCAACGCCGTCTGTTGGACGTTGCTTCTCGCATCGAGGTCTCGTCAACGTTAGACAAGGTCGACGGCCTCAAGAGCGCTGCCGCCAAGACGCGACATCTCGAGGATGCGATTCTGGTTCTTCGGGAAGTGCTGCCAGCGGACATGGTGGTCGACGCGATTCGACCGCTGGTCGAGAGCGGCGCCAAACTTTGACTCGAACCGGTGACCTTCAGTTTTTCGCGCGACGCCGCTCCTCCGAGCGGTGTTGTTCCACCCCCACCTGGAGCCGTCAGGTCGCCAGTTCGAATCTGGTATCCCGCTCAAGATTTCGAACGGTTACGATCGTTCCTTAGGCTGGCATCGCTGATTAGTCGCCACGATACGAACTGGCTGATCCGACGGGATCCATCGCGACGTGCACTAGCTATGGTTGTCGCCGTCAAGCACGACCTTTGCGCGAAACGAATAGAACAGATACGTGAAGTAGGCGAATGCGAGCACGATCGCCGGGATCCACCACACGAGCCCTGTCGCAAGGGCGCTTTGACCGTTCGCCGAGCCCGCGACATCCAAGCTGAATGCCGGGTCGACCGAGGAGCGCAAAAGCATCGGATACAGCGAGCCCGCTGTCATGCCGAGTAGCGCGGCGATCACGACAGACGAGGCGAGAAAACCTGCCAGCTCCTTGCCTCGCACGATCGCGACGAAGACGCCGATCCACGCCGCGATGAGCGCGACCGGCACGATCCAGAGCGCGGGTCGGGCGCCGAGGTTCGAGAGCAGCGCCGGATTCACGATCGCGGTTTCGATCGTGACGATGATCGCGAGCACCAGCGCCGCTGTCCAGCCCCAGCGCGCGATCCGGGTCGCACGAATGTTCACGTCGCCGGTGGTCTTCCAGCGCAAGAACATGGCGCCGTGGGCTGCGAGCACCACCAATGCGAAGATCCCGACTGACAATGTGTACCAATCGATCGCACCGAGCTCACCTCCGAGCCCGAAGTTCGTGAAGAACGGCGCCGCGAAGTAGCCAGTAGCGTCGATCGGCACACCGCGCAGGACGTTGCCGAGCGCGACCCCGAGGACGAGTGCTAGCACCGCCGACGATAACGCGAACGTCAGATCGAAGAACTGCCTCCAGAGTGGGTTCGCTTGCTGCGATCGGAGCTCGATCGAGATCCCACGCAAGATGAGAAGCCACAACACCAGCATGAGTGGCAGATAGAAGCCGCTGAACGCGGCCGCGTAGACTCGGGGGAAAGCGAACACGAGCAAGCCGCCGGCCGCGATCAGCCAGACCTCGTTGCCGTTCCATACCGGCCCGATCGCGGCCAATGTAGTTCGCCGATCGGCGTCGGAGCGCGCCACGAACAGATGGAGCGCGCCCACGCCGAGGTCGAAGCCATCGAGGACGACGTACACGATCAGCATGAAGCCGAGCAGGACGAACCAGGTGGTCGCCATGTCCTCAGCCCTCCTTTCCAAGCGTCGGCCCGCGGGAGATCTGGCGACCGACGAGGTACAGGAACAACAGACCGATCACGAGGTACAGGCCGAGAAAGCCGAGCGTCGAGAACGCGACGTCGCCGGCACCGACGCGCGGCGATGTCGCCTGCGAGGTCCGCTGCATCCCGTAAACCACCCACGGCTGGCGGCCAAGCTCCGCCGTCATCCAGCCGAAGGCAGTCGCGATGTATGGGAAGGGAAACGCGAGCATGAGGATCCAGCGGATCGGGCGTGATCGATACAGCTTCTTGCGCCACAACGCGAACGCGGCGATGCCCATGACGAGGATGAGCAGGGTCCCGAGCCCGACCATGATGTGATACGCGAAGTACAAGAGCTCGACGTTGTCGGGCCACTGATCCTTGGGGATGTCGTTCAGGCCTTTGACCTCGGCGCCGAACGAGCCGTACGCGAGAAAGCTGAGCGCTCGCGGCACGACGACCGGATTCTCGAGTCGATGCTCCTGAACGTTCGGCTGACCGATGATCGCGAGCTCGGCCTCCGAGCCGGTCTCGAACTTTCCCTCCATCGCGGCGAGTGCGGCCGGCTGGTATTGGGCGACGAGCTTGCCGCTACGATCGCCCGTGGGAAACAACTGGACGAGCGAAGCGACGAGCCCGGCGATCACGCCGAGCTTGAGGCAGCGCCTGGCAGCCTCGGCGTGCTTGCCCATCAGCGACCAGTACGCGCCGACCGCAGCGACCACGAACGAGCCGGTGATCACGGCTGCACACATGTTGTGGGCGTACTCCCAGAGCGCCCACCGATTGAACATGAACGCGTACACGTCGGTGAGGTGCAGGTTGCCGTCGGTGCCGACTGCAAACCCCGTGGGGTGCTGCATGAACGCGTTCGTCGTGATGATGAAGTAGCCCGAGGCCCACGAGCCGACGAACAACATGATCGCCGCGACGAGATGCGCTCGCCGCCCGAGCTTCTTCTCGCCGTACAAGAAGACGCCGAGAAAGGCCGACTCGGCAATAAAGGCGAACATGCCCTCCATCGCGAGCGTCATGCCGATCACGCCGCCGGAGTAGCTCGAGAACCTTGCCCAGTTCGTGCCGAACTGGAACTCGAGCGGAATCCCGGTCACCACACCGACCGCGAAGTTGATCGCGAAGATCCGGGCCCAGAACCTGGCCACGTCGTCCCAGCGAGGATCGTCGTGCTTGATCGCGAGGATCTTGCTGACGAGGATGATGAACGCGAGCCCCATCGTCAGCTGCGGGAACAGATAGTGATACGTGACCGTGAATCCGAACTGGAACCTGCTCCAAATCACCGCATCCATAGTTGACCCTTCGGAGCTCAGAGTTTCAGGCGGCGTAGCTGCAGCGCGTTGGCGATCACCAAAGAGATCCACATCGGCCAGGCGCTGATGCCCGGGTTCACCACGCTCTCGGTCGATCAGCTCAAAGCGCTGGTCGACTACGCGCGTACGTTTCAGCGCTAGGCGCTCAGCGCATGAAGAGGAACGCCGAGAAGGCCCAGAGGCCGGCGATCATGATCCCGATCCAGATGAAGTCGCCGCTCCTGCCCCACGCTTGGTGGTTGAACGACGACGGACCCGCGCCCGCTCGCAGCGCGCGGCGCTGTTGAATGTAGCGAGGGTATGGCGCGCCCCACCCGCGGTAGCCCCATCCATAGCCCACGGGCATCACGAGAAACATGCAGAGGAACACGAGCCAGATCAACCAGAAGGGAGTCATCATCTGGCCTTGACTTGCGAGAGGCGTGCCGCGCGGATTGACTCGATCATCCTCTTCGTTCGTGAACGCTACTGCCCCATCACGCATGCAGCGTTTGCATCGTTCGCGCAGGAACTGCACGAGGAACACGTGAAGGCAGACCGCCGAGGAGAGAGTGCCCTCGTATATGCGGCGTGATCTCTGCACGGGGTGGGAGAGCGGCCCGCGCTGTCGTGCGAGCCCACGAAAGGCACCATGAGCTACCAGTCCATCAATCCGAGCGACGGCAAGGCGATCAAGAAGTTCGAGGAGCTAAGCGATGCACAGCTCGAAGAGTCGATCGCGACGGCCGCGACGTGCTTCCTCCAGTGGCGCAAGAAGAGCTACGCGGAGCGCGCCAAGATCGTCAACAAGGCGGCCGAGCTCATGGCTGCGAACGTCGACAAGTTCGCGAAGCTCGCGACGCTCGAGATGGGCAAGCGCATAAGCGAAGCGCGCGGCGAGGTCACGTTCAGCAGCCAGATCCTCGCGTACTACGCGAAGAACGCGGAGAAGTTCCTCGCACCGGTCACGCTCCACCCGAGCGTCGGCGAGGCGCATATGGAGAGCAGCCCGATCGGCGTGATCTTCTGCGTCGAACCATGGAACTTTCCGTTCTACCAGCTCGCGCGCGTCGCCGGACCGCACCTCATGGCGGGCAACGTGGTGATGGTCAAGCACGCTGGCATCGTCCCGCAGTGCGCGATCGCGTTCGAGAAGCTGTGGATCGACGCCGGCGGCCCGGCCGGTCTGTACACGAATCTACTGGTCTCGCATCAGCAGTCCGACAAGGTCGTCGACGACCCGCGGATCAAGGGTGTCGCATTGACCGGCAGTGTCGCCGCAGGCCAGAGCATCGCCGCGCGCGCGGGCAAGAACCTCAAGGTCTCGTCGATGGAGCTCGGCGGTAGCGATGCCTTTATCGTGCTCGAGGATGCGGACCTCGAGCACACGGTCAAGTGGGCGGTGTGGGGCCGCATGTACAACGCGGGTCAGACCTGCTGCGCCGCGAAGCGGTTCATCGTCGTCGACAAGCTCGCCGATCAGTTCCTCGCCAAGTTCAAAGCTGCGCTCGCCGCGCTCGAGCCCGGCGATCCGATGGACGAGAAGACCACACTGGGTCCGCTGTCGACCGAGTCCGCCCTCGTGGACTTGCTCGCGCAGGTCGATGGTGCAGTCAAGCACGGCGCCAAGGTCCTCCTCGGCGGCAAGCGCATCGATCGTGCCGGCTCGTATATGGCCCCGACGATCCTGACCGACATCCAGCCATCGAACCCGGCGTTCCGCGAGGAGTTCTTCGGCCCGGTCGCGCTGTTCTTCCGGGTCAAGGACGAGGATGCAGCCATCGCGCTCGCCAATGATTCGGACTTCGGGCTAGGCGGCTCGGTGTTCACCAAGGACGTCGCACGCGGTCGCCGCGTCGCAAGCCGCATCGAGACCGGGATGATGTTCATCAACAACATCTCGTGGTCCGACGCCGAGCTGCCGTTCGGCGGGATCAAGAACTCCGGGTACGGCCGCGAGCTCGGAGACATGGGCATCCAGGAGTTCGTGAACAAGAAGCTGGTGCGCGTCGCCTCGATGGACGCGCCGGCGTAATTCGCCAGGAGGACAACCATGCACGTCAACATCGCTGTTTTGAAAGAGACTCGTCCGCACGAGTGCCGTGTCGCGCTCGTGCCCGCCGTGGTCCCCCGCCCCACCAAGCTCGGCGGCAAGCTACACACGCAGTGCGGTGCCGCGGCGACGATCCACCTTCCAGACACCGCGTATGCTGACGTCGTCTTGCTCGAGGATCGCGGGCAGCTGGTCGCCGACGCCGACTATCCAGATCCATTGTCGGTAAAAGACGCGCAGCACTACGACGAGCGAGTCACGCCGAGGACGATCACGAACGTGATCGCCACACGGCCTAGTGTAGGGATGTTCGAAGTAAAGGACGCCGTGTCGAGCGTAAGCTCCGATGCATGGGAACGCGCCGTCTAACGACCAGCTCGACGCTCGTGGCTTCCGGATGCACGAGCCGACGCGCTGGCTTGCGCGAAGTGACTGCTAGCTCGGCTCGAATCATGCTCGGTTAGCCGCGAGGCGTGTGGGATCGATCGAATTCGATAGACAGAAGTCCGGCCGATGAGCTCGCACCAGCTCAAGGCATCGTTCGCACTGCTGCGGACCCGCGTCTTTGGCACGTTCTGGTTCGCGATGCTGCTGTCGAACATCGGCTTCTGGGCACAGGAGGTTGCCGAGCCGTGGCTGCTGCTCACGCTCGGTGCGTCGGCGTTCCTGATCGGTCTCGATGCGTTCGTGGGCGATGCGCCCGCGCTCCTACTGACGCTCGTCGGAGGGGTCTTGGCGGACCACTTCGATCGGCGACGCATCATCGCGGTGTTCCAATCGATCGAGATGCTGTGTCCGATCGCGCTGGTCGTACTGCTCCTGACCGGCTCACTGCAAGCATGGATGGTGATCGGGCTATCGCTCGTGGTCGGCATCACCGATGCGCTCTCGATGCCGTCGTATCAGTCGATCGTGCCATCGATCGTGAAGCGAAGGCAGCTTGCGACCGGCATCGCCTTGAGCTCCACCCAGTACAACCTGTCGCGCATCCTGGGCCCTGCATGTGCGGGTCTGCTGATCGCCGCCGCCGGAGTGATCGGCTGCTTTGTCGTCAACGCTCTCTCTTACATCCCATTCATCCTCGTCGCGCTCTGGATCTTGCCAAGGCGCGTACGCGGAGCGACAACCGCACGCTTGGATCACACCCGCCTTCGCGCGGACCTGCGCGCAGCGGTGCACGAGCCCCATGTTCGAATCGCGTTGCTCGTGATCTTCGCGACGAGCTTGTTGTGCGGACCGCTGATCACCTTCTGCCCGCTGCTCGTACGCGATGCGTTCGGCCACGAGGCCGGTGGGTTCAGCCTCGTCATCGCAGCGTTCGGCATCGGTGGTTTGCTGGGCGCGGTGGTCCTGCTAGGGCTCGATCCGGTGCGTGATCGGCGACCACTGGCATCGTGGTGTGCGATCGGCTGCGGCGCACTCGTGATCGTCGCGAGCATCCAACCGTGGTTCGAGCTTCTTCCAGTGCTCGTACTCGCGGTGGGATTCGCGCTGACGGTGAGCAACACCGCGACCAACACGTTGCTCCAGACAACAGGCCCAGCGAGCCGACGCGGTCAAACGGTCAGCATGTACATGCTCGCGATCCGCAGCGGCATGGCCCTCGGCAGCCTGGTCACAGGTGCGACCGTCCATGTCCTCGGCGTGCGTGCAGCGCTCGCGATCAACGGAGGCGTCGCCGTTGGAGTACAGCTCGAGTTCGCGCGTCGCTGGCAGCGCACGAAGCTGCCAACTACATCGAGGGAGTCGGGACCGGTCCGGGGGACGGAGCGGCGACCGCCTGCGGTGCCGGAGTCCGCGTCTTGACGGTCTCCGTGTGCTTGGTCTCCCTCGCTCCATCCGGCATCACGGTCACGGTCTCCGTCGTGTCCGTCGTCGTGGTGACGCCCGACTTCTCCTGCGTCGTGGAGGTCTTCTCGGTGGAGGTCTTCGACGTAGGCTTGGTCACGCAACCGCAGCCAGCGATCGCGATCAGGATCAAGGTCGTTCTCGTCAGGGACATGCTGCGAGTGATGCAACAACAGACCCATCCCGAAGCGTCACGCCATGATGACCATCTGATCGACGACGTGGGTAACTCCGGGTACCGCCCATGCCGCGTGCCGAGCCTCCTTCGCGGACTCCACCACGCCCACTAGATATTGGCGGGCGCGTGATGCGGATGCCCGCTCAAAGTTCCAGGTCGCATGGCCGGTCAGGTCACGCCGCCTTCGTGCACCTCGGCGGTGATGTTGCGGGGAACGAGGACATTCCACTTGAGCGCGTGATGTACCGCTTCGGTGATCTGCTCGTCGCGTTGCGCGTGTTGCAGCAGCACGAGGACGGAGAGATGCTGACCGCTCGACCGCGCGCCACTAACTCGCGCTTCTCACAGGAAGCTGGCAGTGACACGTGCAACACCTGCGTCGTGAACTGCATGGTTTGCGCGCGTTACGGACGCCGATCCAGGAAACGCTGATTTCATACGCGCGGTCTCTGGCACGACCTGTGCGAACGATGCGGTCATGACCGAAACTCAAACCATCCACCGCCAAGCGCCGAGACCGCACAGCGCCGACCATGATGATTCCTTCGATCGGATTCGCGCTGCTGCGCAGGAGCTTCACGGAGCGATCAGTGACGCCGCGGCCAAGCACGGTCAGACGGTCAAGCATCACCTGGAAGCGATCCCGCATCGCGCCGCGAAGTTAGCCGCTTCCGTGAAGGCGCTGGTCGATGTCCGGACCGAGCTCGGACAGAAGCATCTGAACGAGCTCGCGAAGGATCTCGAAGCCACGGAGCACCACGTCGCCGAAAGCTTGAAGAACAAGGGCCAGGCATTTCACACGTCGCTCCGGCAAGCCTTGGTCGACTCGCGGAGTGCCGTCACCAAGATCACCAACATCGTCGCGGATCGACGTTCGGAGATCTCGAAGCAGCAGAATCAGGACAAGGAGTAACCTCAGATGCGCAATTTCATTACTGGCGTTTTCAGCAGCAAGGCCAAGGCGTACGAAGCCCTTCATGCCTTGTGGGAGCTCGACCGTAATAGAGACATCACGGTGCACGGCACCGCAGTCGTCCATCGCGACGCGTTCGGTCGCTTCCAGGTCGATACCAAAGAAACCCATCCCGCGCTCGCCACCGCCTTTGGTGTCGGCGTTGGAGCGCTGATCGGTGCACTGGCAGGTCCCGCCGGCATCGCGATCGGCTCCGCTGTCGGAGCGACGCTCGGAGCAGCAGCCGGTGGGATGCTCGGCGTGTCCACCGACGTGATGCGCGCAGACACGCGGGACAAAGCGACTTCCGAGGCCGCCAGCGTCATCGAGATCGGTGAGTCGGCGATCATCGCGGATGTCACCGAGTACCGAACCTCGGTGATCGATCGGGCGATCCAGCGGCTCGACGGAAGACTCTACCGCCGGTCGAAAGCAGCAGTCCGAGTCGATAGCTGGTACGACGACGGATACCTCTACCCGTACGAGTACGTGCCGACCAACGACACCCTCTGGGCAATCTAAGGCGCCCGAGCTGGCACGCGTCGTGCGATTGATGCGCGAACCATGACGACAATACAGAGGCAGAAAGAGCCAGTGCAGACGCGCACGACGAGCAAGAGCTCTCTCGATGGCATTCGACTCGCCGCCGAGGACCTGTATTCCGCGATCAGCGACGCCGCGGTACTCAGGCACGAGCACGCGAAAGTGCGGCTCGTCAGCGTCGCCCCGAAGCCAGCTGTAATCGTCGCTGCAATCCGAGCGGTGCTCGCCGCTCACACCGAGCTTGCGCAGAACCATCTCACCGAAGCGGTCGTGCTCCTCGAGGAGACCGAGGCGCAGCTCACTGTGAGTGCCAAGACGACTGGCGTAGCGTTCCACACGGCGGTCCGTCAGGCGCTAGCCAACTCGCGCAGCGCAGTTCGGAAGGTAGGTGCGGTCGTCGCGTCAACGCGCTGGACGTAACCAAACCAGAACGGCGAACCGCAGACCAAGGACTCGTTATGAACGTCCTGATCATTGGCGCAGCCGGGAAGACGGGGGCGATCATCGTCGAGCGAGTCATCGCTGGCGGGCACGTTGTTACCGCATTCGTTCGCGCTGTCGGGACATATCGCGCGCACGCGAGCGTCCGCCCAGGATCTCGCCGTCAAGCTGATCGACGAGCACAAGCGGATCGATGCCGACCTTGCAGTCGCTGCGCAACATGCGCTGCGCTGGAACGTGCTCGTACCTCGGAGCATCACGGCCAGGGTCGCTCACGGTGTCGTCACTCTCGAGGGCGAAGTGGCGTGGAACTTCGAGCGCCACGCAGCCGAACGAGCGATTCGATATCTCGCAGGTGTAGTCGCCGTGCAGGATCAGATTGCCCTCAAGGGTCATCCTGCGGCGAATCAGGTGAAAGCACGGATCGAGGCCGCCCTTCGGCGACAAGCCGAATCCGATGCAGGCGGGATCCACGTCGAGACCTCCGGCGCTCGGGTGACACTGACGGGCCACACGTCGTCGTGGCGGTCCATCGAAGAAGCAGCGAACGCCGCATGGGCCGCGCCTGGCGTCACCGACGTGATCGATCAGACGACGCTCGCTCCTCTCTGACGGGCGACCTGCTCGAGTCGTCGGTGCACCGCCTGCGTCTCGCGCGCAATCTGCACCGAGCTGTTACGGATCAAGCGTCAGCGTCGATCGCAAGCTCGTTGTAGACGGTCGTCACGCCTGCGACCGCCTTCGCGACGTCCGCATGCCTAAACGGAATGATGTTTCAGCGAGCTACGACGAGATTGCCCGCAACACGACTCCGGAGCTCGACATGTTCGCGCCCACCGTTCCGCCGCCGGTCACGAATCGTGAGCTCGCGACGCGAGTCAGCGAGGTCTTGCGCGCGGATCCCAGACTGATCCAGACTCGAATCCAGGTGCGAGCGAACGGCTCGCGGATCTGGCTCAGCGGAGCCGCGATCGGCGCTGGGACCGTCGCGTACGCCACATTTCGGAATCAGCTCGGTCACGCCGGCTGCCATTGGCACCGTGACCACGAAGGTCGGGCCGAACGGCAACACCGTAGTCGCGATCAGGCCATGGTAGGAGCGAACCGATGAGCGCCTTGAACAGGACCGACTTGCCGCAACCATTCGGGCCGATGATCGCGACGAGCTCGCCTTTGCCGACGTGAAACGACAAGCCGCGCAACACATCGACCTCGTCGAACGAGATCGAGAGCCCCTCGACGACAAGCAACGGCATCATCAGGTGTGTCGCCACGAGAGCAAGAACCCTGCACCGACCACCGTGTAGCTGGCGCCTTCGACCGTGAGCTCGGCTGGCGCATCCTGACTCGCAGCCAAGGCCGGCGTGGAGAAGATGGCATCGATCACGCTCTCGGTTGCCGGTGTTCGCTCGACCGCATCGATCTGGACACGGACAGGTGTTCGCAGCGGATTGCCGAGGCCGCCGACGGCAATGCTCGCATCGAGCGATGCGTGAAAGTAGTCCCGCTCGAGGCTCGTGGGCACGATCCGTAAGGTGAGGGTCGCCATTCGCCGCTCCAGCGAAGTCGCGCGCACGATCTCGATGACGAGGCCAGGTGGTCGGTCCTGGCGCGGCGCGAGCATCTCGTCGTCGCGCACCGTGGACCACCCGGCGCTGACCGGTGGCAAGCCCGCCAGCGTGGCGCGATCGAACCGGATCGGGCTCCAGAAGCCGGCCAGATCCTCGAAGTACGAGAACGGGCGGTCTGCAGTGGTACCGGCGAGCTGCGCGACTCGCTTGGTGTACGCGGCGATCCGCGTGTCGATGATCATCAGCGCGTGAGCCAGGTCGCGCTGCGCGTAGCCGAGCAGCACCTCCTTGAGCGCGCGGCTTCGGGCGAGCAACAGCGGCAGGTTCGTGGCGAGGTTCTTCGCGTAGTAGGCCGCCTCGGTGGTCGAGATGTTCCGAAACGGCAGGAGTGGCAGCACGACGCCGATCAGCCACGGTCGCGCGATGTGGCGTAACGCACCCAACAAGCTCGGCCGTAGCCACTTCGGAGTCGCGGCGTCCTGGCGTTCTGGCGCTTCCGCCGCGATCACGAACGTTGCGGCCGCCTTGAGATTTCGTGCCACCGCCTCGCGCAGCGCCGATAGGTCCGCCGTGGTCAACCCGAGCAGTGGCTTACCGATACCGAGCGTGACGACGTGTGCCGCATCCGTGAACGCGTGCTGGCGAAGTGCGATGCGTCTGGCACTGGCGAGCGATGCGTACCCACGGCCACTCCGCAGCAACTTCAGGGTCACGAGCGGACGGTCCGCCTCTGGTTTGGACTCGATGTCGAGATACGCCTCGGTCGCCTGGACGAACCACGCGAACGCGACGAGGTGGAACTGGGCGAGCGCGGCGACGACCGTTCGCAGCACCGGATGCTCCGTCGCGCGTGCGGCTGGTGTGAGCTCCAATGTTGCCTGGAACTCCTTTGGCGTGCCGTCATGGCCCGGATCGAAGCGCAGCAGGTGGAACCACTTCTCCGAGGTATGAAACGTGACCTCGATCGAGGTAGCGCCCGAGGTGAACACCAAGCGCGCGGGCGACCACTCCAGATTGAAGTCGAGGATCTCGGCGGTGACGTCGATGCGCGTCTCCGCGATGCGCAGCTTACCGGTGAATGCCATGTCGCGGCTCGCGACATGACGTGGCGGCATGATGTGTCGAACGATCGTGGTGCGCGTCGCGGCGCGCTGCGGATCCGGATCCGTGTAGGCCGGATCGAGCAGGCGGGCCGGATCGATGGGGACCGAGTCATCTGCCGTGAACCGCCACGTGTCCGCGTCGGTGCGCACGGGGGATCCGAGCTCTTGATCGAAGATCCGTTTCGCGTAGTAGCCAGGCCGACGGCTGCGATCGAAGCCCGCCACGCGAAGCTCGCGATCGCGATTGTGCTTGCCCGTCAACACGATCGCGAGCCGGCTCGCGATTTGCGCCTGACCCTCGAGCGGAATTGGCTTGTGGGCGAACCAGCCCTCTGCGGGAATCGCGATCGCGTCTGGACGCGGGTCCTTCCGGTCGTAGCTGTACACAAAGAACATCGTGTCGGAGCCATCGGTATCGAAGTCGATCATCCGCGTGCGCAGGTCGCCGTATGCGTTGACCAGGAAGATCGTGTCCGCACACACCTCCATCGCTTCGGCGACGAACGTCGATCGATCGGGACCACCGATCGTGTGGCTAAAATCGGGCGGCAACCCGGAATCGGAGAACGCGATCGACGTGCCGTCGGCGCTCAGCACGTAGTACGTCGAGAGCCCGCCGCCGCCGTCGTGCGTGCGACCCGCGATGTCCTCGAACAGGACGAAGCTCCGGGTCCGTCGACCGATCGCCCAGCCTCGATTGTCGAGGAGACGCTGGTCGAAGCTCAGCGGTCCGTGGACTGGCCAACCGTGAACATCACCCCACGCGCCGGCCGGGATATCTTCCTTGAACACGGGGTTCTCGAACCAGCGCAGGCTGTACATGCGGTGGTCCTCGGACACCGCCATGATCTCGTCGAGGTCCGCATTGATCGACTCGATCCGGCGCGGTGGCACGAAGTCTTTCTTGGTCTCGTTGTGCGGCAGTCCAGTTCCGAACACGCGCCACTCCGGCGCGACCGAATTCGTCGCGGAAGATGCACCCGGGATCGATTTGAACCAGATCATCCCCGCACCATCGAGTGCGAAGTAAAAGAACAAGTTGAACGTCCGCGTCGGCGTCTTGATCTGGATCGCGACGGGAAACTCCGGAGCCGACTCTTCGCACTGACTGTCAACGGTTGCCGCCAGCACGGCGATTACACCGTCGCGTCGATCGCGGAGGCGCGAACGAGCTGGTGGTTCACCACTACTTCGACATTCGCGTGCGTTCCCTCGCGTTGGCAGGTCATGTCCAGGTGCGGAGCACGATGCATGCCCGGCGCCGGCGCATGCGGGCGCTCGACGGACCGACGCTCGGACCGAAGCGACGCGCATTGCGTGCGTCGCGTGCGCAGGGTCGTCAGCGACGTGCACATGGCGCGGTCGCCGATGGTCTCGGCGCGCTACGTCACGCTCGCAGCCAACCAAGCCGATGCGAAGCTGCCGCCTATCTCCAGCTCGTCCGGTTCTACCCGGTCGCCCGTGCAAATTGTGCAGCTCGGCATGCACCGCTTGCATGCGCTCGCCGTCGCCGCCGTCGCAAGGATCGATTGACCCGCGGTCGGAGGCTCGACTGTGCGGCACGGGGTTCGCACTGCGAGCTTCACGTGGGTGTCTAGGAAGTGGCGACGTGTTCGGCATGTTCCAGATCGAGAGAACGACAGCGTTTGACGAGAACGACCGGCTGTTCATCAAAGTGGCTGCAACGCAGCTCGGGAGCTCGCTGGATCGCCATCACAGCCAGCTGGCTCTGGAGGCAACCAGCGCCAAGGTCGAACAGGCGAACCGAGTGCTGCACGATCTGCAGACCATCTCCAAGGCCGCTCTCGACGGGGCGACCCTCGAGGAGTCGCTCGCCGAAGTTCTCCATGCAATGCGCTCGATGTTTGCTACGGATGGCGCGGCGGTGCTGCTGGTCAGCGCGGATGGTAAGACGCTTCGACGTCGAGCGAGCAGCGGCCTCGAAGACCATGACGATCTCGAGACGTTGGTTGGAACGGGCGCCGCGGGAAGAATCGCGGCGAACGGGACCGCGATGTGCTTCGACGACTTCGATGACTTGGGCGCAAGTCCGAGCTTCCGATCGAAAGGGATCCACTCGTTGCTCGGTGCGCCGATGCGGGCCCGGAATCAAGTGACCGGTGTCGTGTACGTCGCGTCACGTGAACCTCGGAACCGGGCTTGGCCTCGCGATCGCCAAGGGGGCACCGCGTTCTTGCTGGGTCGACTCCGCAGTGAGGACGGATACGACACCGAAGTGGAGCCGGATGGAGCAGCTGCGCTCGCACGGTTAGCGCGCGAGCCGATCCCTGATCCTTTGATCACTGACTATCATGTACCTGGAGCAGATGGCCTGGTTATCGCTCGTCACGCGCGTCTAGCTCGCGCTGGGATGCAGGTGTTCGTGGTCACCGGTGACCCCAGACAGCGAAACAGGAGAGCCGCAAACTCGGCGGGTCGCAGTGATTGCCAAGCCCCTCGACTACGCGAGCTTGGTCACGAGATTGCACGTAGCTGTTCCGGTGTACGAATGATCGCTCAAGAGATTCGAGGCCGGCTCCACGCTGCGCGCTTGCACTTGGCGTTCCTCGAGCGTGCCTTTCAGAAGCCCGACGATGATTCGGAGATCGTCGGGGCGATTACCGCGGCTGTCGATGAGCTCCGCCAGCTCGAGCGCCTCGTTCTGGCTCACCTCGTAAAGAGCGCAAAGCCCGAGGGAAAGACCGCGTGAGCGGCCCACGCATCCTCGTCGTCGATGACGAACAGAATGCGCGCGTCGGGTTGCAAAGACTGCTTCGCCAGGCCGGATACAACGCCGAGGTCGCGAACGACGGAGACGCCGCACTGGCGATCGCGACCGAGCATCCACCAGAAGTAGTCGTAACGGATCTGATGATGCCCGGCATGGATGGGATGGCGCTGTGCGCGAAGCTGCACGAGCTCGACCGCGATCTGCCCGTCGTCGTGGCGACGGGCGTCGGCGATGTCTCGTCGGCGGTCGCGGCGATGCGGGCAGGCGCAGCCGACTACCTCATCAAGCCGATCGATTTCGATGCGCTGGTGATCTCGATCGAGCGCGCTCGCGAACGCCGCTCGCTTCGAGTGGAAACCGAAAATCTACGCCGTCAACTGCGCGAACGAGAATCGGAAGGATTGCAAGGTCTCATCGGTGCGAGCCCACCGATGCAGAAGATCTATCGGGTCGCACGCCAGGTCGCAGCATCGCGCGCGACCGTGTTGATCACGGGTGAGAGCGGAACAGGAAAAGGCGAGCTGGCTCGCGCGATTCACGCGCTGTCTCCACGCGCGGCGGCACCGTTCGTTTCCCTTCACTGTGCGGCGGTTCCCGAGACGCTCCTCGAGAGCGAGATGTTCGGGCACGAAAAGGGTTCGTTCACCGGCGCGGACAAGCGTCGGATCGGGCGGTTCGAGCAAGCGCATGGCGGCACGTTGTTTCTCGACGAAATTGGCGAGATTTCACCGCTGGTCCAGACTCGCTTGCTGCGCGTGCTCCAGGAGCGTGCGATCGAGCGGGTCGGCGGCAACGAGACGATCGCGGTCGATGTCCGCGTGATCGCGGCGACGAATCGTGATCTTCCAGCCGCCATCGCGGAGGGCCGGTTTCGCGAGGATCTGTACTACCGCCTCAACGTCGTGCACCTCGAGATGCCAGCGCTGCGCGAACGCGGCGGCGATATTCTCGTGCTCGCGAGCGCATTCTTGCGGCGGTTCGCGGCCGACAACATGAAACACGTCGAGGACTTCAGCTTGGATGCGCGCACGAAGCTACTCGCGAGCCGGTGGTCCGGCAATGTTCGCGAGCTCGAGAACGCGATCGAACGCGCGGTAGTGCTCTCTGAAGGCGCGCAAATCAACGCTGATGACCTCGTGACGGATCATCGGATCAGCGCGCACGGTGCAGTCAACGTTCCCGGCGCGACGCTCGCGGAGATCGAGCGCTGGGCGATCGAGGCCACGCTCGAAGCGACCCGCGGTTCCACCGCAAAGGCGGCGGAGATGCTCGACGTTAGCGTTCGCACGATCCAGTACCGGCTCCAGGAGTACGCGAAGAACTAACCTGCCGCTTCAACGGCGCCAGCGCGAGTTCGTGCTCGAACTGATCTCTGGTGTCAGCTCGAGCTACTTGCATGCTCGGCGCAGCCTTGAAGTCATCCCCTCGTAGCAGCGGATGATGTCCGCATTGATCCTGGGTCTTGAAACCTCGAACTACGCTGATCCTTGGCCAATGGAAGGCACTCGATCTCCGTACCCGCGTAGTTGCCGCATACGCGGTTCGATGTTGGGAGGCATATCGGGTTGTTTGCCCCCAACGTGCAGATTCGATCACACCTCGATTCTCATTCTTCACGTTCTGGAGCCGCGATCGAGACGCGGAGACGAACCAAACTGCCTCGTTCACACCACCGTCTGTCCAAAGGTCGCGAGGAGTTCGCTCTCGACATGAGCGACGTTCGAGATTCTCATCCGTCGGCCTGCGATTGGATGTCAGACATGGTTCGAGACCGAGGGCGTATCGTGCCGAAATGCGAGCTGTTGTGTGGTGCGCTGCGATACTAGTGGCCGGTTGTGGATCGTCGTCGTCAGGAACGAACGGCGACGGAGGTCAGACCGGAGATGCTCGCTCGGTGGGTTCTGGTTCTGGCATCACTTCGAGTGACCTTCGCTTCGGCATCGTGGGCGATACGCGGCCACCGAATCCGGGGGACACCGCCGGATATCCGACGGCGATCATCACGAAGATCTATCAGGACCTCGAGGCCGAGACGCCCGCCGTGCCGTTCGTGGTCTCGACCGGTGACTATATGTTCGCGGACACGGCCTCGCAGGTGACGGCGCAGCTCGCGCTGTACATGACCGCTCGTAACCACTACAGCGGTATCCAGTATCCGGCGCTCGGCAACCACGAGTGCACCGGCGCGACGGCGTCCAATTGCGGGCTCCAGGGCACGGATGGCATGACGGCGAACTACACGAGCTTCCTCAGCACGATGCTGGGACCGATCAACGAGACGTTGCCGTACTACACCAAGAATGTCGTCGCGACCGACAACAGCTGGACCGCGAAGTTCGTGGTCACGGCGTGCAACGCCTGGGATACGACGCAGGCGAGCTGGCTCACGGCCGAGCTCTCGAAACCCACGACCTACACGTTCGTGGTTCGCCACGAAGGTACGAATGCAGTGAGCCAGACCTCGTGCTCGCAGAGCCAGACGATCATCGACGCGCATCCGCTCACGCTGCTGATCGTCGGTCACACCCACACGTACTCGCACTACAGCAGCACCAAGGAGATCGTGATGGGCATCGGTGGCGCGCCGCTCACGAGTGGAACCGACTAC
Organism: Kofleriaceae bacterium; assembly: GCA_043780895.1. Lineage (GTDB taxonomy): Bacteria > Myxococcota_A > Polyangia > Haliangiales > Haliangiaceae > JABFXX01. The sequence continues at coordinate 56,499 of JAYWCI010000169.1, read as the reverse complement.
GGCTACTCGCTCGTGAACCGCAACGCGAGCGGCACGATCACGGTGACGACCTACAACTATCAAACGCACGCGGTGATCGATGCGTTCACCATCACCGCGAGCGGCGCCGGCGCATGATCCGAGGCGGCCTCTTCTTCGCGATGTTGTTCGCGTGCAAATCACATCCAGCTGAACACCGCGACCTCATCCCGACGACCACGGCGGCGATCAAGCTCGATGGCGAGCTCGACGAACCGGATTGGTCCGAGCGGACCCTGCGCCACGTGCTCGTGGCCGACGATCACGAGCCTGCCCGCCCGTACTCCGAGGCATTTCTGCTCCACGACGACCACTACCTCTATCTGGGGCTCTATGCCGCCGATGAAGACATCCGGACCGGCGAATACTTCGACGTGAAGATCGGTGGACTCGCCTTTCATGCGGACGCCACGGGTGTCGTCACGCCGAACCTCGTGGGGATCAGGACAAGCATCGATCGCGACGGCACGCTCGATGACCCTTCGAACGACGACGAAGAATGGGTGCTCGAGCTCGCGATTCCACTGGCAGCCACGGGCCTCGGTGCGAGCGAGAAGGCGCTGATGATCTCGCGCTGCGATACGCCGAAGGATCGGATCCGGCGCTGCGGGGCGTGGACGACCGAGGTCTTGTTGGCTCCCTAGCGGAGCTCGAACTCTTTACAGAACGCGACCTCGGTCGGGCGCTCGCCCGTCACCGGATCGGGCGCGTCGAGCGGCCAGCGGCGCTGACCCTCGTCGGGCCAGTCGTGCGCGCAGTGGGGTGCCTCGGATGCCCTCCAGAAGAAGCAATCACCGCACGCGGACCGGAGCTCGAACTTCTTCGCCTCTTCGATCAACAGGTCGGTCAGCGGGAACCTCATCGCGCGGCGTCCGGCACGCCTGCGTCGACATCGGAGCCGGCCATCTCTTTGTAGCCGGCCTTTGCACCACGCTCGAGCTTGTCGACCGTGGGGCCCGCTTTGTCCTCGACCCCGTGCTTGAGGTCCTGGACCTCGGAGGTGTGCCAGATCGCGCGGACGTGCTCGACGAGCGTCTTGGTCCCGAGCTTCACCGTCACCGAGAACCAGACGATGGCGACGATGATCGCGAGATAGACGATCAGTTTGATCACGCCGTGACCCTAGCGCGCTAGTCCGTCGCGCGCTTGAGGATCAAGAACGCGACGCGGCGGTTCTTCGACCAAGCTGCCTGGTTGTGATTGCGATCGATCGGCTGGGTCTCGCCGTAGCCCTGAGCGGTGAGGCGCGTCTCGGTAACGCCCTTGCCCACCAGGTAGTCCTTCACCGCGTGAGCGCGACGATCGGAGAGATCGAGGTTGTAAGCGTCATCGCCGCGTTCGTCGGTGTGACCCTGCACTTCGATCAGCTGGATCGAGGGGTTGCCCTGCATCGTCGACGCGACGGCATCGAGGATCGGGTACGACTCTGTCTTGATGATCGCCTTGTCGTATTCGAAGTAGACCATGTCGAGGATCTCGATCGAGGTATCGGTCACGACGACGCGACCGCGATCGGGACAGCCGTCTTCATCCTCGAAGCCGTTGTAGGTCTCGGGCTCGTTCGGACACTTGTCATCCTTGTCGAGGATACGGTCCTTGTCGTTGTCCGGATCGGGGCAGCCATCTTCGTCCTCGAAGCCGTCTTTGTCTTCCGGATCGTTCGGGCAGAGGTCGTCGACATCGAGAATGCCGTCTTGATCGTTATCCGGATCCGGGCAGCCGTCTTCGTCCTGGAAGCCGTCGAAGTCCTCCGGATCGTCCGGGCACTTGTCCACGTCGTCCAGGATGCCGTCGCCGTCGCGATCGTTCTTGTTGCCTTCGGGGCAGCCGTCTTCGTCCTGAAAGCCGTCTTTGTCTTCCGGGATATTCGGGCACTTGTCGTCGACGTCCGGGATGCCGTCGCGATCGTTATCCGGATCGGGGCAACCGTCTTCGTCCTCGAAGCCGTCGAAGTCTTCCGGATCGTCCGGACACTTGTCGACGTCGTCCTTGATACCGTCGCCATCGCGGTCGCCGATGTTCGGCTCGAACACGATGCCGATGAACGCGCCGATGTCGGGGCTCGCACCCTTGTCGGTCATCAGGCCGCGGCGAGCGCCGAGCGAGAGGAACGAGTTGCGCGCGAGGTAGAGCTTGATGCCGAGATCGGCTTCGAGCGGCTGGTAGTTGATGTGGTTACCGATCGGAATCGCACCGAACACTTCGGCGACGACATCGAACTTCTGCGGGCGAATGCCCCAGGCCACCGCGCCGCCGAACGGAACTTCACCGCTCGACGTGATCGTGCCGTTCGTCGGGGTCGCGCCGTTCGTCGTAGCGGTGTCGGTAAACGAGACCGTGTCGCGAATCCGAATGCCGCCGTTGATGGCGATGCGCAGCCGGCCTTGAGCGAAGAACTCTTTATCGAGGATGCCGATGATCTGCGGGCTGAGCTTGCTCGAGCCAATGAACTTGTTCTGATACGTCGACGGCGTCGGCAGGTAGAGGCTGGCGATCAAGCCGAGGCCGACGTGCGGCGGGCGACTGGTCTTGATGAACCGCGTCTTGAAGTGAAGACCGACGTTGCCGATGCCCTGGCCCGAGATGTGGAACTGATTCGCACCGTTCGGATCGGCCGCGTCGATATCGGGGCCGCGATCGCCACCCATGATCACGAACGGCACCGAGGCGCCGAACTCGAGCTCGGCGGGGCCTGCGTGGATACCGAAAGCGGCGATCAGGGTCGCGGTGACGACGTTGTCGATCGAGTAGCAAGAGCCGGCGTTGCCCGCGCACTTCGAGCCGAAGAACGAGCTATTGTTGGTATTGCCGAACGACAGCAGGTGATGGCCCCAGTCGAGAGCGCCGATCCCGAACGACAGCTCTTTGTCGCCGAGTGGTTGCGATGCGTTGACCGTGAGGTAGCCGCGCGAATCGATCGCGGGTCGGAAGGTATCCAGCTGGATATCTCCCCCGGGGACGGTCTGGGCCGCTGCAACTCCAGAAAGGAGCGCGAGCGACAGACCAACGAGACGCGCAGTCGCAATTGGACGCATGGGTTCTCCGGGGTAGTGCACCCAGACTACGATCTGGTTACACCAGTCCCGTCGCCCACGTCAAACTTGCGGCAACTAAAGCCGTTTAGTTGTCGAGCTGGTCTTTGGTCCAGTGCGCTCGGATCGCGATCTGGAGCAGCCGGTTCTGCGCTTCCGGCGACATCTTTTTCCAGTACTTCTTCGCGGGCGCGAGCTGCGAGCCATTGCACGACGACATGAACGCGAGCTGGACCAGGTGGACATCGGGGCCCTTGCATTTGAGCGCCAACTCGAAGAGCACGACGGCGCCGGTGTGGTCGCCGCGCGATTCGGCGTCGCTGCCTTGGCTCGTCAATGCCTCGGCATTGCAGCCGACAGTCGCCTGACCGCCACCGCCGCACCTACTGCTCTCCGAATGACCCTTGCAGAACTGCTGCTTGCACTCGGCGTTCGCCGGGTTGCGGAGCACGGTCGTGCAATCCGTCTCGACGGGGGTGACCGCGATGGTCTTGCACGTCAGATCCTTGTCGCTCTTGAGCCGCTGACCGACGTCGGGATCCTGGGTCGTGACCTGGTTAATGAGCGTATCGAGCTGGCCGCACTTGTTCGCCTGGGCCAGGCTACCAGCCTTGGCCTTGCGATCGGCGAACAACTTCTCGTCGGCAGCTGCGACCGCGTCGCGCATCGACGCCTTGACGACGGAGTCATCGGGAATGTCGCCGAGCTCCTTCTTGGCCTGCTTGTAGTTCTCGTCCTTGAGCGACTGCTGGATGTGTCCCTTGCTGCGATCAGCCGCGGACTCCATCTTCGCCTTGGTCTTGTACTGCTCGGCGGCCGTGGGATCGATCGACAGGAGGCGCGTGCCGCAACTGCTGAGGTCCGGCCAGTTGCCAGCGGCCTGGTAGTCTTCGCACTCGGAGATCACCTTCTGCGCCTCGGCATTCGCCGGGACGATGGCAGGCGCGGCGTCGCTCGTCAGATCGGGCACGACGAGCGCGGCCGAGCCGCTGCCATCACTACCGTTGACGACGAGCCTGTCGCTGCCCGTGTCTTTGATCGGGGTGGGGTTCTCGCCGCTCTTCTTCATGATGAAGAACACGCCGACCGCACCGATGACGATGATCGCGAGGATCACCGCGACCAGCATGCCCTTCTTGGGACCCGTGCCTTCGACATCGGCGATCACCGCATCGCGCGAGAACAAGAAGTCTTCACCGGGCTCGACGAAGCGGAGCCGGACGTGGCCGAGATCGACGACGTCGCCACGACGCAGCTCGACCTTGCCGTAGTCCTGCCCGTTGACCCGCACGCCGTTCGACGACTGGAGGTCGCTGATCGTGTAGCGCTGGGTCTCGGTGTCGCGCGTGATCTTCGCGTGGTTGCGGCTGATCGAGCGATGGTTGACGACGAGGTCGTTCTCGTCGGTGCGCCCGACGATCATCTGCGGCCGCGTGAGCTCGAACTCCTTGCCGGCGAAGTTCGACGACAACACGACGAGCTTGCCGTAGCCGGTCTGCGGATTGACCTGCGCCTGGATCTGCGCGGTGGTCTGGACGGGTCGACCTGAGGGATCCGTATCGGCGACACCGAGGCCGCGGGCTGTCACGGGCGCAGGCGTAGCCGGAATCGGCGCGGTCGTGGTTGCAGGCGCGATCGCCGGCATCACCTCGGTCGCCATGCCGCCGTTCTCGATCCGCTCGATCGGCATCGTCCGCGCGTCGTCGACCTGCTCGACACCTTCGGCCTTCAGATACAGCTTGTAGTCGCCGATCTGGACCTGGTCACTTATCCGTAGCGAGACACGCTCCGCGATCCGCGCATTGTTGACGCGAATACCGTTGTAGCTACCGAGGTCCTCGATCTGGACCTCGTTGTTGCTACGCAGGATGCGCGCGTGCCGACGCGACACGTTCCGCTCGGTGAGCCGGATCGTGTTGCCTTCTTTGCGACCGATCGTGATCTCGTCACGGATCAGAGGAACGACCGTAGTCTTCCCCTCGTCATCCTGGATCACCAGCTTGAACATCGTGCGATGCGCCCCGTGTGGACATCGGGCGAGAGCCCAACGTCTGATTGGTTGTACCAGTCCAAGCGTTGCCTAAACAACCGCTGGGCGGACTACTTGTTCCCGATGTGGAGCGCAGCTCTTGCAAGTTGGAGCGCCACAGCGAGTTGAGGATCGTCCGACCCCGCACCGTTTATTGTGGCACCAGTTCCGCTGCCACTTCCACCCCCTGCAACGATCTCTTCGGGAGTAAACGCATCTACGTGGCTGTCCGGGACGATGCCCTTAGATTCCAGCGAGTTGCCCTTTGGCGTCAAATACCGAGCGGTCGTCAGCTTCAGGCCGCCGCCGTCCTCGAGATCGTAGAAGGTCTGGACCGTGCCCTTTCCGTAGGTCGGCAGCCCGACGAGCGTCGCCCGATCGTGGTCGTGCAGCGCGGCCGCGAGGATCTCGGCGGCCGAGGCCGTTCCACCGTCGACGAGCGCGATGATCGGGACGCCGACGCCGCCGCCCCCTTTGTGCGCCGTCTGGGTCTCGACCGAGCCCTTGCGACCCCGGATCGTCACGATCGTGCCCTCGTCGAGGAACTGGTCGGCGACGAGCACGGCTTGATCGACCAGCCCACCGGGATCTCCCCGCAGGTCCAGCACCAGCGCGCCGAGCGCGTTTTGCTTGCGGAGCTCGCCGAGCCCGGTCGCCACATCGCCCGACGTGGCCTCGGAGAACCGCGAGATCTGGAGATAGCCGATCTTCGGCTCGAGCGGCTTGGCGTGCACGGTCGCCTGCTTGACCTGTGCGCGCACGAGCGTGAACGTCTTCGGATCTTTCCAGCCGACGCGAATCACCGAGACGGCGACGCGGGTCCCCGAGCCACCGCGCAGCTTCGCTTCCCACGCGCCGGCTTCCTTGAGCTCCTTGCCAGCCTCGGCGGTCGGCGCGTTGTCGATCGCGGTCACGCGATCGTCGAGCTGCAGTCCCGCGACCGCGGCGGGTGAATTCTCGGCGAGCTCGTCGATGATCGGAAAAGGCGGTACGCTCGGGCGCGCGTCGTCGATGAACCCCGGTGCGAGCACGACGCCGATGCCGCCGAACTCACCCTCGGTGTCCTGGCGCAGCTTCTGGTAGCGGTTCGGCGGCAAGTACGTCGAGTGGACGTCGAGGTTGTGCAGCATGCCGCGCTGGGCATCGCGCAGTAACGCCTGTTCGTCGACGGTATCGACGTAGTTCGCTTCGATCAGCGACAGCGCCTGCGCGAAGCCATCGAACGTACGAAACCGCGTCGTGTCTTTCGGCACGGCGACCGCGAGCGTGGTGGTGACCGCCACCGCACCGGCGGCGAACGCTGCGATGTGGGAGGCGCGCGACATGCGCAGAGCTTATCGCTTGAACAGCGGCTCGGGATCGATCGGCAGCCCGCCGGGACCGATCTTTGCACGAACTTCGACGTAGATGCGGTGGTGAGCGGCACGCCCGAGCCGGTCGCCCTTCGCGACGCGGGTGCCGACCGGGAGCGTGAGCTCGCCGAGCTTCGCGACGACGGTGAGGTAGTCGCCGTGATCCAGGATGACGCCGTGATCGAGGCCGCGGATCACCCCGGCGTAGCGCACGACACCGTCAGCAGGCGCGATCGCGGGGGCGTGATCTTCGACCTCGAGATCGACCCCGCGGCGAGACAGCGTCGCCTTCGAGCGCTCGTGGAGGTACTCGCCGAAGTGGCGCGCGATCGTGCCCTTGGCCGGCGCGATCAGGGCCTCGGGAAGCGCGATCGTGGCGGCGCGTTCGGTCGCCGCGGAGGTCGCCTTCTGCGCGTCCGCGAGGTGCGCGGTCTCGTCGGCGAGAAGCGAGCGTTCGTGCTGATCACGCTCGAGCAGGAGCCGCGCCGCCGCGCGCCGGCGCGCGACCGCCATCCGCTCGTCGGGCGTCGCGCCGACCAGCAGCGGGGCGTGCAACGTTCGGATCGCCGCGTGCAGGCGATGGAGGCGAACTCGATCGGCATCGTGGAGCTTGTCGTCGACGGTCGCGATGCTCTTCGCGAGCGTGTCGGTCTCGGCCGCGAGCTGGTTCGCGAGTGCGGAATGCGGATCGATTGGCGCGGCGTTGCCCGATGTCGAGATCGCGATCGCCGAGAGCAACGCGAGGTGCACCCCAAGGGTACTTGCTCGCCTGGCGGCTCGGTGGCGCAGCCGACTAGCGCGCGACACGAGCCACTCCGGCGAGCCCGCCCGCGACGAGCCCGAGCCCTGCCCCGGCCGCGACGAACAGCGCGATCGCCCCGAGCGCGGGCATCGTGATGTGGATCGCGAGCTCGTCGCCGAACCGATCGATCCCGAACCACACGAGCAGCGATGCGCCGAGAGAAGCACACAGGCCGAGCACGGCCCCGGCGAGCGCGGTCGGCACCACGCTGAAGGCCGGCGACGCGCCCAACAAGTGCAGCACCGCGTGCTCTTGGCGATCGCGTTCGAACCTCACGCGGATGGCCGCGAGGACGACCACGAGCGCCAGCCCCGCGAGCAACGCGGCGCCAATCCAGATCGGCGTGCGCATCGCTGCCAGGGCACCGCTGGGCGGCTCGCCGCCATCCTCCACGATCACGTCTTCGACGCCCGGCGAGCTGCGCAACGCACGCAACATCGGACTCATCGAGATCACGTCGCGCACGCCGGGCGCGAGCGTGACCTCGACCGTCGCGGGCAAGCTCGCGAGATCGACGCCGTCGAGCAGCGCGGCATCCGCGCCGAGCGCTTGCTCGAGCCGCTTCGCGGCGATCTCGGGGGCGACGAGCTCCGCCGCCTCGACGCCGGGTTGGTTCGCGAGCTGTGCGACGAGGCCGCGCGCGCTGTCCGCGCTCACGCCTTCACCGAGATACACGACCATGCTGCCGCCGCCGGCCTTCGGTGCAGTGGTCCAGCGCTCGACGTTGTTCGCGACCACGAGGGCGATCGCCGCGACGGTGAGGGCGCAGAGCGCGGCGAGGACCGTCCACGCGGCTGCGCGCTTGCGTTCCGCGATCAACCGCATCGCACGCCGCAGGGTCGAGGCGATCAAGTTTCCTCGTCGGCGGCGCCAGGTAGCGAGATCGAGCGGCGATGCGTGAAGGGTCCGGTCGACCGATCGAAGATCTCCTCGGGCGCAGGCCCCGGATCGGGCTCCATCGTCGCGTCGCTCTGCGCGCGCAACCGGCGGGGTGCGAGCGTCTTCAGCCTGCGGATCGTGCGCATCTTCATGCGACCCCCGCGGTCCGCGCCGAGAGCGGGAACGGCAACAGATTCGGGATCGGCACGGACTCCATGCCGAGCAGCAGGTCTTCGATCGATTGACCGTCCAGCAGCACCTCACCGAGCGGCTCGAGCGCGCCATCGATCAGCGCCAGCTGGCGCCACTTCAAGCGCTCCGCGATCGTGCGCAGCGCGTAGTCGCGACCGAACACGAGCACGGTCGCACCGCACGTCGCGAGCGCCTTGCACACGAGCTCGGCGCCGGCCGCGTCCTGCCACATCGTCGGGTGATCGGCGATCACGAGCGCCGGATCGCGCACGAGCGCACGCGCGACCGCGACCCGCTGGCGAGCCGAGCTCGACAGACATTCGACCGGTAGCGAGGCTTCATCTTCGAGCCCGAGCTGCGCGAGCACCTCGTTCGCCTTCGCGATCGAGATCGAGCGCGGGATGCCATCGATCTCGAGCGGCAAGGCGACATTGATCTGGGCGCTGCGATCTTCGAGGAGACACAGATCTTGAGGAACGATACCGACCTTGCGCCGCAGGAGTCGTAGCGACGAGCGCCGCAGCTTCGCGACGTTCTGCCCGAGCACCTCGATCCGGCCCGCGCTCGGGGTGACCTCACCGAGCATCGCGGCGACGAGGCGAGAGCTGCCGACGCCCGCGGCGCTGACCACCATCGCTACGTCACCGGTTGCGACATGGAGATTACCCTCGGCCATCAACGGTGCACCACCGCGTGGGTGGTCGAGGCGAACATCGACCAGCGAAATCATCGCCTCCAGCTACGCCCATCAACCGGGCGGGGGCAAAAAAACTGCGCTGACTGCGTGTACGATGACGCCGTGAGACGCGCCGTGTTGATCGGTCTGGTGGCGGCCGCATGTCACCCCGACGCACCGCCTCCCGACGACAGGACGCCTGCGCGCGTGGCCGTTCACGATCAGCGGATCGCCAAGCTCGAGCAACGCGGTGAAATAGACGCGCAGAAAGTTGCCGCGGTGCTTCTCGCGAAGGGTTCGGCCTCGGGCCTCAGCGGCCCGCCCGGGCCACTCGGCCCGCCGGGGCCGCAAGGATCGGCCGGTCCGATCGGACCGGGAGGTATCGGCCCGGCGGGGCCCGAGGGTCCGCGCGGGACGAAGGGAGATCCGGGTCCCACCGGCGTTGAAGGGCCACAGGGCGTTCAAGGGCTGCAGGGGGCGCAAGGACTCCAGGGGCCGCAAGGCGCGCAGGGTCCGAAAGGTCCGTCGGGACCGCCGGGTGCCTACGGTCAGAAATCGGATCTCACGCGGAAAGAATCGCGAGTCTCCGTCGGTGGTGGGCTCGTCGCGACGGCGGTCGCGAGCTGCGATCGCGCGCAGGATCTGCTCGTGACCGGCGGCTGCTACGCGGATCCGCAGTGGCTCGCCCAGCTGCTCGCGACCCGACCGGTCGGAAGTACGAGCGGTGACGCCACAGCGTCGTGGCGCTGCGACTACAAGAACACCTCGCCGACGACGACGATCGAGATCGTGGCCGAGGCCTACTGCGTGCGCCCCCGCGAGTAGTCACTATAAACGAGCATGGCCCGCGACGACGCTAGACGGATCCGAACCCTCCGCGACCGTGCCGACCCGAAGCGCACGCATGTCGAACGGATCGCCGATCGGGTCGCGAATGCGCTCGGGACGCCGGTGTTCCTCGCGATCAACCTCGCGTGGTTCGGCGCCTGGTACCTGTGGCACGAGCACGACGTCGTCATCACCATGTTGATCTCGCTCGAGGCGATCGTGCTGTCGATCTTCGTGCTGATCGCGCAGAAGCGATCCTCGCGGCTCGACGAGATGCGCTCCGAGCTCGATCTCGAGGTCAACTTGATCGCCGAAGAAGAGCTCACCAAGCTGCTCCAGCTCGTGACCAAGCTCGCCGAGAAGCAAGGCATCGATCTATCGGGAGATCGCGAGCTCGCGGCGATGGTCGAGGCGACGAACGTCGCCGACATCGAGACCGAGCTCCACAACCAGATCGCGCCCGCGAAGGCTCAACCCGATCCGCCGAGCCGTTAGTAACAGACGGTGGCGTCGCCGTAGACCGGCTTGATGCCGAGCGGCAACGCAGCCGTCGTGAGCTCGCTCGTACCCTTGTAGACGCGGAACCCACCGGGGTTGGTGGAGCCAGACGGCGCATCCATCACGACGATCTTACCGTCGGCGCATGCCGCGATATCGGTGATCGATTGCGTATCCGGCGTCAGCCTGTTCGAGGCGTACGTCGAGCTGGTCGTGTCGTACGAGCGCGCCCAGTTGTGCGAGAAGTCGGCAGCCGAGTACGCGAACCACAGCGTGGTGCCCGCGACATCGAACGCGATCGGCTGACCACCGAGCGCGGCGTTCATCGTCAGGCACTGCGCGGTCGGCGTGGTGCCCGGCGTGATCTTGATCGTGCAGCCGGCTGGCGAGTCGTACGTCGTCATGATGATGTTCGTGCCCATCATCTTCGTGAGTGCTTGCGGGTTCGCCACCGGCAGCGAGATGTGCGTGCGGACCGTGTTCGTCACCGAATCGATCACGACGAGCACGCCGTTGCCGCGCGGGGTGAAGCCAGCGAGATCTCCGCAGCCGACGTAGACATCGGTGCCGACGGCGATCGCCGAGGTGCAGTCCGGCTTGCCATCGGGATCGCCGACCGTCGTCGCGAGATCGATCGCGGTGAACGTGCTGTCGCCGAGCTTGCCGTAGACCACGCCGGTCCCGCCTAGCACGGGCACGTACAGCGTCGTGCCAACGACGGCGACATCTTGCGGGTTCGAACCGGCGCCGGTGCCGAGCTGGCCGAGGAGCGCGAACGTCGTCGCGTCGACGCCGGTCACGTTGTTCGTGTCGCGGTTGATCACGTAGAGCGTGTTGCCGAGCTTGCGGAGCTGCGGATCGTCGGTGACGATGCCAGCGACCAGGCCCTGTTGCACCGTGAGCGCATCGACCTGGAGCGCACCGATCGTTCCGGGCGGTGCGGAGAAGTCACCCGCAACGGCGACGGCACGCGGCATGGCAGGCGCCGCATCGGCGGTGGGCGCGGTATCGACACCTGCGTCGGCACCCGGCTGTGAGCCATTGTCGCCGCAAGCGGCCGAGAACAGGAACGGAACAACCAGCAGTAGGGACTTCATTTGAGACTCCAATCGAGGGCGAGGTAGTAGCTGCGACCAGGAAGCGGGAAACCGAAATAGTCAGACAGAGCGGTCGGCACCATCGCGAGATCGGGACGCGGTGGCGGAGTGAGCGTGAGTTGCTCGGTGCGTTCGTTCGCGAGGTTCGCGATCGAGAAGGACAAGCCGAGGTGGGGGACCAGCTCGATGCGTGCGCCCGCACCGAGCAACCAGCGATCGGGCAGCGGTTGGGTGTTGCCGCGATCGAGAAACGTGTCGCCCTGCCAGGTCGCGTCGCACCACAGCGACGTGGTGTGCGCGAACGCGCGACGCTCGACATCGATCCGACCGTACACGGTCTCGGCCGGCTGACTCGGCAGCTGCTTGTTCGCGTAGGCCGGATCGGTCGACAGTTGCGCGGTGACCAGGTGCGTGTAGTTCGCGGTGATCGAGACCGTGTGCGCGAGCCGCGCCGAACCGACGAGCTCGCTGCCATAGGTCAGGGCGTCACCCGCATTGATCGGGCGATACACCGTCGAGCCCGCGGCCGGCACGAACACGATCGTGTTGCTCGGTCGTGTCGCGAAGCCGGCGACCTCCACGAACACGCGATCGATCACGATCTCCGGCAGGTCGCCGTTCGGAATGTGGAGCGCGTGCTCCGGGGCGATCACGAAGCCGACATCGGTCGAGGGGCCGGTCTCCGGCACGAGCTCGCCGTTGCCGAGCAGGCTGCCTCGATCGCCGAACAGCTCGATCAAGGTCGGGAGGCGCACGTAGTAACCCGCGCTCGCCTTGAGCGACGCGATCGACGTGAGCGCCGCGCGCGTCGAGATCCGCGGACTCGGAATGACATCACTGCGCGCCGGATCCGCACGATCGGTCGGAGCCGTCCGCACCGCATCGAGCCGGAACGAAGGCGTCACGATGATCTGCGCATCCGGATCGACGACGAGATCCATCACCGCGAGGAACGCGCCACCGATCCGCGTGCCGATCAGTGCCGCGCGCGCAGCACCCGCATCGGCATCGCGAAACCGATCGCCGCGAAGCTCGAGCCCTGCGGTCGCGCGATGGCGATCGATCGGCAGGACCCAGGTCGAGGAAGCCCCACCGGCAAACGTGAGGTAGTCGCGCGCCTGCGATCCGAGCCCGAGTTCGCCCATCGGATCGCGCAGGTGCTGGCGCTCGACGAGGAGATAGCCGAGTTGCTTCGCGAGTGCCGGCCCGACGTTCGTGTCGAACCGAACATCGCCGATCGTATCGAGTGTCGCGAGCGTCGGGGCGTACGTCGGCGTGTACGCGCTTCCCGGGAGCCCTTGGTCCTTGTACGCGATCCGCACACCGCCGGCGTTCTCGGAGTGCTGGCGGCCGATCCGCGAGGCCAGATCGAACTGCTCGAACTGGTTGTTCGTGCGCTTCTTGTAGCTGTCGTCGTTCGGATTGAGCTGGGTTCCGTTGTCCGAGAAGTACGTGAAGTCGCCGGTCGCGCCTTGATAGCCGATCGTCGTCGACGACTGCCAGTCGCCGTGGGCATCGCCGTAATGGCCGCGCAGATGCCGCGCACCGAACGAGCCCATGCCGAGCGACAGGGTGAAGCGCTCGCCATGCTCGCCGCGGCCGAGGCGCGTCACGAGGTTCAAGGCGCCGCCGACCCCCGCGCCACCGAGCTCGACCGGCACCGCACCGCGATACAGATCGACCTCGCCGAACGACGCCAAGGAGAACCGGCCGAGGTCCGTCGTCACCGCCGCGATCCGCGACAGCGGCACGCCATCGATCAACACCGCGGTGTGTCCCGGCGAAGCGCCGCGCACGATCAGCGATTCGAATGCGCCGAAGCCACCCGTCGAACGCACCTGCGCACCGACCGTGGTCCCGATCGCATCTGCGACCGACGCGGTCGCGGGATGCTCGTCGGGGTGGATCACCGTGACGAACGGCGCATCCCCGAGTGCGCGCTCGCGATCACGCGCCTGTTCGGCATCCGGTGCCGAATCGATGACGATGATCGTCTCGCTTCCGGACGTCGTGGCCGGATCGGCATGAGCTGCCGACGACGCGACCACCAGGAAGAGAGAAAATCGAGACATGTCACCCCACGTAACGGGGTGACGAACTCGACGCCGGAACGACGCGAATCCCTCCACCCGAGGAAGCGACGTACGAGGTGTCCTGACTTCCGGTTCGTCCTTCGCGGCGCCTTCCCAGTTTCCCAGTGGCTGGCAGATGCCCTGCCGCGTCGTCCCCGGTCACAGTAGCGGGGGCTGTGCCAGTATCTCACTGGCTTCCCTGCGTACGTCGGAGCTGTCGTTTGTTCGCTGCTTTAAGGAAGAACCTCTCGCGGTGGGAGTACTCCGAGTGAAGCAGCGCGTCAACAGTGACTACTACTCGGTGACGATGTCGGCCTTCATCGGACCGAGGACCCCGAGGAGGGTCTGCTTGTCGGCGTCGGCTACCTTCGCGTTGTCGAGCGCCTTGACCAGATCCTCGACGAGCGCGTCGAAGTCCGCCTGCTTGATCTTCATGCCGGCGTGCGCGGTCTTCATGTCCTTGCCCGAGTACGTGCAGCCGCCACCCGCGGCCGAGCAGATCTGCTCGTACAGCTTCTTCTCGAAGCCCGGGATATCCGCGTTCGCGAAGAACGCGTTGATCCGCGCATCCTTCGCGACGTTGTTCTCGACGAAGTCTTTGACGACGCCCTTCACACCGGCTTCACCACCGAGACGCGTGTACAGCGTGTCGCCCTTGAGAGCGCCGCCGCCGTTGTCCTTCTTCGCGCCGCCGCATGCGGCCATGCTCGCCATCGCGAGTCCGATCGCCAGTGCCTGCTTGATACCCATGTGAATCTCCTTTTCAGGGCTGTGGTAACACGCCAGGGAACATGGCTCACGATCTCGCAGGCAAGAACGTTGTGATCACCGGCGCGACCTCGGGCATCGGTCGAGTCACGGCCGGGGAGCTCGCAAAGCGCGGCGCGCGGTTGATCCTCGCGAATCGATCGTTGGACAAATCGGCGCCTGTCGTCGCGGAGATCCTGAGCGCCACCGGCACCGCGCCCGAGGTCGTTCGCCTCGATCTCGGCGATCTCGCGTCGGTACGCAGCGCAGCGTCGGAGATCCTCGCGAAGGATCTCCCGATCCACATCCTGATCAACAACGCGGGCCTCGGCGGGCAGCACGGCTTTACCAGGAGCGGCTTCGAGCTCGCGTTCGGCACGAATCACGTCGGCCACTTCCTGTTCACGACGCTGCTCCTCGATCGGATCAAAGCGGCGAAGACGGCGCGCATCGTGACGGTCGCGAGCAAGGTGCACGAGCGTGCCCGCGGCATCGACTGGACCGCGGTGCACCGGCCAACCCGCTCCTTCACGGGCGTCGGCGAATACGGCGTCTCGAAGCTCGCGAACATCTTGTTCAGCAACGAGCTCGCGCGCCAGCTCGAGGGCACTGGTGTCACGACGTACTCGCTGCACCCCGGTGGGGTCGCGACCGACGTCTATCGCAAGCTGCCGCAACCGCTGCGCTGGTTCTACCTCCGCCGCATGCTCACGCCGCTCGAAGGCTCGCGCGCCTCGCTGCGCTGCGCGGCGGATCCTGCGCTCGCGAACCAGACCGGTCGCTACTACGGCGCGAGCGGCAACGAGCATCAGCCGTCCGAGCTCGCGACGAATGTCGCGCTCGCGCAAGAGCTGTGGCGTCGCACCGCCGAGTGGGTGGCCGCGTGATCGGCATCGTCGTCGCGGTGGTGCTCTCGACGATGCACTACGAAGGTGATGTCGGTGCCGCGGGTGGCGATTATCAGAGCGTCGATGTCGACGTCCCCGAGGGGACGGTCGAGATCGAGATCGCGCACACCGATGGCTCCGACGTCACGATCCTCGATTGGGGCGCGTGGGGACCAGATGGCTTTCGCGGCTGGGGCGGCGGCCTCACCGACAACTCGATCATCGGCGTCGCGCAGTCCTCGCGGTGCTACCTGCCAGGCGCGATTCCCGCCGGCACGTGGATGATCGAGATCGGCAAGGCGAAGCTCGACCCGGTTGGCGGTCACTACGCGATCGACGTCACGTGCCGCGACGTTGCGACGCTGCCGGTGCTGCCGCAAGCGAGCTACGCGGCACCGGTGCTCGAGCAGACGCGGCGCTGGTACAAGGGCGATTTCCACGTCCACTCGATCCAGAGTGGCGATGCGACCGCGACGTTCGATCAGATCATCACGCTCGCGCGTAGCCGCGGCCTGGACTTCGCGAACATCAGCGATCACAACACCGTCGCGCAGCACGCGCTGCTCGCGGCGATCCAGCCCGATCACCCCGATTTTCTATTCCTGCGCGGCGCCGAGATCACGACGTATAGCGGTCACGGCAACGCGGTCGGCATCCACGACTACGTCGATCATCGGCTCGGGTTGAACGGCCGCACGGTCACGAACATCATCGACGATGTCGCCGCGCAGGGCGGTATCTTCATCGTCAATCATCCGGTGCTCGATCTCGGTGCCGCGTGCATCGGCTGCATGTGGAATCACGTCGCGGATACGCCGTGGGACAAGGTCGCGGGCCTCGAGATCTTGACCGGCAACTACAGCATCGGGATCCTCGCGTTCTTCCCGCGAGCGATCGCGCTCTGGGATACGGAGCTCGCCGCGGGCAACAAGATCGCCGCGATCGGCGGCAGCGATGACCACACCGCGGGCATCAACGAGACCTCGACCGGCTCGCCGATCGGAAGCCCGACGACCCTGGTGCTCGCCGACAATCTGTCCGAGGCTGCGATCGTAGATGCGGTCAAGCACGGTCGCACGATCGTGAATCTTCAGGGTCCAGATGCACCTGTCGTCGATTTCTTGCTCGGTACGGCAGAGATCGGTGATGCGATCAACGTCGGGGCCGGACACTACTCGTTCACCGTGCACGTCACCGGCGGCAACGGCACCTCCATCGAGCTGTGGAAAAATGGCGCGAGCCTCGAGCAACGCGCTGTCACGAGCGACGACTTCACGACCATCTTCGAAGAAGACGATGGCGCTGGCGCGCGGTGGCGCATCCAGCTCGATCAGGACGGACAGCCGATCGTCGTGACGAGTCACATCTACACCAGCACGGCCGTCAACCCGGACAACCAGGCCTGCGGATGCCAGTCGACGACCGGCTCGAGCGCGCTCGTGCTCGGCGCGAGCCTCCTGCTCGTGCTGCGCCGGCGCCGCGCTACTTGAACGTCACGGCGTCGATGCCGTGGCGCTGCAGCAAGCGGCGGAAGTTCGTGCGATCGAGGCCCGCGAGCCGCGCCGCTTCCGAGACCGAGCCTTGGGCCTTCTCCATCACGCGCGTGAGATAGCGCTTCTCGAACGCCCCACTCGCGCGGCGCTTCGCTTCGGTCAGCGGGGTGAGCTCGTCTTCATCGTCGTTCGTCGCGACCGCCGAGCCCGCGCCCTTGCCGCGCCCGCTGATCGCGGGCGGTAGCGCATCGGGGCTGATGGTCTCGCCGCGATGCAGGGCGAGCGCGTGAAGGATCGAGTTCTCGAGCTCGCGCACGTTGCCCGGCCAGCCGTACTCGCTCATCACCTCGAGGGTCTCGGGCGACAGCGCCGGCGGCTTCGCGCCCGCATGCTTCTTCAAGAAGTGCGCGGCGAGGATCGGGATGTCGTCGAGCCGCTCGCGCAGCGGAGGCACGCGCAGCGCGACGACGTTCAGGCGATAGAACAAGTCCTGGCGAAACTTCTGGTGCTCGACCGCGCCGACGAGATCGACGTGGGATGCCGCGATCACGCGAACATCGACCTTGCGCGTGCCGGTGCCGCCGAGCGGCCGAACTTCGCTCTCCTGGAGCACGCGCAACAAGCGCGCTTGCACCGCGATCGGCATGTCGCCGATCTCGTCGAGGAACAGCGTGCCGCCATCGGCTTCGACGAACACACCCGCGCGATCCGTGGTCGCGCCGGTGAACGAACCTTTGACGTGACCGAACAGCTCGCTATCGATCAGCGATTCCGGAATCGCACCGCAGTTGAGCGGCACGAAGCGCTTGCGCCGCCGCGCACCGCGCTCGTGCAGCGCACGCGCGACGAGCTCCTTGCCGGTGCCGCTCTCACCCTGGATCAAGATCGAGACATCTTGTTCGGCGAGCCGATCGAGCGCTGCCTTGAGCTTGCGCATCGCGCCCGAGATCCCGACGAGGATCGTCTCGATCGGATCGTCGCTCTTGCCTCGTCCGCTGCGGACACCTGCGAGCTCTTTGCGCAGCGATGAGTGACGCGCCGCCGAGGTCACGATCGCCGAGAGCTCGACCGACTCGAACGGCTTGGTGATGTAGTAGAACGCGCCCGCGCGCATGCAGGTCGTCGCCGTCGCGGCGGTGCGATCGCCGGTCAGCATGATCACCGAGACGAGCGAATCGACCTCGCGAAAATGCTTCAGCACGTCGATGCCGCTCATGCCGGGCAAGCCGACATCGAGGATCACGACATCCCAATCCGCGAGGTCATTGTCGAGCCGCGCCATCACGCTCTGGGGCTCGCGCGCTACCTCGACCTCGTGGCCGTCCGCGCCGAGCTTGCGCGCGATCGCTCGCGCCACATCCTCGTCGTCCTCGACGACCATCACCTTGAAAGGTGTCGCTTCATCCCCCATACGCGCCTCGCGAGAAACGAGGCTATGCCGGGTAGGCTCAGAAAGCCATTGGTTCACGAACCGGTCATCGCGACGGGCAGGGTCTTACCCGCCGGCGCAACTGCCAGGAGACGCTTGCGCAGCTCGATCGGAGAGATCGGCTTCATGATGACGTCGTCGGCGCCGGAGCCCATGAATTGGTCGCGAATGTCGTCGATGTCTTCACCGGAGAGCACGGCAACCCAGACGGATCCGCCGTGTAGCGCCTTGAGCTTCTTGACGAGCTCGAGCCCACCAGCCGGCATGTTGATGTCGACCAGCGCGATGTCCGGAGGCGCGACTTCGGCGAGCCGGATCGCTGCGTGCCCGTCGGAAGACGTGCACACATCGAAGCCAACGCGCGCGAGCGCCGAGGCCAACGTACGGCGAACCATCGCATCGTCGTCGGCGATCAGGACGCGGATGCTCATGCAGCCCTCTTGACCGTCTCGACGTACTCGGCGCCGAGGTGATCGCGCAGCCGCTCCACCGCGCGCCACAGCAGCTGGCACACGCGCGATGGCGTGATGCGAAGCGTCTCGGCGATCTCCTGGTACGTGAGGTCCTCGACGTAGTGCAGGCCGAGGATCGTGACATCGCGCTGTTCGAGGAACGCGAGGGCATCGCGCACGCGCGCGAGGGTCAGGCGCTGACCCGCTTCGATATCCGGGGCGACCGAGTCCGAAGCGAGGCGTTGTGCTTCGACATCCATCGGACCGACTTCGACATGGACGAGCTCCGAGAGGCCGGCGCGATACGCATCGACCGTGACGCCGAGGGCTTCCGCGATGCGGACCTCGCTCGGGGCCGAGCCATCCTTCTCGAGCTCGCGCATCACCGCGGCGATCTTGCGAGCGAGCTGACGAACCCGGCGAGGCATGATGTCGCCGCGGCGCAGCTCGTCGAGGACTGCGCCACGAATCCGATGCTCGGCGAACGCGAGGAACGGCTCCTGGCGGGTGTCGTCGTAGCGTTCGGCCGCTTCGATCAGGCCGAGCATACCGGCCGACACGATGTCTTCGCGGGCGATCCAATCGGGGCACCGTCGAGCCATCCGGAGCGCGATGCGTCGGGCGGCGTCCGCGTGGTCCTTGATCAGGCGGTCACGGGCGGGTTGATTGTGTCCGGCGAAGTTCTGCACGGACGAGCCTAGTTACACGATCGGATCCAACTCGTTCTCGAAGTAGATCCAACTTGTTAGCTCCGAGTATGTGGGTTGGGTTTAACTCACCCCGGGTAATTTTTTACTCCACCTGCAGAGGACCGCGCTCGCCCGCATCCCGGAAATGATGAGTTACCCCGAACATGACCTGCACCTGATCGAAGCCCCCATCGAGGATCGGCAAGCGCGTCGCGGGGTTGGTCAGATCGCCTCGATCGAGGACCGCGAAGTCTGCGTAGAGGTCCCAGCTCTTGTCGACCGCGACGCCGGTACCCGCGTGAAAGTCGAGCCGCGGTTGGGGATCGAGCGGCATTGCGGTGGTCGGGTCGAGGCCGCTCGAGGTCACCGGCAGCGCGTACACAACGCCGAGCCATGCCCCGAAAATGTTGTGAGGATCGTGAGCGAGCACCGTGAACGCGACCGCGGCTTCCGTCAGGTAGGCACCACGCGAGTGCGGCGCGCCGAGCGTGACCTCGTCGATGCCCACCTGCATGTCGAACGCGAGGAACTCGCGCTCGATCGGCTTCTTGTACTCGAACGCCAGGGACTCGCGGGTCCACGCGCCGGTGTGATCGAGGAGGTGTCCACCACCGCCCGAGAACGTGAGCGCATGGTGACCATCGATCGCGACGCGCACGAGGCCGGAGGCGCTCTGCAACGGATTCTCGTCGGTGAACGACGGCTGCTTGGGCAGGAAATCGAGACTGCCACCGACCTCGATCCGCTTCGCGAGCGTGTAGCGCCCCGCGATCTCGAACAGCCCGAGATCGGTGAACTTTAGCTTCTGGCCGCCGAGCGATGGATCCGACATCAGGAACTTCAGCTGCCCCGTGAGCTCGCCGCCCTCGGGTGCGACGAGATAGTCCTGCGCGACGGAGCGAACCGTCCCGATGGTGAGCACCATGTCCTCCGATGCGCTCTTCGGAAAGCTGTCCTCGGCGTGTGCGATCGAACCCAAGCCCGCGAGCAACAGCAGTGTCGAACCTGGTCTTCTCATGCGTGCTCGTAACGCACGCCAGAGCGCCGCGATCTAATGCTAGGTTCACGCGCGGTGGCCAAGACGAAGAAACCGGCGAAGAAACCTGCGGCGCCGAAAAAATCAGCGAAGCCCGCAAAAAAACTTCCCATACCGAAGTCGACGCGCGTTACGCGCGCCGCGCCGCCGGTCGTGTTGCCGCCCGCACCACCGGCGCAGCGCGACGAGCTCGCCGCGCCCCGCGATGTCGGTCGGTTGATCCGCTACGGCGAGCGCTTCGGTTCGAACAAGATCGACGTGCGGATGTGGAATGCACCGAACACCAGTGTGCCGGCGCAGCTGCCGATCACCAGTGGCTCGATCGCGATCTTCGATCCTGCCGACAAGAAGTCGTGGCGGTTGTTCGATCGCCCGGCGGGCACGGGCCAGTTCCGCATCATGCTCTCGACCGTGAAGCCGCATAACGCGATGGATCAGAGCAAGGATCGGCTCGCTGGACTCGTGATCCATACCGGTCGGCCACCGATCGCGCGCTGGGTCGTCGCGCACTACAAGGGCTACAAGAAGCCGAAGACCGCCGATCTGCAGAGCCTGACCTCTAGCGAGGGTTGGATCGCGCTGACCGACGGTGCGGGTGGCTGGCCCGGTACGCTCGAGCTACCACCGGCGGCGGGCACGCAACCGATCGAAGTGGCGCTCGCCGATGGGCGCCGCGCGCTCGCGATTCCGACCGGCACCTCCGCGGTCACCGCCTACTGGGCGATCGATGCGGCCGACAAGCCGATCTGCTTGGTGATCGATTGCGATGCGATCACGCAGAAGGACTGGAAAGCGAAGAGTTAGCGACCGCGCGCCAGGTGCTTGCCTATTTGAACGAGCCGCCAAGCGCCTTGATGGCGGCATCGGCATCGGCCTTGAGACACGAGTTCGAGTTGCTGTCGCCGATGCCGAGCACCCCGCCGCGCATGCGATAGCGCGCGGACTTGAGCGGCGGGATCGCGCGTGGATCGCCGAGTGCGACGAGCGTTGGAATCGCCGCCCTGCGATCGGTGCAGGTTGCCGAGCTCTGGAGATCGAGGATCGCGGCCTTGAGCTCGGTGTCGCGATCGACCGTCGCGACGGCAGGCGCAGCCAGAGGCACCGCGGCCGCGCGCGCTGGCGCATCGGCCTCGGCCTCGGCGTGCTTGTCTCGCTTGCCCTTCGGTTGCGGATCCGCTTTCGGCGGATCGGCTTTCGGGTCTTTTAGATCTGGGGCCTTGCCACCGGTGACCTTCAACGCGATCGCTATGATCACGGCCGCGAGAAACACGACGCCCGCGATCACGAGCCACTTGCGCGGAATCGGCTCGTGCAGCTCGTGCGCGCGCAGCGCCGGCGAGGTCGGGGCCGTTGCCTGCGACGGGAACGGCAGGCCCGGGGTGCCCGCATGGACCGGCATGGTCAACATGCCGGGGGGCGGCGTCGGTTGCGAGATGATGCCCGATTGCGTGCCGCGCGCAGGCACGGCGTAGCCCGCGCCGCGCAGCACGTCGTCGAGCTTCGCGAGATAGTCGTTCGCGGTCTGCGTGCGCTCGGCGGACATCTTCGCCATACCGTCGCGCACGACCTGCTCGAGGCCTTGTGGCAGCTGGAGATCCGGGACGATCTCGGCGAAGGTGGGTGGTTCGCGCGAGACGTGCGCGGTCATGATCGCGAGTGGATCGGTATCTTCGAACGGCGGCCGGCCCGCCAGCATCTCGTAGAACACGACGCTCGTCGAATAGAGATCGGTCGCGGGTTTGATCTCGCCACCGACGGCTTGCTCGGGCGACAGGTATGCGGGCGTTCCGACGGTGAGCCCGGCGCGCGTGGTCGCAGGATCATCGCCGTTGCCACCGGCGACGAGCTTCGCGATGCCGAAATCGAGGATCTTGACGACGACCTCGCCGTCCTTGCGCGCGAGGAAGATGTTGTCGGGCTTGATGTCGCGATGGACGACGCTCTTCTCGTGCGCGTGGCGCAACCCGGCGAGCACGCCGCGCAGGATCTCGATCGCCTCGGGCCACGGGATGCGCTTCTCGCGCTCGAGCCGCTTGCCAAGCTCCTCGCCTTCGAGCACCTCCATGACGAGGTACGGGCAGCCATCCTCGAGCACGCCCGAATCGCTGACGCCGACGATGTTCGGATGATCGAGCCGCCCCGAGGCGAGCGCCTCGCGCTGGAACCGCTGCGAGGCTTCTTTGCTCTTGCCGAGATCGGGATGGAGCACCTTGATCGCGACCGTGCGACCGATGCCGGTGTGCTCCGCGCGATAGACGCGCCCCATGCCGCCCTTCCCGAGCAGATCTTTGACGAGGTAGCGACCATCGAGCATCGCCCCGATCGGGACGATGCCCGAATCGTCTGGAGACAGACTCATCGGAGCGCCCTGATCTTACCCCGCTACCGCCCCTGCACAAAGGCACCTATGTCGGCCTAACGCGACGGCTTCTTCTTATGCGGCATCGGCGGCAAGCCGGTGTGCTGCGTGAGCGCGACTCCCGGCTGTATCCGACGAGGACCCGGCCGACCGCGCTGCGCTATGCCAGGCTGCCACGACGGCACCAGGCAAGCCTTGCCACCGCCGATGAGGTCGCTCCGACCCATGCGGTGCAGCGCCTCGCGCAGGATCGGCCAGTTCTTGGGATCATGATAGCGCAGGAACGCCTTGTGGAGCTTGCGCTGGTCGTAGCCCTTCACGATGTGCACGCGCTGCTTGGCGACGAGCGAGCGCAGGGGGGAGTAGCCCGTGTGATACATCGCGGTCGCGGTCGCCATCGGTGACGGCAAGAACGCCTGGACCTGATCGGGGCGGAAGCCATTCTTCTTCAGCCACATCGCGAGGTTCAGCATGTCCTCATCGGTGGTGCCCGGGTGGGCCGCGATGAAGTACGGGATCAAGTACTGCTCCTTGCCCGCCTCCAGCGAATAGCGATCGAACAGCTCCTTGAAGCGATCGTAGGCGCCGATGCCCGGCTTCATCATGTGCGTGAGCGGACCGTCCTCGGTGTGCTCGGGCGCGATCTTCAAGTAGCCGCCGGTGTGGTGCTGTGCGAGCTCTTTGATCCACTCGGGCGAGCGCACCGCGAGGTCGTAGCGGACGCCCGAGGCGATGAAGATCCGCTTGACGCCTTTGATCGCGCGCGCCTTCTTGTAGAGCTTCACGAGCGGCGCGTGATCGGTGCCGAGGTTATCGCAGATATCGGGATACACGCACGAAGGCTTGCGACACGCCGCTTCGATCTCGCGGGTCTTGCACGCGAGCCGATACATGTTCGCCGTCGGACCGCCGAGGTCGGAGATGTTGCCGGTGAAGCCCGGCGTGACATCACGAATGTGCTCGATCTCGCGGAGGATCGAATCTTCGCTGCGGCTCTGGATGATCCGACCTTCGTGCTCGGTGATCGAGCAGAAGCTGCAACCGCCGAAGCAGCCGCGCAGGATCGTGACCGAGAACTTGATCATCTCGTACGCCGGCAGCTTCACTTGCTGGTGGCGCGGATGCGGCAGGCGCGTGAACGGCAGCTCGTAGAGCGCGTCCATCTCGGGCGTGGTCAGGGGAATCGGCGGCGGGTTGATCCAGATCTCGCTCGTGCCGTGGCGCTGGACGAGAGCGCGCGCGTTGCCGGGATTCTGCTCGAGGTGAAGGATGCGCGACGCGTGCGCGTAGAGTACCGGATCCGTCGAAACGGTCTCGAAGCTCGGCATCCGGATCACTTGCTTGTCGCGGTTCGGCTTCTTTCGCTCGAGCCGGATCAGCGGTGCGGGCGCCGCGCCCTCGCCCGTCGCGCACGCGGCTCCCTCGGCCTGCGCGCGCTCCTCCATCGCGTACGGATCGATGGGCGGTGCGAGCTTGCCGGGCTTGTCGAGCGTGGTCGAATCGATCTGCGTGTAATCGGCAGGGATGCCTGCGACAAAGAACGCGGTGCCGCGGACGTCGCGAATCTGCTGCGGGGTCTCGCCGTTCGCGAGGCGATGCGCGACCTCGACGATCGAGCGCTCGGCATTGCCGTACAGCAGCAAGTCCGCACGCGTATCGGCGAGCACCGAGCGGCGCACCTTGTCGCTCCAGTAGTCGTAGTGCGCGATCCGGCGAAGGCTCGCTTCGATGCCACCGATGATCAGCGGCACGTCGCCGAACGCTTCGCGGCAGCGCTGCGCGTACACGGTCACCGAGCGATCGGGGCGCAGGCCCGCGACACCATCCGGCGAATACGCATCGTCGCTCCGCACCTTCTTGTCGGAGGTGTAGCGATTGACCATCGAATCCATATTGCCGGCGGTGACGCCCCACATGACGTTCGGGCGGCCGAGCTCCTTGAACGCTTCGACGTTCTTCCAGTTCGGCTGATCGAGGATGCCGACGCGAAAGCCGTGCGACTCGAGCAAGCGCCCGATCAGCGCCATGCCGAAGCTCGGGTGATCGATGTATGCGTCACCCGTGACCATGACGATGTCGCAGCTATCCCAACCGAGCTCGTCCATCTCCGCGCGCGTGGTCGGGAGGTACGGAGCAATCCCGAACCGATGAGCCCAGTAGGGCCGGTACGAGAACAGAGGACGCGAAACAGCCGTCACGGGAGCCATCGGGTACCACAACCGCCGCCTTCACCCCAGAGAGTTTCGCGAGGGGCCCGTAGGGCCCCGGAAACGGCCTAGTCGCCGCCGTCTTCGGGGTCGCCACCCTTTTTCGGCGGGGTCTTGGTGGTCGGGCTGCGGCTACCGCCCAAGGGCGGCGGCGACGGCGATGGCGGCGACATGGTCGAGGTCGGGGCCGGCGCCGAAGCACCCGCGTTCCCGGGAGCCCCGCCGCCTTCGCCGCCGATGTTCTCTTTGTCGAGCGAGCTGCGCTGCGCCGAGCTGAGCGTGTCCTCGCACTTCGGCGCATCGTCCTTGGTCTTGATGTTCGCGAGGCAGGTGCGCGTCGCGGCGCTCCACTGATCTTTCTCGCAGTGCGACGCGAGCGTGTCGCGCAGCTTCTTCACGAGCTCCGGAGGTGCATCGCCCGCGTCCTTCGACAGCATGTCCATCGTGTGATCCGCGGCGGCCGCGCAGGTCGGGCCATCACCACCACTCGCCGCAGCCGCGGGCATCGCGGGCGCAGACTTCGAACCGCTACTACATGCGGCGAGCGCGGCCCCGAGCGCGATCAATAAAACACACGACCGGCGTTGCATCACGCGAGCATGGCACGGCGGTCGTTACTGGGACAAATGGACCAGGTCGCGAACGCCGCCGGCGATAAATTCCACCGCCACGGCAGCGAGCAACAGGCCCATCACGCGCTCGAAGGCGCGCAGCAGTGTCTTCGGCAAGAACCGCTCGGCGTTCGCCGCACTGCGCATCATCAGCCATGCGCACAGGCACGTCAGCGTGATCGCGACGAACACCGCGGGCACGCGGGTCGGACTCCACGACGCGCGCGACATCAGCACCATCACGGTCGCGATCGCACCCGGACCTGCGAGCATCGGAATCGCCATCGGAAAGATCGCGATGTCATCGCGCGCCCGGCTCTCGTCGCGCTCTTCCTTCGTGCTGCGCGTCGGCGAAGGCTGGGCGCGCATCATGTCGATCGACATCAACAACAGCATCAGCCCGCCCGCGACCTTGAACGCGCCGAGCGAGATGCCGAACGCCTTGAACACGAGCCCGCCGGCGACCGCGAAGAAGCACAGGATCACCCACGTCGCGAACGCTGCGCGCAAGGCGACGCTCCGGCGCTGCTGTGCGGTCAGCTCGCCGGTGATCGAGAGGAATACTGGCACGTTCGCGAGCGGATCGATCACGAAGAAGATCGCGGACAGTGCGACCACCGCGAACTTGAGATCCTCGTTATCCACGCCGCTCGGGTCTTACTACGGAAGTGGTTCGCGCGCTGGGAGCCACTCGGCCGGAATCCCTTTCAGGCCGACAGCCCCGACGATGATGCCACCCGCCATCGCGCAGGTCGTATCGATGTCGCCACCGACCGATGCGCACGCCCACCGTGCCCCCGGGTCGAGACCGCCATCGCGGTGTCGTCGCTCCACTGCCCTTCGGCGTCGTGCGCTCCCCGAGCGCGAGCTCGCGCGTCGCGGGCGCCGAGTGCAGGAACTACTCGCCGAACGCGTCGGCAACCGAGAGGCCTTCGAGAGCCAGGTGCGAGAGTTAGAGTCTCTTAGTGTTGTTGTGAAGCTACTTGAGATACGGCGCAAGGAAGCGGTCGGTCTCGACGAGGAGGCGCGGGATCGACTCGGTCAGCTGGTGGCCATCGGCGAGCTCGATCAGCTCGACGTTCGGATGCGACGCCGCGAGCTCGCGCGAGTACTCGACCGGCACGGTCTCGTCCTGGGTGCCGTGCATCACGAGCGCGGGCACCGTGACCTCCGGCAGCTCGCGACCGAACGTGAGGATGTCTTCGATGAAACCGAAATCGACCTTCGCCGATCCTCCCGTCGTGTAGTCGTAGACCTCGCGCCAGCCGGTGCGTTGCCACTCGTCCCACTCGGGGCCGAGCTGCCGCTGCCAGCGATTCGCGAGCCGGAACGCAGGCGCCAGCAACACCACGGCCTTGATCCGGTCGTCTTCGTCGGCGACGCGCGCGGCGGTGAGCCCCCCGAGGCTCGAGCCGATCAACACCGCGGGTCCGGTCAGCTGCTCGCGGACGTGCGCGATCATCGCCGAGAGCCGCAGGTGCTCGAACGAAGGCTTGCGCAGCTCCAGCCGCTCGACCGTGACGCCGCGCTTCGCGAAGTGATCCGCGTACGCGACGGCCTTCGCCGACGAGGGGCCCGATGCGAATCCAGGGAGGTAGAGGACCTGCATGGCACCACCCTACACCGAGCGTCACTCGTTTGGCGCGGGCGGTCACTGGAGAGACCTCGCCTCACGTGCGAGGCGAGGTTCCCGCCTCGATCAATTGATCGTGAACGGATACGTGACGGTCGCCGGGTCGTTGCTCGTGCGCGCCGGGAACTTCCACAGGTTCGCCGACTTCACAACGCACGCGGCAACCAGCGGGCTGGTCAGCGTCGACGAGACCTGAACGCGATGGACCTTGCCGCTCGGCTCGACCTGGAGCGACAGGTTGATCGTGCCCTTGAGGTTGTGATCCTTCTTCTTGCCGTCGGCGAAGCACTTGAGCACCTCGGGACGATGCGTGCCGACGACCGACGTCACCGTCAGGGTGTCGAACATCGCGACCTGGGCAGGCTGGACGGTCTGGGCAACCGCCGGCATCACCGGCGCCGAATCGGCCTTCGCGACTTCTACCTTCGGCTCCTCCTTGGCCGGCTCGGGCATCGGTTGCGCTTCCTTCGCCGCGGTCTTCTCGGCCTTCGGCATCTCGGCCTTCAACTTGTCCTCTTGCGCTGGCTCCGCCTTGGTCGGCTCCAGCGAAGTGACCGTGTCGGGGCCCATCGCCGTGGGCTCCTCGATCCGCTTGCTGTCCTCGACAGCCGCCTTGCCGATCTTGCGAGGTGCCATCGCGAGGCGCTCCGCGATCGAAGGCACAGCCCGCGCGCGCCTCTCGACGGTGCGCGCGACGACGGCTGGAGTCGGCGCGACGGCCGCTGCCTTGATCGCCGGCTGGTTCGTGATCTCGCCGAGAGCGACGAGCGTCTCTTCCTCGGTTGCTTCCGCGATGCCAGCGCCCTTCACGAGGTGCGCCTTGAGGTGCGTCGGACGATCGAAGGTCAGCCAGAACCGCGCGGTCTTGTAACCGGGAGCCGAGACCTCGACCATCTCGACCACGTCCGTCGAGTTGATCTGGATCGTCGATGGGGCGGTCGCCAGGTGACGACGGAACGTGACCTTCGCACCCGGCGCATCGGAATCGAGCTGCACCGCGATCTTCTGGTTCGCTTTTGGCACCGGCATCGCCGCCGCCGGGAGCGCTGCGGGCGCGGGCGCTTGCGCGACCTCGTCGGGCT
Source organism: Kofleriaceae bacterium (assembly GCA_043780895.1). Lineage (GTDB taxonomy): Bacteria > Myxococcota_A > Polyangia > Haliangiales > Haliangiaceae > JABFXX01. The sequence continues at coordinate 28,399 of JAYWCI010000169.1, read as the reverse complement.
TCTTCGTCTTCATGCCGAACGAGATGCCGATCGCACCGACCGCGATGCCGAGGCCTGTGATCGCGTACAGCGCGTACGGCTTCTTCGAGCTCGAAGGCGCCAGCAGCACTTGCTTCATCGCGGCAGGCATCAGCGTGTCCTGCTGCGCACCACTGCTCGGATACGGCGTGTTCGTCATCCGCACGGGGCGCGGAATCGTCGAGGAGTGACGCGCGACGTCGCTGATATCCGTCGACGTCTCGTCCTCCATGTCGATCACGGCGATCGGCTGGCTGCGGCGCGTCGGCACCGGCGTGCCGTCGCTGCGCGTGATGAACGACTCGAGCGCAGCCTCGACGTCCGCCATCGTCTGGTAGCGCTGGTCGGGGTTCTTCGCGAGCATCTTCGTGAGGATCGCTTCCTGGAGTGCGTGCGGCACTTCAGGGCGCATCAGTGGCGGCGCTTCCTCGTGCACGATGCGGTGCATGAGCTGGCGCGGATCTTCCTCGCTCGCGAACGGGCGACGCGCTGTCAGCATCTCGTAGAGGATGACGCCGAGCGCGTAGACATCCGCGCGCCGATCGACGCTCTCCGGGTCGGTGATCTGCTCGGGCGCCATGAACTCCGGCGTCCCCATCACCATGCCCTTCTGCTTGTCGTCGAGCATCAGGAATCGCGAGATGCCGAAGTCGAGCACCTTCACGTGATCGAACGCGTCGTCCTTGTCGGTGAGAAAGACGTTGTCCGATTTGAGATCGCGGTGAACGATGCTTGCGTTGTGTGCGGCGGTGAGCGCCGAGGCGATCTGCGACGCGATGCGGACCGTGCGACGTACCGGCAGGCCACCAACGCGATAGATCTCGTCGGTGAGCAGGGCGCCCTCGAGGAACTCGAAGACGATGTACGGGACGTGATTGTGCGTGAATCCCATGTCCGTCGACTCGACGATGTTGGGATGGCCGAGCGTACCTGCGGCGCGCGCTTCATTCATGAAGCGCTCGATGACGTTCGCGTCGGTCGCGAGCTCGGGGTGAAGAATTTTGATCGCGACGCGACGTTTGATCAGTGCGTGTTCCGCGAGGAACACCGTGCCCATCCCGCCCTCGCCCAGCGTCCGGATGATCCGATACCGCCCCTCCACGATGTCACCGGTCTTCACCACGGCTTCGCGAGTCGAAGAGCTGCCCATTCTTTGCATCGTGAGGATCGGTACTGGCCAACACAAGGAATCTCTCCAGGATTCCGGCTGTGGTTTTCCGACGACGATGTATGCTTTTCGGCGCTGACCATGACGACGAAGCGCGACTCTCCCTTTGCAGCACTCGACAAACTTCGGGATCAACTTCCGGTAGGGGAAGCGCCCAAAGCGGCTCCCATCCCTGAAAAGAAGGGCCCAGCACGCGCGGTCGTGCGGCTCGAAAAGAAGCAGCGCCGCGGCAAGGAAGTGACCGTGGTCGAGAAGCTCGGGCTCGCTCCCGCGGACCTGGAGAGTTGGTGCAAACAGCTAAAGCAGACACTTGGCTGCGGGGGCACGATCGAAGAGGACACGATCGTCCTGCAGGGCGATTTCCGGACTCGCCTTCCAGAACTGCTCACGAAACTGGGCGTTCGGAAGGTCACGGTCTCCAACTAGCGGCGGCTAGCGGAGTAGCCATGGGGACTCGAGTTGGGGCCTGATCTGGAAGATCCAGTTGCGGATCCAGTACTTCGACGCGCCGCGTCGCCTGACATTGTCCGCTAACAGGCTCGATCTACGTGCGGTGCACACGATGTGCGTCTTGGCAGGGCCCTTGCTGTACAGGTCGTCAGCCCATGCGGACCATCTTCCTTACCTCCCTGTTGTTCTCAGCAGCGTGCAGCAGCGGCCCGGCCGAGCTCGCGGATCCTCCCGCGCTCACCGTGACGTCGCCTGCCCGCAGCCTGATCCAGGACCACGCAGGTAAGGTCACGGTCACCGGCACGGTGACGCCGAACGCCGCGGGCACGCCGATCGCGACGGTGTCGGTCAACAGCATCCCCGCGACGGTCGGCGCCGATGGCTCGTTTTCGGTCGACGTCAACGTCAAGGCCGGCGCGATGCTGCTCCACACCGAAGCGCTCGACGCCAACGGTGGCAAGGCGACGGACACGCGCTCGGTCGAAGCCGGCGATCTCCGTCCGCAAGGCGCGAACATCCAGGACGCGGTCACGACCGCGCTCTCGAAGGAAGCGTTCGCGAAGATCAGCGCCGCCGCCGGCCCGATCATCAAGGGCCTCGATCTCAAGCCGATGCTCGCGCCGATGCAGCCGATGGTGCACTCCGGTGACGAGAACGGTCCCGACTGCCTCTACGGTCAGCTGTTCGTCGACAACGTCACGATGACGAACGTCGTCCTCTCGCTCGTTCCGACCAACGGCGGTCTCAACTTCTCGGCCGAGATCGACGGTCTCGATGTCCCGGGTCACATGAGCTACAAGGTCGCGTGCCTCGGCGGCACTGACCACACCGACATCAAGGCGACCAAGGTCATCATCAGCGGCACGCTCGTCGTCACCGCCGACGGTAACAAGGGCTTCGCGACGACCCTAAACAACCCGAAGATCAACCTGACCGGTCTCGACATCACCTCGGGTGGCGTTCCCGGCGCGATCCTCAACATCGTCCCGCTCGACAGCGCGATCCAGTTCATCCTCCCGAAGGTCGCCGGCATGATCATGAAGCCGGTGATGAACCAAGCGCTCGGCGCGCTCAGCGGTCCCAAGACGCTCGACGTGCTCGGCAAAAAAATCACGGTCGAAGTCGACCCTTCCGCCATCTCGTTCACGAACGACGACGCGCTGATCACCCTCGACATGAAGATGGCGATCGCGGGCGCCGAGAGCAGCAAGTTCATCTTCACCGACAACGGCGTGCCCGACATGAACCCCGGCACCGGCATGCAGCTCGGCATCGCCGATGACCTCGCGAACTCGATGCTCTCGCAGTTCGTCGCGCTCGGCATGCTGAACCTCGCGATGCCGGCGAACGGCGGCACGTTCGATGGCTCGACCATCGCGATGACCTCGCCGCCGATGATCAGCGCGGACGCGACCAGCGGCCAGATGAAGCTCATCCTCCCCGACATGATGGCGACGTTCACGCTCGGCGGTAACCCGGTTGGCCTCGCTGCCATCAACGCGAGCGTCGACCTCTCGATCGCTCCAGCAAACGGTGGCTTCGGCGTCGGCATCGTCCTCGGTGCGCCGAGCATCAACGTCGACGTCCTCCCCGATGTCACGAACCTGACGCGCTTCACCCCGGAAGACCTCTCGACCGCGGTCAAGCTCTCGCTCGACAGCCAGATCACCTCGATCGGTGCGCTGCTCGGTGGCATCCCGCTCCCCGCGATGGCCGGCATCCAGATGAAGGACCTCTCGGTCACGGGCGCTGAAGGCTACGTGATGGTGCAGGGCGCGCTGCAGTGAGCTGAGCTACTACTACTCGCTTCTGTGAAACGCGGTGCCGCTGGCGCCGCGTTTTTCGTTTTGGCTCTAGTTAGTTAGTCAGGCCAGCGAACAGTGCCTCGGCGATCCGATCGGCGCCTTCACTGGTCGGGTGCTGGAAGTCTTTGACGATCAGGCCATGCTTGTACCAGCCGGCCGAGGAACCCTTGCCACCCATCCACGCGTAGGTGTCCCAGAACGCGCAGCCGTGCGCGGTCGCGGCGCGATGCTGGGCTTCCACCATCGCGGGGATCGAGGCCCGCGGCGGCATCTTCTCGTCGTGCCAGTCGAGCTGATCGAGCGGCGAGATCACGAGGCACGCAGCATCCGGTACCGCGGCTCGCGCGGTCGCGAGGATCTCGCCGAACAGCTTCTCGTGATCGTCCATGCTCGAGCCTTTCGGTGACAGCCACTCCGCCTCATTGGTGCCGTACATGATCACTACGAGATCCGGCGCGCGATGCGCGAGCTGGTTGTGCCAGTGCTCTGCCATGTTGTGGTCGTGCATCGCCTTCGCGGTCGCATTGACGATCCCGAGGTTGTCGACGACCGCACCGACCTTGGCCTCGAACGACGCTCCGAACAGGCGGACCCGACCACGTGCGCGAAGCTCGATCGCCTTGGAGCTGGTGGGCAGCTCGACCGCGAGGAACATGCTCTTCTTCGCGGAGGCGCGGGTGTCGAGCTTGGTGACTTGCGTACCGTCGGCCACGAGCTCGAGCGAACCACCATTTGGTTGCGCGAGGTAATGCAGCTCGATCGAGGTGACCTGGGTGGTCGGCACGAACCGCAACGTGCCGCCAGCCTGGGTCTCGGTGCTGCCGCCGAGCCCGAGCAAGCGATCCGCCGCGATCGGTGCGGCGATGCCGTGCACGGTCCACTCCTCGGAGACCGAGCGCGCGAGCGCGCGATGCTGGCAGAACGGATGCGGTGGCGCGCCGAACACGAAGCCCGGGCCTCCATCGCCGACCAGCCCGGCGAGGCGATGGCGCAGGCCATCCGTGATCTGATCATCGGCGGTCAGCGAATCACCGAACCACGACACGCGCAGCGGATGCGCCGCGGTGTGTGCGCGCTGTGCCGCGAGCGCGGTGCGAAAGCCATCGAGTGCGTGCTTCCTACACGCTTTGTCGAGACACGGATCGTCGAGCGTGGCGGGCGCGGCGACCTCCAGCTTCGGCGCACCGTCTGCGCTGGCGCAGAGTGCGATCACGAGCCAACCGGCCTTCACAGCCGCCTCGTGTATCACATCTCGCAGCGGTGCAGATCGAACCACACCGGCCCGTGGTCGGAACCGTCGACATGCTCGACGCCTTCGATCACTGGCAAGCCGCGTGAATACAGATCATCGAGGCGTATCGACACCGAGTTCGACGATCTCAATGTGCCTTAGATTTCTTTTTCGGCGACCTGGGTGACGTTGCGGGCTTGGGCTCGACCGGCTTGGCCTTGTCGGCAGGCCGCGGAAGCTTCACGCCGCCGAGCCAGCCGCGCACCTCGGGCGCGAGCGCGAGCTTGTTCGCGATGCATTGATCGAGGCGCTCGGTCATCTGGGCGATCACGCGCGGCGCTCCAGGCTGGCCGTCGAAGCGCTTCTGGATCTCGGCGACGATCGCGTCGCGCCGCGCCGGAGCGCAGGCGCCGGTGAATAGGCCCATCAGCTGAACCAGCCCACCCGTGACTTCGTCCTTCGGCATCCGCTTGTCGATCTCGGTCGCGTGCTCGCGGTAGAACGCCTCCGCGAGAGCGCGCGTCGCCTCGCTGGTGGAGCCGAACAGGATCCTGCCGCTCTCGCGCAGATCGAGCGCGGGGTCGAGTGTGAGCTGGAGCGCCGCGGTGTAGCGCTTCGCGTCACGCACGCCACCGAGCGCCTGGAGCAGCAGGCTGCGCAGCGCCTGGTTCTTCTCGGTTCGGACCGCGGCGAGCGCGCGCGCGAAAGCGTCTTGATTGGTTTCGACCGCGATCGCGAGCACCGAGGCCCGCATCCCCTCGGGGACGTCGCGCCAGTGCACCGCGAGCTCGACCGCTTGCTTGACGAGCTCGGGATCACGACCGATGCCAGCGGCCGCATCGATCAACTGACCGCGTAGCGATTCGGTATCGAAGTCGTCGCTGTCCTTGCTGGTGAAGCCGATCTTCGTCGCACCCGGCCCGAACGTCATCCGGTACCAGGCCTCGTACTTGGTGCGCTGATCGTCGCTGACTAACCTATCGAGGTGATCGGCGGGAATCAGCGCATCCTCGACGAGCGTGCGATTGCCGGTCGCGAGCATGAGCGGCACGAACGACATCACCAGCGTGATCGGGGTCTTGATCGGCGCCGAAGCGTGGAACCCCGGGCGCGGCGCATTCATATCGTTGACGAGGTCGCCGAACAGCGTGTGGCGCTCGCTGAACGTGAGTAGCGGCCACGCTTCATCCCGCAGCGTGATCACTTGCTTCTGCGTGTAATGGACGCGGTAGTAGCCGTGGCCCTCGACATTCGGCATCACCCAGCGCGGGCAGCTCTTCGCCGACAAGGCAAGCGTGCCGGTCGGGGCAGCGAGCAGCGTGCAGGTCTCGGCGCGTACGCCCGCTTGCTCGTACGCGACGCAGATCGGGATGAGCCACGGCCTGGTCTCGGTCGCGGGGGGCGCGCCAGCCGGGAGAAATCGCCGCTGCACGAGCTCGACCTTCGGAGCACCGTTGCACGCGAGCGTCGCTTCGATCTCGGGCGCACCTGCTTGATCGAGGAACGTGGCGAATGCCGGCGCGAGCTCCTTGCCCGCGGCCTTGCTCATCGCGGCGATGAAGTCGGCGGACGTCGCGGTCCCGAAGGCGCGTGCGGCCAGGTACCCGCGTACGCCTTTTTGAAACACGTCGCGGCCGAGGTAGCTCTCGAACATCGCGAGGATCGAGGCGCCCTTGCTGTAGCTGATGCCGTCGAACACGTTGAGGATATCGTCGGTCGTGGCGATCGGCTGGCGAACGCGGCGCGCCGAGACGACCGAGTCCGCGCGCAACGCGCCGTTGCGGATCGAGACCTGCTCGAGCTCGCCGTGCCAGCTGGGCTCGAATGCTGCCGTGATCTTGTTCTCCATCCACGTCGCGAAGCCTTCGTTCAGCCAGATGTCGTCCCAGAATGCGGGCGTGACGTAATCGCCGAACCATTGATGCGCGAGCTCGTGCGAGCCACCGATGATCCAGTCGTTGCGGCGTTGCCACGAGGGCTTGCCGGCGAACATGTAGTAGCCCTCGACATAGAGGATCAACCCCGGGTTCTCCATCGCCGAGAACCCACTCGTGATCGGCACCGTGAGCAGATCGAGCTTCGGGTACGGATACGGCATCCCGAACCAGTCCTCGACCAGATCGACGAGCTTGCTCGCGGTCTTGACCGCATACGCGGTCTCGCCGCCCCGGCCTTTGAACGTCACGATCCGGATCGGCGTGCCGCTCTTCGAGGACCCGGCCGGCACGATGTCGAACGGCCCGACACCGAATGCGATCAAGTACGAAGGCAGGGGCTTGGTGACCGCGAACTCGACGTGGTGATAGGCACCCGCTTCGCTCTCCTTGGTGATCGGCGTGTTCGCGACGGCGACGAGCCCCTTCGGTACGTCGAGCGTGAGTTGCCACGGCACCTTCGAATCGGGCTCGTCGAGACACGGGAACACGCGGCGCGCGTAGATCGCTTCGAACTGGCTGTAGATGTACTTCGCGCCACCGCTGGTCTCGACGAACATGCCGGTCGTATTGACCGTATCTACCTGGCCCGCGTACGAGAGCGCGAGCGTCCAGCCGCCGGCAGGCATCGCACCGTCGGAACGCAGCTCGAGCAGATCCGCGCCACGCGGCGTGACGTGGAGCTCGATGGCAACGCCTGCACTGCCGGTCGCGGTCGCCTTCTTCACGGCGAGCTGGTACCCGTGCAGCCAGATCACCGAGGTGGCCGTGGTGATCGTGCCAGCGATCTGGATATCACCTTCGAACGTCGGCTTGGCCGGATCGATCGCGAGGCGCGCCGTATAGCCAGTCGGCGAGAACAACCGAGGCAACCGCAACGTCGGGATCGAATCGCCAGGCGCCGCGGGCACGGGCACGACGTGCACGAGATCTTGCGTCGGTGCTGCGATGACCGGCGCCGGCGTTGGCACCACCGGCGGTGGCTGCTGCGTCGACGTACAGGCCACGACGACAAGCACCGAGAGCAACCAGAGAGCGCGCTTCATCACGCGCACGATAGCGCTTTACGGTGCGAGCTGCGCGCCGCAGCACTGCTTCCACTTGCGCATCGATCCGCAGATGCAGAGGTCATTGCGACCGGGCTGCTTCGGCTTGATCCGTGCGACCTCGCGCGCGCTCGGGAACGGCATCGGTCGCGACGCTCGCCCGATCACCTCGGCGGCCTCGAAGCGGTGCGTGATCTCGGCGAGCTTCTCCGGCGTGAACCAGTCGCGCGCTTCCTCTTGCAGCTTGTTCGCGAGCGTCTGGTACCGCCGCGCGTGGTGCTCGCTGTCGTAGTGCGGCACCTGGCGATAGCCGGGTGGCACCGGCACGAGCGCGTTGCCACCTGCCAGGCCGTACGTGCCGACATCGCGCGCGGGAAACAGATCCCATTCGATCTGGAACAGGGTGTACGCGACCGCGTTGAGCCCGACCCACGCGCGCGCTTCGTGCTGGTTGAACGGATGGAGGTAGGCCGCTTCGTCCGCCGGTGCGATCGCTTCCGGAACGCCGTAGGGCAAGCCGGTCGGGGTGCCGTAGTTCGCCAGCGTCGGATCGCCGTTCATCGCGTGGATCAATTCGTGGACGCAGAACCCGAGCAGGCGCGCGTGAATGCAGCCGCTCTCGCGGACCGCGACCCACTTCACCGCGCCGAGCTCCTTCTGTAGCGCCCACAGGGTCGGTGCGGCGAGGTCCCAGATCACGGTCTGGCCCCAGCCGCGCATCGCATCGTCGAAGCGATAGAGCGCTTCGATACCAGCGGTGCGTTCTTCGAGCGACAGCCGCTCGAAGCAGCGGCACGCACACGGGAACGGAGATCTCACGGCATCGACGACGGTAGCCGGCACGGAGCTATTATAGGTCGTATCCGACCATCGTGCGGAACCAGACCTTTCCGAACGGCTCGGCGATCTGGAGGTCGTGGTCGGTGTCGGTGACGCGGACGTAGGCCGCAACGGTCCACCACACCTTCTCGAAGCTCATCATCACGGCCGGGCCGATGTAGTACTCGGGCCCGAGGCCGAACGTGCGCGTCGCCGGCGACGGGTTCGTCGGATATTCGCCCCGCAGCCAGCTGTCGAGCCCGACATGAACATTCGGCGTGACCTCGTAGGTCGCGCCGAAAGTCGGGTTGATCACCACGTCGCGCTGGTGATCGCCGGTCACCGCGTCCTTCTCGAAATAGAACTCGTACTCGGCCCAGAGGTTCGCCGCGACGCGCAACTTGCCGAACCGCCTCTGGAGCAGCACCTTGGCCTCGAGCTCGACCTCGCGATCGTTCTCAGAGAGCTCGCCGTAGAAGCCGACGTCGATCGGCCACTCGCCCGGATCGGCGAGGATGTAGCGAAGGCGCTGCTTGATGCCATTCGATTCGGGCAACCGCGCGGTGTTGGTCAGGCTCTGCTGCGCCGGCGCGAACGTGAAGTACAACGCGAGCTCGAGGTTGCGACACAAACCGATCTCGAGCTCGGTCTGGAACGACGTCGCGAGATAGCTGGTCTCTGCGCCGGTGTTGATGCTCGTGGCGCGCAGCGGCACCGCGTCGACGGTCTGCTCGATCTCGGCTGCACCGGGCGCGAGTGTGTCGGTCGTATAGGTAAACGGCAGCGCACGCGGATTCGCGTACGCGAGACCTGCTGGCGCGACAGCCAGCGCGACGAACGAGAGGAACAGCTCTTTCATCTAGAACCCGGTGAGCTGGAGCTTCGGCGAACAGATGTAGTCGTTCGCGACGCATTGCACGTGGCACATGTTGCAACCGTTCGGATCGCCGCCATACGTATCGCCGAGCGGCGGGCCGAGGCCACGCAAGGGCGACGAGAGCTGCGAGAAGAAACAGGCCTCGCATCGCGCCTACTGCGCCTTGAACTCGGGGAAGCCGAGGACGTCCGCGACTTGGTTCATCTCGAACACGACCGAGCCCGCCTCGGTCGGATCGACCGCGACGTGCACGCCGTCCCACATCTTGCCGAACGGCGTGGCGAGGTCGGTCGCGGAGGGTGCATCGGAGCTCCACGTGATCGGGACCGGTGGGAGAGCATCGCCGGTGGTGGCGCTGTAGAGGCCATCGAGGCGGCTGAAGCCCGACTCGATCATGTCGTTCTGGTCACCCTTCTTCGACAGGATCCACGGCTCGAAGATGTTGTAGATCGTCATCGTGCCGGCGAGGTTGTTGTGGAGATCGAACAGCGTGATGTTCGAGTAGCGCGACTCTTCCTCGCCGGTCGCCGCCAGGTTGACCTTCTCCTTTTGCTCGTTCATGAGCCCGACCAGGCCCTGGAACGCGAGCCCGATATCGATGTTCGCCGGCGTCCACTCGCCGTGGAGCTTCTGGGCATCCGCGATCAGCCGAGCGCACAACTTGTACTTGAACTCGTCGGCTTCGGTCGCATTCGTGAGGAACCGCGTGATCCAGGTTACTCAGTGAATGCCAACACCTACAGTGATTCCGGTTAGTTGGTTCACACCGGCGGCAGGTCCGCTGGTCATCATTAGATCCGTCTGCGAGGCATCGAGGTAGAGCCGGAGCAGGGGCAGGTCGATCTGAATTCCGCCACCAAACCGCACCGCCTGGCCGAAAGACGTCGAGCTGTCGCCGCGGTCGACGATCACGCCGAACGCCGGGCCGACGTGGATGTACGTGCCGACGTGCTTGAACCGCAGGAACATCCACGCGAAGTCGAGCGAGCCGGTCCCGGTCAGGTAGCGCGGCGATGCGAGGTACACGGCCGAGCTCGACGGGCTCTGCAGGCTGTCGCTCGAGATGTCGTGCGCGTGGAGGCCGAGTTCGATGTGAAAATCCGGGACCGGCGCCGAGCCGATCGCGATCGAGTAGGTGCGCGGTGTCATCGGTGTCGTATTGATCGGCGCGGTCTCCCCGTCGCTGAGCGCGGTGACGGGACGCGCAGAGGCGACCGGCTGGCCCCGCATGGTGGCCAGCGGACCACTGACCTTCGACGACATCTCCACGCCGCCGTTGAGATACGGATGACACGCGGCAAGCCCGGCCACGACAACGACGAGGAACCCTGCGCGCACGGGTTGGAAATCGGCCGCGACGACGAGTGGTGTATTGGCGTGTTCGCCGCCGATGTGTGCCTTGCGACGACGCGCGACATCCGCTCTAGTCGCGGCATGCGCCTGCCCTACCGGATCCTCAACGTGTTCACCGTCGGTGGCGACCGGCTCTCGGGCAATCCGCTGTGCGTCTTCGAGGACGGATCCGGCCTCGACACCGAGCAGATGCAGGCGCTCGCGCGGCAGCTCAACCTCTCGGAGACCACGTTTATCACCCCGTCGGCGTTCGCCAGTGCGCGCGTGCAGATCTTCACACCCGGCTTCGAGATGCCGTTCGCGGGCCATCCGACGCTCGGGACCGCGCACGTCGTGCGGTCGCTGTTCGGCGGCGACGCGCTGGAGCTCGAGATGCTCGCGGGCATCGTGGCGGTCACCGCCGACCCCACCGACAACGATCGCTGGACCTTGCGCACGGCGAAGGCGCCGGTCGTGCGCAAGCCCGAGGCAACTCGCGCGCAGATCGCGAGCATGATCGGGTTGCCCGAGAGTGCGATCGCCGGCGAGCCGCTGTGGATCGACACCGGCTCCGAGCAGTTCGTGATTCCGCTCGCCACCGTCGAGGATGTCGAGCGCGCGAGGCCGGTGCCCGACAAGATCCAAGCGTATGGCTTGCAGAGCAGCCGCCACGAAGCGCTCGCGTATATCTGGGCCGGCACCGGGGACGAGCTCACGGTGCGGTTCTTCTTCACGCAACACGGCGCGGTGATCGAAGATCCGGCGACTGGCTCGGCGTGCGCGAACCTCGGTGGTTACTTGCTCGCGACCGGGGTGCCGTTGCCGCTGTCGCGATCGCTGAGCCAGGGCGTCGCCGTGAAGCGCCCGTCGAGGCTCGGGCTGCGGGTCGAGGCCGATCAAGGAATCTACGTGTCGGGAAACGTGATCGAGCTGGGTGGCGGAACTTTTGACGTCTAGCCGGCTCCTCGACCTGCCGCAGCGTGCAACTGGCTGTGGGCACGAGGTCGAAAGTGGCACGCACGGTGCTCTATTCCCTGATCGCCATGCGTTCGGATCCCATGCCCCATCTACTTGGTTGGACGACGGCGGCCCTCGTTGGCCTTGCCGCGGTCGTCATCACGACGCTGGTCTCCGGATGCGCGAGCGATCCAGGGGCCGCTACGGTGGACCGGATCACGCCGGCCAACGCGACGATCGATCTCGACGATGTCGAGGTATTCCCGCAGCGGGTCGGCCTCGTGCTCGCACCCGGCTCCGGGATGCGATAGCGATCACCTGACGTTCGAGCTGCCCGCGGTCGCGAACCAAGCGTCCCCGATCAGAAGTAGTAGCTGCCGCCGATGGTGAAGACACCACCCGAGAGGGTGTCACCCGAGGTCGTGCGTCCGACCGTGCCCACGGGATAGGTGACGGTGCCGTGCATTTCGGCCTTGGTCTCGCCCATCGCGACACCCTTGAGCTCGGCTTGGAGCGCGAAGTGGTTCCAGCGATGCTCGAGGCCGAGCCCGAACTGGCCGAGCGCGCGCGTCGCTTGATCGGTCTGCTGCTGGGTCGCGCTGTCGTCGACCATCGAGGCGACACCGAAGCCGCCCATCAACCACCAGTTCCAGTCGTGCTCGATCGCGAAGCGATAGCGCAGCGAGAGCGCACCGATCTGGAGCTTGGTGGTGCTCTGGGTGCCGTCGTCGTACGTCATGTGGCCGCCACCGATCGAGCCTTCGAGCTCGAGGTGCGGCGTGACGCGGAAGCGTAGTGACAGCTCGCCGATATCGAAGTTCGCGGTCGCGTTCGGCGCGCTATCGGGCGCGATGCCGAGAGTGCCGACCGAGAGGCCCACCGCCCAGCGATCCGCCATGACGTCGCGACCGCAGTTGCACGGGTTCGAAACGACCATCGGTTGCGGCTGGACCGGCATCATGCCGGGCCCGCCCGATGCATCACCCGCGTAGTCGCCAGGCGCTTGCGCGAGTGCAGCAGAGGCGGAACCAACAACGAGAGCGAAGGTCGAGGCGGCGAGCAGCGTGCGCATGGACAGATAGTCTTCCACGGTTCGTGCCACGCCAAGCCAGCGAAACGCCGTAAGTCGAACTGCGTGTGATCGTCGCCAAAACCCACAGATCGTGGCGGCTTCCTACACTAGGATATCGACGTGGCAGGTCGCACCTTCGCAGTCGGCGACATTCACGGTGATCTCGCCGCCTTGCAGACGGTGTTCGCGCGCTTGCCACAACTTGCCGCCGCCGACACCGTGGTGTTCCTCGGCGACTACATCGACCGTGGCCCCGACTCCGCCGGCGTCGTGAAGTGGCTGCGCGACTTCGCCGGCTCGACCGCGGCGAAGGTCGTGTTCCTGCGCGGCAACCACGAGGATGCGTGGTTGCAGATCGTCGACGAGGGCTGGCCGGAGTTTCTGTTGCCGCGCGGCAACGGCTGCCTCGAATCGTACCGCTCGTTCAAGCAGCTGCCAGCGCCAGCGATCGACGAGCTGCCAACGGCTGAAGAGATGAACGCGATGCTCGATGGCTCGTTCTTTCCCGAGGACGTCGTCGAGTGGATGAAGTCGCTCGCGTGGTTCTACGAGGACGAGCACGCGATCTACGTGCACGCGGGACTCAAGCGGAGCGGCGACCAGTTCCCACATCCTTCCGAGATCGAGCCACCGCGCGCCCTCCTGTGGCTGCGCGATCGCGACTTCTTCGAGAATTATCGCGGCAAGCTCGTCGTGTTCGGCCATACGACCACGCGCACGTTGCCGAACGAGCTGTCGACCCACACGCCCGATGATCCGACGGATCTCTGGGCCGGCACGGCGTGTGTCGGCCTCGACACCGCGTGCGGCAAAGGTGGCTTCTTGACCGCGTTCGAGCTCCCCGCGCAACGCGTGTACGAATCGCGTGGCTAAGCCGCATCGCACGATCGCCGGTTCGCTGGCAGGCCGGCCCATACCGGTCCGGTTCGCGGCTGCACTCGCCTCACCGCTCGGCGTCTTGATCACGGTGCCAATGCTCGTGATCGCGGTCGGTCTCGTGATCATCCTGCTCGGCCGGAGCACGACCCGCGAAGCCTCGGAGACGATGGCGCGCCATCAACTCGCCGAGCAGGCCAAGAGTGTCGACAACGATGTCGCGTTCGCGCTCGACCAGGCCGATCCGTTGTTCGCGCGCTTGCGCGTGCTCGCGGATCGCACGCGCCCGGTCGAGGATACGCTCGTCCGCTTGCACGACCTGATGACCGGTCGGCCAGGCATCGCGTTTCTCTCGATCAGCTTTCCCGATGGCACGTTCCGTGGCGCGCAGCTGATGCCCGACCATCAGATCCAGGTCCAAGAGAGCCACGCCGAGGGTGGTGGTGCGACCTGGTTCACGATCAAGAACGACACGATCGCGGTCGAGCGCACCGAGACCACGAACTACGATCCGCGCACGCGCGGCTTTTATCAGCTCGCGGTCAAGACCGGGGCGCGCGCCTGGACCGAGCCGTACTTGTTCTTCAAGAGCCACGAGACCGGCATCACGTGCGCCGAGCCGGTCTACGACGCGAACCACGCCCTCGTCGCGGTGACCACCGTCGATTTCGATGTCGGTGCGCTCTCGGGCTTCATCGCGCGACCCGCGCTCGATCAAGCGAGCTCGGTGGTGTTCACGAGCGATGGCACCGTGCTCTCGTCGCCGGTCACCGCGAAGTTGCCGATCAGCGACACGCTCGTGCGCGGTAGCGATCTTCACGATCCGGCATTCGACGCGCTGTTCCAGCATCCCGCCCGCGAAGCGGTGACGCTGCACCAGCTACAGACCACCGATGGCGTGTACTTGCTCACCGCAGCGCCGATCGGTGGCATGCGCGCGGGGGTCCGCGTGCCGCTCGATTGGTATGTCGCGACCGTGGTGCCCGCCCGCACGTTGCTCGGCCCCACGCATCGGCTCGAGCGCGGCGCCGCGTTCGCGAGTGGGGGTGCGCTCGCGATCGCGGTCTCGCTCGCGCTGATCCTGGCCTGGAACGTGGTGCGCATGCGCAAGCAGGTCCAGCTCGCGCGGACCGAGGCGCGCAGTGCCGAAGCGCGCGCGCGCGACCTCGGCAGCTATCGGCTCGTCGCGCGGCTCGGTGCCGGCGGCATGGGCGAGGTCTGGCGCGCCGAGCATCGCCTGCTGGCGCGGCAAGCTGCGATCAAGTTGATCCGCGCCGAGGTGATGCAGAACCCCGATTCCGCGCGCGAGGTCCGCGAGCGGTTTCGCCGCGAAGCACAGGTGCTCGCCTCGATGAAGTCGCGCCACACCATCGAGATCTACGACTACGGCGTGACCGAAGCAGGCGTCTTCTACTTCGTGATGGAGCTCCTCGACGGGCTCGATCTCGAATCGCTCGTCGTGCGGTTCGGCCCGCTGCCCGCGGCGCGCGTGATCCAGCTGCTCGCGCAAGCGTGTGCGTCGCTCGCCGAAGCGCACGATGCCAACCTGTTCCACCGCGATATCAAGCCGCCGAACTTGTTCGCGTGCCGCGCCGCCGACGAGGTCGACATCTGCAAGCTGCTCGATTTCGGTATCGTCCAGATGTTCGACGAGCCGGCGGCGCCCAAGACGATCGCTCCCGTGCGGCCGTCGAAGCCGATCATCGAAACACCGAAGCTGACCCAGCTCGGCGCGATGCTCGGCACGCCCGGGTTCATGGCGCCCGAGCAGATCCTCGGCATGCAGCTCGACGGGCGCGCCGACCTCTACGCGCTCGGCTGCGTCGCGTGGTGGCTGCTCTCCGGCAAGGAAGTATTCGCGCGCGATGTCGGCGAAGCCAAGCTCTTGCATCGCCACATCTACGACGATGTCCCGCCGCTCGCATCCGTGGTGACGACGTGGTTCCCGCCGGAGCTCGAGGCGGTGATCCGCGCGTGCCTCGCGAAAGATCCGAACGAGCGCCCCGCGAGTGCTCGCATGCTCGGCGCGATACTGCGCGACATCACGATCCCCGAGCAGCACGCGTGGACGAATGCACGCGCGCTCGCGTGGTGGCAGAGCTACCGCGCGCCGGAGCCAGCGCCGAACGTGCCGTCGGGCGAGATCCAGGTGATCATGCCCGGCCGGAGCACGGCGGATCGGCCGCCCGATCTGGCGATCGACGTCAAGGCGTTCGACGTCACGATCATGGGCAAGAGCGGTCACTAACTACGTCGGCTACTTCGGGGCTGGCAGGTAGGCGCGAGGCAGCGTCGCTCCGCGCAAGAACTGGTTCCGTCTCCGCTTCGCGTTGAGCCTCGAACTGACGAGGATCGTCCCCCAGCCCGCGAGGGCTCCGGCCGCGGCGACGAACCATTCGAAGCCGAGGAACGGCAGCAGCATCACCGAGGTCGCGAGCACGACGCCGCCGCCGAGCACGACCCACATGATGTCGCTCGCGTACTGGCGCGACCACGTATCGTACTGGAGCTCGCATTCGGCGCAGAACCGACCCTTGCGTTGGTTCTCCTTGCCGCAGCGCCTACACCGCATGCTCATGGTCTAGCGCGGCGCGGCCCCTTCGAACAGGTAGCCGTTGTCGACTCCGCATCGAGCACCCGGATCGCACAGTTGTTCGGATTCTTCTCGTGCTCGAACCACACGGGCGACAGGTGGCACGGCGTGATCGGCGGTGACCGCGTAGACCATCGGATCGACATTGCCGAGCGACTCGCCATGTCGCACGAGCAGGATCCTGACCCCGGGAAGCTTACACCCGGGGCTGCGGCGTCAGGGTCCGGTCACGCACTGGGCTTCGAACAGCGCGTTCAAGAACAGCCGCGTGCCCTGGCTCTGAGATCCGGACGTGACCGGCACCGTCGTCGAATACTGGTGCCCCGCGAGGTAGCTGATCTTGCCACCGCACTCGGGGGTCGACGGCGTGCCGTTCGTCTTCAAGATCACGTCGCCGCAGCCGTCCAGATAGCCGGTCATCCAGAGATCTTGATCCCCGGGTCCGTTGGCGCCCGTGAGCAACGTGACCTGGCGGTTGTTCTTGTAGGTGGTGCCCAGGTACGAGCTCAGGTTGAACGCGGGCTCGCTGCCGCCCGTGGTCCCGAACCTGCCGTCGAACTGGTTGTACGGGATCTCCGGACGCAACACCTTCACGGCTGCGCTGGTCGGCTGCGCGGCGACCTCGTAGCCAGGAAGATTCTGCCAGGTCATCGGCTTCGGCAGGCAGCACGCTTGCCCGCTACATCCGTTCTGGACGCATTGATAATTCGAGTTGCTACACGTGCCCATCGGACACGCGGGTGGGTGGCCCGTCGTCGTGAGGAAGTGGCCGTCGCGTCCGGCGTCGTCGAGATACGGCCACGCCGGATTCGGCGTCGTGTTCTCGTACGCATCGACCGCCTGGCATTCGGCGAACAAGTGCGTGTTGTTGCCGAGGAAGGCGCGGACCTCCGCGACGACCTCGTGCCCGTTGTACGTGAACGCCTGGTTCGTACACCCGGCCTGCGTCGCGGGGCAGTTGCCACCGTTGCACTGGACCTTCTCTCGATCGCTCACGTTCCAGTGCATCGACATGATCTGGCAGTAGGCGGGCGTCCCATCGGTCTTGAACAGCGCACCGTTGTGGTGATCGAGGTTGGGTGCAGCGCACGTACCCAGATCGCCCATGATCGCAGTCTCGGTCAGCACGTCCGGGTTGCTGGTGTTCGGTCCGCAGTTATTGGCGCCACACTTCGCGGCCGGGAACTCGCTCGCGTTCGACTGTGGAATTCCCGCCGCGCGGAGATATCCGGTCGCGATGTCTTCATTGCCGTCCGCGAACACCGCGATCGAGGGAGGCGCGATCATGGTCCGCGCGAGATTGCCGGTGAACGGGGCGGTGGTCTCGTGGACCGAGACAGCGTGGAACACGGTGCGCATCGCCCACGGGTTGGTGGCCCATTTGGTCTGGTCGTTCCACGCGTCGATGATCGCGAGGGCCGCGTCGTGATCCGCGGCATCGATCACGAAGGGACCACCGCGATAACCGTGCGCACCGAGCGCGGTGCCGCGAGGCGTGGCGCCCGCATCGTCCCAGATCACCTTGGTCGTCGCGGTGAAGTCGGGGCTCGACGTCGGATAGGGACACTTGATGCCCGAGCCCTGGACACCGCAGTCCCAGGGACAAGGATCGGTCGCGCTATCGCAGGAGGCTGCGTGATATGTCTTGTTCGGATCGATCACCCAGGAGACGTGCACGTGCTGGCGCAGCAACTGGTAAACCAACCCGTACGCCTGGAATGTGCCCGTGCTCTGGTACGAGAGATCCATCGGGATGATCAAGCTCGCGCTCGCGAACGTGTGGAGGTCACTGCAGTCCGCGCACGCATCGGCGATCACGCACGATGGATTCGCGGGATCGCAACTCCAACCCGCGTCGTCCCCCGTGGATTTGTCGTGATGAGCGCACGCGACCACTACGAGGAGGAACACCCGAGAGAGAGACCGCATCTCGTACGAGTGGGGAGTGGCCGCCGAAACGTTGCAACGAAGTTTCGGTGACGTGAGGAAGCCTGCGAAACGTAGCCGTTCGGCCTACAGGGGACGAATCGAGGGCGCGTCGCGAGGTCTTCACGACCTCGGTCGCGTCTCGGCCTTCGCACCGAAGACCTAGAACCCGCAGAACGCGAACAGAGAAGGGAGCATCATCCCTCTCACACGCATCGCGAACGATCTTGAAAAATCAAAGGTCGCGCGAACTGGCAGTGTCGAGCGGTGAGAAAATGTAGAGCGTGTCGGTCGGCTGGAACTGCAATTCGCGCGCGCCACCGGGGACGAACAGGCGCTGGCCGATCGCGGCGCCGAGCGTCCCGGCGGTCGGCACCGGCATCTTCTCGTACGTGGTCCACGTGTCCTCGACCGGATCGTAGCCCTCGGTCGCGGACAGCGCGGCCTGACCCATCTCGCCACCCGCACAGATCAGCTTGCCTTCGATCGACGAGCCGAACGCGCAGCCACCGCGGACGGTCGGCATCGGCGTGCCCGAGCTCCAGCTCCCCGAGCTGGTCTGCTGCGCGAGCGGCAGCACGTAGACATCGTTCGCCGCGGTGAACGAGGCGAGCGCGGAGAGCCCGCCGGCGACCGCGAGCCCACCATCGATGCGACGCACGGCCGCAGGGTGCGAGCGCGGCGCGGGCAGATCCGGAAGTTGATCGGTCGTGGCGCACGCGGCGCCCGGGCACCACGCATCCTTCAACGTGTCGTAATAGACATTGCTCGCGAGCGCCCCGGTCGTGCTCGAGCCGCCGAACAGATAGATCCGCGGCGCCGCGACGACGACCGCGGCCGAGCCTCGCGGGACCGGCATCGTCGCGAGCTGCTTCCAGGTCGCTCCGGGGGTCGCGAGGTCGATCGAGTAGCAGTCGTCGCGCGCTGGAAAATCGAGCTGCGCATCGCTCGCGGCATCGAGCCCGCCAAGCAGGTACAGCGTGGTGCCGATCGTCGCGACCTGGACGTGATGGCGCGCGACGGGCGCATCGACCGCGAGCTTCGACCAGGTCGACGCGGTGGTGTCGAACAGATCGACCTCTTGCGTGACGAGCAGGCCGTGCTCCTGGTTCGTATAGAACCCGCCGACCACGACGACCGTGTTGCCGTACGCGGTGACGCCCGATTCGAGCCGCGGCCCGTCGAGTGCGGGCCCCATGCTCCACGCCGAGGTCGGCGCATCGGGCGTGGTGGTGGACGGACTAGCTCCACACGCAGCGAGCGCAAACATCAGAATAAATCGATTGTTAGCCACGCGCCCTGCCCTCTCAAATTGCACGAACGCTCGGCTGCGTAAACCGAAAAATGGTCTTACGCACTCGCCAAAATGGTGCGCCACCAGATCTTGATGCAGCTGGGCGAGCAGGAATTCACGCTGACGCTCGTCGACACGAAGCTCATCATTCATGGTGGTGAGCCTCGGCTCGACCAGGAGTTCGCGGACCAGGCGGCGCTCGTCGAGCACGCGCTCCGCGTCGTCAAGCTTCGCCAGCACCAGGGCTATCGCGTGATCGGCGAGCGCAAAGCCGATCAGATCGTGATGCCGCCGAAGCTCGAGTCGGACCACGCGGCCGACGACGCTCCGAAGATCAAAGCGTAGTTTTCGGGTAGGTCGCCCCGTGCAGAAGTCGGGTAGCGCGCGCCTCTTTCCGCTGGCTACGCCGGAACGATCTTGTAGAGGTTGCCGCCGAGCGTGACGAGGTAGAGCTCGCCCGACGCGTCTTCGTTGATCGAGACGACGTCCGGATCGACGTTGAACGTGTTGGTCAGATCCTTCTCGTTCGTGATCGCCGTGCCGGTCCACGACCACGACAGGATGTGCGCTTCGGTGCCATAGATCGCGAAGATGTACGTGCCCTTCAAGCAGGGCAGCGCCGCGCCGCGATACATCGAGCCACCGATCAAGGCGCTGTAGTCGGCCTGATGCGGACGCGTGTATTGCGGCAGCGTCGTGCCGGTCTTGTCGCACGTCGTCGTCCCGTCGTGGCACACGTTGCCCTCGACGATCGACCAACCGTAGTTGTGCTTGCCCGAGCCCGCAGGCTCGATATCGACTTCTTCTTGCAACGCATCGCCGGCATCGCCGATGAACAGCTCGTGGGTCTGGCGATCGAACGCCATGCGAAACGGATTGCGTAGTCCGTAGTCCCAGATGAACGGATCGGCGCCGCTCGTCGTGAGGTTGCCGGGAGGCGCGGTCGCCGGTGCGTCGACGTCGACGCGCAAGATCTTGCCACGCCGCGAGGTCAGGTCCTGGGCTTCGGGCGCGTTGCTCCCGTCACCGGTCGAGATGTAGAGATAGCCATCGGCGCCGAACACGACCGTGCCGCCGACGTTGTTGTTGCCATCCTCGTCGTACGCGATCAACGTCTGCACCGGGGTCGCGGTCGCGACATCGGGATTGGCCGAGCGCGCGTACTCGCGCACCACGGCCAGGTTGCCGCTGATCGTCTCGAACGCGAACAACCGGCCGTTCGTGGCGTAGCTCGGATGAAACGCGATCGAGAGCAGGCCACCCTCGGCCGACGACGACAGAATCTGGAGGTCGTTGACCGTGAGGAACGGGGTCGCGAGGGTGGTCCCGTTGCGCACGATCTTGATCTTGCCCTGCTTCTCGACGACGTAGACATCGGTCGAGCCGGCCGGCTGCGCGATGTAGAGCGGCTGCGTGAAGCTCTGCGCGACGAGCTGCGCCTTCATCGCCGGGAGTTGACCGGTGTGGCAGGACGGATCGGCATCGGCGATCGGCGTGCCGCCATCATCGACGTTGCTGCCGCTACCGCCGTCGCCACCGCCATCGGAGCTGGCGCTGTTACCGCCGCCGCACGCAGCGACAACCATCACTACTACAAGCCATCTCGAAGCCATGAGCCACCAGCATACGACGAAAGGTCGGTTCTAGATCGTCGAGACCGAGGCAGTGTTCGATGTGTCACATCCCGAATCCGCTTCCTGCTCGGACTGGCGTTGCTCGGAGTGAGTGAGCCCTTCCACGCCGTCCCGGATCGGCCTACTCGCGCCGTAACGAGCGCCAGGTCGCGAGCGCCCACGCTTCGTGCTCTTTGTTGCCTTTGATCGTGAGGATCGCGACGTGCGGAGCGTGCACGACGAGGCCATGCACGATGTGCGTGTAATCCTCGTCGGAGACCTCCGCGCGACCGCAGCGATCGCCATCGGTGAACCGATCGAGCACCGGGTGAACCGGCTCCGCGATATCGAGGAGCTTCGCCGAATCGGTCTCGCCATCCGCGGTCAGGCTCGTGAACTCGATCGCGCGCGCGCCGTCGGTCGAGACATAGCGCGAGTGATCGTCTTCCCAGCGACCCGCGAACGCGCCCGGGAGATTCACGATCCAGCCACCGGAGAGCGCGACCTCGTGATCGAGCCTGCGATAGCCGATCGTCGCCGGCCGATCGCCGGCGAGCTTGTAGATTTCGGTCGCCGCTTTGTCATCGCGACCGAGATAGCCGAGCAGCTCCGACCAGTCGGGATACGGCAGCTCCGTGAGCCCGGCAGCCTTCGCCGCCGAGAGGTCGCTAGCGACCTTCTCCATCATCGAGATCTCGAGATCGTCGAGCGTCTCGCGCCACGGGATGTCCTGCCACATCGCGAGCAAGGCATCGGCGCGTGCGCGCTGGCCCGGACCCGAGCCCCACCACGGGAAGGCATCGGCGCCCTTCATCGGATCGGCGAGCACGGCGGCGCGCCACGCGGCATCGCGAGGGCCGATCGGAGTGAGGACCGACGCGTCGGTGACGAACATGAATTGATCGGTCAGCCCGATCCACACCTGATCGTCGCCGCCGAGCTCGCTCGCAAGCCACTTGCACATCGCGGGACCGGGCTCCTCGGGCTCGGGCGCGGTCCAGCCGTACTCGAGCTCGTCGAGGACCGGCTCGAGCTTCGCGAGGACCTCGGCGTGATAGCCAGGTCCGAGCGTCGAGGTCTGGCCCTTGACGTGAAGCTCGACTTCGAGCCCGCTGACCGTCAAGCGCACCGGTGGTGCTTTGGGGTGGAACGTGACCTCGGCGAGGAACCGATCGTCCTTGTTCAGCTGTCGGCTCGAGGCGCGTTTCATCCGCAACAGCAAGAGGCCGAGGCGCTGTCCGACGTCCTTCCAATCGGGGGCGCGCCGGAACAAGCCTTTGCCTTTTTTGCTGCGCGCACGGCGGTCGATGCCAAAGCCCACGGATCGAGGATACGGTACGATGCCCGGCGATGGGTCGACTGCAGGCGTTTCTCGCGTGCGCGCTGGTGCTGATGGTCGGGGCGACCGCGAATGCCGAAGAGCCGAGCCCACAGCAGAAGATCGCGCTGATCGCCAAACCCTCGGTCGTCCGCGTCTGGGGCGCGTACATCGCGACCTACGACATCAGCGGGACGAAGGTCCAGACCGCGATCGGAGGCACCGGCACCGGCTGGTTCATGACGCCGGATGGCTATATCGCCACGAACGCGCACGTCGTCGACGACATCCACAAGGGAGACGATGCCGCGAAGGTCGCGCTCCGCCAGGAGGTCTACAAGCGGATCCGCAAGGAGGTCGGCGCCGAGTTCGACCGGATGCCGCAATCGCAGCTCGACTTCCTCGATACCAAGATCAAGCTCGTCGGTCAGATCGACCGGCGCGCCTACGTGATCATGCCCGACGGCACGAAGCTCGCTTACGAGGTCAAGGCGTTCGGCAAGCCGGGCAGCGGTAACGACTGCGCGATCATCAAGGTCAAGATCGAGAACGCACCGACGCTGCCGATCGGCGATTCAGCGCGCTCGCAGGTCGAGGACCACATCGTGGTGCTCGGCTATCCAGGCGTCGCCGATGCGCAAGACTTGCTCGACGAGAAATCACAGCTCCAGGCCTCGGTCACCGATGGCTCGATCGCGGCGATCAAGAACGCGGCGAGCGGCGAGCAGATCCTCCAGATCTCGGCACCGATCACGCACGGCAACTCCGGCGGTCCGGCGATCGATCAGCACGGCAACGTCGTCGGGCTCGCGACGTTCGGCAGCGATGTCCAGGGCTTCAACTTCCTCGTCGCATCGAGCACGCTCAACGAGATGGTGAAGGGGCTCAAGATCGAGCCGAAGCAGAGCGAGACGAACAAGATGTGGAACGAGGGCCTCGATCACTACTGGGGTGACGAGTACTCCGACGCGATCCACGACTTCGAGCAGGTCCAGTTGCTGTTCCCCGCGCACAGCGAAGCGACCGGGTTCATCAAGAATGCGAACCAAGCGAAGAAGGACGGCAAAGAGAAGCAGAAGGAGTCGAACAGCGGCTTGATCGCCGCGCTCGTGATCGGTGGCATCGCGCTGCTCGGCGGCGCCGTCGTGATCATGAAGCGCGGCAAGCGCTCGGGCCCACCGCAGCACGGGTTCTCACCGCCGCCGCAGGGCTTTCCGCCGCCGCTGGGCTTCCCGCCGCAGCAGCAGCAAGGCTTTCCGCCGCAACAGATGTACGGCCGCGCGCCGCAGCCCGGGCCCGGTGGCTCGGGTCCGGTCGCCAAGACCATGGCCGTCGGCCAAGGCGCGCCGCCGCAAGGTGGCATCGCACCGACGGCATTCGGCTCGCTCAGCATCGGCAGCCTGACGTGCGTCCGCGGTCAGCTCAATGGTCAGCGCTTCGCGTTGACCGCGACCGGCGTGATCGTTGGCCGCCAGCCGGGCGTCGCGCACGTGCTCGTCAACGATCATCGCGCCTCGGGCAAGCACGTCTGGATCGGGATCGAGAACGGCAAGCTCGTCGCGATCGACCAAGGTACGACCAACGGCACGTACGTCAACGACGTGACGCGTGGGCGGATCACGCGCGCCGAGCTGCGCGATGGTGACGTGATCATCGTGAGCGAGCCGGACTGCTGCAGTCTCCAGGTCAAGCTTGGCTGATACCTGGGCCGGGCGCGTGGTCGACGGGCGCTACGCCGTCGAATCGGTACTCGGAACCGGCGGCATGGGGGTGGTGGTGCAGGCGCATCACCAGTTCACCGGGGCACGGGTCGCGCTCAAGATGCTGCACAAGGAGTTGCAGCTCGACGTCGCGCTCGAAGGCCGGTTCCTCGCCGAGGCGCGTGCGCCGAATCAGATCGGCCATCCCGCGATCGTGGCCGTGCTCGATGCCGGGCGCACCCCGGAAGGCGAGCTCTACCTCGTGATGGAGCTGCTGGTCGGCCAGTCGCTGCGCGATGCGATGCAGCGCCGCATGCCGCCGGTCGAGGTTCGCCGGATCGCGCGCGAGCTTCTCGATGCCCTCGCCGCCGCGCACGCGCGCGGATTCGTCCACCGCGATCTCAAGCCGGAGAACGTGTTCATCGCGGCGCCGAACGCGGCCGTGAAGCTGCTCGATTTCGGCGTCGCGAAGGGCATCAACAGCGCCACCCTCGGCGTGCCGCGCACCGCGGCCGGCGTGTTGCTCGGCACGCTCGCGTACATGGCGCCGGAGCAGCTCAAGGATGCGAGCACGGTCGACCCACGCGCCGATCTGTGGGCGATCGGCGCGATGATGTACGAGCTCATGAGCGGGCACCTCCCGTTCGAGGCCGACTCGATCGTGGCCATGTTCGGGCTGCTCGCGAGCGCCGAGCCCGATCCGATCCAGCGCTGGATCCCGACGGTGTCTCCCGCGATCAGTGTGTTCTTCTCGAGAGCGCTCGCGCGTGATCCGAATGCGAGGTTCGGCTCGGCGATGGAGATGAGCGCCGCGATCGCGCAGCTGCCGTTCGAGGATCACGTGATCACGCGCGACTCGCGGCCGATCGCACCCGTAGGCACGGCGACCGCTGCGGCGTCATGGGTGGCGCCAGCGCTGCAAACAGGGCCCGCGCCACTCGTCACGCCGGTCACCCAATTCGACACCGAGCTCGTGCCGGCGAGCCATCGCGGCCGGATGATCGCGATGGTGATCGCGGCGCTGGCGATCGCAACGGGCGTGATCGGGTTCGCGGTCACGCGCGCCAAGCCCGCGGCACGCGTGGTCGCCACGACCAATCCCGCGACCGATGCGGTGCTCGCTCGACCCGACGCGGCGATTGCCGCGCTCGATTGCGAGGCGAGTTGCGCGTGGCTGGCTAGCTGTGGCCTGCGCACGAACAAGTGCGTCGCCGATTGCCAGAGCACGCACGGGTTCGGCGAGTGCATCCAGAAGTCGCACGACCAGTGCGATGCGTTCAGCGCGTGCTCTGTCGGCTCCCGCTGCGCCGGAGAGCAGGGCACCGGCCACGCGAGCTGCAAGAAGGCGCTCGCGTGTCAGTTCGCGTGCAAGCCGAACGATATGGAGTGCGCGTGCGGTTGCACGAAAGCGGCCGCCGCGCCGAGCCTCACGCTCGTGCTCGCCTACTCGGTGTGCGCCGCGAACTGCGGTGCCGATGCGGACTGTCGCGCCAAGGTCTGCACCGCGGCGTACGCCCAGTGCCAGAGCCACTGATCGTCTATACTCGGGACGCATGGTCGAGCCGTACACCGACGTCGCGGCGCATGTTCGCGACGAGCTTCGCCGCGCGTGGTTGCGCGTCGAGTATCAGATCCGGCTCGGCTGGACCCGCGCGCCGCGCGCGAGCGATGACACGACGGTCGGACCCGATGACATGGGCGCCTTGTTCGCGGCTGCGCGCGGAGAAGCGCCGGCGACCGAGGAGAGCGGCGCGCCGAAAGTACTCGAGCAATGGCTCGAGGTCCACAAGCAGGTCGAAGCCCGGATCCGCGCGACGGTCGAAGCCGGCGGCGGTTCATCACTCGTCGATCTGATCCGCACGTTCGAGCTCACGCCGCGGCAGTGGGCCTCGCTGATGTTCGCGCTGTTGCCCGAGGTCGATCCGAACCTCGTCGCGGCGTATCGCTACCTCGCGCGCGATGCGAGTTGCCGTGGCCTCGATGGTCGCTTGCTCTCCATGCTGGTCTACGACACCCCGCAGAGCCGCGCGCTGATGGCACGCGACTTCTCGGCGAGCTCGCCGCTGTCGCGCTATCGCCTGCTC
This sequence comes from Kofleriaceae bacterium, assembly GCA_043780895.1. Classification (GTDB taxonomy): domain Bacteria; phylum Myxococcota_A; class Polyangia; order Haliangiales; family Haliangiaceae; genus JABFXX01. The sequence goes on along the minus strand of JAYWCI010000169.1, from coordinate 2,286 downwards.
GAGCTCTCGGCCGGCGAGTCGCTGATGTTCCGACGCATCCGCGCGCTGCCCCGGTTGATCTACTTGCTCGATGGCAATGGCCTGGAGCTCGATCCCGAGCTCGCCGACATCGCCGAGGTCCGGACCACGCAGCATCGTGGCGCGGCCTTTCCCGCCGCCACGATCGAACGCGCGGCGGCCGCGCTGCACTCCAGCGAGGTCGTGCTCGCGATCCAGGGCCAGCGCGGCCTCGGCAAGAAGCTGCTCGTCCAGGTCGCCAGCGCACACTGGCACAAGCGCACGCTGATCATCGATTCCAAGCGCCTCGCGCAGCAGCCGCTCGCCGCGCAGCAACAACACGTGCGCGCGCTGGTCCGCGAAGCGATGCTGCTCGGCGCGATCCCGGTGTTCGCCGATACCGATGACGCGGCGGTCGTCGACGAGGATCGCGATGGCATGCCCGCCTTCTTCGCCATGTTCCTCGACGAGTGGACCGGGCCGATCGCGATCACGATCAATCGCGAGCGCATGCCGCGCCTGCACCAGCGCCCGATCGTCCACATCGCTCTCGAGGTCCCGGACCTCAAGGTTCGCGCGCAGCTCTGGCAGCAGGTCATGCCGCTGCTCTCCACGCCCGATGCCGAAGGCCTCGCCGGCCGGTTCGCCATTCCAGGCGGCGTGATCGTCGCCGCTGCGCACGCCGCCGAGGCCGCGCGCATGCCGACCTCCCCCGCGCCGAGCGCGACGAGCCTCGACTTCGCGGTCGCGGCGCAGCTCCATCAACGAATCTCGCGGCTCGGCAAGAAGCTCCCGACCCCGTTCGATCTCGACGATCTGATCGTCGACGACGACACGCGCACTGCCCTGATCGAGATCGCCTCCGCCGCGCGCGAGCGCCGCAAGATCCGCGACGAGTTCAAGCTCCGCGGCGCGGCCGGCATCTCGGTCCTGTTCTCCGGCCACCCGGGCGTCGGCAAGTCGATGTCCGGCACCGTGCTCGCGAAGCGCCTCGGCCTCGATATCTACGAGATCGATCTCTCGCAGGTCGTGTCCAAGTGGCTCGGCGAGACCGAGAAGAACCTCAGCGACGTGTTCGATGCCGCCGAGCCGGGCCACGTCGTGCTGCTCTTCAACGAGGCCGACTCCTTGTTCGGCAAGCGCACCGCCGACGTCAAGTCGAGCAACGATCGCTACGCGAACATGGAGACCAACTATCTCCTCCAGCGGCTCGAGCGCTTCAACGGCCTGACGATCCTCACCACGAACCTCACCGGCGCGATCGATCACGCGTTCAAGCGCCGCTTCACGTACGACGTCTACTTCACGTTCCCCTCGCCCGACATGCGCGCCGAGCTCTGGCGCCGCACGCTGCCGAAGGAGCGCTCCGCGAGCGATATCGATTTCGACGAGCTCGCGGACAAGTTCGAGCTCACCGGTGGCTTCATCAAGGTCGCGTGCGAGCGCGCCGCCTATGTCGCCGGCGCGAACAACGTGGACATCGATGCGGCGCTGCTCAGCGCCACGATCGAGCGCATGTACCGCGAGCGCGGCAAGCTCTCGACCGTCGGCCCGCTCGAGTAGCTTATTCGAGCCCAGCGCCAGTTACGACGAGGTGCGGATCGTCCAGCTGCGGGCGAAAAAAGCGCCACTCCTCGGTCTCGGCCGAGGCGTTCGGAAATAGCTCGAGCGCGTAGCCTCCACCGAGATCGATCTGAATCGCGCCCGCCGCGCCTACCCGCACGTCCGCGACGAGACGGACCTTCGTTTCGTTCTCGAGCAGGTCATCGATTCGGCGATCTCGTCGAGTCTTCACTCCGTCGTAGTCGAATTCGGGTGGGACGTCGGCGGTCTCGTCGGCCGGGTAGTAGAGGTCGCGACTACCGACGACGATCGCGTCCCTCGGCACCCGGCAACGTCCTGCGGGTGCACACGAATCGGTTGTCGACTACTGCGACCTTTCGCGGCCCTGGCACTTCGAACATGCTGATCGCCGCGGCCTTCTGTAGTCCCTGGCCGAGTAACCACGTCGTGGCCCTGCTCACCGGCGGCACTTCGTACCCCTCGGGAAGTGGAACATCTGGAGGAATGGCCTCGCGCCAGCCACGAAATGCCAGACCACTCGCATACGGATCCAGCCGACCCTCGAGCAGCGTGTACGTACCATCGTCATCGCGATGACGACGCCAGTTATTGATCACGTACGCGAGTGCATGACGCACCTGACGCACGGAACCGAGGCTCTCGCAGTGATAGCGATCCGTGAACACGCGGCCCGAACGAGCTACGCGACGCCGGCGCGAGTACGCT
>JAYWCI010000168.1:0-15996 GCA_043780895.1 Kofleriaceae bacterium | reverse complement strand
ATGCGGTCGCGACGTTGCGTGCCAGGAATTAGGGCGTTGCCGGGCTCGAGGTCTGGAGATAGGCGTTGGTGTTTGCGAGCGTGAGCTTGCCGGTGCTAGTCGTGCACGGGCGCAGCGAACAGGCCGCGTTGTACTGCGAGCTCATGTCGTTAAAGGTCTTGTTGAGGCGGTGGGTATCGAGACACAAGGCGCCCTGTGACGTCCACAGCGCTTCGTTGCTGGGATAGTTGCCGGCGATGCTCGACCAGCCCGCCGCGCTCACCCAGTGGAGCGGCGTGCCCTGGACGGTGAACGCTTGACCGGTGCCACAGAGATCCGAGGTGTACATCTTGAGCATCGCCTGGCGCTGCTCGAGGTTGGTCGGGAAGGCCGCGGTTTGGCTCGCGTCGGTGTGGCGGTTGAGGAAGAGCTTGGACATCACGTTGCCCGCGCACGCGATGTTGAACCACGTCCCCGACTCTCGCTTCGTGGTTGCGGTGACCGTGAGCTTCGTCGTGTTGTAGCGATCGCCCGTGAACAGGATCGCCTCCATCACGTCGCCGTACAGGTTGCCATCGGGGTCGAGGCGATCAGGTGGGTTGTTGCATACGGCGGCGAAGTGGGTGACGGGTCCTTCGATGCGCCACGACAGCTCATAGGTCTCGAACGTATCGAACGGCGCCCGCCAGAACTGCTGCGCCTGGACGACCCGGTCGATCCGGATGCGGAACGCTTCCTTAGACACATCGTTGACGATCTGGAACTCCGCGCCGACGAGGTCCTGGTGTTGGAGGACCGAGATTCCCCACGTCTTGCCGCTCAGCAGCGCGCCCGTGACGTCGGGGATGTAGCCCCACCCGCCCTTGACGAGACCGACGACCCGGAAGCCCTCCGCGTTCGCGAACGTCCCGGTCGAATCGAGCTCGTGAAACTCCGTCGGGCCCAGGAACGGCGAGTTGGTGCCGCACCCGGTCTTCGGGCACGGATCGTTGTTTCCACCCGTGACGTCGGCGGTCACGGACGAGGTGGCGAGCTCGTCGACGCACCCGGGCAACGCGGACAGCGCGGGCGACGCGAGCAGCAGGGACAGGGATAGGGAGAGCGCTCTCGAATGCATGCGCTGGGTAGAGTCGGTTCCCACCCAAACGTGACGAAGTTTCTGCACCCAGCCTGCAGATCACCGGAGTTCTCAGGGCTTGCGGGGCATCGTCGCGGCGCTTCGAGCCCAGCGTTCGAGCGCGTCGTCGGACTGGAGGGCAGCCGGTGGCGCGCCGCCACTCGCGGCCATCGCCTCGCGAAGCGCGGCGCGCGCACGGCTCAACCGCATCCGCACCGCGGTCGCGGAGAGCTCGAAGATCTCGGCCAGCGCGAGCGCATCGAGCTCCTCCCAGTAGTGCAGCTCGACGAGGCTCTGTTGCTCGATCGGCAGGGTTCGCAGCGCCGCGAACAGGCACTGCTGCTCCTGGTTACGCGCGATCCGCGACCCCGCGCTGGTCGCCAGCTCCGCGATCGACGACAGCGCCGGATCGAACGCGGCGGTTCGCTTTATCTCGCGCAGATGGCGATAGAGCTCGTTGCGCGAGATCGCGAAGAGGTAGGTGCGAAAGCTCGAGCGCCCCTCGAACCTGTCCACCGACTTGACGATCGCGAAGAACGTCGCCTGGATCAGCTCGTCGGGCTCCTCGCACTTGTTCGCGAAGAATCGATACAGCTGATCGAAGTAGCGCGCGAAGAGCTCGCGCCCCGCGACCTGGTCGCCTGCACGCCACCGGTCCAGTACAGCTGCGTCCGGATCCAAGGCCGCCAAGTTACCTCATCGCCCGATCAGCGCCCAGCACCTGGCGTGCGTGACGCGCGAAACCCACACATTAGAGCGTGCACCGTCACGTGAATCGGCGATGCTCCGGCACCGTGCGCGTCGCCCTCTTCCTCGCAAGTTGCCTTGTTTCGTGCAGCTCGTTCTCGCCCGAGCTCGGCTCCGAACCGTTTGTGTGCGGCGACGTCGATCCCAAATGCCCGGATGGCTACGCGTGCATCACGAGCACGTCGGGTACGCAGGTCTGTAGCGACGGCACCGCTGTTGGTTCGGGTTCGGGCTCTGGATCGGGATCCGGATCGAACACCGGCAATTGCACCACGCCGTACACGGGCGTGCTCGCGACCTACTCGTTCACGGGTGCCACCGGCTCGCAAGCTTCGACCACCGGCACCGCTGGGACCATCGGCATCACGGTCGGCCCGATCACGCGGAGCACGGGGCTCACGTCGGCCGCCGGCACCGGCTCGATCAACTCGAGCAACTGGCCGACGGCCGCGACGCTCGACAGGTTCTACACCACCACGATCACGCCGCCGTCGGGATGCAAGCTCGCCGTCACCGGCGCCGCGGTCGATATCACCACGAGCGGCACCGGGCCGACCACCGCGATCCTGGCGACCAGCGCGGATAACTTTGCGGCCCACGTCACGCTCTCGACGAGCGCCGCGACCACGCCGACCTTGAACGCGACGATGAATGCCGGCCTCGAGATCCGGGTCATCGGCGAGTCGGCAGCGGCGACGACCGGCACGATGCGCGTGCAGAACACGCTGACGTTCTCAGGCGCGCTGCAGTAAACCAAAAAAAGGCAGCGACCGGAGTCACTGCCTTTTTGCGTGGTCGCGTGAGCTACGCGACCGCCGACTACATCATGCCCTTGAACTTCTCGCTGACCGCCTTGAACTTCGGGTCATCTCCGCACTTGGCCATCGCCATCATGCCCGGCATCGCCTTCTGAACGCGATCGCCGTACTTCTTCATCATCTCGGCCGACTTGTCCTTGTCGGCCTTCATCTTCTCGACGTCCGCCTTGAGCTTCGGGAGATCGTACTTCTTGGTGACGGCCTCGACGTTGTCGGCCATCTTTGCGCAATCGGCACCCGCGCTCTCGGCTGCCTTGCTCATGTCTTCCATCATGGAGATCATCTGCTCGGCGGGGTCTTTGGAGCACGCCGGAGCGAAAGCCAGCGTAGCAAGGATCAGGACGTTGCGGATTTTCATCGTGAAGGAGTGAGCCACACTCTCCGGGGTGGTCGCGAGAAATCGTGACGGCTCCACGAAAATGTCACCGTCTATTCCGTCGGCGGATCCGTTAGATTGGAGGAGCCGCGCGAGGGCGCTGGCGGAAACGGCCACTTAGAACGCGAGCGCCGTCCCGATCCCGCCACCGACGTGGGCTGCGCCGTCGCGTGGTCCATACGAGACCTGCGCCTTCACGCGGAGCCGTGGGGTCACGCGATAGTCGAGGTCATACGCGACGTAGACGCCGAACCGCGACAGCACCGCGCCCGGTAGATCCGTGCGCACGACCGAGACGCCCATCAACACCGGTGGGGCGGTGTCCCATTGCAACCGCGCCCACACGGTCGGACCGAGATCCGCGATGTACTCGGCACCGAGCTGGACGCAAGAGCGCCACGGCTTGCCGAGCGAGAGCTGGCCGCGCACGTTGCCACCAAACCCGTCCTGCGAGACGCCGAGCCCGACGCGGCCATCGACGAACACCGATGGATGGAGCCGCACGCGGAGCTGGCCGAAGCCGTAGCGCGAGCCGTGCAATGGGTCCATGGCATCGGCCGCCGACATCGCCGGCGTGTGACCCGAGATCGAGCCGACCCCGAAGCCGACCTCGTCGAGCGCGGTGAAGAAGTGGTGTGTGACGACGAGCTCGCCGCGCGCGAACCGATCGGTGAGGTCGTAGCGATTTCCGAAATCGTGCGCCATCACGTCGAGCGAGACTTCGTTCGCGAACCCACCGAGCCGTTCGCGCTCGAGGGTCGCCAGGCGATCGCCGGTGCTCGGATCGACCCGCACGAGGTGCGGCTGCTCGGCGGAGGCGAAGTGGGCGACCTCGTCGCCGTCCGCGTCCATGCCGCGGATGAAGTACTCGACGCCCGGCGCTGTGGCGGGTGGCAGCGTCGCGAACCAGCCACCGGCCGACGAGCGCTCGAACGTGGCGTCGTGCCAGGTCGCTTCGCCGAGCGTACGCCACCGGACCGTGAGGGCCTCGGCGTACGGCGCGTCGATCTGCGCGGCGAGCTCGATCGGCGCGCCCAGCTCGCTGGTCTCCGGCGCGACATGAACGACGAGTGCGTGCGCTTGGCGACTGGAAGGGCCCGCATACGCGGTCGCCGAGAGCAGCAGGATCAGAAGCGTTTTCGACATTGCTTGTTGCCTCACCAATCGAAGTTCATCGCCATGCCACCGGAGACGCCGGTGTGGTCGAGCGAACGTGCCTGATACGAGACGCGGATCGAGGGATAGAACCAGCCGAGCCGGCGATAGCCGACGTCGCCGATCAAGCGCACCCCGAAGTCATCGATCACGGGTTGGTCGGTGACCTGGACCGTGATCTGGACCGGGACGACCCGCACCGGCAGCCAGTGATACGCGGCCTCGAGCAGCGTCCCGACCTCGCGCGTGAAGCTCGCGCCGAGCACGAGGTTCGTGGCGCGTTCGTCGCCGAGCCGCAACCGTACGCGCGCACCGATGCCGGTGAGAAAGCGGCACCCCGTGGTGTCTCGCGATTGGCAGCGGGTGGCGCTCTCCCCCGGCATCTCGTCGGTGGTGAGCACGCCGATCTGCGGCCGCACCATCAGCGCGATGTTCTTGCGAATACGAAATTCGGCCTCGGAGTAGACGTACGAGAACGTGACGCGCTTGCAGCGATACACGCCGTTCGTATCGAGGCACGACTGCATCGGATCGGTATCGATCACCGATTTTGGGCCGCCGATGCCCGACAACGTGCCGAAGCCGAGCCGCACCGCGTACACGGGCTCGAGGAAGCGATACATGAAATCGCCCTCTGCCTGGTAGTACTGGTCGTAGCCCTTGCCGAGCTTGCCGTCGAAGTCGACGTAGTCGACGTGGAGATCGACGTGCGAACGATCCGGTGCGGGCGGCGGTTCGGTGACCACCGCGTCGACCTCGATCGTGCGTGGCTCGGTGGCCGAACCGAACACGGGATGGGTCGCGCCGTCGGTCGAGGTCGCTTCGACGTAGTAGTCGACACCGGGCCCCTTCACAGCGGTGGCGGCGATCGTTCCGCGCAGGTACGCATCGCCATCGCGCGCGAGCTCGCTGCGTGCGAACCCCGGTGCACCGTGCGCACGCGTATAGAGGTACGCGTGCGCGAGGTCGGCCGGATCGCGGATGCTGAACGAGAGCTCGATCGCTCGATCGGGCACCACGTGATCGAGCGACGCGAGCGCGAGCACTTGGTCGCCGATGACTTGCGCCGAGAGCTCGGCGATGCGTGCCGAGCGATCATCGGGCGAGGCCTTGGCCTGCGCGAGCGCCGCATCGCGGCTCGTGACCTGCTTGCGAAGGCTCGCGACCTCGAGCTCGATCGAGCGGCGATACGTGGTCTGCGGATCGGTCGCGAGGAGCTCGATCCATCGTTCGATCCGTTGCTCCGGCGGCTTGCCGAGCGTGTCTTGCCACGCATCGCGCGCGAGCCCGGCGTGATCGATCGCGAGGATGGTCGCGACCGTCGCCGTGACGGGCTTGCTCGCCTCGACCTGTTCGGCCCACGGATCGACGAACGTGCGCTTCGCACTCGCGATCCGGACGTGATCGCCGACGAGGACGCGCTTCGCGAGCTCGCCATCGGCGTGCGCGATGCTCGTGCCCTCGCCGCTGCGTGCGACGGCGAGCACGCCGAGCGCGAAGCGATCGCGCAGCGGCTTGCCGGTCACCGGATCGGTCGCGGCGATCTCGTGGAGCAGCTCGAGCTGCGTGCCGGCGCCCACGCCATCGCGGGCGCCGACGTCGATGTAGATATCGCTGCCATCGATCGCGAGGACGATCGGTTCGGAGCGTTCGGAGCCTGCGGTGGCGGTCGCCGTAGCAACCGCGATCGAGACAGCGATGAAACATGTGATGCGCATGGGACCTCCTAGAAATCCACCGTGGCGCCGACGCCACCCGTGATACCCGCGACTTGCTGGATGCGAGCCGCGTAGCCGAGCCGCACGCCGATCCGCACGCCACCACCGACGTCGTGACCGACGTCGTAGTAGAGCCGCACGCCAGTCGCGCGCTCCGAGGCCGGGACGTTCGTGACCTCGACGGTCGCGGACATCGGGAACGCTGGGACCGTGCCCCAGCCCAGGCGAAAGAATCCATCGGAGCCGACATCGGCCATCGTCTCGACCCCGACCGCGATGTGGCCCGCATCGCGATCACCGAGGCGGAGCTCGCCGCGTCCGCCGACCGCGAAGCCGGCGGCGGTCGCCATCACCATCGCGCGTGCATCGAGGTGCAGTCCTTCGATCGGTGCGAGGCCGAGCTCGAACCAGCCCGCGACCTTGAAGCCGACCTCCGAGGTGCACGGCGACACCGTGCAGGTCATCGCCTGGGTGTCGCCGAGGAGGCGCGTGTAGCCGACGCGAATCTCCTCGAGCGGATACGCCCACAGGTGATACGAGAAATCGGCGTCGACGCGGTAGTAGCGATCGATCAGCTGGGTGTTGCTCAGCGTGCGAGTGCCGTAGTCGACCCATTCGCCCATCGTGTGGATCCGCGAGCGATGGCCCGAGGTCCGCACGAGGTCACGATTCTTGCGCTCGGTCTCGGCGTCGAGCCCGACGTGCACCGCGTGCGGCCAGGTCGGCGATGCGAACACCGGTTCGTCGCCAGCAGTCAGGTAGTACTCGAGCCCCGGTGCGGTGACCGTGGTTCCCGGGATGATCGCTATCCAGTGCGCGTCGTCTTTGCGCACCAGCTCGATCGGCACGAACGTGCTCGCGCCGATCGCGCGCACGTGTGCGACGAGCTGCGGCGTGGTCGCGGTCGCCTCGGTCACGAGCTCGAGCGGCTCGGCCTGGGTCGCATCGGCCGGTGGGACGTGGCGGATCGCTTCGGCAAACGCCGCGTGGCCCGCGCACAAGATGATCAAGATGAGGTGCTTCATGGGTTGTCTCACCACGTGACTCCGATGCCGCCACCACCACCGATGCCGCCGTGCTCGGTGCTGCGGCCCTGCCACGAACCGCGTGCGAGGATCGAGACGTTCTTCACGGCGAACAGCTCGAGCTCGGTGCCGAGCTTCACGGCGGTCTCGCGCTCGTTTGGCTGATCCGTCGCACCGACGGAGACGGCGACGCCGAGCTGTTGCCACGGTCGTGTCGCGAACCGGACTTCCGAGAGAAAGCCGACCTGATCGATCGTACGACCCGAGAACACCAGGTTCGTCGCATCGCGATCACCGATCCGGAACCTGCCTTCGACGCCGAGCCCGAAGCCCGTGCGCCCGACGCCCGCGATCAACTGGCCACCGATCGAGACGTGCACGCCTTGCGGGCGACCTCCCGCTTCGACCTCGGCATAGCCGTAGCGAAAGTCCGTGCGCGGTGCGGGATTCGCGGCGGTCCACACCTCGTTCGCGGCGCCTCCGACCCCGCTGTACGTGCCGAACCCGACGCCGACACTCTCGACGACCGAGCGCAGTCGATAGAGCACGTCGAGGTTCGCGGTGCTCGCGCGATCGGTGTGATCACCCGATCGCGCATCGAACGTCCGAAAATCGAGCGCCTCCACGGTCAACCGCACGGTGGTGCGCATCGGATCCGAGCCGAGCGGATCGAGAGGCGGTGGTTCGTGCACGGCCACTTCGATCGGGCGTGCGGGTGAACCAATCGCGAGGCCCGAGCGACCGGTCGGTGCGGTGACCTCGACGAAGTATTCGAGGCCCGGCAGTGCGACCGCGGCCGCGGGCACCGCACCGCGCAGGTACAGCTCGTGCTCGCGCGTGAGCAAGAGTGCGTGATAGGTGCGCGCACCGGCCGCGCGATAGTGCAGGTACGCGCTCGCGACGCGCGTCGGTTGATCGAGCACGAAGACGACCGGTAGCGCTTCGTTCGCGCGCGCTTCGCGCGGCGTCGAATGCGCCACCGTCGCGATCTGGTCCGCGCCCTGCGCGCCACCAGGCGGCTGCATCTGATCGCGCAAGCCGCGCAGCTCGTCGAGATCGCGGCGCACCGCCGAGGCAAACCGGGAGGTCGGATGTTGCGAGAGGTAGCGCTCCCAGCCGGCGATCCGGACATCGAGCGATTGATTCGCCTGCGCAGTGAGCTCGCCGAGCACCTCTGCCGTCGCCGGATCGATCTGCACCGCGGCAGGCACCGGCGGTGCGACGCGCGGCGCATCCGGCCGATCGACGAACACCTCCGCCACGTCACCGACCTTGATCGCGCTGACCAGATCGCCGACCACCGCGCGCGACAGCTCGCCACCCGCCTCGGTGACCTGCGCGGAGCCGATCGGCAGCCAATCAGTGATCGCCGCGCGCGTGATCGGATGCTTGAGCGCGATCGCGCGCTTGATCCGCAGCGCCGCACCCGGCACCACGCCCCGATCACTACCGAGGCTGACGTAGATCTCTTTCGCTTCGATCCGCACGACCGCACCGCGAACGATCTCGTCGTCAGCCTGGGCGCGGCTCGCGAGCGCGAGGACGATCGTGATGATCAGGCACTTCACTGGACGACCCTCCAGAAGTCCGCCCACGGGTCACGTGCCGTCGGGGTCGCGGCGGGTGTGGCGATGGGCGCCATCGGTTGTGCGGCGACGGCCGCACGGGTGAGGGGCGGTGCGTTCGCCACGCGGTCCTGCTCTCCTACAGGCGTCGCCATCTCTGCGAGGTAGCGCTCGTGGTCGTTGCGGCACGCATCGACCACGTGACTGCCGTGGATTGCCGCGCCGAGGAAAACTGCGGCAAGGACCGCCGGTAGCACCGCGACCAGGTCATTGTCGGCGGCGAGTGCGAGCGTCGTGATCGCACCGGTGGTCGCGAGCAGCCCGTCGATCACGACGAGGTTCTTCTCGGTATCGCAAGTCGGCTTCTGCAGCCGGGGTCTCGCAGGATCCGGACCACCGAGCGAGAACGAGCAACTGGTGAGCAGCCCGAGTACGAGGCACCAACGCGTCATGCCTCCCATGTACGGGCGGATGCGGTGTGGCGCAGAGGATACTCAGCGGCAACGAGCAGCAGACATATGCGCGCAGGCAACCCTCGCGTGGTGATCGCCGGCAGTAGCAGGCATCCGCGCGAACCTGGTGAATCTTCGACGCGAGGTGCCCGTTGTCAGCGGGCAGGTGTGAAGACCGCGGTCACGGTCTCCAGCTCGCCGGTATCGGCATATCCGAAGCCATCGAGATACACGTCACCGTCTGGCATCGGACCGGCCCGCGGTCGTTTCGAGCCCGCGCGAGTCGAGATCACTGCCTCCCAATGATCGAAGTGCCAGCCCGGTGCGCCGGTCGCACGTAACAGCGGTGGCGTTCGTTCCTTGAACTTCACGAGCTGAGGGCCGCACGTGCCCCAGGTGTGCGTCCCGTCGGAGGTGCAGTCGAGCAACGTGGCGTGGGTCGCGACGTTTCCGTGACCTACGATCGCGATCCGGACTCGCCAGAAGTTGTCGCGGTTGTCGTCTTGTTCCTCGGGGTCGCTGCCTTCGTCGACCTCGCGATCGACGTCCGTGTCCCTGCGCTCGTGACAGCTCTTGCAACTCGTCGCGCTGATGCAACCCACGAGGATCGCGAGCTCGAACCAGCGAGTAGCGAGGATCACCGAAGGCACCCGACGCGAGCGCTAGGACGGCGTACAGTCTTTGCCAAAACACAACTCGAGAACGGGATGAAGCTCGATCCCGTTCGCCGCGACACCGTTCTGGCCGTGGATGAAATCGAAGAAACCGACCCCTCTGACGGTGACCGTCACAGCCGGATAAGTCGGCGATGTGCTCACCGTGTAGCGCGCATCGACCGCCGAGCGGGCTCGCGACATGAAACACGTCCACGCGCTCTGGGCCCCGCACTTCGGCGACGGGATCTCGGCGATCATGGTCTTGGAGCCGTCGGACAACACCATGTGGTAGTCGGTATCGGTCTCGGCCTTCAGTTCCGTCAACGTGACGTTCTTGAGCTCCCACACCGTCGTCTCGGTGGGCGCCTCGCGGTTCGTACCTGCTCCAGCCGCTGGCAAGGCGGCGAGCGCGGCGATCGTATTGGGCTGAGGCACCAGGCTCACCGCTCCGGCCTGCGAGTCGCTTCCCGTCTTGACGTCCCATCGCTCGGTACCGCACGTGCCGTTATCGGGCCTCGGTGTTCCGGGCCCGGGACACCTCATCGGCGTTCCGACCTGCGTGCCGCCTGCGTCGACGCCACCATCGCCCGCGACGACCGCACCATCGCCAAGCGTCACGCTCGCATCGACAATGTTGGTCACCTCGTGATTCGCTGGCGATCCGCAGCCGGAGATCAGGATCCCGACGATCAAGCAGGACGGGGCGTGGGACATCGCGACAACGGTAGGTGGTGTTGCAAGCGTCATTCTACTGACACCAACCAGCTACTCACTCCGTGAGGATTCTTAAAATCGGAGCGCTCTCATTCGCCCGCCAGGATGTTTCGTCGACGGTATCGTCGCGCGGATCGGCTCTCATCTCATGATCGTGAACGAGGCAGATAGACTCGAACTCTCACCTGTCCACGCGACTGCCAATGAATTGTTAACGGTCGAGTCGGTCATTTTAGGCCTATCGATTTCGATTGCTGGAGGATGCTCGCCGTGTTTTCGTCCACACCCATGAAGTCTTCGATCTGTCTCTTGGCTGCCTTGGCCGCGTGTGGCTCCTCTTCCAACCAGAGCACGACCACCGACGCGAACCCGGGCGGCGGCGATGGGGCCCATCATGTCGATGGCGCGACGAATGGCGCCGATGGCGCCGTGGTCACGACCGGGCGGACGATCTTCGTCATCCCGATGGAGAACGAGTCCGCGTCGGCGATCTACGGCAACGCCAGCGCCCCCTACATCAACAACACGCTGATGGCGCAGGCGGCCACGGCCTCGGCCTTCAGCGACGAGCTGCCGTCGGCGGTGCCGAGCGAGCCCCACTACGTGTGGATGGAAGCCGGCACCAACGCGTTCTCGGATCGCACGTTCCTGACGGACGTCGATCCGAGCGCGACGAACAGCACCAGCAACACCGATCATCTCGTGACCCAGCTCAAGGCCGCGAACCTCGGCTGGATGAGCTATCAAGAAGGCATCACCGCGGGCACGTGTCCCACCGCGAGCATCTCGGGGACGTTCTACGCGGCGAAGCACGATCCGTTCGTGTTCTTCCAGGATGTCGCGGGTGCGACGCCGAGTGCGTCGAATGCGTACTGTGCGGCGCACCACAAGCCGTACAGCGCCTTCGCCGCGGATCTCTCTGCCGGCACGATGCCTCCGTTCGTGTTCATCACGCCGAATCTCTGCCACGACATGCACGGCGCGTTCGGATGCCCGTCGGGAACGGGGGTCGCCGCCAACATCGCCGCGGGTGACACGTGGCTCTCGACCGAGCTTCCCGCGATCCTGACGTACGCGAGCACGCACAACTCGGTCGTCTACTTGATCTGGGACGAGGGCAGCAACAACACGACGATCCCGTTCCTCGCGTTCAGCCCGCACATCAAGACGGGTTCGTCGTCGATGGCGTTCACCCACAGCTCGATGTTGAAGTCGATCGATGAACAGCTCGGCGTCGCGGTGCTGGCGTCGGTGACGTCGGCTAACGACTTCTCCACCTTGTTCCAGAGCGGGGCATTCTGAGCTCCAAGGCCTGCTCATGAACAACGCGTGAGACTGGCAGTTCGCATCACTGATATTTTTTTTAGCTTCTGTCTTCAAGAGTCGTTCGCTACCGTGCCGCGATGACTCCACGCTGCAGGTTGTTGTGCGCGATCGCGGTGTGCATTCCTCTGACGGCCGCGGCGGAGCCTGCCGACGACCTCGCAACGCTGCATAGCCAGGTTGGCTGGGGCGCCTCGGTCAACCCGGATCGGGTGAGCCTGGCGAGCGAAGGCGGCTGGAACGGCGGCGACCGCCGCGCCGTCGTGGCGGCAACTGTCGAAGCGACGGTGCTCCCACGCGTCAGCGTCTTCGCATCGGCACAGTATGGTGGTCCGGTGTCCGATGCACGACCTTCGCTCGGCGTCGGGTGCCAACTCCTCGATCCGCGCACGAGCGCCACCGGGGCCCGTCTCACCGTCGCCTACAAACCCGAAGGCTTCACGGAGCCAGAGGGTGAGATCGAGAGCGTCGTCATCGCTTCGCGGATGATCCGCGGCGACGCGCTGCGAGCGCTCGTCGCATACGGACAGGATCCAGAAGGGCGCGAATCGGACGCCGAAGTGGGTGCATCGTTCCTGCATCGCGCGACCCCGAACATGCTGATCGGCCTGACTTCCAGGTTTCGCCATGCGATCAAGGTCAAGACCACGATGGATCCGCGTTGGGACTTCATCGCTGGCGGGATCGGAAGCGTGGTTCGAGGGAGCTCGCGGGTCGAGTTGCTCCTCGGCATCGATTCGATCGCCTACACCGCTCCAGCGCATACCGGGGCCGTCGGGCTGCTCAGCGTGAGCACGGATCTCTAGCAAACCGTGGAGGTGACGCGTCGGGCAGCGCTCGCTGGTCTCGCGGGTGCGGTCGACCGATGCGACGATCGATGCATCGAGCTGTGATGGCACGTGCGTTCGGCCATGCACCGCGATCTTGACGGGTAACGTCGACGAAACGACGACCTCGTTCGACGTGTGTCCTCAGCTCCAACCCGGGGTGGGCGCGAGTAGCGGCCACACGATGATCGATTTCGTCGTGCCTTCGAGAATCCTCGGGCCGCTCGCCGTGCGCATCGATCTCGGCGCCACCGCCATGTCCGGTCTGTACTCGATGGAGACCACGCGGATCTGGAGCGCGATCGCGGCGGTGCCGGTTCGCGGCTCGTGTATTTTCACCGCCGGGAACGAGTCGGTGCCGATGGGGTACTTCGCGCTGAACATGGACGCGATCGACGGAGCTTCGACCGGCCACGGTTCGCTCGCAATGACGATGGCCGTCTTGCCGTTCGCTTCCGACCAGGGTGACGAGAGCGACTGCGGATCGAAGACGACCGAAGTGCTCGCGGTCCGCTTCTGATGCGGCGACGAGCTGTGACGCGCTGTCAATGATCCGCGGCTTCGGTCGCGGCGAGGATGTCGGTCGCGTTCCAATCCTTGGCATCCGTGACGAGCTCGGCGAGTAATACTGCGAGCGTCGCGACCGACCGTGGCTCGGCGGTCGCGCGCCACTCACTCGACATCGCGAGGCGGCTGCGCAGCGCCGCGCTGAATACGTCGATCCAGGTCGGCGGGCTGAACGTGAAGTTCAGCGAGAGCGCATCGGTCGAGGCGTGCGTCATGTGCCAGCTGCCGCGCGGCACGCACAGCAGCGTGCCGGGCTCGAGCACGACCTCGGTGCGATCCGCGGGCATCTCGGTGGGCATCGGCATCGCGTACGACGCGAGCTCGGGATCGACGGGCTGCCCGATCGTGTGCCGGGTCATCGGTCGATCGACATTCGTGTTCGGCGCGAGCCACCACGTCTTGGTGCCGTGAAGATGCAGCACGAAGTTCACGTTCTGATCGAAGTGCGGCGCGGTGCCGTTGCCGGCCGGCGTCGCATAGACCAGACACCGCTGTTGCGTCAGCGCCGAGAACCCGAGCTCGTGGCGGATCGCTTCGAGCCAGGGAACGAGACTCGGCGCGTAGCGCTCGACCTCGTCGAACCGGAGCGCCATACCGCTCGCGAACATCTTGCGCGCATCAGGCGGCGTCACGCTGATCGAGGAGGACTCGTCCGCGACGTCCGGGAGATGCGCCGAAATCTGATCGGGCCACGCTCCGAGCAGCGCCTCGAGCGAGGCGAGCAGCGGGATGTCGAGCAGGTCACGCTGGCCGTGCACGACGAACGGCTCGTCGCGCGCGAGGTATTCGCGAAGCTCCGCGATCGAGAGTGGATCGATCAGCGACGCGAGCCCTGGAATACGCACGTGCTTACGTCACACGGATCGAGGCTGGACGAGAAGCAAAGACTGGTAGAGTTTGGACATGCGCAGCTTGTTGTTGGTGTTGGTGGCGGTCTCGGCGTGTACGAGCCACGCTGGTCCGGGCACGGGTGAGATCGCGATGTCGAACAGCGCCGCGGCACTGCCCGCCTCCAAGGCCCGAGGCCAGGCCACTGCGTACTTCGCGAACGGCTCGCTCGACAGAGCGATCTGTCAGGCCGCGACCACACTCGGTGCGTGTATCGTCCGTACGAAGTGCCAGGGGAATGACGAGCCCGTCACTCACTACAGTGCAGGTGCGATCACGATCGGCACGGCGATCACGCTCACACCCGACGTGGGAGGGAGCTACGGCGGTGCTGGCATCGCCGACGGACGGTACGTCGCTCCAAATACCCCGCTCTCGCTGCATGCCACGGGAGATCAGATCTCGTCGTTCGAGCTGTCGCTGACGTCTCCCGAACCGCTGACCGTGCTCGCGCCTGCCCGCACGACCACCGAGGTGGCTCGCACCAGCGACCTCGCCATCGTGTGGAGCGGGATCACTACGGGAACCGTCTCGGCCCGCATCACCGACGGGCTCGACATCTCCAGCTCGATCGACTGCACGTTTGCCGGCGCCGATGGCGTTGGCACCATTTCCGCTGCGGCGCTTGCCCTGTTCGGTAGCGCGAGCGGATCGCTCGCGATCACGGCACATGCAACCGCGACCACCACGGTCGATGCGTGGGACGTCCGGTTCCTGGTCATCGATGATGCCGCGTGGGCCGACGGCAGCACGGGTGCGCTCGCGCTCGCGTTCCACGACTGACGCTCTCAGGGTTTCGGTCGCGGTCCTTGTCTCGCTTAGCCGCGGGCGACCTGCTGCTCGGCGCTCTGATGCGTACCCAGACGCGATAGCTCCGGGCCTACGGCCCGTCGTGGTCTTCACGGCGGGCAGCACGCGGCTATGGGTACGGCTCGGGTGATGGAAGTCCTTCCGGGGATCGGTGTCGAGCTCGCGCGCGTCGGTGTGCACGCGCCACGCAGCGAGCGATGAGGCTCGACAAACCGGCCAGGGCCGTCGGCTCAGGATTGGATCCGCCTTGCTCGTGGCTTACTAGCCAGCTGGGCACAACGATGAGGAATCGCGTGCAACCAGCTGTATAAATGGTGGAGGCGCCGGGAGTCGAAAACGGCGCCCGTGTCACCCTATGTCACTCCGTCCCAAGAGTTTCCGGACGATACGAAGTACGGACCCGCGCTCGTTGATACGCCTTGGGACGGCACTGCACTAAGCTCAGTGCAGTCGCCTGGAGAGGTACTATTGAGGGTTCTGGAGCTGTCGATCGGCCGCGAAGAGCCCGTGCTCTGGCGTTCGTGCACCGGCTGCCACGAGCTGAACGAGGGGCACGCGACCGGACCGTGGGACGCCGCGCGAGGCGTTAACGTCGGTGTCGGGTGCGATGAGTGCGGCGGGGCGGGCGCGGTAATCGACGAGCGCTAGCCCGGGTCGGCTGCGTTCCAGCACTTCGCCGCGTACGCGATCGCCTCGGTCGCGAGCAACTCGCGCAGCCGAGCATCGCGCGACAGGTCAGCCACTCGCTGGACCGCATGCTCGCGGACCTTCGGGCTATCGATCGGCCAAGGCATCCACGGTGCTTGCCGTTCCGTTGCGAGCTCGGTGGCCCACCGCTCACCCCGGTTCGCTGCCGCGCCGCGGATGTGCGCGAACATCGCGCCCAGGCAGCGGTCGCATAGCTGGTCCATGGCGCAGCAGTCGGCGAGCACGGGCGGACCCTATCACCGGGTCGACCCTCGCAGCATGGCGAGCTCCACAGCCTCGCGGATCATCTGCTCGATCGTGAGCCCGGCCCGGTCGGCGAAGGCTCCCAGCGGGCGCGCTCGAAACCGTCGATGCGAATGGGGACGTGCAGGGTTCGACGCATGTCGGTTATGTCGGCACTGAGACGCCGCGGTTTCGCGAGCTAACTGCGGCACAGCGTATGCGCGTTCATTTATTGATTTGATACAGCGCGCGTGGTTGTATTGTTCCATTATGGGAAGTGAGAACGACGGCTCTGCATTCGACGAGTGGGAGAAGCTTTCGTACGACTC
>JAYWCI010000167.1:0-2894 GCA_043780895.1 Kofleriaceae bacterium | reverse complement strand
GCGATCGATTCGCGGACCTTCTCTTCGCGGCGCCGGAGCTCGTCGAGCTTTTCGGTCAGGTCAGCGCGGGCTTTCGTGATCCGGGTCTGCGGATCGACTTCTGCCTCGCTCACGATTTATCTCCCGCGGTCAGCGCGCGAGAGGCGGTCTGCGCGCGCCGCACGAACGAGTACCCGATCGCGCCTGCGATCAGGGTCACCGCCCACAGCGAAGCCCACGCCGGCAGCCCGATCGCTATCAGCGAGGCCGCGACCGCCAGGCACAGGAGGATCGCGGTGACGATGAACACCGCGATCGCGATCAGCGACGACGACAGTGTCGATCCGAGGACCGAGAGCTTGCTCGACATCTCGGTCCGCAGGATCTCGACGTTCGCCGAAACCAGCTCGCGGGTGTCATCGACGATCCCGCTCAGGAGGTCGATATTGCCTACGTGCTCGTCGATCACGGTTCGCGGAGCTGCACGCGATATGCCGTGCGTTCCCCAGCAGATCAGCGGTGTTCCGACACCGTACGAGCGCTCGCGCACGGCCATCCAGCGCGAAACCGCGCAGCGTGCGCCGGAGCTACGCCGCTTTCTTGCCGATGGTGACCCATCCGATCAGGCTGGCGAGCACCGTCAGGACGCCGCCGACCACCGCCATGACGGCGATGCCGGTGTCGTTGTCGTGGCTGGTGCCCATCACGACCGCCGAGAACCACCCCATCAGCGCGATGCCGATCGCGCCACCGAGGAACGACGAGGCCGCGACGCGGATCTTGGCCGAGGCGCCGATCACGAGCCCCGAGAGGACGCAGCCGATCGCGAGGCCGATGAACATCATCGTGGCCTGGTCGTCGGACGAGCGTTCGTCGCCGCGAACCAGGATTCCCGCCACGATCAGCGCCGACGTGAGGCTCGCGCCGAACGATGCGAACGTCGCGTAAAAGACCCACGGCACGGCCGACTCGGTCGCCTCGCCCATGATCTTCTCGGACAAGAACGCGCCCACGAGCGCGCCGACCACCATCGCGCCGGCGATCTCGCCGATCAGCTCGGCAGCAGACGAGGACTCTTTGAGGACGTCCAGCGAGTGCGTGCCGAACGCGAGGACCAGGAACGTGGCGACGAGCAACACGGCGCCGATCGCAGGCTCGATGATCGTCGAGCCGCGGCTCGCGCGTGCCGCGAAGAACCCGCCCACCAACGATCCTGCGGCGATCAAGCCCAGCGCGAGCGCTTGGCTCGGCGAGTTGATCTTGAGGTACACCAACCCGCCGGTGAACAGGCCACCCGCGATGAGGAAATAACTCAAGATCACCGACGCAAACGAAAATCCACCCATGGCCGGAACCGTAACAGGATGGCGCATCGTCCGGGCCTCACTAACCGCCCGAAACTTGTGAGCGGATCCAGGGTCGAATCGACCTGACAGCCGCGGGCGGTCGCCTCATACTTGGAGCTGCCCGGGCACCTCATGCAGACCGCTGTATATCGAGGACGGGTCAAGCCGGAGTGGACGTGGGTGGCCATCGGCATCGCGTTCGGGATCCACATCCTGATCGGCGTGACGGTCTACGTGTCCGAAGCGAATCACGTCCCCCATCGCGTGAAGTCCGCCGCGAGCGAACCGCCCGAGCTCGAGACCGGATGCATCAGCGACGCGGCCCTCGCGAGCGTCGCGCGCGCCGCGATGTGCCTGGCGCCGTGGCACGCCGATACCGACGATTGTCTCGCCGACGCGCAGATGAGCATGTGGCTCGATCAGAGCAGCTGCTTCGCGCAGAAGGAGACCAAGATCGCGGAGTTCGCGATGATCGACAAGAAGACCGCGGATGCCGTGAAGTCGATCGATCCGGAACCGCTGCTCGAAGCGCTGAATCAACCGCCACCTCCCAAGCCGGTCGTGGTGCCACCGCCGAAGCCAGACAACCAGCCGCCGCCACCACCACCGCCCGCCGCGGCGCCAAAGCCGAAGCAGCCGATGCAGGTCGTCGAGACCGCGAAGCCGAGCGAGGAGAAGGCGCCGGAGAACGCGCGCTTCCTCGCCGAGTACGACACGAACGTCAAGAAGAACACCGTCGCGCGCGGCAGCGTGCAGGAGCCGATCACGGCGAAGAGCAAAGACCAATCGATGGCCGCGAAGCCGAATCCGAAAGAGGCCTCGGTCTCCGAGCACACGGATCGGCCGCGCGAACAGAAGGCGACGAAGGCTCCCGACGTGCCGGGCACGCTCTCGATGCGCAACCCCGGTCCGCAAGCGCCGGCGCAAGAGCAGGAGGATGCGAAGGTTCGCGGCTCGACCACGGGTGCGAGTGGTTCGCTCGCGCTCGATGGCTACGCGCCGCGCAAAGGGCAGGGTGCGATCGAACAGCAGCAACACGATCGCAGCGAGCTGCCACGCGGCGACAACGGCGCGGGCGGTGGTGCACCGGATACGCCGAACCTCAAGCCTTCGCAGGATGTCCTCGAGCGCGCGCTCGGCGGCGGCAACGTCGATCACATGGACGACGTCGACACCGGCGACGAGACCGCGTTGTCCGCGAAGCGCTTCGTCTACGCGAGCTTCTTCAATCGGATGAAGCGCCAGGTCGCGCAGAACTGGGATCCCGCGACCGTGTGGCGACGCAGCGATCCGGAGGGCAAGGTCTATGGCCTGAAGACGCGGATCACCGAGGTCCGCGTGACGCTGTCGGCGAATGGCGCGCTCACGAAGATCGTCGTCACGGCGCCTTCGGGCGTGAGCGATCTCGACGACGAAGCGGTGCGCTCGTTCCACGCCGCGGCACCGTTCCCGAATCCGCCGAGTGGCCTCGCCAGCAGCGATGGCAACATCACGTTCGGATTCTCGTTCTACTTCGAAATCGGCCAGGCCCGCATGGGCTGGCACGCGATCAGCGGCTCTTGACCCGGA
>JAYWCI010000166.1:0-4970 GCA_043780895.1 Kofleriaceae bacterium | reverse complement strand
GCACGCACCGGTCGCGCAGTCGCACGCGACAGGCGTGACGTGATCGCTCGCGAAGCAGGTCTGGGCCGCGACCTGATCACCGAGGATGAACGCCGAGACTTCGCGCAGCGCGGCGGGCTTGCGGTTGATGCCACCGTGCGTGCCGTTGTCCTGACCCGGCGGGATGTTGAGATCCGAGGGCAGCGGCGTCGGGTGATCGTTGAACACGTTGATGCCATCGGTCTGCGGACCGAAGTTTTCTTTGAGGCCCCACACCGACTTCACCGCGGGACCGATGAGGCCGATGCCCATCGTGCGCGCGACCATCTCGGTCGTGATGTTCGACACGAGACAATCGCCGATCGAGTACCACATGAGGATCTTCTTCGCGGGCACGCCGGGGAGCGGGTTCTTCAGCACGTTGCCCGCGGTCGTGATCGCGTCGTACGGCTCGAACGCCATGCCGAACAGCGCGACGTTGAGCTCGTAGACCTGCGGGTCCTGGTTGTAGCTGCCGATCAGTGCGGGCTGCAAGATGTGGAACGCGTTCGAGCGCTCCATCAGCATCGACCACGTGCCACCGGGGACGGCGAGGACACCGCGCGGGATGTTCGGGTCGTACGCCATGAACACGTTGCCCATGATGCCGCCGAGCGAACCACCGACGTAGTAGGTGTGATCGGGATCGATCACCGGCGCGCCGTCGTACTGGAACTCCGGGGCGGTCGACATCGGGCCGCGGATCACGTTCTCGAGCGCGATGAAGTCGATGATCGATTGGCCGAGCTTCTCGGTCACGCCGTAGCCGAGGTTGAGATCGTTGACCGCGAGCGTGACGAGCTGAACCTGGCGCGACGTGAAGCCGATGAAGTCGCCCGCGACGATGATGAAGCAGTACTGCTCGGCGAGGCTCTGCGTGAACGAATCGTTGAGGTACTCCGCCGCCGAGCCGAGGAGGCCGTGACCGAACACGATCGTCGTGTGCGGACCCGGCGTGGTCTTCACGCAATCGGGCACGAGCGCGGCGAAGTTCGCGTCGCGCATGCCACCGAGCACCGGCTTGCCTGTCGAGGGGTCGCGCACGAGGATCGAGTCGTTCGCTTCACCGTTCGTGAGGAAGTTCGGCGATTTGAACGTGCCGGTGTAGGCCTTGTAGATGCCCGCGATCGGGGGCGCCTCGGTCGCGACGAACGAGAGGTTCGCGCCCGCATCGCCGATCGCGGGGAGCGCGGCCGCACGCATCGCCATCATGTCGCTCTGCAAGAACTCGTCGCTCGCGGTGGTGAAGTCCCACGCGAGCACGATGTCGGTCTTCGCGATGCCGAGGCCGGCGAACGTGCCGAACATCAGCGCCGCATTCTTCGCGGTCGCGTCGAACCGCGGGTGGGCGAACGTGGTGCCATCGCGGAGCGCGATGAAGCCGGGCGGCGACTCGAGCGCGCTGCCATCGGCAGCCTTGACGCGATTCGTGATCGCGACCGCGTAGTGGGTCTTCTCGTGGAGGCGCTGGAGCGGGCGAATGATCAGCGCGCTGTCGGAGGGGTTGATGAACGTCGCATCGGTCTCGGCGAAGAACGCCGCGCGCTCGCCGGTATCGAGATCGATCAACACGATCGGCGAATCCGCGGCGAGCGAGGCCGCGGGATCTCGAAACGGCGGGAGGTTGTCGCGCATCACGCCGTTCGGGAACATCGCGAGCAGCGGGCCGCTCGGAGAGAACCCGTCCCAGCGATTGATCTTCGTAGGGTCGACCGTGATGTTGTCGAGGTTCGTCGGCATCGCCGCGAACGGCACGTCGACGCGCAGGCCGGTCGCCGACGTCGCATCGACCTTCGTGTACGCGTTCGAAGGCCACGGCAACATGCAGCCCTGGCCGCCGAGGGGATTGCACTGGTCGGCGATGCCGGAGGTGTTGTTCGAGTTGTCGCCGCACGCCGTGCACGCCGCGACGACCAGCAACAAGCTACTGATGCGAAAGATCCCCATACGCGCGGCACCCTATCATTTGAATGAACGTTTGCGACGACGTTTGTCGGTAGTGAACTGCTGCGGCTCGCCCTCGTGGCGCGAACTATTCTATGGTGCGCGTGTGACTCTCGACGCAGCGCGGCGCTGGGTGAACCTCGCAGCAGAGCTCCATCGCGAGCTGCGCGAGGTTGCCGAGCTCGGCTCGATCGATCCGCGCTGGTGGGTCCTCGCAGCGGGCGCGGCCCTGCCCTGGGCCCGTGGCTCGAGCTACGTGATCTCCGACGCAGAACCCGCCGCCGATACGTTCATCGGTCACGCTGCCCCACCTTCCGGTGATCCAATTCGCGATGCGATCGCGCGTGCTCACGCGGCGCGCAGCGCGATCCGCGCGCTCGATGGCAAGCTGCCGGGCCAGCCACTCGCCGTCACGATCCAGCGCGATGCGATGGGCGCGCGCGTCGTGGCGAATGATCTCGAGGTCGCGGCCTTCGCGATCGGCGATCGCTGCTACCTCGGCCGGATCGACGATCCCGAGCTCGCGAACCAGCTCGCACATCCGCATCGGTTGCCAGCGCTCGATCGAGAGATAGGGCGCGTGCCGTTCATCACGATCACGCTCGGCAGCGAGCCGCTCGCGACCGCGCGTCACGGCCATCGTCGCGCGTGGACCGAACGCGACGGCGTAGGCGCCGGCCCGTGGCTCGGGCTGTCGCGGAGCGAAGGCCTCGAGCTCGTGACCACCTGCCACATGGTCGTCGACGGTTACGGGCACGGGCTGCTCGCGACCGCGATCCGCACTGCGTCCGCCCACGAGCCCTCGAGCGGCCCGCGCGATCATCCGCCGCCCGCAATCCCGCTCGATGCGACCGCGCTCGACGTCGCGTGGGCCGAGCTCGCGGTCGCACCGCGCGCCCTCGAGCTCGCGTATCGGCTCGGCTGTGCTCTCCACCGCCGCGCGGCCGACCGCACGGCGCGGTTCTCGCCGACGTTTCAGATTCCCGTCGCGCCTGGCGCCCGCGACGACGCCGACCGCTTCGCGCGGCGCGTCGTACCCGCGATCGCGAGCGTGCGATTCACCGACGGCCAGCCCGAACCACTAGCGCACTTCACCGCGCGCACGAAGCAGCTCCTCGCGCGCGAGGCGGCGGGCACCGGCGTGTCGGGGCATCTCCTCGCAGCCGCGCAAGCCGCGCCCGTTCCCCTCGCCTGGAAGCGCCGCGCCGTCGGGACCGCTCGTCCGCCATGGCTAGAGGCGATGGCGAACCTGATCGGTGGTCGAGGATGCGTCTCGAAGATCCCGGGTGAGTCCGCGGTCGCGGTCTCTTCACCCGCCCGCCTCGCCACGGCGAGCGATCCACTCGGGAGCTGCGTCGTCACGCTGCTCGGCGACGTGCTCACCGTGACCGCATCGGGCCTCGATGCGCGCGCCTTGCTCGCCGAGCTACGAGCTTAGCTCTGAGAGGTCGCGCGGCGATTCGCTAGCATCTCGATCAGGTCCATCTTCGTCAGCAAGCCGATGATCGACTTGTTGTCATCGTCGACCACGATCGCGACCTCGCCGCGCTCGAAGATCCGCGGCAGCTCGCCCGAGCCGGCGTGCATCGACACGGTGGAGACCTTGCGCTCCATCACTTCGGCCACCACCGTGTTTCGATCGACCCGACCACCCATCAACTGATGGAGCAGGTCGCTCTCGGTCAAGATGCCCGCGAGCTGCTTCTGATCGAGCACCGGCATCTGCGAGATCCCGTGCTCCTTGAACATGTCGGTCGCGCGGCTGACCTTGTCGTTGACGTCGAGCGAGATCACCTCGCGGCGGCCGATCGTACGCATCACGTCGCCGACCGTGCCGACCTCCCAGTCGGCCTTGAAGAAGCCCTGCTGCCGCATCCAGCGATCGTCGACAAACTTCGAGAGGTAGTTGCGGATGGAGTCCGACAAGATCACGACGACGCGCTTGCCGGGGCCGAGGTCGCGGCAGACCTGCATCGCGGCCCACACGGCCGAGCCCGACGAGCCGCCGACCAGCAGGCCCTCTTGGCGGATCAGCTGGCGCGCGACGAGGAATGAATCGCGATCGTTGGACTTGACCCAGCGATCGACGAGCCGCCGATCGAGGACGTCGGGGATGAAGTCGTAGCCGATGCCCTCGACCTTGTACGACTTGATCTCACCCGGGCCGGCAAGGATCGAGCCTTCAGGATCGACGCCGATGATCTGGCACTGCGGTGCCACCTTCTTGATCGCCCGCGCGACACCGCTGATCGTGCCGCCGGTGCCGGCGGTCATCACGACCGCATCGACCCTGCCTTCGCACTGCTCGAGGATCTCGACGCCCGTGCCCATCTCGTGGGCGCCAGGGTTCGAGGGGTTCGAGTACTGATCGAGGATGTGCGAGTTCGGGATGATCTCGCGGAGCCGGCGGGCCACGCCGATGTGGCTCTCGGGTGCATCCCACGCCGCCTCGGTCGGGGTCCGGATGATCTCGGCGCCGAGCGCCTCGAGCACGACCTGTTTCTCCTGGGACATCTTCTCGGGCATCGTGATGATCACGCGATAGCCCTTGGCCGCGGCCGCGATCGCGAGGCCGATGCCGGTGTTGCCCGAGGTCGGCTCGATCAGCGTGTCGCCCGGTTTGATCTTCCCGGCCTTCTCCGCATCGAGCAGCATGCGAACGCCGATGCGATCCTTGACGGACCCTCCCGGGTTCATGAACTCGCACTTCGCGAGCAGCTCGCACGGCAGCCCCTTGGCGATCCGCGAGAGGCGGACGAGCGGCGTATCGCCGGTAGTTTCGAGGATCGAGTCGTGAATCGTTTCGGACATCGCGCCCGCATCCTACACTGCGTCGGTGGCTCGCGCCGGCCTCAACCGACAGCTCGCGGCCCTATGCAGTTCTGCGCCGCGAGCTACGCTCGACGAGATGCCCAGCCCGGATTCTGACGTGACCACACCCGACACCATGCGCAGCGCGGGTCGGAGGCACGAGCGCGCGCTGGCGTCGAAGCAGTTCGCCGACGGCG
>JAYWCI010000165.1:0-4034 GCA_043780895.1 Kofleriaceae bacterium | reverse complement strand
CTGTTCGTGGTCCTAGGTTTCATCATTGCCCGCAACGGTGGGTCGTCCACCGTCTCGACCGGCCTGTTCCTGGTCGGCTACGTGGCGGGTGGCTACCGGCAGGCGATCGAAGGCACGACGAGACTCGTTGTGGAGCGCGAGCTCGACGTCGACCTGCTGATGGTCGTCGCAGCGATCGGCGCGGCGGGCATCGGTTACTGGTTCGACGGCGCCCTCCTGATCTTCATCTTCGCCTTGAGCGGCACGCTCGAAGGCTACGCGAGCGCACGCACCCAGCGCGATATCGAGTCGCTGATGTCACTGAACCCGGAAGAAGCCACGGTGCTCCGCGCCGCAGGAGAGGAACGTGTCCCGGTCGACGCGTTGCGCGTTGGCGACGTCGTCATCGTCAAGCCTGGAGAACGAGTTCCAGCGGACGGTCAGATCATTGACGGCGCATCGCTCATCGATCAGGCATCGATCACCGGTGAGGCCACGCCGGTTCACCGACAGGGCGGCGACGAAGTCTTCGCGGGAACGATCAACGGCCAAGGCGGCCTGCGCGTGAAGGTCTCGAAGCCGGCTGGGGAGACGGTGCTCGCGCGCATCATCGCAACGGTGCGGGAGGCGCAGGAACGACGCCCGCCGGCACAACTCTTCATCGAGAAGTTCGAGCGGATCTACGCAAACGTGGTCGTGCTCGGCGCGAGCTTGTTCGTCGTGGTCCCGATCTTCGTGCTCCACTGGACCTTCGCGGATGCCTGGTATCGCGCGATGGTGTTCCTCGTCGTGGCATCGCCTTGCGCGCTCGCCGCGAGCATGATGCCGGCGCTATTGTCCGCGCTCTCGAACGGGGCGCGCAACGGCATCCTGTTCAAGGGAAGCACGTATGTCGAGGCGCTCGGCAAGGTGCGCGCGGTCGCGTTCGACAAGACCGGCACACTGACGACGGGCCGCCCGAGCGTCGTGGAGGTTGTCGGTGGCGAAGGTGCCGACGTCCCGAACCTTCTGTCGCAAAGCGCTGCGGTCGAGGCCATGTCCGAGCATCCGATCGGCGCGGCAATCGTCAACGAGGCGCGACGTCGCAACGCGGGCGGTCTGCTCGCCACCGATTTTCAATCGACTGTCGGGGTTGGCGCTTCGGCGACCGTGGACGGATCGCGGTGGCACGTTGGGAAGGCAGAGATGTTCTCCGTCGTTCCAGAGTCGCTCCGCGCAGCCAAGGATCGGCTGGAGGCTGCCGGCGATACCGTCGTCCTGGTGGGCGACGACACCGCACGTGGTGTGATCGCCCTGCGGGACACGATGCGGGCCAACGCAGCCGACGCGGTGCGAGCGCTTCGGCACCTCGGCATCGAATACGTGGTCGTGCTCACCGGCGACAGCGAAGGTCCCGCGCGCGTCGTCGCGAGCGCGGTCGGCGCCGATCAGGTTCACGCCGGTCTCTTGCCGAGCGACAAAGTCCGGCTCGTCGAAGAGCTACTCGCGCGCTACGGCTCGGTGGCGGTGGTCGGTGACGGTGTCAACGACGCCCCCGCGCTGGCGACTGCCACCGTCGGGATCGCGATGGGCGCGGGTGGGACGGATGTCGCGCTCGACACCGCGGACGTCGTGCTCATGGCCGATGACGTCGGGCGCATCCCGTATGCGATCCAGCTCGGCCGCAGGGCGCTGCGGGTCGTGAAGCAGAATGTGGCAGTGGCCGTGTCGGTCATGGTGCTGCTCGTGTTCGCGGACGTCCTCGGCCGAATCAGCCTACCTGCCGGCGTCGTTGGTCACGAGGGGAGCACGCTGCTCGTGACGGTGAGCGGCCTCCGCCTGTTGCTGCAACTGCGCTCATAGGTGGACCCGTCAAATCGGTTGCGACACAATCAGGAGCGCGTCGAACGTGGACGCGGGGACCCGGTTCGTTCCCGTACGCTTGCGCCTCTCTTCACGCCCGGCGGAGCGACTTCGCGACGATGGTACTGAACATGATCGCGAGCACCGTCGACATGCGCAAGGCAGTCATGCACGAGGTGGCCTACAAGGTCGTCGACCACGCGATAGAACGCGTTCCGTCCATCTTCACGACCAGCAACGAGACGAAGCCTACGCAGCACCGCGAGGTGTTGGCTCGCGACTGTCTGAGAGATGTCGAGCGAGCGCGCGAGGTCGCCAACGCTCAACTCGTCATGGGTGAGCGCGTGAATGATCGAGACTCGCAGGGGATTCGCAAGTGCCTTGAATACCTCCACTGCATTCGAGAGCACGACTGCGTCGGGACGGCCAGCACGGGCAACAGCGACGCGTCGAGCATCAAGAACATCCGGCAGCGCCAAGGGCTTCCGCTTCAAGGCCGTGACGCACTCCGGTTGTAGATCTCGACGCCCAAAATCATCCGCCATTCAGCCGCGCCGAACTGCTGGTGAATACCACCCCCCAAGCCGAGCCTGATCCGGATCGACCGCTTTTCATCGATCGGGCCCTCGAGCCGACTGGAGAGGAGTCCCTCGATCGCGGTGCCGTCCGAACCGAAAAAGGATCGAAACGCGGTGGCGCCGTAGACCTCGGGACCGATGACAGCCGTCCAGCATCGCACGGGCAACTTCACGCCCGCAGCGGCGCCGAACAGAAATTCGCTGCCCTCGGGGCTACCCGGCGTTGGCGAGTCATCTAGCGGCCGGATGTGAACGCCGAGCTGCGCAGCATACGTGAGCAAGCCCCGATCGCCCGCCACGAGCGCGCGGAGCATGGCGCGAAACGTCCCATCGGTGTCGTAGTCGTTGCGATTGCCGAACGGAACGAACAGCTGTGCGCTCGCGCCGAGGCGAAACGGACTCCCCGGCTCTCCGAGAATGCGCATGTCGGTGCCAACCCTAAAATCCGAGATTTCGTCGGGGTTCGAGCCGAGGTACAGCGAGGGCCGCGTGAATGCGTTGCCAGCGATCATGCCGCTCTGGCCGCGGATCACGACGGGGGAGTCAAAGTTGAGGTAGAACCGCCAACCGTCATAGGTGAGGGCGGCCCCGACGTCGGCAAACACTTCATCCGAAACGATCGCCAAGCGAGTCGTCCCGTCGGAGAGACGCAACGGGTTGTTTGCGTACCCGAGCGTGAACGACAGGTCACCGCCAAGTCCGTCGGGGATGTCGAGGTTGTCCATGACGAGCCAGCCGCCACCGGGCGCAGACGGATACAACCGCTCGACGGCGAACCCCTGAGGTTGCGCCGATGCAATGCTCGTATGCCCCGCAACGACGAGCATCACTGCGAGTCGGATGCGCTTAGAACTCGCCATGGACCTTGGCTCCAACGATGTGGATGGGGCCCACGCGGTCCGCGTTGTACCCGGGGTTCCAGACCAGTTGATAGTCGGCGGCGAGCCACACCGCCTTTCCAAAATTCACGCTGTAGAACGGCTCGATCATGTTCTCGGCGGCCTTTCGCAAATTGCCGTCACCGATGAACTGATCGATGCCGCCCATCGCCAGATAGTTTGCGTGAGCATCCGAGATCCACGAGGTCGCGAATCCGATCCCCGCCACATCGAATGGTCGATGCCACAGCGAACCCTTTGCGACGGCTCCAAATGAAAGATCTCGATCGGCCGAGTCGAACGCGTCGACCTCCGACACGCCGTCCGAGTACATCAGCCGCAGGAACAGGCCGACGTCCTTTGCGACATACTGCTCCAGGTTGATGCCGACGCCATACTTGACGTTGACCTGCCGCACCCAACACAGGTCCGGAGCAGCGAAGTTTCCGGAGTGATAGTTGTAACCGGTAGTCGGGCAATCGCCGGCGTTCTCGAGCGGATTGGTCTGATACGCCGCGATCGCCTGATCGAAGCGCCCGCTGAATACGTGGTTTCGATACCCGAGGACTCGTACCGCGCCGGCAAGCCCGTTGATCGTGTGATCGTGCTCGATCTCGAGCGAATCGCCGTAGCGCTCCCAGAACCGAAAGTCGATCGATTGCTGATTCGGATTCTTCGGCGGTAGAAAGCGACCGAGCCGCACCACCCAATCATCCCAGTAGAGCTCCGCCGCCGCCCCAAACGTGTAGCCACGCGC
>JAYWCI010000164.1:0-12212 GCA_043780895.1 Kofleriaceae bacterium | reverse complement strand
CCTCCGCTGTGCCTCGACATTGAGGCTGAGATGGACCTCGGGACCTTTGGAGCGACTCTCGACGTCGACGTGCGGGATGGATAGATCGCAGCCGGCGCTGATGCGGGCTTCGCCCATCGCGATCCGGCGGGCGTGCGAGCGGCAGCGTTCGTCGGAGGCGTAGAGGAAAGCGACGCGCTGCGCGGTGGTCGAGTCGGGTGAGTCGCTGATCAGCGCGGACGTCCGCGCTAGATCGACGGTGAGCATCGTCGAGCCGGTGTAGACGTCACCGGTGAACTCACCCTCGGTCAGGATCCGGGCGGAGCCGTGGAGGAGCTCGACCGCGACCGGGGCGAGCCGGACCGTGACCTCGCGCTCGAACAAGGAGACCCGGCGGGCCAGCGCCATCGGCTTGCGAGGTGGTGGAGCGAGCGCTGCCGCACGACGAGCCCGTCGAGGAGATCCCATTTCAAAAGGCTAACGGAGTGCTCACTCGCGGGCCAAGTTTCCTTACATGTCGGTACGCAAGTCTGGATGCTAGGACCCTGAAGTGACTCGAGACGCGATGCCACGCTGGCTCCTGGCCCTGCTGTGTCTGGGGGCAGTGGTGGTGCTGGCACCGTTCGCGCCGTGGATCGTCCTCGGGCTGTGGTTCGGGCTGTACGCCGAGCGCGTGTACCAGCCGATGATCCGGGTGTTCGCGGGGCGGCGTGGGATCTCGGCGACCGTCACCGTCCTGCTGTTCGTGATCGTGTTGTTGCCGATCGCAGGATTGATCGGCTCGCTGGTGATCGATTCGATCGCGCTCGTGCAGCGGCTGCTCGAGACCAAGCAGGGCCACTCGATCCTGGAGCGGCTGGCCGGTGGTGATGTGGCGCCCGGCCAGAGCCCCGACCAGGCGCTGACGTCGGCGGAGGGCATCATCGATCTGTTGCGCGAGCAAGGCGGCCGCGCCTGGGCGGTGTTCACGCAGGTCGCGGGCGTCGCCGCGCACGTCGCGATCGGTGTGTTGATCATGGTGTCGGGGATGTATGGCGTCCTCGTCGAGGGGCGGTCCTGGTACTCGTGGATCGAGCAGCACGCGCCGATTCCGGCGGACGCGCTCCAGCGGTTCGCGGCCGCGTTCGTCGAGACCGGCCGGGGGCTGGCGTGGGGCGTCGTCGGCGCCGGTGCGATGCAGGCGCTCGTCGCCACGGCGGCATACTTGATCCTCGGTGTGCCGTCGGCGCTCGCGCTCGGCATGCTGACCCTGATCTTCTCGGTGATCCCGGCGATCGGTACGGCGATCGTGTGGATCCCGGTCGCGGTGGGCCTCGCCCTGACCGGGCGTGAGGGTGCGGCGATTGGACTCGCGGTGGTCGGCTTCGCGGTGATCGGCAGCATCGACAACCTCGCCCGACCGATGCTGACGCGCCGTGGTCAGCTCCAGCTCCCCTCCTACGTGACGCTGGTTGCCATGTTCGGCGGCATCGAGCTCCTCGGGGGCTGGGGCCTCATGCTCGGCCCGCTCGTCGTGCGACTGGCAAAAGAAGCCATTCTGATTCGCTCCGAGGCGCTGGCAAACCCCGTCGTGCCGTCCTGAGGGTAGCCACCACCGACGGGGCGTGATACGGCTTGAAAGCCGGCATGACGCTCGACGTGAAGCGCTATCCGATCCTTGTCGTCGACGACGAACAGGACAACCTCGACGCCTTCCGGTTCAACTTCCGCAAGACGTTCGACATCCTCACGGCCACGAGCGGCCCGGAGGCCCTGCAGATCCTCGACGAGAAGGAAGTCGCGGTCATCGTGACCGATCAGCGGATGCCGAAGATGACCGGCGTCGAGCTGCTCCGCGAGGTCAAGTCGCGCCAGCCCGATGCAGTCGGGATCATTCTGACCGCGTTCACGGATGTCGACGTGCTGGTCGAGGCGATCAACCTCGGGCAGGTCTATCGCTACATCACGAAGCCGTGGGACGCGAAGGAGGTCCGCGGCGTCCTCCAGTACGCGATCGAGCGGTTCGATCTGCAGCGCGAGAACAAGCGCCTCGCTGCGCAGCTCGCGGCGTACACCGGCTACCTCAACCAGCAGATCCACGGCGAGTTCGACTTCGGCAACATCATCGGCGACAGCGGTCCGCTGCGCGAGGTGCTGTCCAAGGTCGAGCAGGTCGCGCCGACGAGCTCGACCGTCCTGCTCCGCGGTGAGACCGGTACCGGCAAGGAGCTGGTCGCGCACGCGATCCACATCAACTCGCCGCGCGAAGAGAAGCCGTTCGTTCGCGTCAACTGCGCCTCGCTCGCACCGGGCATTCTCGAGAGCGAGCTGTTCGGCCACGAGAAGGGCAGCTTCACCGGAGCGGTCGCGCGGCGGGCGGGTCGGTTCGAGCTCGCTGATGGCGGCACGCTGTTCCACGACGAGTGCGGCGATCTCCCGATGGAGGTCCAGATCAAGCTGCTGCGCACGCTGCAGGAGCGCGAGTTCGAGCGCGTCGGCGGCGCCGAGACGATCAAGGTCGACGTCCGCGTGGTCAGCGCCACGAACCGGAACCTCGAGAAGATGATCGAGGAAGGCGAGTTCCGCGAGGACCTCTACTACCGGCTCAACGTGTTTCCGATCAACCTGCCGCCGCTGCGCGATCGGCTCGACGATCTGCCGGTGCTCGCGAATCACTTCGCCGCGAAGTTCGCGCGCCAGATGGGCACACCGCCGCAGGGCCTCACGCCCGACGGCATGGCGAAGCTGCGCGAGTACAACTGGCCGGGCAACGTGCGCGAGCTCGAGAACATCATCGAGCGCGCGATGATCCTCGCGCGCGGCGCGGCGCTCGCTTCGGTGCACCTCGATTTCGGTCGTCGTGCCGCGACCCACAGCAATACACCCTCGGGTGCGGTGCCGGTGATCGTGACGGCGGCGCCGGCCGCGCCTGTCGCGCCCGCCGGTAGTGACGACGGCCGCAGCCTCGCGGAGCGCCTGCTCGAAAGCGAGCGCAAGGAGATCGTCGCGGCGGTCGAGAAGTCGCGCGGGAACATCGCGAGCGCGGCACGCATGCTCGGGATCAATCGCTCGACGCTCTACTACCGGCTGCGCAAGCACGGCCTCGAGCACCTGCTGCCGACCAAGGTCCAAGTCGGTGGGGACGAGATCGCCGCCGAGTCGGGTCCCGTCACGATTCCTCCGCCGATAGCGCAGTAGTCGCCGGTTGAGGGTAGGTTGCGCACGTGCGCTACCTCCATCCCGCTCACGACGAAGAGCTCGAGCTCTCGACCGACGACGTGTTCATCAACCCCGGCTACTTCGCCGGCGAGTCGCGGCGCGATACCGATCTGACGCCTCCGGACTTTGCGGGCGGCTCCCATCCGATCGTGTCGGCGAATATGAACGCCGTCACCGGCAAGCGGATGGCCGAGACCATGGCGCGGTTCGGCGGCCTCGGCGTGTTGCCGCAGGACATGGAGCTCGCGACCGTCGAGCGGATCGTCAAGCACATCCACGCGGCCGACGCGCGCTACGACACGCCGCTCGAGGTCTCGCCACGCGCGACCTTGCGCGATGTCCAGGGCATCATCAGGAAGCGCGCGCACGATCTCGTGGTGGTGGTCGACGATCAGCGCCGACCGCTCGGCATCATCACGCACTCGGATCTGCGCGATCGCGATCAGTACACGCTGGCCTCGGCGCTGATGACGCCGCGGTTGATCTCGTTCCCTGTCGGTGTCGCGAATCGTGACGCGTTTCTCCAGATGGACAACGCGCGCGTCAAGGCCGCGCCGGTGCTCGACGAGGAGGGCCGGCTCGTCGGCGTGATCACGCGCAACGATGCCGTGCGCCTCGAGCTGTTGCGGCCGGCGCTCTCTGCGAACGGTGACCTCATGGTCGCCGCCGCGGTCGGTATCTCGTCGCAGGCACCCACGATCGCGGCGCAGCTCGTCGAGATCGGCGTGTCCGCGATCGTGCTCGATACCGCTCACGGCCATCAGCGCCGCATGCTCGACGCGATCGCTGCCGTCGTGGCGGTCGTGCATGGCCGCGTCCCGGTGATCGCCGGCAACGTCTGCACCGCCGCGGGGACGAAGGCCTTGCTCGATGCCGGTGCCGATGTCGTCAAGGTCAACGTCGGCCCCGGTGCGATGTGCACGACCCGGATGCAGACCGGCGTCGGCCGGCCGACGTTTACCTCTGTCCTGACCTGCGCGCGCGAAGCACGGGCGCGCGGCAAGCACGTGTGGGCGGACGGTGGCGTCAAGCACCCTCGCGACATCGCGCTCTATCTCGCGGCGGGTGCGGCGCGCGTGATGGTCGGGACCGCACTCGCGGGCACGTACGAGAGCCCCGGTGACGTCAAGGAAGACAAGGATGGCCTGCTGTTCAAGGAGAACTACGGCATGGCGAGCGGACGCGCGGTCAGCGATCGTCACACCGATCAGGACGCGTTCGAGCGCGCGAAGAAGGGCTTCTTTCGCGAAGGCATCTCGAGCTCGCGGATCTATATCCGCGAAGGCCAGGAGAGCGTCGGCGCGCTACTCGTCGAGATGATCACCGGCGTGCAGTCCGCGTTCACCTACGTGGGCGCCCGCACCCTCGCGGAGTTTCACGAGCGTGCCGAGGTCGGCGTCCAGACCTCGGCCGGCTACAGCGAGGGCACGCCACACGGCGCGATCCGGCGCTGAGCGGCGAGCCGGCCTCGGCCAGCTGCGCTAGAGTGCCGGCGTGAAGGCACTGTTCATCCTCGATCCTCTCGAGAAACTCGGGCTCGCTGGCGATACGTCGTACGGCCTCATGCTCGAGGCGGCGGCGCGCAGCTGGGAGATCTGGACCTGCCAGCTCGAGCACCTCGGCCTCGAGGGCAACGATGCGGTCGTCGATGCGGTCCCCACCAAGGTGATCGACGCGGCGATGTCGGCACAGGCGTTCACGACCGGCGAGCGCGCGGCGCGCCGGCTCGGCGATTTCGACATCGTGATGATGCGCAAGGATCCGCCGGTCGACGTGAACTATCTGCACGCGACGTGGATCCTCGATCACGCGCGCGGCAAGACGCTGCTCGTCAACGATCCGCGCGGCCTGCGCGAGCTCAACGAGCACCTCGCGGTGCTGAACTTCCCGCACCTCACGCCGCCCACGATCGTCACGCGCTCGCCGGAGCGGCTCCGCAAGTTCCAGAAGGAGCAAGGCGGCGCGATCGTCGTCAAGCCCGTCGATGGCTTTGGCGGCCTCGGCATCTTCGTGGTGCGCGATGGCGATCCGAACGCCTCCTCGATCATCGAGACCTCGACGAGTGCGGGCACGCGCTGGACGCTCGCGCAGGCGTTCCTGCCGGCCGTCACCGCGGGCGACAAGCGGATCGTGCTGTGCGCCGGCGAGCCGATCGGTGCGGTGCTGCGCGTACCGGCGACCGCCGAGGCGCGCGGCAACCTCCACGTCGGTGGCCGCGCGGTCAAGACCGAGATCACGGCGCGCGAGAAGGACATCATCAAGGAGCTCGCGCCGTTCCTCGCGCAGCACGGGCAGATCTTCGTCGGGCTCGACATCATCGGCGGCATGCTGACCGAGCTCAACATCACGTCGCCGACGGGGATCCGCCACATCGCGAAGCTCGATCAGCGCAACGTTGCCGGTGAGGTCCTCGAGCGGTTCGAGCAGCTCGCGAAGCAGATCAAAGCGTAGCGCAAGGATGCGTCGTGCTTTAGGCGACCGGTAAGAAGGTCTCCGTCGCGGACGACCTCGAGATCCTATCGATCCCGAATGATAGCGAAACCTCGGAATCGCTCTACTGACCACCAGTCGTCGGCATCGGTGGCTTGGCCGTCCGCTTTCGGGCTCCGAACAACCGGTACGCGACAACCAAGAGTGGCGGCTGGAGCACCTGCGTCAAGCCGGCGAGCATCAGCGAGCCGCCGATCACCACGATCGCTAGAGGCTTCTGAGTCTGTGACCCGATGCCGTGCGATAGCGCCGCCGGTAACAAGCCTAACGTGGCGACGAGGGTCGTCATGAGCACCGGCCGGAAGCGCTGCTCCGCGGCGCTGCGCGCACCTGCCTCCAGCGACATGCCTTCGGCCCACTGCCGCTGCGCGTACGTGACCACGAGGATCGAGCCCTGGATCGCGATCCCGAAGATCGAGATGAAGCCCATCGCCGCCGAGACCGAGAACGGCTCGCCGGTGAGGACCAGCGCCAGCAAGCCGCCAGCGCATGCGACCGGAATGTTGATCAGCACGATCACCGTCGAGATCACGCTCTTGACCGCGCCGTAGACCAGGAGTGCGATGAGTAGCAACGTGATCGGAACGATGATCGCGAGCCGCCCCGTCGCCTCCTTGAGCTCGTTCATCTGGCCACTCCATTCGAGGTGGCTCCCTGGCGAGAGGGCGACCTGGCGCGAGACCTCGTGTTGGGCCTCGATCACCGTCGACTGTAGGTCACGCCCGCGGACCGAGAACTTCACGGGCGCGTAACGCTGGCCGTCTTCGCGGAAGATGACTGCCGGGCTGCTCTCGTCGGTGATCTTCGCGATCTGACCCAACGGGATCTGGCTGCCATCAGGTGTAGCGACGAGGATCTTGCCGATCGCCGCCGGGCTGTCGCGATACTTTTCCTTCCATCGCACGACCAGGTCAAAGCTCTTCTCGCCCTCGTAGACCTGGGTGACGGCCTGGCCGCCGATCGCTGCCGCGATCACGCTCTGGATGTCGCCGGTGTTGAGCCCGAAACGCTGGAGCGCCACGCGGTCGGGCGAGATCTTGATCGTGGGCTGTCCCATCGAGTGGAACAGGCCGAGATCCTCGACGCCTTTCACCTTGCCCATCGTGTCGACGATCGCTTCTGCGGCGCCCTCGTTCTTCGCGATGTCCGCACCGAAAATCTTGACGCTGTTCTCGCCCTTGACACCCGACAACGCCTCTTCGACGTTGTCCGACAGATACTGAGAAAAGTTGAACAGGACGCCAGGAAATGCGTCGGCGAGCTCGTGCTCGATCGTCTTGGTCAGCTTCTCCTTGTCGAGCCCCTTCGGCCATTCGTCGAACGGCGCCAGAGGTGCGAACAATTCGATGTTGTTGAACCCGGCAACGTCGGTGCCATCGTCGGGACGACCGAGCTGCGACACGACCGTCTGGACCTCGGGATGGTGCTTCAGGATCTCCCGCATGCGGGACGTGTACGTTGCGGACTCGGATAGCGAGATCGACATCGGCAACGTCGCGCGAATCCAGAAGTTGCCCTCTTCGAGCTGTGGCATGAACTCGCCGCCGAGAACTCCGAACATCAACACGCACGCGACGATCGGCGCGAGCGCGAAGCCGACGGCGAGCCGCGGATAGCGCAACGCCGCATCGAACAACGGGCGATAGATGTGGTGCATGAACCGCATCGCTCGGCTCTCCTTCTCTTCGGTGTCGGCACGGACGACGAATGAGGTGACGACCGGCGTGAGCGTGAGGGCCATGATCACCGCCCCGCCGATCGCGAAGGCGTAGGTTCGCGCCATCGGTGAGAAGATCACACCGGAGACCCCGCTCATCGTGAACAATGGCAAGAACGCCGCACCGATGATGAGCGTGGAGTACGCCATCGGCCGGCCAACTTCTCCCGCGGCGTCGAAGATTCGCTCGCGGATCGTCCCACGGCCATGGGCCCCGAGATGACGGAAAATATTCTCCATCATGATCACGGTCGAGTCGACGACGATGCCGAAGTCCACCGCGCCCAACGAGATCAAGTTCGCCGAGGCCCCCAACACCACCATGCCGATGAACGCGACCAGGAGCGCGAGCGGAATATTCAACGCGGTGACGAGTGCGCCACGCAGATTGCCCAAG
Source organism: Kofleriaceae bacterium (assembly GCA_043780895.1). Taxonomy (GTDB): domain Bacteria; phylum Myxococcota_A; class Polyangia; order Haliangiales; family Haliangiaceae; genus JABFXX01. The sequence continues at coordinate 4,431 of JAYWCI010000164.1, read as the reverse complement.
AAGAGCATCAGCACGAGGATCACGAGCGCCATCCCGACGAGTAGATTCTCGAGCACGGTGTGCGTCGTGACGTGGGTCAGCGCACCTCGATCGTAGTAAGGCTCGATCGAGACGCCCTGCTCGGGAGGCAGCACGAATTTTCGGATGTACTCGAGCCGTTCCTGGACTGCGTCGAGCGTGCGCTGCGTCTGTTCGCCGTAGCGCATCAACACGATGCCTTGCGCGACATCATCGTCGTCATCTTTTCCAACGATTCCGAGGCGCGGCATGCTCCCGACGACGACGTTCGCGACATCGCGAACGCGGACGGGAACGCCGTTTTGCTCCAGGATCACGACGTTGCCGATGTCACTCGTGCTGGCCGTTTCGGCCATCGCCGGCTCGGCGCCCGCACCGATCAGGCCGACGCCGCGCACCGTGAACGACTGCTCTCCGAGCTCGAGCCGCTGTCCACCGACGTTCTGATTCGCGTTGGCGATCGCCTGCGTGAGCTGCGTCAGCGTCACGCCGCGGCCCTTGAGCCGAACCGGATCGACGTCGACGTGATATTGCTTGGTCAGTCCACCGAAACTTGTCACGTCGACGACGCCTGGCACCTGCTTCCACTGACGCTGCAGCACCCAGTCTTGCAGCGTCTTGAGCTTGGTCAGGCTCTGCACGCGCGCGGCTGCAATCTGCGCGGCTCGGTCGACAGGATCAGCGACCGAGTTCGCGAGCTCTGCACGCTTGGCCTCGAAGGCGTGGTCGACCAGGCGATAGCGAACGATCTCGCCGATCGCGTTCCACGGTGAGATCTGGGCCTGAATGCCGCTTGGAAGCGACGTGAACTGCAGGCGGTTGATCACCTCCTGCCGTGCAGCCTCGTAGCTGATGCCCCACTTGAAATAGCATTTCACGTCGACCAAGCCGAACAGCGACTGCGACCGGATGTGATCGAGCTGCGGCATGCCCGAGAGGCCGATCTCGAGCGGAATCGTGACGTAACGCTCGCTTTCTTCGGCGCTCCACCCGGGAGGCTGTGCGATCACTTCCACGAGCGGCGGGACTGGATTCGGATACGCCTCGATAGGCAGTGCACGAAATGCGAACAGGCCGCACACGATGAGCGCAGCTCCGACGAAGAGCATGGCAATCCGGTGCCGCAGGGCAAAGCCGACGATTCGTTGCATCATGACTACAACATCCCGAGCAACATCAGCGAGTGCTTGACTGCGACCGTGTCGCCAGCCTGTAGACCCGAGAATACGGGCACCCAGGGCGCCCGCGATTCGAGCTTCGCGACGATCTTTCGTCGGGTAAAGACGATCCGGCCGTCTGGCTTGGGCTGTCCCGTTTGCACGAACACGACCGTCTGACCTTCGATCCGCATGACGGCTTCGCGCGGAACCGCGACCACCTGCTTACCCGCGACGTTGATCTCGACCGCCTCGTACATCTCCGGCTTCAACTTGTGATCCGTGTTCTCGACCAGGCATCGAACCTTCGCGGTGTGGCTGACCGGATCGAGGACGTCGGCGACCCAATCGACGTGTCCGTCGAACTGACGGCCGGGAAACGCGTCAGGATGGATCGCGACGACGTCGCCCTCGCTGATGTGGGGAAGGTCGGCCTCGTAGACATCCCCGAGCACCCACAGCCGACCGAGATCACCGATCGTGAACAACTCGATCGCATTCGTGCCGCCGTTCGAATATTCGCCCTGAACTTCGAGCCCGGGGGATGCCTTGCGCGCGATCACGTCACCCGCGATTGGTGCCCGGAGTACGTACTGCTGTGACACGACGTCGAAGTCGGCGGACTTGACGAGCTGGGTCAATTGCTTCGCTCGCTCGTACTCCGCCCGAGCTCGACGCGCCATGTCTTCGGCAGCGTCGAGATCGCGCTTCGCACCGATGTGGTTCGCGAACAGCTCCTGCTGGCGTTGGAGCTCGTGCTCGGCGAGCGCCCGATCGGCGTCGGCCTTGACGAGATCGGAGAGGTACGTGCCGACGTCCGGAGACGTGATCGCGACGAGCGGTGTTCCCTTCGCGACGTGCTGTCCCGGCTCCGCGAGCAGCTTCGTGATCCGGCCACTGACCGGGGAGAAGATGTGACTGATCTGGGTATCGTCGAACGTGAGGCGCCCGCCGATCGAGATGGCCTCCGGGACATCACGCGTCGCCACGACGGCGGTGGTGATCTGGCCCTTCGAGAGCTGGCTCGGCGTGATCCAAACCTCATCGTTGGGTTGATCGCGTGACACGCTGCCCTCCACGACAAAGCGTTCTCCTGCTTGCAGACCGTCGAGCACCGGCACGAGGCCCTCACTCTCATCCCCGACCGAGACCGCCCGGCGTTTGAACACCATCCTGCCGTCCGGACGAGCTCCATGGGCCACGTAGACGTACTTGGCTTCGTTGATCGCGACGACGGCGTCGTGTGCGATCGCGAGCTGACGCGTAGGTGGCTGGGCAATCGCGACCGAAGCGTACATCTCCGGCTTGAGCTCTTCGCTCTCGTTCGGCAGCGTCGCGCGCACTCGGCCAGTCCGGAGCACCGGATCGACCGTGCTCGAGATGTAGTCGATCTTGCCGTGAAACACGCGCCCCGGATACGCCATGACCGTGACCGCGACGCCATCGCCGATGTGGATCGAAGAAAGCTCTCGGTCGGCAACGTCGACGTTGACCCACACGCTCTTGATGTCGCCGATCGTGAACAACTCGACCGAGGCGCCACCGGAGTATTGACCGAGGACTTCGATTCCCGGATTGACGTTTCGTGCGATCACCTCGCCGTCGATGAAGGTTCGCAGCGTGTACTCCTGGGTCACCGCATCCACCGCACCCACGTGCAGTAGAGACGCACGTTGCTGTGCGCGTTCGTGCTCGGCTCTGGCCTTGCGATACACGTCTTCGGCCGAATCGTAGTTGCGTTTCGAGGTCGCGTCCTCGGCAAGTAGCCGAGCCTCGCGCTGGAAATCGGCCTGGCTGCTCTGGAGGTCGGCGTTGGCCTTGATGACGTCCGAGAACGCTGCCCCGACGTCGGGTGACAGCACGGAGATCAGCGGCGCGCCTCGCTTGAGCCGGTCGCCAGGTTTGGCGAGCACGTGTGTGACGTGCCCGGTGACCGGCGAGTAGACGTGCGTGACCCGCAAGTCGTCGAATGCGATCTTTCCACCCGCGTGGATCGAGCGCACCAGATCGTGCGGCGCAGCCACCGCGACCTGGATGTTCGCCTTCGTCATCTGGGCCGGACCGAGCCAGACCTCGTCCTCGGGAACCACATCATCGAGGGTCTTGGTCTCGCCAGCGTGACAACCAACTACACACAACAAGTACAACCACTTCATTGAACCGGTGCTCCACTCGCAAACTCGACCTCGAAGACCGACGTCCAGTACGCCGCGATGTCGTTCTGGTACTCGACGTTCGTCGCGATGTAGGTCGCGACCGCATTCAGCACGTCGAGGACCGTTGCAACGCCGAGCTCTTTGGACTTCAGCACGGCGTCCTTCGCCTTCCCTGCCGTCGCGAGCAGGCCGCCCTCGTCCATTCGCCGGACCAGCGCTTGGCTACCCACGAAGTCCGCGTATGCCGCCTCGAAGTCATTGACCACCGTGGCCTCCAACTTCGACAACTGGACCCGGGCGGTCTGAACTTGCGCCTCGGCTTTTTCGATCTCGCCGCGTTGCAGGTAGAACACCGGCAGTGCGGCGGACAAGCCGATCGAGAACGTCGGCGGAGATGTGCCCGATGGGTCGCTTCCTTGCTGGCTGTAGCCGAGTGACAGCGCGATGTCCGGAAACCGCTGACGCTTGCCGAGGGCGAGCGCCGCTTCCATGCTCGTGACGCGTGCACGCTGTGCTCGAACATCGGGTCGCGCGGCCAGCGCCCGCGAGAGCAGCGAATCGTGGCTGGCTGCTTGAAACGCCGGGAGAGCCTCGAAGTGCTGTAACCGTGGCTCGGCGACGACGAGATTCGGTACTGGCTCGCGGATTCCGAGCAAGTAAGCGAGTCCGGCGCGGGCCTTGCGCAACGTCTCGCTGGTCTGGTCTACGGCCTGGTCGGACTCGAGCTTGAGCGTCTTCACGCGGAGGATGTCGGATTCACCGATCTTCCCAGCGGCAGCCTGTGCCTCCGTCTTCGCGAGCAGGGTCGAGTTCGCATCGGCCGCCTCGTGCGCGAACTGCAAGGCGAGTTGACCGACGAGCACTTGCTCGAACTGAGCCTTGACCTGAAACACGAGCGTGCGTTCGCTGTCACTTCGCGACAGCTTGGCCGCTTCTAGCGCGGCCGTGGCGACGTCGTGTCGTAGCCCGCGCTTGCCGGAAATACTGTCCGAGATCGCAGCCTGATCGGAGACCTGCACTGCGTAGTAGCTGGGGACATTGCCGCAGCCACCCGCTGGGCACGACGTATAGAACGAGCGTCCGTAGGTCAGCGACACGGA
>JAYWCI010000163.1:0-7933 GCA_043780895.1 Kofleriaceae bacterium | reverse complement strand
CTGTTCGCCGAGCCACCGCCCGGTGCCGCGTCGACCGAATTGCGGGCGGCTGAGTCGTGAAGGCAGTGATCGGCGCATCGTCTATATCGACGTCCCGATCGCCGTAGAGCTCACCGACGGCATGTGTCACTCGATCGAGGCTGCATCGCGAGTACACCAGCCGCCCGGTCTCGACTCTAGCCCGGCGGGCTCTGGTTTTCGTCGAACACGACGTCCGGCAGGTCTTCTTGCGCACGCTCGAGGGTCCGGCCCTCTTTCTTCTTCGGGAACAGCGGCGGCGGAGACATCGCACGCGCGGTCGAAGATGCCTGGCCCCAGATCAAGAAGATGACCGCCCAGCCGGTCGGCATCCAGAAGCACACCTCGGGGTAGTGCATCGCAAAGCCGCACACGTAGCCGATCGCGACGAGCGCGAGCAACAAGAAGCCGACGACCTTGTTCTTGGTCATGCCGACCTTCGGCATCGGCAGGCGCGACGCCATCAGGTAGCCACCGACCACGAGTGCGATCGGGAGGTACTTCCATACGTTGAGCGGCGTGTGCAGATGATCGCCGAACAACCGCGCACCACCGAACGGTGCGGTCGCCCACTGGATCGGATCGTACTTGAGCAGCACGAGCATCCAGATCGCGATCAGCCCGCCGGTCAGCGTGGTCGGGAAGCCGAAGAAGATCTTCGTCGGGATTTCGTCGTCGGCGATGATGTTGTAGCGCGCGAGCCGGAAGATCGCGCACAGCATGTACGTGCCGGCGGCGACGAACAGCAAATAATGGGCGGTGCCGCCGTCGTGATACGGCAAGTCGGGACGGCTCTCGAGATAGCAGAGCAGCATGTACGCCGGCGCGATGCCGAAGTTGAGCGCATCCGCGAACGAATCGAGCTGCATGCCGAGTTCGCTCGTCGCCTTGAGCGCACGCGCGGTGAGGCCATCGAGACGATCGGTGAGGACCGCATAGATGATCATCCAGGCCGCGAGCGGCGTGTCGCCATTGTGGCTCGACCACAGCGAGACCAACCCGAAGATCATCGACGATAGCGTGATGAGATTCGGCGCGAGATATCGGAAGAAGCGACTGACCTGCATTAGCCGTTCTCCTTCGAATCTTTCTTGGCTTTCTTATCTTTGTTCTGAGCGACGTCCATCAAACGCGAGTAGAGCCGGGGTCCGAGACTGTGGCTCATGATGGCCTCGACGGTGCGGGCGATCTCCGCTTGCGGATCGCCTTGGCGATACACGAATTTAATCGCCATGCCCTGATCGGGCGTCCCGTCGCCATCGACATCTTCGTTGGTCACGATACGCTGAACTTCACCGTGGATCGTCAGTGGTTCGTCACGACCTGGAATGAAAAGCTTGAACAAAAATTCGGTGCCGATGGGCAGCGGGCGTGCTGTCTTGATGAAGGTGCCGCCGCGCGAAATGTTCTTGGTGTAGTCGGCGAAGAACGTGTTGAGCCGCTTGTATTCGACCTTGAGCTCGATCGGACGCCGCGTCGTGCTGCGTCGTTCGCTGCTCGGTTCCTCGGCCACAGCTGACTCTAACACCCGAATGGCGCACTCGTGATGATGCTACGTGGGTGGATCTGGCTCGGCCTCGCCGTGGCGCTCGGGTTCGGCTTGTGGTTCGTACCCCTGTTCGGTGTGCTCGGCTTCGAGCACTCGCTCGTCGTCGCGGTGTTCGGCGTGGTGTGCGGCCTCGATCTCGGGGCGAGTAGTGCGCGGGCGGCACAAACCGCCTCCGGTGGGCCAGGCTATCCCGTCCGGACCCTGGTACGAGGTGTCGGACGTGCGTGTGCGCTCGCCACGGCGATCGTGATCGTTCCGGGCATCGCCGCAGCGCTTCACGGGATCTGGGCGCCGACGTGTGATTGGTTGTTCGGGCTCCGCGCGTTCGGATTATTGCCTCTGCCGAGTGCGATCTTCGGTGCAGCAATCGGTCACGTCCTGACCGTGATCATCGGCCAGCGCACCGCCAAGCACTGGTATCCGCATCGCTCGACCTGGTTCGCGGTCGTGCTGCCGATCGTCGTGCTCGCGGTCGCCGGGTTCTGGCGATTCTATCGCCAGCCGCCGGTGTTCATCTACAACCCGTTGATCGGCTACTTCCCCGGCAACATGTACGACGAGAACATCAAGCTCGGCATGCCGCTGGTGTGGTCGCGGCTCGAGCAACTCGCGGCGGTGATAGCGATCGTCGGGCTCGTCGCGACCCGGTTCGACGTGCCGAGCTACCGCGTCACGCGCGCGCCGCGGCCGAATCGCAAGCCGCACGCCCTGCTCGCGGTCGCGCTCGTCGCCGCCGCTGGCGCGATCGTGCTGCGCATCAACGCCGGCACGCTCGGCTACGCGGTCGACGCCGAGGACATCCAGGCCGCGCTCGGCGGTCGGCTCGAGACCGCGCATTTCACGGTCTACTACGCGAAGACGCCCGACATCGAAAAGGACCTCGGCGTGATCGCCGAGGATCACGAGCTGCGCTACGCCGAGGTCGTCGCGCTGATCGGCGCCGCGCCCGAGGGCAAGCTCGAGTCGTATTACTTCGCGAACGGCGAGCAGAAGGCGCAGCTGTTCGGCGCGCGCAATGTCGAGATGGCCAAGCCGTGGCGCCACGCGATCTACATCGATCATCGCGCGTTCCCCCACACGTCGCTGCGCCACGAGATCGCGCACGTCGTCGCGAGCGCGTTCGGCGATCCGATCTTCGGGCTCGCGACCAAGCACGGCGTGTTCATCAGCCCCGGGCTCGTCGAGGGCCTCGCGGTCGCGCTCGACTGGCCGGGTGGCTACGATCGGTTGACGCCGCACGAGGCCGTGCGCGTGATGCAGGTCATGGGCGTGTCGCCATCGATCCGCGAGCTGCTCTCGATCAACTTCTTCACGGTCTCGCCGGCGCGCAGCTATCAGACCGCCGGCTCGTTCTTGCACTTCTTGCTCGAGAAGTACGGCGCCGAGAAGTTGCGCGCGCTCTATCGCAGCGGCGGCGAGTTCGGCGAGGTCTACGCCAAGCCGCTCGCCACGCTCGAGGCCGAGTGGCGCGAGATGATCGCCGCGATCACGCTACCGCCCGACGTGATCGAAGGAACGAAAGAGCGCTTCCGCGGCGGCAGCGTGTTCGCGCGGCCCTGCCCTCACGCGATCGCCGCACGTCGCGATCAAGCCGCCGTCGCACTCGGGCGCGGCGATCGCCCGGCCGCCGTGATGCTCATGCGCGTGGTCTGCGCCGATGCGCCCGACGAGCCGCGCCATCGCATCGAGCTCGGCGACATGCTCTCGGTCGGTGATGCCGGCGAGGTCACGGAGGCGCGGGCGCTGTGGACCGGCGTCGCTGGCGACAAGGCGATCACGTCGTCGCTGCGCGCCGAAGCGCTCGAGCACCTGGCCGGCCGCGCCGACACCGAGCCCGCGAAGCTCGCTCTGATCGATCAAGCGCGCCAGTTACCGCTCAACGTGGACGAGCGCCGCCAGCTCGATGCGAAATCGTTCGTGTTGCACCACGAAGGTCCCGCCGGCCCCGCCCTGCGCGACTACTTCTTCGGCAAGGTCGACACCGTCATCGCGAGTGCGACCGCGGCGACGGTCGCCGAGCCTGACCTCGGCCTCGGTCACTACTTGCTCGGCCTCCAAAAATCCAACGCGGGCGCTTGGGAGAGCGCCGCTGCCGAGCTCGATACCGCGCTCGCGAAGGGCCTACCTGGCCCGAGCTTCTCGCGGTTCGCGGCGCGCCGGCTCGCGGTCGCTGGCTATCGCGCGCACCAACCGGAGCGCGTCCAGCACGCGATCGCGGCGATGCGTGGTGCGGAGATGAACGAGACCGATCATCTGCTCGCGGATGATTGGGAGAAGCGGCTGGCCTTCGACAAGTCCGGCCACTTATAGAACGGCTTACATACCGCTGATGAACAGCCAGCGGTGACCGTCGTACTCGAGGATGAGCTCGTTCTGGTCGCGCTTGTCGGGACGCTTCGGCTTCCCGAGCACGTCGGTGATCGTGTAGCTCGCATCGATCAACACGTCGACGGCCGCGCGACAGCCCGCATGGAGATTGCCCGCGCCACAGGTCTGGCGGACTTCCATGTAGCGCATCGAGTAGCGGATATCGCTCGCGCGACCGAGCCGGCTCAGCAGAACATTGCGCAGGCCTTCGTAGCCGTAGTCGTCGCTGCCGGTCGGCGTACCGGAGTCTTCCCAGTACTGCTTGTTCGCCATCAGCATCAAGCCGTCGGCGTCGCCGCGCTCGACCGCGAGGCGATAATCCTCGATCGCTTCGAGCACGCTCTTGTTGTTATCGGAGTACGGAATCCGCGTGCCGGGGACGTACGCGACTTTCGCGGCACAACCGACCGTGGACAGTCCGATGAAGAGGAGAAGCGCAGGAAGTTTGATCACGTGCTCGAGCTTTGACATGTGCAGAAATGAAGCCAGCGCGCGGAAGCTACACCGACGACGTAAGTAGGCCAAGTGCTGGGCCTCGCCATGCTTCGGCTCGCGCCAGAAAGGCACGGAAGTCTTTCTCGGGGTTCGGGACCCGTGCCAAATAGACATCCGTGATGCGCGTGAGTGTGAACCGCGTCGCCGAGGCCCGGAGCTCGATGGGAAGCGCGGCGCGATCCGCGGCCGTGAGCGGTCGGACCCGCTGATAGCCGGCGACGAGCGCCCTCGCGAGCTCGATCTCGGGCTTGCCGGTCCAGCACCAATCGTTGATCGCGACCGCGAGGTCGTAGGCCAGGCTGCCGCCGGAGGCCTGCTCGAAATCGAGGATCGCGGAGAGCCCCTCGCCTTCCCACAGGACGTTGTCGCGAAATAGATCGCCGTGGATGAGCCCGTGCGTCGCCGCTTTGCGGATCGCCAGCGACGCCTTGGCGATCGCGAGCTCTTCGCGAATGATCGCGAACGCGTGGGTCAGCGCCTTGTCATCGACGCGCGCGCACCGATCGAACCGGGTCTCGAGATGATCGTGATCGTAGATGCTGCCGCGGTGCCACGCGGCCGGCAGCGCGAGCCCAACGACGTGGAGCTGCGCGAGCGCTGCGCCCGCGGTCGCCGCGGTCGCGGGCGTGATCTGATCGGCGGCGAGGTGATGCCCCGGGCGCCACGGAAAGGCGCTCGCCCATTTGCGCAGGCACTCCGCATACGGCCGACCATCTCGCGCGCGGATCGGCGGTGGTGCCGGCACGCCGCCGGCCGCGAGCGCCGTGACGAGCCGCGCTTCCCACGCGACATCGGCCTCGGCCTTGCCCTCGTTGAGCCGGATGAAGAATCTGCCTTGCTCGGTCTCGAGCGCGAGGTTCGTGTTGATCGTACCCGCGGCGATCGTGTTCCAGCCCCGCACCGCGCCGAGCTCGAACGCCGCTGCGAGCCCCTTCAGCTCGGGTTCGCCGAGCGCGGTGAACACACCCACGGCCGCAGGCTAACACGTGCTAGCGTCGCCTCGTGGATTCGGTGGAGCGTGCGCGGCTCGTCGAGCAGCATCTCGATGTCGCCAAGAAGGCTGCCCACATGATCTTTCCGCGCGTGCGCGAGCATGTCGAGCTCGACGAGCTGATCGCGCTCGGTAACGCGGGCCTCGCCGAGGCGGCGCAGCGGTTCGATCCGACGAAGGGCGCCTCGTTCTCGACGTTCGCCTGGTACCGCGTCCAGGGCTCGATCGTCGATGGCCTGCGCAAGGCCTCGCACCTGCCCCGCCGGACCTGGGCCAGGCTCGTCGCGCTGCGCGCCGCGAATGACTTCTTGGAACATCGCGCCGAGCGCGAAACCGGTGCCGCACGACAAGGTGTGAAACCGGCCGAAGGCGCCGAGGCGTTGGCGCAGGTCAAGAGCGAGCTTGCCGCGATCCGGACGATGTACGTGACCTCGCTCGAGGCGATGCAGGACAAGGGCTTCGATCGCCCCGACGAAGCGACGCCGAGCGCCGATCAAACGATCGACTCGGGGCGAGCGTCGCTAAAGATCCGCGCCGCGATCGATCGGCTCCCCGAGAAGGAGCAGGCGCTGATGAAGAAGCACTACTGGGAGGGCAAGAACCTCCTCGAGGCCGGCGCCGAGCTCGGCATCTCGAAGTCGTGGGCGAGCCGCCTCCACGCCCAGGCGGTCGAAAAACTGCGCGCGATCGTCGACATCGAAGCGTAGACCTATCCACGCTCGAGCACACCCAGCGTGCCCATCGCCTGATAGCGATCGAAGAGCCGCCCCCACTCGCTCTGCTCCTTCCATTGCTCGAACACGCGACGGTCGTGCATCGGCCACCGGTAGAGGTCGTGATAGGCCTCCGAGCCCGCGGCGAACAGGTTCACCAGGGGCGTGCGGAACAGCAGCTTCTCGAGCTTCTTGACCATCGACGCGCCGTTGGCACCGACCGAGAAGCCCCACTTCTGGTTCGCGAGCTCGACGTCGCCGACGATCTCGATGTCCTCGCGCTTGCCGTGGCCGAGGCCCTGCTCGTCCGCGAGGCGGATGTACGTGAGCGCCATCGGATCGAAGCCCATCATCGAGGCCGCGACCGAATCGATCGCCACCTGATCCTCGGACGCGAGCATCACGTTCTTGGTCACTGGCCGCATCGTGCGGGGGCCCGGCCCATCACCCGCGGTCGTGCCATCCATCACGGCGAATAGCCCCGCGTGGATCTCTTTCTGGATCGCGAGCAGGTCGACGAGCGTCTCGTGGATCCACGCGTGCGTGTAGTGCTGCTTCGGGTCGAGCAGCCCACCGAACGCGTTCTTCATCGCGCCCGTGGTGGTCGTGTAGATGTCGCACTTCACCGTCGGCAGATGGACGATGTTCGCGCCGTGAAACGCGTCGGGGAGCTGGATGCCCTCGGGGAAGATCTCGTCGATCACGTTCATCTTCGCCTTCGGGCGATAGACCGACCAGGTCATGTCCTCGGGCTTGAAGTTGTAGCGAACCGGGATGGCGTACTGCTCGAAGATCGGTCGATAGCCATCGGTGACGAGGGTCTGGTTCTGGACGCAGACGAGATCGACGAAGCCGCGCGCGCGCAGGCTCCGGATCTCTCCCTCGAGCTGCCACGGCGTGGTGTTCGCGGCGGGAAACGGGAAGTGCCACGAGATGTTGTCCTTGAGGATCGTCGGCACGCCCTTGGGGAGCGCCTGCTCGACACCGGCGAGATCGTGCAAGCGATCGATATCGTCGAGGATCGTCTCGGGCTTCGTCCTGATTACAGCGACCTTCGAGCGCGCCATCGTCCGGCAGTTAAGCACGAAAACTTGCCCGCCCTGATCGCAGGGGCGAGGGTGAGGCCGTGGGCGAAACTCTCTACAGCAGCAGCTTCCAGCCGGATCCGCGCAGCGCACGCGATGTGCTCGCCTTCGTGCTGACCCCCGTCGGAGCGTTCGCGTCTGCAGAAGATCCGGACGAGCTCGAAGCCGTCACGGAGCTCCTCGATTCGGCGAAGGCCGAAGCGATCAAGCGCTGGTTCTCGCTCCGCAACGAGGTCGCCGCGAGCTGAGACACAGGCACACGTCCGTCGGCGTCGGCCGACTAGACGTCGGGGACTTGGTGGTACGTGAACTCCATCTTCTCGGTATAGATCTCGACCTTCGACATCTTGATCTCTTCCGTGGATGAATCCGACCGATCCGGCGTGACCGAGACGATGTCGGCGCCGAAGAACTCCAACGTGCACAGCGTGCGGTGGTCGTGATCGTAGGTCTCGAGCGCGCCGTGCAGGCGCCCCGGGACTTCACCAGCCTTGATCCGCTTCATAGCGTGATCGTGCAGCGGGTGCGCGTCGGCCTCGGGGAGGTAGAACGCGATGTTCGGGAACTCGATGGGGCTCGGTGTCTTGATCGACGCGCGCATGCCACCGACGTTGTGCTCGATGATGTTCTGCTTGACCGTGAACGAGTCGATCTTCGACACCCGGCGGCAGCACTCGAAGCCGTCGAGGCGGAAGTTGAAGTTCGCGGCGGTCCA
>JAYWCI010000162.1:0-9083 GCA_043780895.1 Kofleriaceae bacterium | reverse complement strand
CCATGTTGGCGCCCATGCGGCCGAGTCCGATCATTCCGAGTTGCATGATTTGTCTCCTCTATGCCTTCGGCAGCTGCGCCTTCGCAGCGGCAACGATGTTGTCTGGCGCAAAGCCGAGCTTGGTCTGTAGTTCCTTCAGCGGGGCGGACACGACGGCATCGAGACGACGCGCGACTTGATGCCAATCCGGAGCGCCATCGGCGTACCGGGGTGGCCGGGGTCAGCGGCCTGCACGGCGTCCATGCTCAGTGTGCGGATCGTGTTGATGCACAGCAGATCGAGCTCGGCCTCCGTCATGTTCCAACTCCCACGGCCAACATCTCACCTTTTACGGTTTCGTGCGTCGAGCCTTGTAGAGGTTGATCAGGCCGTTCGTCGAAACATCGTGGGAGGTCACCGGGGCGTCACTCTTGAGCTCCGGCAGGATCTTCTGGGCGAGCTGCTTGCCGAGCTCGACACCCCATTGGTCGAACGAGTAGATGTCCCACACGATGCCCTGCGTGAAGATCTTGTGCTCGTACATCGCGACGAGCGAGCCGAGGGCTTTCGGCGTGATCTTCTGGACGACGATCGACGATGTCGGGCGATTGCCGGTGAACGTCTTCTGCGGCACGAGCGCGTTGATCTGATCGGCAGGCGTCTGTTGGGCGACGAGCTCGGCGTGGACTTCTTCGGGCGTTTTGCCCCGCATCAGCGCTTCGGGCTGCGCGAAGAAGTTCGCGAGCAGGATCTCGTGGTGCTGACCGATCGGATTGAAGGTCTCGACAGGCGCGATGAAGTCACAGGGAATCGTGCGCGTGCCTTGATGGATCAGCTGATAGAACGCGTGCTGACCGTTCGTGCCGGGCTCGCCCCAGATCACCGGACCCGTCGAGTAGTCGGTGATCCGCGTCCCCTGCTTGTCGACGCCTTTGCCATTCGACTCCATGTCGCCCTGCTGGAAGTAGGCGCTGAAGCGATGCATGTACTGGTCGTATGGCAGGATCGCGTGGGTTTCGGCGCCCCAGAAGTTCGCGTACCAGACCCCGAGCATGCCGAGGATGATCGGCAGGTTTTGTTCGATCGGCGCGGTGCGAAAGTGCTCGTCCATCTCGTAGGCGCCGGTCAGCAGCTCCTCGAAGTTGTCCATGCCGATCACGCACGCGATCGAGAGCCCGATCGCGCTCCACAGCGAGTAGCGACCGCCGACCCAATCCCAGAACTCGAACATGTTCGCGGTGTCGATGCCGAACGCGGCCACGGCCTTGGCGTTCGTCGACAGCGCGACGAAGTGCTTCGCGACCGCGTTGTCGTCCTTCAACGTCGCGAGCAGCCACGCGCGCGCCGAGGTCGCGTTCGTGATCGTCTCCTGCGTCGTGAAGGTCTTGCTCGCGACGATGAACAGTGTCGTCGCGGGGTCGAGGTGCTTCACGGTCTCGGCGAGGTGGGTCGCGTCGACGTTCGAGACGAAGTGTGCGTACAGGCCCGCTTGCCAGTACGGCTTGAGTGCCTCGGTCACCATCACGGGGCCGAGATCCGAGCCGCCGATGCCGATGTTCACGACATCGGTGATCTGCTTGCCCGTGTGACCCTTCCAGGCGCCGCTGCGCAGACGATCGGTGAAGGCGCGCATCTTGGCGAGCACCGCATTGACCTCGGGCATCACGTCCTTGCCCTCGACAAGGATCGGTCGGTTCGAGCGATTGCGAAGCGCGGTGTGGAGCACGGCGCGGTGCTCGGACCCGTTGATGATGTCGCCGGAGAACATCTTGTCGCGCCAGCCCGTGACGTCGGCTTGCTTCGCGAGCGCGAACAACAGTTGCAGCGTCTCGTCGGTGGTGCGGTGCTTGGAGTAATCGACGAACACGCCGCACGCCTCGTGCGACATCTTCGTGAAGCGCTGGGCATCCCGTGCGAACAGGTCGCGCATGGTCGACCGAAAGTCGGTCTTGTGTGCCACCAGAGCCTGCCAGGCAGGAGAGCTCGTCAAGGTCGACATGCGAGGGAGCAGACCACAACGACACGAGCGCTTCCATCGATCTACTCCAGGCAATGCTGCTTCGCCCGGGCAAGCCGGGCTCATCGATGGTACGGATCGTTCGTGGAGCCGGCGTACATCAGGGCACTCGCGAAGCAGTACCCGACGATCGAGGCTGCACTGGCAGAGCTCGCGAACCTCGAGGCGATTCTCACGCTCCCGAAGATGACGGTCCACGTCGTCAGCGACGTGCATGGCGAGTACGTGAAGCTGCGCCAGGTGATCAACAACGCGTCGGGCGCGCTGCGACCGTTCGTCGAAATAATCTTTCGATCGGCCACCGCGGGGGCGGGGCAGCTCTCCACGGCCGAGATCAACGAGCTGCTGACGACGATCTATTATCCGCGCGAGACCTGGGTTTCGCACGAGCGTGACTTCGTCACGTTCGTCGGTCGCGCGGTCACGATCATCCGCGAGCTGTCGCGGCGCTACACGATCGAGCACGTCGAGCGGATCATTCCCGATCCGCTCGATCCGGTCCTACGCGAGCTGATCTTTGGTCGCGAGACCCGGCGGTCACCGCAATTTATCGCCGCGCTGACCGCGCCGTTCGTGCGCCACGAGCGCGAGATCGAGTTCGTGCGCACGCTCGCGCGAATCATTCGCAACCTCGCGGTCGGCGAGCTGATCGTCGCCGGCGATCTCGGCGATCGTGGACCGCGGCTCGACAAGGTGATCGAGCTGCTCGAGCAGCAGCCGCACGTCGCGATCACGTGGGGCAATCACGATGTCGATTGGTTGGCGGCCACGCTCGGGCAACTGGCCGCGATCGCGACGGTCGTGCGGCTCTCGCTACGCTATCAGCGCATAGCCCAGCTCGAAGAGGGCTTCGCCATCTCGCTCGAGCCGCTCACCGTGCTCGCGCGTGCCGCGTACGCCGATGATCCGGCGGACCAGTTCGAGGTCAAAGGCGATGCAGGTGCGAATGCCCTGCTGTTCGCTCGCATGCAGAAGGCGATCGCGATCATCCAGTTCAAGCTCGAAGGGGCGCTGTTTCAGAAGTACCCCGAGTGGGCGCTCGAGCATCGCGCCGTGCTCCACCGCATCGATCCGGCGGCCGGTACGGTCACGCTGTACGGCACGCGCTATCCGCTGCTCGACACGACGTTCCCGACGGTCGATTGGGCCGCGCCGTACGTGCTGAGCGCAGGCGAGCAGGCGTGCATGGATGCGCTCGCGAAGAGCTTTCTGGCTTCGTCCACGCTGTGGCGACAGTGGACGTTTGTCGCGAGCAAGGCTCAGATGTGGCTGCGCCGTGATCGCTGCGCGATCTTCCACGGGTGCGTGCCGGTCGCGGCCGATGGTACGTTCCTGGAATTCCCTGTCGATGGCGTGCCGCTCGCGGGTAAGAAATTGTTCGATGCGCTCGCGCTGGTGATCCAGCGAGGCATCCGCCATCGCGCGCCCGCCGACCTCGATCTGATCTTCTATCTTTGGACCGGGCCGCTCTCGCCGTGCTTCGGCAAGGACAAGATGGCAACGTTCGAGGGTTACTTCGTCGCCGATCGAGCGATCCAGGAAGAAGTGAAGAACCCCTACTTCAAGCTGCTCGGAGACAAGGCGTTCTGCGCGCGCGTGCTCGCCGAGTTCGGCGTCGATCCGGATCGCGGCTACATCATCAATGGTCACGTGCCGGTGAAGCTCGATGCCGGCGAAGCGCCGGTGAAGAAGAGCGGGCGCGCGATCACGATCGATGGGGCCTTCGCCGCGGCCTACGGCGACAAGGGCTTCTCGCTCGTGCTCGACGCGAACCGGATCTACCTCGCGCAGCACCACCACTTCGAAAGTTTGGACGCGGCGGTCAGCCGCGGCGAGGACATCGTGCCGACCGTGTCGGATGTCGAGGTCTATGCCGTGCCCCGCGTCGTCTCCGATACGGAGACCGGCGACGAGCTCCGCGCCGAAATCGCGGCACTCGAAGCTCTCGTGACTGCGTTCGAAACCAACACCGTGTGAGGATCCCTGCGATGACGACACTACTCGACCAGCTCAAGACCATGACCGTCGTGGTCGCCGACACCGGCGATATCAACTCGATCGAGAAGTACAAGCCGCGCGACGCGACGACCAATCCGTCGCTGATCGCAGCGGCCGCACAAATGTCGGGCTACGCCGACATCATCGACGACACGCTCAAGTGGAGCGGCGAGCAGACGGGTAACGACGCGAAGAAGGCCGTCGCCCTCGCGCTCGATCGGCTCGCGATCGAGTTCGGCCTGCGCATCCTCAAGATCGTGCCGGGCCGGGTCTCGACCGAGGTCGATGCTCGCCTGTCGCACGACACCGACAAGACGCTCGAGAAGGCTCGCTTCCTGATCGGCCAGTACAATAAGGCTGGCATCCAGAACGATCGCGTCCTGATCAAGATCGCCTCGACGTGGGAAGGCATCAAGGCCGCCGAGATCCTCGAGAAGGAGGGCATCCACTGCAACCTGACGCTGCTGTTCGGGATGCATCAGGCGATCGCGTGCGCCGAGGCAAAGGTCACGCTGATCAGCCCGTTCGTCGGCCGGATCTTCGATTGGTACAAGAAAGCCGAAGGCAAAGAGAGCTACCCGGCGCCCGAGGATCCGGGCGTGCTCTCGGTGACGAAGATCTACAACTACTACAAGAAGTACGATCACGACACCGAAGTGATGGGTGCGAGCTTCCGCAACCTCGGTGAGATCACCGAGCTCGCCGGTTGCGACTTGCTCACGATCTCGCCGCAGTTGCTCCAGGAGCTGCAGAGCAAGGAAGGCGACCTGCCGCGCAAGCTCGACCCGGCGAAGGCCAAGGCGATGACGATCGAGAAGCTGTCGTACGACAAGGCCTCGTTTGCGAAGGCGCACGAGGCTGACAGGATGGCGCACGAGAAGCTCGCCGAGGGCATCGATGGGTTCTCGAAGGCGATCGTCTCGCTCGAGAAGCAGCTGACCGAGCGCTACCAGGCGCTGCACCGCATCAGCGAATAGGTCTTTCGGCGCCTGTTCGCATGGAACGACACCGCATCGGTGCCGGGCGCAACGACACGACCGGCTCGCTCGGCCTGATCGGATCGAAGACCAAACCGAGGCGCCGCAATTGGTCGGCAGGCCGCCGGTGGAACCCAGTTGTGCGCCACAGCGTGCGCAGCTCGAGGTCAGCACCCGGCTTTTTCGTACAGCGGATTGGCGCACCACATCGCACCGCGAATCGGCTAGACATGGGGTCTTGATCAACCACTTCTACCTCCTGATCGCGGGCGTCCTGATGTACGTCGCGATGCGCACCTGCGGGTGCTCGATATGGGTGGGGTGGGTGGCGTGGTGGCTCGCGGCGGTGCTGGTGGCGGGCTGGGTGGTCTACTGGATCTCCGCGCCGCGCGCGTTCATGAAGCGCAGCGACGGCACGTTGCCCTGGTACGCGTGGCTCGTATGGGGACCCCTGTTCGTCTGGCAGTGGATCGGCCATGAACTCGTCCGCGCGTTCTCGAAAGAGCCGGTCGCGAACGAGGTCGCGCCGGGCATCTGGGTCGGTCGCCGGCCGCGCGCGCGCGAGCTGCCACCAGGCATCGCGATCGTCGTCGATCTGTGCGCGGAGATGGGCGTCCAGCGCGATGTCCGCCTGGGCCGCGAGTACCTGACGATTCCGACGCTCGATGCCCGCGCACCGACGCCGGCGCAGATCGCGTCCGCGGTCGATCGGGTGCTCGCTGCGAAGGGTCCCGCGTTCATCCACTGCGCGTTCGGTCATGGTCGATCGGCGACGGTGGCGGCCGCAGTCCTGGTGCGGCGCGGCGACAACACGCTCGAGGGTGTCGAAGCGCGGATGAAAGCGATCCGGCCTCGCATCGGGCTCAACGCGCATCAGCGCGCGTCGCTCGCAGCAGCTACGCGAACGATGTAGGCGCGGCGTCCAGGACCGTGGCGGGCTCGAGTTCTAGCTCGTGATCACGAGTGCTCGCAGCGTCTCGGCCACGCCCCACGCTTGCGCGATGCAGCCGCGCGGCGTGAACGGTGCGATCGCGTCGAATACTTCCGAGATCGATCCGATGCATGCCTCGCCGAGGTGCGCGATCAAGCCTTCGAGCTGCGAGCGCGTCGCGGCCAGCTGATCGGGATACACGCGCATCCGCGCATCGACGTACGCACCGATCAACCAGCTCCACACGGTGCCTTGGTGATACGCGGCATCTCGTGAGCGCAGATCACCATCGTAGGTCGGCTTGAATTCGGGATCGCTCGGCGCGAGCGAGCGCTGGCCGACCGGCGTGAGCAGCAGCAGCTCGACCACGCCGAGGATCGCGGCCCAGCGCGATGGATCGAGCACCGGGTGCGCGAGCGAGAGCGCGAACAGCTGGTTCGGCCGGCACGCCGGGTCGTCGCCGTGCTCGCCGTCGACGACATCGAACAAATAGCTGGTGGCCGGATTCCAGAATCGCTTCGCGAACGAGTCCTTCGCGCGCTCGGCGTGACCTGCGAGCTCTTGCGCGCCCGCGACATCGCCGGTGCGCTGGAGCCAGCCGACCATCAAGCAGAGCGCGTTGTACCAGAGCGCGTTGATCTCGACGGGCTTGCCGCGCCTCGGCGTGACGACCCAGTTATCGCACTTCGCATCCATCCACGTGAGCTGGTAGCCCTCGGCACCCTCGCGCAACAGGCCATCCGCGGGATCGACCCCGATGCCGAACTTGGTACCGGCGAGGTGCTTCGCGATGACGTCGCGCAGCGTCGGCAAGAGCTCCGTGAGCGTGGCCTCGTCGTTCGCAGTGCGGAGGTAACGATCGAGCGCGTGGAAGAACCACAGCGTGGCATCGGCGGTGTGATAGAGGCCCTGGTTCGCGCCTTCGGGGAACATGTTCGGCACGAGCCCATCGCGAACGTGACTCGCGAACGTGCGCAGGATCGATCGCGCTTCCGCGATCCGACCGGTCACGAGCGTCAGCCCTTCGAGGCTGATCATCGTGTCGCGGCCCCAATCGGTGAACCAGTGGTAGCCCGCGATGATCGAGCGCGCTTGCGGATCCTCGGGCCGACCGACGGGACGGAAGATGAACTGATCGGCCGCGAGCACCAGCTCGGCCGCAGCGCCGCCCCGGGCTTGCGGTACGGCGAGCGAGAGCAAGTGATGACGACGCGTGATCTCGGTCGCGAAGATGTCGTTCGCGGACGTGCTCGCGATCGTCTCCCAGCCTTCGGACGATGCGACGAAGGCGACCCCGTCGGGCCCGAGCTCGGCGCGGAAGCGTCCCGGGCTGAACAGCCGACCCCGAGATGCGTAGCCACGCGCGGCCTCGATCTCGTAGCCGAGGTCCGGCGTGGTCTGCGGCTCGACGACGAACGAGGTTTTCGGCGCCTCGATCCGGAAGCGCAGGGCGGGATACGGTGCCGGCGCCGCGACCTCGATCTGGGCACCGTATGCGCGCACCTCGTAGGCGGCGGGGAGCACGGTCGAGACGAAGTCATCGTGACCGCGAAAGTGCAGGCCGGGCCGGAGCTCGAGCCGCACCGGATCGCCAGCGAGCAAGCGATACGTGACGGCGACCGTGTTGTGGAGGTGTGCGAGGAACAAGCGCCGCTCGATCCGCACGAGGTCATGGCCGAACGTCCACACCGGTAGCCCGAGCTCGAGCCGAAAGCCTATCAAGGGTAGTGCAGCGCCAGCTCCGAAAGTCGGTTCGGCCCAGCCGAGGTCGGCGCGTGTGCCATCGCGAAACTTCACCTGCTCCCCGACGTAGTTGAGCATCATCGCGCGACCGGCCGGATTCGGCAGGGCCGCGATCAGCACACCATGGTAGCGCCGCGTCGGCATGCCACCGATGGTGCCGGAGGCGTAACCACCGAGGCCATTCGTGACGAGCCACTCGCGCGTGACGAGTGATTCGGCCGGCGCGGCGGGTGGCACGGCGATGATGCGGGCGGGGTCGGACGAAGCAGTCATGGATCGACCATCACTTTGTCGCCGCTCGGCGGCGAGGGTTCGATCTTGAGCGTCGCGCTCGCGTCGGGGTAGCAGACCAAGGTCGCGTGACCGGGCAGCGCGAGCCGCTCGTGCGTGAACGGGACGGGCGTGCCGTGCCCGCCGTAGCGAACGTCTTCGCTCGACCAGCACAGCTTCCATCCCGTGCCCGGAGGCGGTGCGAGCAAAGGCTCGGCGACGATCGCGCGGACGAGCGTGATGCCGAGGTTGACGAGGATCAAGCGGTCGCCGCTCGGGTCGTCGCCGTAGCAGCGCACCACGAACGCGTGCTCCGACAGGGTCGCGGCATCGAACGCATCGGACAATGTCGCGGTGAAGGCCGGATCGTCCTGGCGCAGATGCAAGAGGTCGCGATGGAACGCGACCATCGGCCGCGAAAAATCGCGCTCGCTCGGATCGAGGATGCACGCCTCGAACGTCGACGCGGCGGTCGGATCGCGGCGCGCGGCGAGTGATGCCGGCAACCCGAGTCGCGCGAACTGCGATTCGAATTGCGCGCGACCTTTGCGGACGGCGGCACCGAGGTGGCCGGTGTGGCTGCAGAAGAACTCCCACGGCTTTCTCGAGCCGGTCTCCTGCCCCTGGAACAGCATCGGTACGCTCGGCGTGAGCAACGTGAGCGCCGTCAGCGCCCGTAGCGTCGCCGGATTCGCGAGGTCACTCAGGCGCTCGCCGAAGCTGAGGTTCGCGACCTGATCGTGGTTCTCGAGGAAGTGCACGAACCGCGCGCGCGCCAGGCCGCGCGTCGACGTGCCGCGCGGGTTGCGCTGCCACGGGTAGGTCTGCCCTTGATACAGAAAGCCGTGGCGCAGCGCCGAGACCAGTTCGCGTGCGGTGCCGGAGTAGTCGTGGAGATAGCCGTCGATGACGCCGGTCGCGGCGACGCGCGTGCTGTGGTGATAGTCGTCGTTCCACAGCGCATCGAAACCGTACTCGCGAAGCAGTTTCGTGTCCTGCGGTTCGTTCTCGCCGACCATCCACAGCACGCGATCGGGTGCGGCCTCGCGCGCAGCGGTGATCATCTCCGCCATCACGTTGGTCTCGCTGTCGTCGTGGATCGCCTGGGTCGCATCGAAGCGCAGCCCATCGAAGTGGTACTCGCGGATCCAGTACGCGGCGTTCGCGA
>JAYWCI010000161.1:0-25718 GCA_043780895.1 Kofleriaceae bacterium | reverse complement strand
GAAACGAGCAGTGGTCGATGCGTACCGAGATCCGTCGATCACCGAATACGTGCCGGCTCTGATACGTTGAACCACCATGCGCTTCGCGTTGTTGCTCTTGCTCGTCGCGTCCCCTGCCCTTGCCGCACCGCCCAAGCTCGTGATGAAGGGACACGATGCAGCCGAGGCGACGTACCCGGACAAGTGCAGCAACGGCGCGAACTCGGAGAAGGCGAACCGCGACGCGTTCGTCACGAAGATGCTCGCCGATAAAGAGTCCCAGCTCGCGAAGGCAAAGGCGAAGCTCGAAGAGGCGGACTTCGAGGTGGTGCTCGACGGCTGGACCCAGACGTTTCACCTTCGCGAAGGGTGTGCCGACACATCGATGAGTTACTCGGCGTTCCTGATCAAGCGCTCCACGATGGGCAACAGCCACGAGCTGACGACGTTCGCGGTCGTGACGATCGATGACGACGTCACCTCCGACAAGCGGACGCTGAAGCTGCGCGCGATCACCGACTTGAAGTCACGGACCCAGCCGCAGTGACAGTCTGCCGACCAGATGGCGCCGTCGACCGAACCCGATGTGACAATTTTCTTCTGAGGTAAGCCATAGGAAGATCTGCAGATTTTTGCCGTAGAACACCCACATGGGATTTCTCAGCAAGTTGATCCAGTCGCTGAAGAGCAACGGCGGATTCGTCTCCACGATCGAATCGGAGCCCGCGATCGCGCCCGTCATCGAGCCGATGAAGCGCGGCGATATTCGCCCCGCACTCGCCCTGTTCCATCAGAGCCAAGATCACGAGGTCCGGTTTCGCCTGGTCGAGGCCGCGGCATCGTTGTTCGGGACCGAGGTCCACCGCACTTCGTTACTCGACGCGTGGGTCAACAACACGCCGGACGACACGTACGCACGACTGGTGCGCGCGTACTGGCGCATCGAGTCGGCGCCGAACTGGAAGCCGAACGACCCAGAGGAGGTGGCGGACGCTGCGCGTGCCGCAAACACCGAGGCTGCGCACTTCGCAGCCGCCGAATATGGGGCCGTCGCTTCCGCCTCCCCGAACGATCCAGTGCCGTGGGGGCTCCAGCTCGGGCTACCGCTGATCTACAAGCTCGATGCCAAGCGGCAGCTCTACGCCGAGGTCATGCGTCGCTCGCCGATGTTCGACGCCCACCTCGCACTTCACAACGCTCTCTCCGCCATGTGGTACGGCGATCACGAACAATCGCTCGGGTTCGCCCGCAGCGTCTCGGCATCGGCGCCGGTCGGCAGCGATGTCCACGCACTCGTTTGCTACGCGCGCTACCGGATCTACGGCTACGAGCGGTTCTACGGCGACAACAAAGAGAATGCGAAAGCACTGCTCGCGGATCCGGCGGCGCAAGCTGAAGTCCGAGCCGCGCTCGACCGATCGATCTTCTCGTCGCAATACCGGCCCGGCCACTGGCACCTCTTTTGCCATCACGCTGCGGCTGCCTGGTTTCAGGCGTCGGACGATCGAGCCGGCTGCCGAGCGGCGCTCGAGCGAGTGGGCTACGCGTTCGACGAGAAAGCGAGCCCGTGGCACGTCTCGCTCGACCGGTACTGCCAGATTCGGAAGTGGGCTGGGCTCTGAAGATCTGTGGCGTGCGTGACTAGCGCCGCTCGAACGAGTTGCTCGAGATTCAGATCGGGTGGACTCGAGCTCGCCGCTTCCTCGACCATCTGGCGCGCTTCGGCGTGGACTCGGGTCGGTTTACGGGTTTGGTATCGTCCGGCCGTCCCCGTGTTCCTGAACAGAGCGCCTCGAGTCCTGCGATGCGTTCCCGCAACGACCTAAGGTTAGTCACGCTCACGCACGTGTTATCGTGGGGAGGGGGATGCGGCACAGGGTTCATGCTGGGTACACGCTGCTGCTGCCCTTGCGGGCAGAGCGTGTGAAGGCTGCGGCTGCGTGGCTCGCCGGTGCGGCGCTGCCGTTCGACCGGTGCGGATCGACGCACTTCGCGACCATCACGATCCTCGATGCGGACGAATATCGGAAGCAGCCGCTGCCGGCCACGCTGCTGTTCGCGACCAGCTTCTGCGGTCCCGCCGACGCGCACGTCGACGAGCTCGTGCAAGCCATGGGCAGCGAGCTGCGCGAGCTGTTCGCGAACTGCGAGAGATTCTCCGCCACGCACGACCTCGCGGAGTTCATCACCAAGAACCGCCACAGCGATTGCTTCTACTCGGGCATGCAGAACATCTCGCCGGACGATGTCAGCCGGCACGCGAAGCTGCGCGAGGTGATCGAGCAGTGGCTCGGCGCGGGCAACATCACCGGCACCGCGGTGAAGGTCCGCGCGCGAATCCAGGAGTTCGTGCGCTCGCGCGATGATCTGAAATGGGCACTCGAGCCGGATCGCGTCGCGCCCGGCACGTGGATCGCGATGCACTGGCGCACCCTCACGATCGTGGCAACCCTCGTGCCGATCGCGGGGCTCTCGATCGCGGGCCTGTTCTATCACCCCGCGATCGTCGGCGCGGTGTGGCTCGCCGTAGTGCTCCTCGTCGTCGCGGTGGTGTTCAGCATTCGCCTCAGCGAGGACGAGCAGACCTACGTCTCCACGCGCCAGCCCGACGAGAAGGTGCGGGCCCTCGCGGCGACCCAGAACCGCCCGGTGATCAACGAGTTCGTGATCGCCGGCAGGATCAAAGAAGAAGGCGTGATGCGGCCGATGGTCCTGCGAGCGGCGCTCTGGCTCGTCGCGTGGCTCGTGCAGGGCATTCCGCGGTGGCGCACGCCGATGGAGATTCCGACCGTGGCGACCGCGCGCTGGATCGCGGCAGACCGAGGCCGGCGGCTGATCTTCATCTCCAACTACACGAACGCGGCCGAGGCGTACGTGCGGGACTTCATCGATTTTCCGACCGGTGCGCGGGACATCAACATCTCGTTCGGTTTCGGTCGCGGCTATCCGAAGACGCGCTGGATCCTCAACGGCGGCGCCGCGACGGATCCGAACGCGTTCGCGTACGTCGTCGGCGAGCACCAGCGCCCGGCCGCGTACTGGTACCGCGGCCCGAACGCGAACCTCAGCATCGACAACATCCGGTTAAACCGGCAGATCCGCGCAGGCCTTGTCGGCACGCTCGCCGAGCGTGAGGCGCAGGAATGGCTCCATCTTCTATGACCGACGTGCTCGAGACCGACGACATCCAGGGGCTCGTGGTGCGCGGCTACGGCACGCTGCACGCGGCCCGCTTCCTGTTGCTCGAGCTCACCAATCCGGACGCTGCGCGGCGCTACATCGCGGGTGCGATCAGCCGCGTCAACCGCGCGTCCGAGAGCCCGGCAGACGTCGCGCTGCAGCTCGCCTTCACGGCGCGAGGCTTGAACCAGCTCGGTATCTCGGAACCGATCCTCGGCACGTTCTCGCGCGAGTTCATCGAGGGCATGGCCGATAGCGTGCGCGCCGAGTCGCTCGGTGATATCGGTGCCAATGCGCCGGATGCGTGGCGGTGGGGCCGCGCGAACATCCACGCGATGGTGATGGTGTACGCCACCAGCGCGACGATCGACGAGCACGTGGGGCACGAGCTCGCGGAGCTCGCCGGTGGATTTCGCGTCGTGCACGAGCAGCGCACCACGCACCTGCCCGATCACAAGGAGCACTTCGGTTGGCGCGATGGTCTGTCGATGCCGACGATCGATGGCATCCCTTCGCGAGGCCATCACGACCATCCGCCAAAGCCGTCGTGGACCACCCCGCTCGCGCCAGGCGAGTTCGTGCTCGGCTATCGCAACGAGTACGGCGTGCAGAGTGAGAGTCCGACCGTGGTACTCGCCAGCGATCCAACCAACCAACTGCCGTACACTGGTGACCGTACGCACAAGGATCTGGGACGCAACGGCACGTACCTCGTTTACCGCCAGTACACGCAACACGTGCAGGCGCTCTGGCGCGCCCTCGCGTCCAACACGACCGACGCAGAGGCGGCGATCGTGCTCGGCGCGAAGATGGTCGGTCGCTGGCCGAACGGTGCGCCGATCCTCGACGCGGATCACGACGATCCCGCGAAGGCGACAAACAACGAGTTCCACTACGGGACAGCCGACCACAACGATCGAGTCGGCTTGAAGTGCCCGATCGGCGCGCACGTCCGCCGCGCGAATCCGCGCGATCAGCTCGCACCCGATCGAACCGGCAGCGATTCGATCGCGATGGTGCGTAAACACCAGATGATCCGTCGCGGCCGGCCGTACGGCAGACCGGTGTCGGAGACGATGGATCCGCACGAGCTGTTGACCGCACCCGCCGATCGCGAGGATCGCGGGCTGCACTTCATCTGCCTCGTCGGTCAGATCAATCGCCAGTTCGAGCTCGTACAGCGAAGCTGGTTGCACTCGGCGAACTTCAACGGGCTGTTCAAGGATGGCGATTCGATCTCGGCTGTGCGCGTGCGCGATGCGAACGCGAACGACGAATTCACGGTGCCGTGCGAGCCCGTGCGCAAGAAGTACAAAGCGCTGCCCGCGTTCACGCAACTCGTCGGCGGCGCCTACTTCTTCTTGCCGAGCATCGCCGCGCTGCGGTTCATCGCCCGGGCGCCAGCATCGCCGTGATCCGCGCGGGATTCTGGATCTTCTGCGACGCCATCCACGCATCCGCAGCCGCGATGAGCTGAGCATCGCCTCGGAGCTCACCGAGCCGCCGGCGTGTCACCGCGGCGTGAAGCGCGAGCCCGGTCGCGTCGAAGCCGCGCACGGCTTGCTCGTAGAGATGTTCGGCACGGTCGCCGCGACGCGCCGCGATGCAGGCGCGGATCAGGATCGCGAGCGGCTCGGACCAGGCCATCTTCTCGCCGAGGATCCGCTTCGCATCTCGCTCGGCGACCGCGAGAAAGCGGCGCTGGTTAGCCCCCGTCGCAGCAAGGACCGCCGCACGCGCACGGAGATCCCACATGTACGTGCGCGCGAACGAGACGCGCAGGAGCAGCGAGCCCGCGAGCTCGGGCCACTCGCGCTCGAGCCGGTCGTACGCCTTGCGCCCATCGGCTTCGTAGAGATCGATCGAGGCGTTCGCGCGCAGAGCGTAGAAGTGCTGCGCGTGGAATCGCTGCGGTGACCAGCGCCCGAGCGCGTGCTCGATCTCGCGGCGCGCGATGACCGCATCGTCGGCAGCGAGCCGCACGAACGCGACCGCGGCGGTGCGCAGGGTCGTCGACAGGTACAGGTTTCCGCGCTCCTCACCATCGCGGATCGCGTGGTCGAGGAACGTCGCGAGCTCGTCGAGGCGGCCGAGCCAGGTCAGCGACTCGGCGATCCACTGGTACATCAGGTTGAACTCGGCAAACTCCGCGACGCCGTGCTGGCGCGCGAGTGCTTGCGCTGCGTGACACTTCGAGAGCGAGTCGCGGTACGTCCCTTTGAGGAACGCCGCGGTGCCTCGGCCGGCGGCGATCAGCGTGCGCAAGTGCGGGTTGGCGACGCGCGTGCTGAGCTCGTCCGCGGTGTCGAGCAGCGCGTCGCCCGCGGCGAGCGTGGATCCGCCCGCGAGCGCGCGATAGCCCGCCTCGGTGACGAGCGTCCTGCCGATCCGATAGCGCTCGCCAGCCTCGAGCGCGAGCCGCAAGCTCCGGACCTGAAACGAGTGGCCGCGGATGTTGTCGATCACGGCGAGCGTGGTCGCGGCGTAGTACTGGACGTCGATCCCGGACAGCGCCTCGCGGGCGACCTGGCTCTCGTCGTGCTCGCGGAAGTGCATGCCGCGGAGTGCGAGCTGGGCGCGCTGCACGACGACCGACCACAGGGCGCGGCGCGCGGTCTTCGGATAGGTCACGCCTTGCGACGCGAGCACGTCGCGGAGCTCGGCGATACCTTGATCGAAGCGACCGGCATTGAGCAACGCCTGGATCGCACGCCCGCGTAAGTCGAGCGCCTCGGCGACCGACGCACCGCGCGCGGCGACGAGCAACGCGCGACCTGCCTCGGCGCCGCGACCACCCTTCGCGAGGGCCTCGCCGAGCGCGATCTGGAGCGCGTGCACGCTCGGGCCCGTGGGCGAGAGATCGATCGCCAGCTGGTACATCCGCGCCGCGCGATCGAACGCAAAGGATCGGGTCGCGCCCGCGGCCGCGGCGATGGCGTGGGTCGCGGCTTTCGCATCGTCGCCGGCGCCATGAAAGTGTACCGCGAGCGCTTCGGAATCCGCCCGTCCCGAGGACTCCAGCGCACGCGCGAGATCGCCGTGTAGCACGCGACGGCGTTCGGCATCGAGTTGCTGCAGCACCGTGTCGCGTACGCGATCGTGATACGGCTCGATCCGATCGAGCTTCTTCGCGCCGCCGGTGCTCGCGAAGTTCTGCGTGCGCAGCTGCGCGGCGACCTGCGAGAAATCGCCGACCGCGATGTTCGCCGCGTGGGCACAGGTCTCTTGCTCGAGCGGAGCGCCGGCGAGCGCGAGGAGCTCGAGCACGCGCTTGGGCGCCGGATCGAGCTGCGCGACGCGATTGCCGAGCGCATCCTCGAGCGACAGCTCGAGTGGCACCTCGTCACCACGCACCACGGTGAATCGCACGAGCTCGTCGACGAACAACGGGTGACCATTCGCCTCGCGCGCGATCTCGTCGGCGCGGGCGAGCGCGACACCGCTGCGCGCGAGCAGGGTGCGGGCAAGCTCGGTCGTTGTCGCGACAGAGAGCTTCTCGATCGGCAGGTGCCGGATCTCGCCGGGCAGCGCATCGAGCCGCGCCCGGATGCCGCCCTCGCCTGCCTCGCGCCAGCTCGCGAGAAACAAGAACGTCGGTGCTTCGGGTGGGCGCAAGATCTCCGACAACATCGCGAGGCTGTCGGCATCCGCCCACTGGAGATCGTCGATCCACACGATCACCGTGCGGCGATCGCAGAGCCGGGTCAGCAGCTCGCGCAGCGCGGCGAACAACCGCGTACGCTGCTCGGTCGCATCGAGCACCGGGTGAAGCCGCGTGGCCGCGAACACCTTGATCCGTGACAGCACGGGGAAGACCTGGAGCAGCACGTCGGCCCACTGCGGCGTGAGAGCGGCCGCATCGACTTGCGCCATGCGCTGCACGTAGCCAGCGAGCTCGTCGACGATACCGTCGATCGCCTTGTACGGCACGGACTCGCGCTCGTAGCAGCGACCGGCGAGCACGACGACCTTGTCCTCGCGCACGCCGCGCGTGAAGGCGCGCACGAGCGCGCTCTTGCCGATACCGGACTCGCCGAGGAGGTACACGGTGACCTGGCGGCGCTGCCGCATGTCGGCGAACGCGGTGCCGAGCATCGCGAGCTCGGCTTCGCGGCCGACGAACGGCGTGGTCTGCGAGTGCGCCGAACTCTCCTCGACCTTGCTATCGCCGAGCAGGCGGAGCACGACGTGCGCCGAAGGCCGGGTCGCCGGATCGAAGCGCAGCAATTCGAGCGCGAGCTCCTCGAGATCTGCGGGAATACCGGTGCGCACCGCCGAGGGCGGCTGCGGTGTGACCTTCTGCTTGCGCATCATCACGATCAGGCTCGGTCCGATGAACGGCGGCGCCCCTACGAGCGCCTCGTAGAGCACGACGCCGAAGCTGTACCAATCAGCCTCCGGGCCGACCCGCCCGCCCAGCGATTGTTCGGGCGCCATGTACAAGGCGGTGCCGACGACGTTCGATTCGCTATCGTAGCCGGTAGGGACCACATCCGTGGCGAGCCCGAAATCGAGGATCACGACGCGACCGTCCTCGTTGACCATCACGTTCGAGGGTTTGACGTCGCGGTGGATCTTGCCCGCGCGATGCAGCGCCGCGAGTCCGCGCGCGAGCTGCGCCATGCCATTGCGCAGCCTTCGCTCGTCGAAGAAACGCGAACCGTCGAGGATCGGGGGCGCATTCGCGCGCTCGCTGGCTTGCGTGATCGCGCCGATCGTTTGTGACCTGGGCTGTTCAGCGATGGGCCCCGCAGGCTTCGCAGACTCGAACATCTCGGCGATCGACGCGCGCTGGGTCGACGCGGTGTCGGAGTGATAGCCAGGCCGCACGTACTCGAGGAAGTTGACGCCGCGGATCAGCTCCATCGTGAAGAACCAGATCCGATCCTCGTAGAACAGCTCGCCGAGCGTGACGAGGTTCGGGTGCTGGACATCCTGCAGCGAACGAAACTCCTGTTTGAGCCGCAAGATGCTCTCGCCGTCGCGCTCTTGCAGCATCTTGAGCGCGACGTGCATGTTCTTCTCGCGATCGAACGCCTCGTAGACGACGCCCATGCCGCCCTCGCCGAGCCGGCGCAGCACGTGGAAGCGCTCGGTGCCGACGAAGTCATCGGAGCCGCGCGATGGCGCCTTCGTACCCATCAGCCGCGGATCATGAGCCTGGCAGCGAGCTTGCTCAGCCGCTGGAACGTGGTCGGGGCGAGGCGCTTGAGCCGCCACGCGAGGCCGATGTCGAGCTGCGGCGCGATGTAGAGCTCACCGGCCTCGACGCCTGCGAGTGCCGCGCGTGCGACGCCTTCGGCGGTCCACTTGCTGTCGGCGAGCAACCGCATCGCCGCACCGTGGAGCTTCGTGTCGGTCGAGGTCCGTGGCGAGCGCGTGAGGTTCGTCGGGAAGAAGCTCGGACACAGCACGCTCACGCCGACGCCATCACCCGAGAGATCCGCGAACAGCGTCTCGGACAGCGCGACGACCGCAGCCTTTGTCATGTTGTACGGCGCCATCGTCGGCATCGAGATCAGGCCCGCGGCCGAAGCCACGTTCAAGATATGGCCGTGCTTCTGCGCGCGGAGCCTCGGCGCGAACACGTGACAACCGTGGACGACCCCACCGATATTGATGTCGATGATCCAGCGCCAGTCCTCGATCGGCACCTCGCCGATCTGACCGACGACCGCGACACCCGCATTGTTGACGAGCAGATCGATCCCGCCGATCAGCCGCTCGGTCTCCGCAGCGAGCCGCTGCACGGCTGCCAGATCCGCGACATCGCACTGCACCGCATGCGCGCGGGGGCCGCAGCGTTCAGCGGTCGCCTGCGCGCTTGAGAGATCGATATCGGCGGCAATGACCTGCGCACCGCGCGCCGCGAGCACCTCACAAAGAGAGGCCCCTAGACCACTGCCGGCACCCGTGACCACCGCACGTTCCATCACGCGCGGGACGATACTCCTCGAGTGCCGGTTCGGCACGGTGTGGTGCCATCACGGTGCATGCCTGCGGAAGTTCGCGCGGTAGCCGCTCTGCCTACATAAGCGCGACAGTCCGGAGATCGGACAGTTTTCTCGACGTTCCAAACGAGGGGCGCCATAATACAGTGGGATGAACAAGCGCCTCGCGCTCGTGTCGGTGGTCGCGGCAGCATGTAGCGCGTCAGATCATCAGCCGAGCGTGAAGCTCGTGCCTGTCACCGCGGGTGAGCCGAAGGGGATGTGTGCGGCGCCGGTGGTCGCGATCGCAGATAGCAAGGAGAGCGCCGCCGCGTGCTCGATGCCGGAGAACGCGACGCTGCTCGATCTCCGCGATGCATGGACGCCGGTGTTGTTCGCGGTGCAGCCCGATGGGACCGCGCCGGACTTTCGCGTCAACTATCTCGCGCTCGCACTCGAGAAGGATACCGTCGGCAAGCCGCTGCCTGCGAACGTCGGCCTCGCCGAGATGTACGGCGTGGTGCCTTCGTTCGCGATCGTGCGTGCGCGGTTCACTCAGACCGCGCGCTACGCGTGTCACGCGAAGATCGATTCGGCCCCGATGGACAAGCTCACGCGGCCATACGGCGAGGAGCTCGCCTCGAACGTCAAGTTCAACAACCGCCAGCGCGCGCTACTCGGTGCCGTGCTCGAGCGCGTGCGCGTGCAGCGCAACGTGCCCGACTACGCGTCGCTCGCGAGCGATCGCGAGTTCGGCGACACGTACGCGCGGTGGAAGACCACCGACGAGCTCTACACGGGCATCGTGACCGCGCAGCGGCACCTCGCGTGCGAAGGGCTGCTGACCGAGAAGGATGTCGACGGCACGTTCTCGTGGGTGCTCGGCCAGGCACTCGAGCAGTACCAGCGCCGGAACTTCTTGATCCCGAACGGCCGGCTCGATCCGGAGACCCGCACGGCGCTCGCGATCGATCCGCGCGAGCTCGACTTTCGATTTGCGCTGCGCGTGCTGCGCGAGCGCGTGACCGATGCCACCGGCTTGATCGAGGACGGCACGGCAGGTGCGGGCCCCCAGCCGATCCTCGGCCGCATGCTCGATCCGATCGCGATGCGCGGCGTCCACGGTCACGACAAGCCGCTCGCGAATGCGGCGCCCGATTTGATCTCCGCGACGACCGAAGCCGCGGCGAAGCAACTCGGCTGGACCGATCCCGCGGCGACCGGCGCGTGGCTCGCGAAGCATGCGGGCGGCCTGCGCGTCGCGCTCGCGCTCCCCGCGCCCCCCGCCTATTACGCGACCCACATGGAGCTCTCCGCCGAGATCGATCGCGGCGACGTCTGGTACGACGAGCAACCGGTGCCACGCGTCGCGTGGCGGCGGCCCGCGATGATTCTCTACGCGCAAGATGGCGCGGTGAAGCGCCCGCTCGTGCGCTGGCCGACGACGATCGGCGGTTGGGCCGATGTGACGGTCGGCGGTGTGATGAAGAAGCGCTGGAAAGAATCCGATGTCGGGCCGCGTGAGTGGCGCCAGCTCTACGCCGCGCCGACGTGGCTCCCACCCGACACGACCCCCGACGACGAGCTCGTGCGCTGGGTCGGCAGAGGCAAATGGGAGCTCAAGAAGACGATCATGGGCCCGGGCCCGCTCTCGGCATTCGGGATGATCCGGTTGCCGCACGAGCGCGCGATCCAGATGAAGAACGGCACCACGCAGTACGTCGATAACGGCATCGGCACGCACGGCTCGGCCGTCGTCACGTCGCTGATGAACGGCACGAGCCACGGTTGTCACCGGCTCTACAACCACATGGCGATCCGGCTCGGTGGATTCCTGCTCCACCATCGCAACCACGTCGTGAAGGGCCAGCAGCCGGAGCACTACCGTCGCCAGATCAGCGTGGGCGGTGGGTTCAACGCGAAGGTCGATACACGCGGGTTCATGTTCGAGCTCACGCCGCCGGTTCACATCGACGTGCTGCCGGGGACGATCCGCTCGACGCGCAAGGTGCCGCCGGCCGATGCGGCGCCCGCCGGCGCGGACTGATCGACGTTATTTGACGGTCAGGCCCGCGGCGCGCACGCCGGCGAGGAACTCGTCGACCGTGTGCGAACCGACGAGGATCGTGTGGAACTGATCCTCGTGACTCGCATCGTACGAGGTCGCCGACATGAAGCTGCTCGTCGCCGGCGATGTGCCTGGCGGTAGGTGCGCGGTCGATTTGATCGGCCCCGGTCGCGAGGACACGTCGAGGACCAAGTCTTCACCGTCGTAAACGTGCCAGGTGTGATCTTGCATGGGTGTGGTCGGGTTGGAACAGGCAACAAGAGCTGAGACAGCTGCGAGCAACGCGAGGACCGCGAGCTTCACGCCGCATCGCCGTGCTTGTCGCGGTGGGTATCGTAGAGCTCGACGAGGAACGCGTACATCTCGGGATCATTCTGCTGGAGAAACGGCCGCCCGGAGTGGTTCGTGCCCATCACGTTGCGATCGAAGAACGCGTTCGTCGACTGGGCGAAGTACTCTTGTTCGTTCTCGGAGCCGTACTTGTCGGTGAATGTATCGTTCGCGTCGCCAGGATCGCGCTTGATGTGAGCGTCGTAGAGTTGCTTCACGCGGCTGCGCTGCTCGCGCGTCATGCCCTTGGACTCGAGCACGTGGGCGAGCTCGTGCATCCCGACGCTGTACGTGGCCGGATACGTATCCTTCAAGTCGGTGGCCGTGACGCCCTCTTCGGCCACGGCGATCGAGAAGCGACCGTTGGGACTCGGCGACCCACCCGAGCCACGCACGGTCGACCAGTCGCGACCATCGAAGGTCTTTTGGCCCTTGAGGTGCGCGAACTCGGGGAGCGCCGTCATCGATACGTGCGCCGGGATAATGACGATCGCGACGTTCGACGTGCGGAAGTGATCTTGCGCGTACACGTTGTTGCCGACCTCGACCTGGACGACGCGCAAGACCTCGGCGAGCGCGCTCGCGCGAACACCCCCGGGAGCCGTGACATGCACACCGAGCACCTCGCGCTCGACCTGCGTGGGCAGGATGTCTTGTGCCGGTGTCACCGCCGGCACCGGCCGTACCTGCGTATCCTGCGGCAACTGGGAGACCGGTAGTTGATCCCGAGCCTCCGGATCCTTCGATCTCGGGACCTCCGGGCCCGAGACCGGTTCTCGCGCGTGTTCGTTCTGGGTGATCGCGTCGCGGATCCGCAACGCCATCGCGTTCCCGAGCGTTTGCTGGATCTCGTTCCAGATCCGCGGATCCTGGGTGCGGCCGGTAGAGATCATCTGTGCGGCGATCGACATCGGATCGCCGTTCGCATAACTCAGCATCGCCCGGAACCCCGGATCGATCTGCGCGGTAGGCGTCGTCGTCGTGGGGGTGCTTTGCACCGCAACGTCGCGCCCGGTCAGCCCAACTTCTGCTGCCATTTCCAAAAAGTCTAACGGACTCGCGCGCGCGATGGGCGATCAAACGGGCTGCGAAATTCGCTGATAACACTTCGCTCGATCTTCGAGACCCCGAGGAATCTTACGCAGATCCGCCCCGTACCGATCAGCGGGGCGGATGCGTGCGCAGGCCGAGCACGATATCGGTGATCTTGCGCTGATACGGGCGATCGCCGAGCTTCGCGCCGACCCACGCGTGGATGGCCGCAGCGCTGACGTGCGGATTCGCGACGATCAGCGGAATCTCCGAATCGGTCCGCGACGGGCTGCCGTGCCACGAGCGAAACGGCGCCGCGAAATAGAACCGGTCTTCGGGGCGATCGCGATCTCCATCGTGTGCGAGCAGCAGCACGTCACCGGCGCGCTCGCCGTGCGGACCGACCGCGAGCTCTTCGAGCCTGCGCGCGACATCGATGTACGTCGGGTGCGGATGGGTAGCAAGGTAGGCGGCGACCGCCATCGTCTTGCCACCGCCGAGGTAGACCTCGAATGGGCGATCGATCGCCGCGACCGGCACGGGCTCGCGAACAAAGATCATGTCGAGCGAGCCGCGCATGCCTGGCGCAACCTGGCCATCCTCGTTGTTGCGCAAGAACGCCTCCGCGGTCGCGAGCACGTCCTCGCGATAACGCGGTGGCGCATCCCACGCGCACGGTGCAGCGCCGGTGCAGCGCGAGCGATCCGCTAGGTATACGAACGCGAAGGCGCCGCCGTACGCGAGCACGGCGTTGTACGGGTCATCGGCCGCGACCTTCGCGCGGAACGGTCGCAGCTTCCACGCGGCCTTCATCACGCCCGGCGCATCGTCGTCACCGGTGAAGATCGAGTGCGCCTCGTCGGCGATGATCGGGGTGTGACCGTGGTCTGCGGTCACGATCACCCAGCGGTGCTCGAGCATCCCGCGCGCGCGCAACTTCGTGACGAGCCGACCGAGCGCCGGATCGAGGACCTCGACCAGGTACGCGCGTCGCGCTTCGTCCGGACCTTCTCTGGCGACATGCGCATAGAGGTCGGTGCCCGAGATATACAGCGTGAGCACGTCGGGCACCGGGCCTGCGTCCAGATGTGCGAGCAGGCCCTCGATCGCGCCGAGATCGAGCGCTTCGTACGGCTTGCGCGACGTGACCTTGCGCTCTTCCGTCGGCAACCCATCTTCGACGAATGCGGCGAACATCTTCATGAAGGCGGTCCGCTCGGCGACCAACATCGTATCGGCACCGCGAAAGAAGTGACTGAGCACCACCCATATGAGGGC
The DNA here is from genome assembly GCA_043780895.1 of Kofleriaceae bacterium. GTDB lineage: Bacteria > Myxococcota_A > Polyangia > Haliangiales > Haliangiaceae > JABFXX01. The sequence continues at coordinate 11,921 of JAYWCI010000161.1, read as the reverse complement.
CGAAGGATCCGTCGCATGGATCTTCTCGTAGAGCGTGGGCACGAGGACGAGCTTGTTCACCGCGCCTTGCGTGTAGACCTCGAGCGTCGCCGAGCTATCGACGAAGGTCACGGGCGCTGGTGCGGCGAACGTCTTGGTCTCGCGGATGAAGTACTCGTTGTTCGGCACGCCATTGATCGCCGCGGGCGTGCCCGTGAAGACGGCGGTCCACGCGGGAATGGTGGTCGAGGGCAAGTTCGTGAGCAGGCGCTCGTCGAGGTCGGCATGGTCGAGCCCGCCGATCAACGCCGTCAGGTTTGGCAATTTTCCATCGCGCACGAGCCCGTAGAGTAGCTCGCGCGAGACTCCATCGAGCCCGAGCAGGAGGATCGGGGTGCTCGCCGGATCGCTCTGCGCTTCGCCAGCAGTGCGCTTGCGCAGCGAGATCGCATCGCCATCGATCACGATCTCGGCGACTTGCACACCTGCATGACAGGCGACCAGAACGAGCATGAAGATCCAGCGCATCGAGCGCACGTCTTAGCGCACTTGGAAGCTGATCGTCGCGAGCACGGTGTCGCTATACGAACCGGTCGGCTGATCCTGCCCCGCCGTGACCGATTGTTCCTCGTGTGGAATGATTCCGTCAATTCTGGCGACACTACGCACCTCGTCAGAGCGATTCCTCGACGCCTGGGCCGGTGGTCTCGGCACGCGTCGTGCTCCATCACCCTCCGTGGACGACTACGAAGTGGGCGGGTTACTGGGCCGTGGAGGCATGGGCGAGGTTCACCTCGCCAGGCATTCCTCGGGGCGGATCGTTGCGATCAAACACGTGAGGAAGACGCTCTCCTTGGATCCGCTGCTCTGCGAGCGGTTGACCGATGAAGCGCGAATCCTCAGCCGCATCGATCACCCGAATGTCGTCAACGTCCTCGAGGGCGGCACCGATCAAGAGGGTCGGCCGTACCTCGTGATGGAGCGCGCCTTCGGGACGCCACTCGATACGATCATCGCCCAGGGTCCGCTCACGCGCGAGCGCATCACCGGCATCATGTCGCAGTTGCTCGACGGCTTGATCGCGATCCACGCGGCTGGCGTGATCCACGCCGATCTGAAGAGCAGCAACGTCCTCGTCGACGAGCTCGATCGCGTGACGATCATCGACTTCGGGCTCGCGCGCGTATCGCCGTGCAACGATATCCAGCACGAGATCTTCGGCGGTACGCCGGCCTACATGGCGCCCGAGGTGCTGAGCGGCGGCATACCGAGCATCGCGGCGGACATCTTCGGCGTCGGCATCATTGTCTACGAGATGGTGACCGGCGCGCCCCCGCTCGCTCGCAGCTTGCCCGCGATGGTGCTCCTCAACTTACGCATGCACGAACCTGTCGAGCCGCCTTCGTCGCGCTCACCCGATCGTGCGATCACGCAGGCGATCGACGACGTACTCGTCCGTGCCCTCGATCGCGATCCCGAGGCGCGGTTCGCGAACGTGCGCGACTTCGCGGATGACCTCGCCGAAGCGCTCGCCGGCTGGGAACCTGGATTCGACGACGCGCCGACCGTGCACAAGGTCGCGGTCGCGAGTCTCGCGAACCTCTCGCCGACCGTGGTGCAGAAGCCCACGACCGAATCGGCGACGCTGGTCCGCCCGGCGACCGACGAACAGATCATCACGCGCGCGCTCGACGCCGCCTCGGCGCTCGTCGCGGCGCGCGACGTCAAAGCGGCCGTCAAGACCCTCGGAGACGCGCTGACCCGACTTGCGCCGATCGACGCGACGACGCAGATCACGCCGAACGTGTGGCGGATCCAGACCGTGATCGCGGCGCTCTATCAGAGCCTCGGCATGAAGGATCACGCGAACCGGCTCGCCAGGCTCGCGACGCACAATGCGGTGCGCACCGCCTCGCCCGTCGCGAAGGCGCGCGCGAACGCCGTGATGACCCAGATTATTGCGGACCAGAATCGGATCGCGCGCGGCAGTCGGCAGGTTCCCTTGCGCAGCCGCAAGCGCTAGCCTGGGCGTTGTGGCAGGCTCGGCCGATGCGTGGCCTCCTGTTTTGTCTCATCACTACCGCGACGGCGTCGATCGCATCGGCGGACCCGCCGCACGAGTTCATCGCCGAGGCCAAGACCCTGCTCGTCGTCGGTGCCTGCGCCGAAGGTACGCCGCCCGCGGCGGTAAAGCCTGCGATCGTCGACGCGCATTGCAAGGTCCTGAAGAAGTCGCAGGACGAATACAAGGCCGGTTGGATGAGCGACGCGAATGCGTTCTTCGCAGCAACCGTCCCGAAGACCGTGCCGAAGACCGTCGTGTATCCATTCGCGGGTGGCGACCTGTCGACCGCGCTCTCGGTCTATCCCGATGCCGACGAGATCACGACGCTGTCGCTCGAGCCCGCCGGCGATCCGCTCGATCTCGCTCGGCTCGACGAGCATCAGCTGAAGACCGCGCTCGTCACCGTCGAGAAGGAGCTCGGTTCGCTCTACAAATCGAACTTCTCTGTCACGATGAACATGATCGGTGCGATGCGCAGCGGTACGCTGCCGACCCAGCTGATCTTCAGCCTCTCGGCACTCTCGCTCCACGGCTACGAGCCGACCTCGCTGCGCTACTTCAAGTTGTCGGCCGACGGCGACGTCCAGTACCTGACCGACGCCGATGTCGCGACCGCGGAGAAGATCACCGATGCGGGCGCGCGCAATCGCCAGTTCGCGAACGTCGAGTTTCGTTTTCACAAGATCGGCTCGACCCACGAGCAGATCTATCGCCACATCCTCGCGAACCTCGACGACGCTCACGTGAAGAAGGATCCGTCAGCGTTGGCACATCTCGAGAAGAAGGGGCACGTCGCCGCGATGACGAAGGCCGCGAGCTATCTGCTCACGTTCGACGAGTTCAAGCAGATGCGCCAGTACGTGATCGATCACGTCGACTGGATGGTCTCGGACTCGACCGGCCTTCCCCCGACGTACGGCACGCCCGCGGGCTTCGAGTACGAGACCTACGGCTTGTTCGTGTACTCGAACATGGCCGCCGGCCAGCCGATCGCGCCGGTGTGGAAGAAGATGTTCGACAGCCAGCCGAAGCGAACGCTCAAGTTCCGGTTCGGATATCCCGACGGTAAGAACCATTCGAGCCACCTCATCATCATGCGTCGCAAAGCGTAGATAACCGTTTCGGGCACACTGCCCCCTGTGGCAAGGTGCCGCCATGATTCGAATTCGAAGTATTCTCGCAGGTGTGTTCATCGTCACAGCCGGCCTCGCGGTCGGTTGTTCATCGAAGAACGATAACAAGACGCCCGACGGCGGCGGCAGCGGCAGCGGCAGCGGCAGCGGCAGCAACAGCAATTGCACGTCGCTCGCGGTCGGAACGCCCTACCGCACCGCGAGCTCCGACGCCATGACGTCCGTGTGGCGGGCAGACGTGTCGACCGATCTTGGCGCTGGCGCGGGTAGCACCGCCACGATGAGCTTCGAGTTCTACGCAGGCATCGAGCCGAGCCTCGTCGGCTCGTTCGATCTGACCACGGGCAACCAGAACAACTACGGGACCTGCGCGGCCTGCGTCCGGGTCTTCACGCTCGATAGCACCGGCATGACCATCGTGAAGCAGTACTTCCAGAGCGGCGGAACGCTGACCCTCACGGCCGATCCGTTCGGCACCAAGCACATGACGGGCACGGTCAAGGGCCTCGCGCTCGACGAGGTCACGATCGACAGCATGACGTTCACGTCGACGCCGGTCGTCGGTGGCGTGTGCCTCGCGCTGCCCGACCTGACGCTCGACGCCGGTGCTGCACCGGCGGGCTGGACCTGCGCCGATGGCGCGTACGGCAGTGGCGGCGCGTGCGACTGCGCGTGCGGTGGCCACGATCCTGACTGTGATACGGCGGGCGCGACGGTCGCTGGCTGTACCGCCGCACAGACCTGCGCCTCGAACGACACGTGCGTGAACACCTGCCACGTGCTCGCCCCCTCGATGGGCTGCACCGCCGGCACGTGCGCGTTCGAGAACGCGACGCTCGATATCTGCTACGCCGATCCGGCCGCGGTCAGTGGCGTGGCGCTCGGCGCGACGTGCGCGGCCGGCCCGTCGTTCTGCGGCGTGACGGCCACGATCGCGAAGGGCATTTGCGACACGAGTGGCGTCGATGATCTGAAGTGCCGTGCGGCGTGCGCGGCGAACAGCGATTGCGCCACTGGTACCGAAGTCTGCGAGCCGATCGTCGGCCCCCGCGGCTTGTGCGTTCCGAAGATCACCAACGATACCTGCCCGACCGCGACGGCGCTCACGCTCGGCATGGCCCTGACCGGATCGACCGCGGGTGCGACGAACGACTACGACAAGGGCCTCGAGACGGCCGAGTGCACGAAGTTCCCGCAGATCGGTCGCGATGTCGCGTACACGATCGCGATGACCTCAGGCACCGCGTACACCGTGACCGTCAGCGGCGTCAGCCCGGACTTCGATCCGAGCGCCGCGCTGCTCGGCCCCAGCGCCACGTCGTGTAGCGTCGGCGGTCCGACCGTGATGTCGACGTGCGTGAAGGGTGCAGATGCGGGTGCGGCCGGTGAGGGCGAGACGTTCGCGTACACGCCGACCGTGACCGGTACGTACTACGTCATCGTCGATTCGTTCTACAAGAACACCGGCACGTACACCGTCAAAGTTACCTCGCCTTAGTAGGCTTCGGAGCTCGTCGCGGGCGTCGCGAGGCTCGCCGTGCGCTGCTGAACATGCGCCGGACGAGCCGCTGCCTGCGGCTGCATCGAGCTGCGCGACTTCGTCGTGCGGCTCGATGACGAGGCCGCCATCATCATCGTCAGCATCGCCATCGCGACGAGCGGGAGAGCGAGCTTCTTGGCGGTGCGCTGCTGGCGTTTCGTCATGTTGCGATAAATGGACGCGAAACGCGGTCGGAGTAAATTTTTCGGCTAGTTCCACGCGAGCTTCGCGCGCGTGGCCCAGTAGAGCTCGGGCACTTCGATAAGGGCCGCGTGTTGTTCGGCGAGCGCCGCACCATCGAGCTCGCGTGCGCGCGCATTCGAGGCGAGCTGCGCCGGCGTCGCCGCCCCCGACAGCACGACGTCGCTGAACGGTTGCGCGAGTGCCGCCGCGATAGCGATCGCATCGCCGACCTTCCCGAGCTGCGCGACGAGCCGACCGTTCGCGACCGCCTCTTTGATCATCACGGTGAGGCCGGCTTGCTTGGCACGCACGAGCGCCGGCCCGACCGAGCGTTCGAACAGGTTCCAGGTCGCCTGCACCGCGGACCACAGCGGCTTGCCCGCAACCTCTAGATCGAGCGCACGCTCGAGCGTCTCGCGTTGCCGCGGGCCCGAGAGCGACAGGCCGATCCGCAGCCCTGCATCGCGTAGCTCGCCGAGGCGCGCGAGCACGTCTGGATCCGAGAGCACCGAGCTCTCGGGCGTGACGGAGTGGATCTGATAGAGCGCGAGGTAGGGCCCGAGCAGCGCGCGCGATTCCGGGAGCTGTTCAGCGAGCGCCGCGAGCGAGTGATCCTTGATCTCGTGGTGCGTCGCCTGGACCTGCCAGTTCGCGACGTAGCGGTAGCCCCACTTCGACGACACGATCACGTCGCTCGGCGCGATGGCGCTTGCGGCGAGCCAGCTCGCGACGAACGCCTCGGCGCGACCGTACGAGCGCGCAGCATCGAACCAGCGCACGCCGAGCCGCCACGCTTCGTCGAGGACCGCGTGGCAGCGCTGCTCCATCGTAGCCTCGCTGTAGGCGTGGTCGAGATCGTTGGCATGCCCGATCGTGATGTAGCCGGGACGCCCGAGCGCCGCGGTTCCGAGGCCGAGCACGGCAGTCACTTGGCGACGATCGCCATCGTGGCGATCAGCTTCGCGACGAGCTGTCGCGCGGGCTCGGTGGCGAACACCTCAGCTTCGACGATCGAGAACAGCCGGCCCGGCTTGAGGACCGTTGCCGTGCACTCGAGTCGACCGCGCGCCGGGCGGAGCAAGTGGATCTTATACTCCGAGGTCAGCACGGACTGATCCGCCATGATCAGCGTCCCGGCGCAACCGCCCGCGGTGTGATCCGCTAGCGTGGCGATGACGCCCGCGTGCACGTAGCGATCTTGCTGGAGGTGCTCGGCGCGCGGTGACAGCGCGCTGCGCACGATCCCCGGTTCGACCGAGAGCAATTCGATACCGAGATGCTCGATGAAAGCAGCGGCGGCGAAGATTTCGCGAACCCGCGTGGCGTACTCGGGATTTCTGACCTGCACGCCGCGACAGTATCAGTCGAGCGGGATCGTGACGGTGCCGAGGTCGGTGACCTTGTTCGGCGCCTGGATCTGCTTGCCCGTCAGGTTGACCGCCGTGCTGACCGCTCCGCTGCTCGAGTCGATCGCGTCGACGCTGACCGTGTAGGTACCGGCCGAGAAGCCCGACGTGATGCCGAAGTGATCGGCGCACGGGAAGATGTCGCTGGCGAAGTTGTTCGAATTCGCGGTGTCGGTCGAGATCGACTCGACGCCGGTGACCAGCGGCTGCGCAGCGCAGGTGGTGGCAACGCCATTCCTCTGCAGCGCCCACTGGAGCTGGAAGTAACCACCGTCGGTGAGGATCTCGGCGTTGTAGCTCTTATCCGCGGCCGTGAGATCGACGAACGCCGAGGTGCTCGACGCGTACTGCGACGAGTTGTTGTCGGTCGCGATCGAGATCCAGCTGTAGTAGGTCGTCGCCGAGAGCGGACCGCTCACGCCCGAGAAGGCGCTGCAGCTGAACAAGTCGATCACGGGCGCGCCAACGTCGTTGTAGTTGGAGTCGATCTCTTGCGAGTACAACGCGGCCGTGTTGAAGCCCGAGGGGCAGTTCAACTGTTGGTTCGCGAGGTTCGTGATCTTCCAGTTGGCGGTGACCGTGGCCGCGCCCCCGGTCGTCGTCGTCGTACAGCCCGATGCCGCCAATGCTAGAAACACTAAGTTCTTCATTGACCCATCATAAGCGCAGCTGTGCCGGCGATTGCTGGCATTGGTGCACAGATATGATCTAGCGCACTGTCCCACCAGGTCTGTCACCTACCGCCGTGGGCGACGGTGGGACGTCCGTGCGGTGGCGCTCGCTCTGGGTTCGTCGTGGGTCAGCGTGGTTGCCATCGCACGTGGCGATCCACACACTCGCTCTCGGTCAGTCACCCGCGACGGTCAACGACCAGGGCGCGCTCGGCGAGCACGACGTGCCGCTCGGCCGGATCTCGATCGAGACGGTGCGACTGTCGTCCTTGTTGTTCGAGAACGTGCCCGTCTCACCCCACAAGATCGATCGCGTCTGAGGGTCGAGCCCCATCGCCGCACCGTTCGGCGTCGTGCACTCGATCGCATCGGTGCCGGTATTGAGATAGACGAACAGATCGTAGTTCGCGCTCGCCGGCGAATTTAGCGTGACGGTGACCTTGAGCGGGACGCCGAAAACGCCACTATCGTTCTCGGTGACGCGGACCTTGTACCAGGCGGCTTGATAGCCGGTCGCGGTCTTCGTGTTGGCGCCGGTATCGCCGCTGACGCTGCCGAGATCGACAGCCGCACCGCAGGTCGCGGTGCTCGTGCACAGCGCCGACGCCGCATCGATCAGGTGCGCGTCGATCAGCTTGGTCGAGCCATCGATCGACTGCGGCGACGCATCGATGTAGCGGTTATCGGGCGTGCCTGCCTGAGCACACGCAAGACAACCGAGCCAGATGAGCGCCCCACGCACCCCCAGACGGTAACACCACTACATCAGCGCGCGAAGTGCCATCGGCAGGGCGATGCCGTCGGTGATCATCGGCATGTGCCCCACGTTGGTGCGGACGTAGAGCACGCGGGCGGCGCGGGTATCGTCGGCCCAATCGGTGGTCCAATCGGTCGGCAGGCCGTAGACCCGCTTGGTGCTCGGAAGGAAGGCCGCGATCCAGTTACTCTCCTGGATGGTATCGCTCGCGACATTGATGAGCCGGTGACCCAGGTCGTCGCGCGTCCAGGCCATGAACTGGTCCTCCTCGCCGTAGGCGGCATCGAGCAAGACGAGCGTCGACAGCGCGGGGTTTGGCAACCAGTTGACCAGGGTACGGTAGGCGGCGGAGTGCCCCGCCGCGACGAGCTTTCCCGCCGGCAGATCCTGGTTGATCCCGAGCTTGACCGCGGCGAGCAGGTTGGTCAACGACGCCCACTGGACGCCCTGGGTCTTGCTGCGCGGTGCACTGCACGCGATGAACATCGCGTTGAGCCCGGAGCGCTCGAACTGGTCTTGCAGCTTGTACTCGGTCCACGCGGTATCGACGTTCGTGTTGTAGCCGTGCACGAACACGACGGTCATCGCGGTCGCGCGATCGTAGCTCGCCGGTGTCCACACGTGGATCGGGCCGCGGTCGGTCGCGACGCGCCAGTGCTGGCCGTCGGCCGAGGCCACGCTGGTTGCGAGCAGCACGAGCAACACGATCGCGCGGCGCACGCTTCAAGTGTGGCGAACTCCTGGTCAGGTGACCAGCTTTTGTTATCGGGCGAAACACCGCATTCTTGCCGGCGATGGTCACTGTTCGCGGCATGACCCCTGCCGACCGCCTTACTTAGAGCACGCCGGCGCGCCCGCGCGGATCGCGCGAACCTCGTCGGCCACTTGCGCAGCGATCGCGACGAGCGCGCGCTGATGCGCTTCGGCGAGGCCGGCATAGTTCCCGGCCGCGTCTTCCTTCGCGCGGTGCGAGCAGACCAAGGCGGGCGCGGTGGTCGCCGGATCGCGGACGGTCGAGACCGCCTCGATCAAGGCGTGCTTGCCGAGCACCGATTCGAAGCGCTGGACATCGAGCTTGACGCGAAAGATCGGGATGCCCTCGGCGGGCGTCACGCCGGCGACATCGCGCGCGCCGAGAGCGCGGCCGAGATCATCGGAGAAGGCGCGGCGCAGCTCGCGCGGCAGCGGCGAGATCCACGAACGGGTATCGACCGGCGTGACCTCGCCCTGGCCTTCGCGCACCACGATCTCCTGACGATCGACATCGGGTGGCACGTCGACCGGCAAGACGTCGAGCTGGAGCTCTCCGCTCGCCATGGGCGCCTTGTCGTCGGCGGCCGAGACTAGCGTGTAGTAACGGCTGCCGGCAGACCGACAACCGATCAATGCGATCGCGAGTAGTAACGTGCGCTTCATTATTTGCCCTTCGGTTCCGGTCCCGCGGCGCGGCCGCGAAGCAACGATTCGGGGTGGTGCTGGATGTAGTCCGAGAGCCCGCGCAGCGAGAACGCGGCACGTTCGAGCTGCTCGAGCGCGCCGCGCGTCGATTGCTGGATCGGCGAGTCGGGCGCGGTGACATTGTCGCGCAGCGCGGTCAGCCCATCGCGTAGCGCGGCCATCGCGACCTGCGCCTGCGCCAGCACGGCCTTCGCATCGGGCACGACATCGCGATCGAAGTGACCGAGCAGCGTCGATGCGGCCTTCGCGGTATCGCGTACACCGCCACCGATCGCATCGAATGGAATCTTGTCGATCTTCGACATGATGCTCGCGACCTGATCCTGGATCTGATCGGTGCCACCGCGCTCGGTAGGCACCGTCCACACGCTGTCGGTCGCCGCCATCCGTGCTGGTTGCGCATTCGGCACGCGCGACAGCGCGATGAACAGCGAGCCCGTGATCAAGCTCCCCGATCGTAGCTGCGCGCGCAGGCCGCGATCGACGAGGCCTTGCAACATCTGCGGTCCGGTCTTGCCGGTCCGCGCGCCTTCCGCGACGAGGTTCGTGTAACCGTCGCCGAGGCGGGTAGGATACACGGTCGCCTTCACATCCGAGTAGAACTCGTGGACCGTGCTGTCGTAGCCGAGCTTGACGCTATCGACGCCACCGATGACCACGCCATCGAAGTCGACCGGCGTGCCCGCCGCGACGCCACGTAGCGGTTGGCGAAACTGCATCGCGAGCGCGAGCGGATTCGTATCCGGGAGCTGGAGCGCGTGAGGGCGCGAATCGAACAGCGTGAACGATGCCTTCTCCGGCGCCATGCGGCCGGGATGATCCGGATCGCGGTAGCCGAACGCGATGCCCCCCGCGACCACGGTCGCGAGCGATTGCGTATCGACGTGCAAGCCGGTCGGATCGAGCTCGACATCGAGCCCGCTCGCATTCCAGAACACCGAGCCTTCGGTGACGTCGTTCGCCCACGGATCTTCGACGAAGACCTCGAGATCGACGTGCTTGCCATCGGCCGCCAGCGCGAGCTCCGAGATGCCGCCGACTTGCTGCCCGCGCAGATACAGCGGCGAGCGTACGGCGAGCGAGCCAGCCTCCGCTGACACCAACTTGAACCGCTTGCCGTGCTGATCGTGCGTGACGCCCGGCGGCTTCTCGAGGCCGATGAAGGTATCGGTCTTCTCCTTCGCGAGCCCCACGTCGACGCCGATGTACGCACCCGAGAACAACGTGCCGAGCCCCGAGACCCCGCCGACTCCGATGCGCGGACGCTCGACCCAGAACTTCGAATCGGTGACCGCGATGCCGGCCGCACCACGCGTGAGCTCGATCGTCGCGACGATCTGTTGATGGTTCTCGGTGAGGTCGACATCGGTGACCTTGCCGACCGGCACGTTCTTGAACCGCACCTCGGAGCGACCTGCTTCGAGCCCCTCGGCGCTATCGAACGTGATGTGGATCGTGGGACCCGCGCGAAGGTAGGTGCGCACTCCGAGCGCGACCCCGGCCGCGATCGCGATGATCGGCACGATCCAGATCGCGGACGGTCGACCACGCTTGTGGTGGTAGACGTTCGGCGCCGGCAGGTCGTCGAGGTTGACTTCACTCATGGCGCGGCTGCCTTGGCGGACGAACCGCGATCCCAGATCGAGCGCGGATCGAACGATGCCGAGGCGAGCATGGTGAGTACGACGACCGTCGCGAACGGCAGCACCGCCGGGCCGGGCTCGACCTTCGCGAACCGACCCAGCTGGACGACCGCGGTGAGCAGCGCGACGACGAACACGTCGAGCATCGACCAGTGGCCGATCGCCTCGAGTACGCGATAGAGCTTCGTCCGCGCGCGCGGATGCCAGGTCGAGCCGCGACCCGACATCACGAGCAGGAACGTGAGGGCGACGAGCTTGGTGATCGGGACCATGATGCTCGCGGCGAACACGAGCACCGCAAGCTCCCACGACCCTTCGGTCCACAGGTACTCGATGCCCGAGAAGATCGTATCGGCGCGCTTGATCGGGAACTGCTCGGTCTTCATCATCACGAGCAGGTTCGTCGGCACGTACAGCGCGATCGCCGCGATCACGAGCGCCCAGCACCGGGTCAGGGCGGCGGGCTTGCGCGGCTCGACGCGCTCGCCGCAACGTGGGCAATCGCCCTCGACCTTGGTGTCGTAGCGCATCACGAGCTCGCAGATCTCGCACGCGACGAGGCCGGCATCGATCGCGCGGACCGCGTGGGGCTCGCTCACCGCGTCACCTCGGGCTTCACCTTCGCGACGCGGTCCCACAGCGTCGCGTGATCGAACGACCCGAGCGAGCCCATCGCGAACACCATCACGAGCACACCGAACGCGCCCCAGCCGAGCACGGCGGATGCGAGGCCGCCGAGCTTCACGATCGCTATCACGATGCCGAGCATGAACACCTCGACCATGCGCCACGGCTTGAGCGCGGTCATGAACCGCATCACGTAGCGAAAGCCCGGCGGCTTTGTACGTAGCGTGAGCGGCACGAGGATCCACAGCAGCAACCCCAGCTCGACGAGCGGCGCCGCGATCAACGAGGTCGCGAGCGCGACGCCGACGAGCGGGATGTTGCGATCCCACGCGGCGACGATCGCGGCGCCCAAGGTTGCCTTGGTTTGCTGGCCCGACAGCGTGAGCGTGAGTAACGGGAACAGGTTCGCGACGACAAACCCTGCCGCGGCGGTCAGCGTGATCGCCAGCATCGCGGCGA
>JAYWCI010000160.1:0-60014 GCA_043780895.1 Kofleriaceae bacterium | reverse complement strand
CTCGTCTCGAGCCACGCCGACTGGAAGTGGCAATAGTCAGAGCAGCGCGGCCATGTCGGCAGGGAGCGGAGCTTCGCCGGTGATCGAGCCGCCATCGGGGTGCGGCACCGTGAGCCGCGCGGCGTGGAGCGCGTGGCGCGGCAGCACGAACAGCTCGGCGAGCTCCGGCGTGAGCCCTTCATCGCAATACTCGACGAACGCGTCGTCGCCGTGCGCGTAGAGCTTGTCGCCGACGATCGGAAACCCGGCGTGCGCGAGATGGACGCGAATCTGGTGCTGGCGCCCGGTCTCGAGCGTGCAGCGGATCAAGGCGTAGCGCTCGGTCCGCTGCTCCACGATCACCCGCGTCGCCGAGGGTAGGCCCGCAGGATCGATCAGGACCTTGACGGTCGGCACGCGCGTGTCGTCGGCGGCGGTCGAGATCCGCAGCGGCGTGTTCAGCGTGTGCTCTTCATCCCACGGTGGTTGGCCGGTGACGATCGCGAGGTACTGCTTCGTCGTGCGCCGCTTGTCGCTGATCGCGCTCTTGACGAACGCCGCGGCCTCGCGATCGCGCGCGAACACCATGCATCCAGAGGTCTCGCGATCGAGCCGATGACACATCTGTAGATCGGGCTCGTCGGGGTAGCGCTCGCTGATCACGCGCGCGAGCGTGTTGAAGTAGAACTTCGCCGAGGCGTGGACCGGCAGGCCGGCCGGCTTGTCGATCACGAGCAGCCGGGCATCTTCATGGACGACCCCGAACGTGCGGGGCGCGAGCGGCTCGGGCTTGGCTTCGCGCCGGATGACGTAGTGGTCGCCGGCGACGACGCTCGAGGAAGCCTTCATCACGTGACCGTCGCTGCGCAGCAGCTGGGTCGCGATGATCGTCTGGATCTTCGTGCGCGACAGCCGCTCGATCTGGGTCTTCACGAAGTGATCGAGCCGGAGACCGGCGAGCTCCGGAGAGACGATCAGGTGCCGTTCGACGATGCGCGGCTTGCCGTCTTCGTCGAGATGGCTACCTTCGCCAAGATCAACGGTGTCGGCTTTCATCTACGCACTGCCCTTCGGCAGTGCTGCGCGCGCGGCGCAGGTCCGCGCTTGCACGTACGCACTGCCCTTCGGCAGTGCTGCGCGCGCGGCGCAGGTCCGCGCTTGCATTTCCATTTTCGGCAGCTACTCGGCCGTAGCGTCATCGTCGTCGGTACCCGCCGCTTCGATGTCGTACTTCTTCATCAGCTTGCGGAAGTATTTGCGGTCGATGTCGGCGTGACGAGCAGCGTGCGAGATGTTGCCGTTGTTCCGGCGCAGCATCTGGAGGATGTAATCGCGCTCGAAGGTCGTGACCCAGCGCTCCTTCGCATCCTTGAACGTGATGCCGACCGCGAGCAGCTCCTCGGGCGTCGGCGGCGGTTGCGCGGCGAGGCTCGCGGCGGCGGGCACGCTCGACGCGCGCTTCTGGACCGGCGCGGCTTCGCGCGGCGGTGCCTTCGCGGTGCGGATGTAATCGGGCAGGTCCGACAGATCGATCGTGCTCTGCTCGCAGAACGACACGGCGCGCTCGACGACGTTGACGAGCTCGCGCACGTTGCCCGGCCACGGATAGTTTTGGAGCGCGACCATCGCCTCGCGCGAGAACGCGCTCGCACGTTGCTGGCCGTTCGGCTGCCGGTTGTACGAGCCGTGCTCGAGGAAGTGACTGACCAGGAGCGGGATGTCATCCGCGCGCGCGTGCAACGACGGCAGATGGAGGCGCACCACGCTCAACCGATAGAACAGATCCTGGCGGAACCGGCCCGCGCGGACTTCATCTTCGAGGTTGCGGTTGGTCGCCGCGATGATCCGGACATCGACCTTCTGTGCCTTCGCACCGCCGACCCGCCGGACCTCGCGCGACTCGAGCACGCGCAGCAGCTTGGGCTGCAGATCGATCGGGAGCTCGCCGAGCTCGTCGAGAAACAACGTGCCGCCATCGGCGAGCTCGAACAGGCCCTCGCGGCTCATCATCGCGCCGGTGAAGCTGCCCTTCTCGTGACCGAACAGCTCGCTCTCGATCAGGTTCGGCGGCACCGCGCCGCAATCGAACACGACGAGCTCGTTGCGCGAGCGCGGTGACAGCGAGTGGATCGCCTGGGCGACGACCTCCTTGCCGGTGCCCGTCTCGCCGTCGATCACCACGGTGGTCGCGGTCGGCGCGATCTTCTCGATGATCGAGTAGATCTCGCGCATCTTCGAGTTGCCGCCGATCAGGCCGGCGCAGCGATCCGCGCGCGACGGGACGATCTGAACTTCTTCTTCGCGCGCGTTGAACTTGAGCTGGCTCTGGCCGACGCCGATCGTGCAGCCGGGCTTGAGGAACGCCTCGCGGACGCGGACCTTGTTGACGAACGTGCCGTTCGTCGACGCGTTGTCGACGAGGATGTAGCTCGTATCGTCCTGGATGATCCGGCAGTGGTAGCGGGACACCGTGTCGTCGGCGAGGACGATGTCGTTGTCCTCCATCGAGCCGATCCGGATCTCTTCCTTGTCGAAGGTCCACTCCTGGCTCGGGTCGTCCGCGGCCTGGAGGATGCACCGGCGGAGGTGCAGCGTCGGGCCCTGGTTTACCAGGTAGCTGACCTTGGTCGGCGGAACGAAATCGGGGAACTTCTTCATAGCGGCAATGTTCCCCGCCACTATAACGCCAAACCGCCGGGGCGTGCGCTCAGCGGCTTTTTCGCAGCATCAGCACGCCACCTGCGCCTACCACGACGACGCCGATTCCGAGCAGCACGAACACGAGCGTGTGCGAGGCCCCACTCGCGGGGGCCGCACACCTCCCGCTCACGGCGGTTTGGGGACCTGCCGTGAACGCGAGCTCGAGCCCTGGATCCGCGATCGGGCCGCCCGCACCGGCGAACCGATAATCGTGGCTCGGATCATCCGCGGCACCGATCCGCGCGCGGTCGATCGTGATGCCGGGCGCATCGTCGACTTTGACTTCGGTCTCGCCTGGGTGCGGGACTCGAAATCGATCGTGGAACGTGAGGTGGTGCGATCCGCGCGGGATCGCGAGGCAGGCATATGCGACCAGATCGATCGAGAACGTCCCGGCCGCGACCTCGGGCGAGCCCATCCCGACCTCGATCGACGACCAAATAAAAGGCGCCATCGTGCCGTCGACCTGGGTCTCGAGCGAGGCTGCCAGCTGGTCGCCGAAAGCCACGGCGTACGCATGACCCTCCACGTTACTGATCTGGCCGTCGCGATTCGTGTCGATGATACGGCGCTCGATCGCGCCCGGAACCTCGCCAAAGAACACGATGTACGAGATCCGGACCCGATCGCTCTCGGGGGTGAGCGTGACGTAGCGGTTGTTGTCGTCGACCGAGGGCGCGACGTGTGCAGCCGCGGTCGTCGACGAGATCACCGCCATCATCGACGACAACACCACCATCGCCACGACTGACGTTTTCAGCGCGGCGCTTGACGTTTTTGGAGCCGACGTGCTCAAGTCCGCGCCGAGGGTAGCTCATGAATAGGCTTTTGCTTGGATTGGTCGCGGTGTCTTTGGGCGTCATCGGTGCGTGCGGCGGCGACGGGAAGCCGCCGGGTCAACAGCTGTTCCCGCCGAAGCCGGAGTGCGTCGGCGATCCGGTCGCGCCGTACGCGGGGACGTTTCCGCAGGTCATCAACACGCTCGCGATCGGCAGCGTGCAAGACGGCTTCGATCTCGACAACGACGGCAAGCCCGACAACAAGTTCGCCGCGGTCGGCGGGCTCGCGAACGATGCGATCACGACCTCGGTCGGTAACTACGAAGTCATCATTCCGTTCGAGTTCTTCGACCTGCCGACGGTCGCGGCCGACACGTGCGTGAAGTTCGCGATCTACATCGGCGACTACGACAAGGACCTCGACGGCGACGGCAAGCGACCCGGCATCGCCGGGGGTGATTGCGACGACACCGCGACGGGCTCGGGCAACTACCCGGGCGCCGCGGAGATTCCCGGCGACGGCATCGACAACAACTGCAACGGGCTCGCCGACGAAGACGGCACGACCCCGAACACGACCGATACCGCGGACGTCGATCACGACGGCCAGAGCGTCGCGCAGGGGGACTGCAACGATCACGATGCCACGATCTTCAAGGGCCATCCCGAGATCTGCGGCGACGGCAAGGACAACGACTGCGATGGCGTCGCCGATCGCTCGGTCGACGGCATGGGCAACGTCACCGCGTGCAGCGCGTTCGCCAAGGCCGACATCAAGCTATCGCCGCTCTCGTTCGCTGGCACGACCCCGCTCGTCGCGTTCACCGACGGCACGATCGATAGCTCGATGAGGCTGCTCGCCGGCCCCGGCGTGTTCAGCGTCAACATCCCGGTCACGAGCAGCATCACGCTCGATCTCAAGATCACCGGCGCGACGATTCAAGGCGACATCGGCGCGAACGGTGCGATCTCGAACGGCAAGCTCGGTGGCGTGATCGATGCGAGGACCGCAGACACGATCCGCGGCCTCAGCGTCCCGCAGATCAACCTCACCCCCGACGACTCGCTGCTCGACGCCCTGTTCGCGAATGCGCTCGGCCCGATCCTCGCGCTGCCGAAGGCGAACGCGGGCATCCTCGCGAAGTACCCGAACTGCCGCACGCCAGATATCGACGTCGACGGTGACGGCCTCGAGGCGTTCTGCGACTCGAACCCGAACGATACGACGCTGACCGTCGACACCTGCATCGACGGTGACGGCACGGTGGTCTCGGACACGGTGAACCCGGATGGCACCGTCGTGCAATGCACCGAGGCCGTCGACAGCAAGGGCAAGGCGCGGTTCGTCGATGGCGTCTCCGTCGAGCTCAACTTCACGACGGTGCCGGTGAACAAGCTCGTGAAGCCCTAGTGCTCGTCCTGGCTTCGGCATCCCCACGGCGTCGCGAGATGCTCGAGCGCCTCGGCATGACCCTGGAGGTGGTGCCCGCCGATCTCGACGAGACCCCGTACGCGAACGAAGTCCCCGAGGCCTACGTTGCGCGGATCGCCGCCGCGAAGGCCTCTGCGATCGCGGCGCGGCTTCCCGATCGCTGGGTGCTCGCAGCGGATACGACCGTGACGATCGACGGCGCCATCCTCGGCAAAGCCGGTGATGGTGCCGAGGCCGCCACGATGCTGCGCCAGCTCTCGGGCCGCACCCATCACGTGATCACCGGGTTCGCGATCAACGGGCCCGGAGTAGCAGGGCGACCGCACGTCCAGACCGTGACGAGCGATGTCGACGTGATCGAGCTCGATCCGGCGATGGTCGCGGACTACGTCGCGAGCAACGAGTGGCGTGGCAAGGCCGGCGCGTACGCGATCCAGGGCATCGCCGCGGCGTTCATCCGCGGCGTCCGTGGCTCCGTAACGAACATCATCGGCCTCCCGCTCGTCGAGGTGCTCGCCGCGCTGCGGTTGGTCGGCGCACCGGGCGCCCAGCTCGCGCGAGGCCTGGCCTCGTGACGATCGCCGAGAACTGGGCGGCGATCCGCGCGAACGTGGCCGCGGCGTGCGAGCGCGCGGGGCGGCCCGCGAGTGACGTCACGATCGTCGCGGTCTCGAAGACGCACCCCGCGAGCGCGATCGCCGAGGCCGCCGCCGCCGGTGCGATCGATTTCGGCGAGAACTACGCGCAGGAGCTCGCCGCCAAGCAAGCCGAGCTCGCGCTCCCGATCCGCTGGCACTACATCGGGCGCTTGCAGAGCAACAAGGCCAAGCTCGTCGCCGGCAAGGTCGCGCTCGTCCACGCTGTCGATTCGCTCGGCCTCGCGGTCGAGCTCGGTAAGCGCGCACAGAGCGTGCAACCGATCCTCCTCGCCGTGAACCTCGGCGGTGAAGCGACCAAAGGTGGCGTGACTGGCGAGACCGCGCTCGGCCTCGCGAGGGAGCTCGCGGCGGTCGCGAACGTCCGCCTCGATGGCCTGATGACTCTGCCGCCGCCGAGCAACGATCCCGCGGCCAGCCGGCCGGTGTTCGAGGCGCTGCGTGAGCTCCGCACGCGGATCGCGAGCGAGCTCGGCGTGGCGTTGCCTGTGCTCTCGATGGGGATGAGCGGCGACTACGAGGTCGCGATCGCGTGCGGCGCGACCCACGTCCGGATCGGAACCGCGATCTTTGGCAGCCGGCCCGCGCTACACTGAGCGTGGGATGAGCCGGGTTGTGTGGTTCGCGTGCCTGGCCTGAACACCGTCGACGATCGCGATGATCGCCTTGCCGACGTGCTCGACAACTGTCGCAGCGGGGCCTGCTCGGTCCGGCGAGCGCGGCGTGCGCGAGCCCCAACGTCAGGCAGATCCCGAGCCCGATCCTGACCTCGCAGAGGGTCGCATCTTGGCGCATTCTGGCGCGATGTCAGCGGCTTGGAGTAGGGTGATGGCGTGCGGATTCTGGGCCTGGACCCCGGTAGCCGGTTCTGTGGCTACGGCGTCATCGACGACGATGCGGGTACGCTTCGCTATGTCGAGTGCGGCATCCTGTCAGCACCCGCGGGCCACGCGATGGAATCGCGGCTCGGTGAGATCGCGCGCGGCCTCCGCGAGGTGATCGACGAGCTCGCACCTAACGTGTGCGCGGTCGAAGATGTGTTCACGTACCAGAACCCGCGGAGCGCACTCGCGCTCGCGCAAGCGCGCGGCATGGCGCTCGCGGTGATGGGCTTGTGCGGCCTGCGGGTTGCCTCCTATGCGCCCACGGTCGTGAAGAAGGCGGTGACCGGCACCGGCGGCGCCGACAAGGGCCAGGTCGCGCGCATGGTCCAGGTGCTGATCGGCCTCAAGACGTTGCCGCGGGCCGATGCCACCGATGCCCTCGCGGTCGCGATCACTCATGGTCGGACGATGGCGCCCACGGTCGCGAAGTTGGTGAGCGCGGTGCGGCCGGCCGCAAAACTGGTAAGACGTCCGCCGAAGGCAGGCACGTGAGATGATCGCGAGACTCGAAGGGACGTTGATCGAACGCGATCCGCCGAACGTGACCGTCGATTGCAATGGCGTCGGCTACGACGTGATCGTGTCGGCGTACACGCTCGCGGGGCTGCCCGCCGAGGGCGAGCGCGTCACACTCAAGATCTTCACGCACTCCACCGAGAATCGGCTCTCGCTGTTCGGCTTCATCGATGCGCAAGAGCGCGCGCTGTTCGATCTGTTGATCACCGTGAAGAACGTCGGCCCGTCGACCGCGATCGCGATCCTGTCGGGCTCGAGCCCGCGCGACATGGCGGCGCTGATCGCACGTGAAGATGTCGCGGGGCTCACGCGGATCAAGGGCGTCGGCAAGAAGACCGCCGAGCTGCTGGTCGTCGAGCTGCACGACAAGTGCGAGGAGCTGATGCTCGGCTGGGATGCGTCGCTCGGCATGCGGCCCGGCGTGGCAGGCTCGATCATCAAGCCGATGCGCAAAGGTAAATCGACAGGCAATCCGATGGTCGATGAAGTGCGCGGCGCGCTCGTCGGCATGGGCTGGAGCCCGAATGAAGCCGAGGCCGCCGTCGTCGATCTTGCGATCACGCCGGAGGCGACGCTCGAAGGGCTGCTGCGCCAGGCGCTGCGGAGCATGCCTCGCTGATGGCGCGCAAAAAGCATACGGATGGGACCGGCGGCGACGATGGGGGTGACGGGGGTGACGATGGCGACGGTCCGCGCGAGATCGGTGCGACCGAGCGCAACACCGAGCGTGCGTGGCAAACGGCGCTGCGTCCGCGCAACTTCGACGAGTACATCGGTCAGCGCGATCTGATCGAGAACTTGAAGGTCGCGGTCGGCGCGGCGAAGCAGGGCAAGTGGACGCTCGATCACTTCTTGTTCGCGGGGCCGCCGGGCCTCGGCAAGACCACGCTCGCGCACGTGATCGCGACCGAGATGGGCGTCAACCTGCACGTCAGCTCGGGCCCGGCTATCGATCACAAGGGCAAGCTCGCGGCGCTGCTCACCAACCTTGGCGAGGGTGACGCGCTGTTCATCGACGAGATCCACCGGCTGCACCCGGTGATCGAGGAGAACCTCTATCCCGCGATGGAGGATTTTCGCTTCGACCTCTTCATCGGCGACGGGCCGCATGCGAAGGCGGTGACCATGCAACTGCCGCGGTTCACGCTGCTCGGCGCGACCACGCGGATGGGCCTGCTGTCGGCGCCGCTCCTCGATCGGTTTGGCTTCCACTGGCAGCTCCGCTACTACGACCTGCCCGACATGAAGGCGATCGTGAAGCGCTCGGCGCGGTTGATCAACATCGAGATCGATGATGACGGCGCGACCGAAATCGCGCGGCGCTCGCGCGGCACGCCCCGGATCGCGAACCGCCTGCTTCGCCGCGTGCGCGACTTCGCGCAGATGGAGAGCGACGGCTCGATCGATGGCTCGATCGCGGGCTCCTCTCTCGACCGGCTCGCCGTCGATCACGCGGGGCTCGATTCGCTCGATCGCGGCTACCTGTCGTCGATCTGCGAGCGCTTCGACGGTGGTCCCGTCGGCATCGAATCGATCGCTGCTTCGCTGTCCGAGGAGCGCGGCACGCTCGAGGAGGTGGTCGAGCCGTTCCTGCTCCAGGTCGGCTTCATCTCGCGTACCCCGCGCGGTCGCATCGCGACGGCTGCCGGGTTCCAGCACATGGGCCTGGTCGCGCCGAGCAAGGCGCCTACGGGTGGTGCCGGCAATCAGGGCCGGCTGTTCTGATCGCGAACGCCGATCAGGCCGATCCGGACATGGATGGTCGCAGTGACGATTGCGTCGGCGATGTCGGTGATCGTGATCGACTGACCGGATTGCTACAGCGGATGCGCTCGTAGCCACGCCGCGACAACCTGCTGACGAACGGCGTCGGGCTCCTCGGCCTGCGCGCGCGCGGCGAGGGCACGCGCGCGCACTCGATCCTGCTTCGCGTCCCACATCGCACGCGCGATCAGGTAGCGGCCGTCGGCGAGCTCCTGCGGATCGGCGTCGTTGCCACGGGCTTCGATCAGCTCGACCGCGCGCGTGGCGAGCGGCAGGCACTCGGCCGGCTTGTCGCGCGCGAGGTGGACCTCGCACAGATCCTCGAGCGCACCGGGCAGGCGAGGCTCGCCATCGGGACCGGCCTTCTCGATGATCGCGACCGCGCGGCTCGCGTGCGCGAGCGCCTCGTCGAGCTGGTGCTGCGCGCCATAGGCGACCGAAAGATCGCGCT
Organism: Kofleriaceae bacterium; assembly: GCA_043780895.1. Classification (GTDB taxonomy): domain Bacteria; phylum Myxococcota_A; class Polyangia; order Haliangiales; family Haliangiaceae; genus JABFXX01. The sequence continues at coordinate 50,853 of JAYWCI010000160.1, read as the reverse complement.
CCGGCCCGGCGACGATCAAGCCTTCGGGACCCGCGACCTGCGCGAGCACGTCGCGCGCGATCGTGAAGCTCGCCGCCGCATCGCTCCACCGCTGCTCTGCGAGTGCGAGCTCGCCGAGGTTGCCCTGGATCGCGGCGCGCCGCGGATCGATCGCGCCGTAGTTCTTCACGAACGAGGCATCGGCCTCCTGGAGCAAGCGGCGCGCGTCGTCGTTGCGATGCGCGCGGAGCATCGCCTGCGCGAGCGTCATCTTCGCGCCCGCGACGGTCGGATGATCGGGATCGAGCGTGTGCCGGGCGAGCTCGAGCGCGCGCTGCGCCGAGGCTTGCGCGTCCTTGCCCGCCTCGAGCTCGATCTGCGCGAGCGCGCCGTACGCGACGGCGAGGTTCGGGTGCTCGGTGCCGTACGTCTTCTCCATCAGCTCGATCGACGCGCGCATCGCCTTCTCGGCCTCGCCGAGCCGGGCCTCGTCGGTGAGGACCTGTGCCTCGGTCAGCAGGATGTGGCTCTCGAGGATCGGATTGCCGCCGATCCGCGCGAGCTTCGCGCGTGCGAGATCGATCTGGTGGTGCGCGGCGAGGCGCGCGTGCGTTCCGATACCAGACGCACGCGCGAGCGCATCGAGCGCGCGCGCGGCCTCGAGGTCGCGACCGAGCGTCTCGGCGAGCGCCTCCGTACGATTGAACATCGCGATCGAGGCTGGTTCGTCCAGATCGGCCTGCATCTCGGCGACGAGGCCCGCGATCGCGAGCTCGAGGTTCGCATCCTTGCGGTCGTGCGCCTGGGCGAGGAACGGCAGGCCGATCGCGAGACCGCGCTTGAAGTCACCGACATCGAGCGCGGCGTGCAGGGTCGCGAGCGTGGTCGCATCTCGGGGCGCCAGCGGCGGCGCGCCGAGGTCCCTGGGATCGCTGCACGGCTTCGGATCCCACAATGCCCACGCGGCATCGGGCGCGCGGAGCACGGCTTCGGGATCCGCAGTCGCGAGGACCGTGACGACCGCGCCGAGCTCCGAGCGCCGGTCCTCGATGCAGATCGTGCGCGCCGACCGCTCGCGTGCCGCTTGCTCGGTGTCGCGGCAGACCTCGCGCGCTTGGTTCGCGAGCACCGTTCCGTACCGATCGAGCGCCTGTGCGGTGCGCTCGAACGACGCTGCGGCCGTCGGCCGGCCCGACGCGAGGAACGCGACCTCCGTCGTCGCGCGGAGGATCGGCGACCAGGCTGCCGCGACGCGATCGCCGGCGAGCTCGCAGGTCGCCGCGCGCTGCCGTGACCTGATCGTGCTGTAGATGACCAGCGCGCCGGCGCTGACCGCGAGCAGCGCCGCGCCGGTCGCGACGATGTTGCGAGCGGTGCGTGGGGGTGCGGCTACGCGGAGCGCGGTCAACATCGCCGTCATGTCGGGAAACCGCTTGCCGGGCTCGTGCTCGAGGCCGCGCTCGATCACCCCGCGCACGCGGTCGGGGACCGGCGACGCGCGGGGGCGGAGCTCGTGCCTCGTGATCGATTCGCGCAGCGCCGCGAGCGTGGTGCCGGCGAACGGGCGCTTGCCGTAGAGCGCCTCCCACGCGACGATCGCGAACGCAAATTGATCGCTGCGCGCATCGACGATCTCGCCATCGAGCTGCTCGGGCGCCATGTAGGCCGGGGTGCCCGAGATGCCTCCGGTGACGGTGAGCGCGACGGCGAGCGCGTCGGGATCGACCGGCAAAGCGGCGTGATCGGTGCGAGCGAGCCCGAAATCGCCGACCCGCGGGCGCCCGTCTTCACCGACGAGGATGTTCTCGGGTTTGAAGTCGCGATGGACGAGGCCTGCGGCGTGCGCCGCGGCGAGGCCACGCCCTGCTTCGACGAGCATCGCGACCGTGTCGCGCCAGTGCCGTGGCTCGGCGGCGAGCCAGCTGCGCAGCGTGCCGCCCTTGACGTACTCCATCGCGACGAACATCCGGTCGTCGTAGGTCGCGACCTCGAACACGTTGACCACGTTCGGATGCGCGAGCTTCGCCATCGCGAACGCTTCGCGCTGCAGCCGATCGCCGACCGAGCCCGCGCGGTGCAGCTTGAGTGCGACATCGCGACCGAGCGAGCGATCGTGTGCGAGGTAGACCGTGCCCATGCCGCCGTGCCCGAGCTCGGCGCCGACCACATAGCGACCGTGGATCACGGTGTTCGCCGCGAGCTCCAGCTCGGCGAACGGGACCGCCGGGACTTCGTTCGCGCGCCGCGAGCCGAGCGCCAGCGCCGCGACCATCTTGCGACAGTGCGGGCAGCTATCGAGATGGACCTCGAGCTCGCCGAAACGCGCCGGATCGAGCGAGCGCTCGACCATGGCGGCTAACGTTTCGTCGTTCGGGCAGGGCACGGGCTACTCTTCGCGCGGAGCTTCGACGAGCGATAGCACGACCAAATAGAGATCGCCGTCCTTCGTGACGTAGAGGGTGTGGCCGAGCACGGGCGGCCAGTTATTGCCACCGGCCACGATGGCGCGGGTGAAGCGCTGCATCTCGTCGTCGTCGAGCGGGCCGACGCGCCCGATCTTGCTGGAGTGCAGCGCGACCTCGTAGGGCTCCTCGTCATCGCGGTAGCCGATGGTCAGCATCAGCTTGCCCTTGGCGTAGGCGGCGCCGACGCTCTTGACCGCGACCTTGTCCTTGGCGGCCCACTCGTTCACCTGCTTGGCGACCTCGGTGATGTGGCCCGCATCGTCGAGCGACCCGACGAACAACTTGAACAAGTAGTGAACCTGAGCGCTATCGGCCATCGCCTGGCATTGTATCGATTCCTGGGGTGAAGGAGTAAGGTGGCGCCCGTGAGCGTCATGGCCGGCAAGACTGTAGCAATCACCGGCGCGAGCGCCGGGATCGGGCTCGAGACCGCGAAGGCGCTCTCCGCGATGGGTGCGCACATCATCGCGATCGTTCGGGATCCGGCGAAGGCCGACGCCGCGCTCGCGAACGTAGCCCACGACACCGTGGTCGCGGACCTGTACTCGCTCGCTGCGGTCCGCGCGGCGGGTGCCGAGATCCGCAAGCGGTTCTCTCGCCTCGATGTCCTGATCAACAACGCGGGCGGCATCCACGGCGCGCGCGAGCTCACGGTCGATGGCTTCGAGAAGACGTTCGCGCTCGATCATCTTGCGGCGTTCCTCCTGACCTACGAGCTCAAGGATCTGCTCGCGGCAAGTGCACCGGCGCGGATCGTGACCGTGTCGTCGGCCGCGCATCGCATGGCCTCGTTCGTGTGGGACGACCTCGCCACGATGCAGCGCTGGCGCGGCCAGAACGCGGTCTACGGCACGGCGAAGCTGTGCAACATCTGGTTCGCACGCGAATCGGCGCGCCGCCTCGCCGCGCAGAACGTGACCTCGAATTCGCTCCATCCGGGGGCCGTCGCGAGCAACTTCGGGCAGACCGGCTCGCCGCTGTACCGCACCATCGCGAAGCTCGCGCGGCCACTGCTCAAGACCGTCGAGCAGGGCGCGCGCACGTCGGTGTTCGTCGCGAGCTCGCCGCAGCTCGAAGGTGCGAGTGGGCTGTACTTCGCGAACGAGAAACCGACAAAGCCGTCGCGCTGGGCGCGCGATGATCGCGAAGCACTCAAGTTGTGGCGGCTGTCCGAGCAGTGCTGCGGCGTGACGTGGGCCTAGCGCGCGCAGCGCTCGTGCTCGTGTGCGTGGCCGCGAGTTGCGAGAGCCCCGCGCCGCAACCAAGTCAAACTCCGGCAATCGCGGCGCTCGAGCTCCCGGTACGTCCCGGCCCGAGCTCGAACACGACCGCCGCGGACTACGTCGGGCCGAGCGTGTGCGGCGGCTGTCACGCCGAGGAATTCGCGCGCTGGGCGCAGAGCCTGCATCGCGTGATGAACGCGAAGGCCGAGGATCCCTCGGCGATCGTCGGCGACTTCGCGAACGCGAGCGTGACCTACGCCGGCGGCGAAGCGCACTTCACGCACGATGCGACCGGCTACACGATGGCGGTCAAGAAGGGCGCGACCGAGACCCGCTATCGCGTCACGCGGACGATCGGCCGGCGCGGCTTGCAGGAGTACGTCGGCATCGAGACCGGCCACACCGACGAGGTTCGCCTGCCGTTTGGCTGGTGGCCGCGACGCGGTGGCTGGTACGCGGCGGCGTACTTCGATCCGTGGCTGATCGAGGCTGCGACCGATGTCTACGCGCCGGTCCGCGAGCCGTGGGCCGAGCGGTGTCCGTGGTGTCACTCGACGTATCCGTTCGCGCAGCGGATCGCTCGTTCGTCGGGACCGTCGCAGCTCGGTCACGGCCTCGAGCAGATCTTCAGCGCGCCCGCGGGTGGCGAGCGCCTGGCGACGGAGCAGCAGATCACGACGGGCATCAGCTGCGAGAGCTGTCACCTCGGTGGCCGCGATCATGCGGGCGGTGGCGCGCTCCACTTCGTGCCGCAGGGAGTGCCCGCGCGCGCCGATGCGACCGTGCCGAGAGCGACGTTCTCCGACGAGCGCCGCGATCCGAGCGTGATCAATGCGGTCTGCGCTCAGTGCCACTCCGGGCCGTCGCCACGGCTCGCCGATCACACCGCCACTCGCAATTCGAGCGAAGCGCTCGACCTCGCCGCGTCGCCGTGCCGCGGGATCAAGTGCACCGATTGCCACGACCCACACCGCGCCGATGCGAAGCTCGAGACCCCGCGCTCGATCGGCGCGTGTGTCCACTGCCACGACAAGCTCGCCGATCCTGCGGCTGCGACGGCGCATGCGGGCGCCGGCCACGCGACCACGACGTGCCTCGATTGCCACATGCCACGGATGGTGATGGGTATCGATCACCTGGTGCGCACGCACCGGATCAGCTCGCCGACCGATCCGCAGCTCCTCGGCAAGGGCGGGCCGAACGCGTGCAACCTCTGTCATCTCGATCGGTCGATCGCGTGGACAGCCGACGAGCTCGCGCGCGAATGGGATGTCGCGCTACCGGTCGCGAGCTGGGCCAAGGCGTATCCCGCCGGGCTCGACGGTGCGGTCGGCGAAGCGTGGCTCGCGAGCAAGCAGCCGGCGCTACGCTTGATCGGCGAGCACGCGTACGCCGCGTCACCGCTCGGCAGAGGCGAGCTCGCGCGGCTGAAGCTCGGGCTCGCCGATCCGCAGGCCTATCTGCGCGTGTGGGCGCAGTTCGCGATCGAGGACGTGCTCGGTCGCAAGCTCACGCTCGCGGAGTACGACGCGCGCGCGGAGCCGGCCGTGCGTGCCAAGCAGCTCGCCGCGCTTACCCTTCGCTGATCTGGCCGAGTCCAGCGACCAGCTTCTTGAGTGCGCGCCACACCACGAACGGCAGCTCGTGACCGCCCTCGAACGGCAGCCAGGTCGTGGTCGCGCCTGCATCGATCGCGAAGTCGCGTAGCAGCTCGCCGGCGGTGAACGACAGCTCGGCATCGGTCGTGCCGTGCGCGACCAGGACGCGCAGGTTCGCGAGCACGCTCGCACGCGCTTGCCAGTCCGTCAGCGCGATCCGCGTCGACGACAACAGCGCGAGCGCCGTGGGCCGCTGTCCACCGTGGAGTACGTAGTCCATCGCGAGCATGCCGCCTTGCGAGAACCCGACGAGGACGAACGGCTTGTGCGCGGCATCGAGGGCAGCGAGCAGCGAGCCGAGTCGCGCGCGCGCTTCGGCGCGACCCGGTGGATCCATCGCCGAGAGCTCCATCGGACCGTGCGCTAGCCCGCGCAGCCGCGCCTCCGAATCGATCGGCCACCACGTGCGCGCGCGCGCCGCAGGGAGGGGCGCATCGGGAAACACCCAGAAGGCATCGCGCGCCATTGCATGCACGAACGGCGCGAGGTCCGCGGCCTCCATCTCGCGCCCGTGCAGGAAGACGACCGTCGTTGCCGCGGCGCGATCGCCGACGCAGAGCGCCGAGAGGTCGCCGAGCTGTTCGCGGATCTCGATCGTGCTCATGTTTCGGTCAGGCTTCGTTGATCGCACCGAGGGGTGCGATCTTCGGCTTCAACCGCAGGAACCGAACCTCGAACAGATGATACGACAGCATCGCGAGGCCGAGCGTGACGAGCCCGAGCACGAGCGCGTAGATCATGCCGGTCGCCGTGCCGTAGGTCGGGTTGATCTTCTCGAGGATCGGCAGGCCGACATAGACATGCAGCGGCGCGTGGAACACGTACATGCCGTAGCTGTAGAGGCCGACCGCGCGGAGCGGCGCGAAGCCGAGCACGCGAGCGGGGAAGCGCCGCGGGGGCAGCGCCGCGACGAGGACGAGCGCGAATCCGATCGCGATGATCGTGTAGCCGCTGGTCTGCATGTTCGGACCTTCGCGGAAGAAGTGGCCGAGAGCCGCGCCGCCGATCACGACGAGCGCGCCCGCGAGCGCCATGATCGTCGCGTGGTGGTGCGCGATCGCCCTGCGCACGCGTTCGCCGCGGATCAGTGCGGCGGCGATCGCGCCGATCGCGAGCGCGTCCATGCGGCACGGCGTGAACGTGTAGGCCGCTCCTGCGTTGTAGTGCGCACGCACGTAGATCCGCGAGGCGATCGCGATCGCGACGAGCACGGCGCCGATCGCGATCGTGCCGCGTCGCGCGGCGAAGTACACGACGACCGGCCACAGGATATAGAACTGCTCCTCGACGGCGAGCGACCAGAAGTGCGGGAACACCGGCTCCCCGCGCCCGAACGGCTCGGCGAAGTTGGTCAGATACGTCCACAGCCAGATCTGATGATCGCCATGACCCGGCGGCACGCGGATGACGTGCGGCGCGATCACGAACGCGACGATCAGCACCGCGTAGTAGAGCGGGAAGATCCGCAGCACCCGGCGGATCAGGAAATTTTTGTAGTAGCCCGGGGCACGCCGCGTATCGAGGAGGATGCCGGTGATCAAGAAGCCCGACAGCACGAAGAACAGCTGGACGCCGATCCAGCCGAGATCGAGGGCGAGGTCGACCGCGCGACCGGGTCCGTGCGAGGTCTGGATGACATCGAAGCCGTGCGCGAGCACGAGCAGGATCGCGATGCCTCGCAAGCCATCGAGAGCCGGCATCCGGCCGCTGACCAGCTGACCGAGGGTCTCGGTCGCCGCCGGTGTGCGTTCGGTCAAGTTGCTTCCGCGGTTCTCGCGCTCATCTAGTCGGGCCGAGAGCTCGGATGACAGCCGCCACGAACAGAGGATGCGTCCAGCGAGCCGTGAACGTGTGGTCTGCGTTGGCGATCATCTCGATCGACAGCATACCCGCACGTTCCAGCTTCGGCACGGCCGAGCCACCTTGCTCGGTCAGCAGCGCATGCCCCGGATCACTCCCCGCGAATACGAACTTGATCGTGGCGCGCTTGCGCCCGAGCGCGAGGAGTTCGCTGCCGAGATCCTCGGACAGCGGTACGCGCAACCGACGCAACACATCGCGGCCACGGTGCTCGAGCACCTGCTTCACGCGGGTCGTGACGGTGCGGACCACGCGGCGGAGATCGACGCCGCCGCGCAGCAACTTCTTCCACGCTTCGGCGCTGTGCATCGATTGCTTGTAGCGCTGCGCATCGCCGGTGACGCGAAAGCCCGCGTAGTCGAGCGGCATGCCAGCCTTCCAGAAGAACGTCAGTGGATTGATCGGCACGATCGTCTCGATCGCGTGAGCGAGCGCACCCTTGATCGCGTGATACGCGCCCGAGCACAACCCGACGACCGCGACCTCATGCGCGCCTTTCGCTCGGGCCCACGCTGCGAGGGCACCGAGATCCGCGACGGCGTGATCGCTGTAGACCACGTTCTCTGCGCTCCCCGGGCGCGGCCGGCTGTCGCCGAGGCCCGACAGATCCGCGCGCAACACCAGCGTGTCGCCGGTGGCCGCGAGCGCGCGCGCGAGCTCGACGTACAGCCGGTTCGGACCGATGCGATACACGCCTCCTGCATTCGCCAGGATCACGGCGCGCTTGATCGGGCCGCGCATGCTCGCGACCGCGGTGAGGTCGCGATCGATCGTGACGAGCTCTTCGGTCATGCCGGAGGCTGGCGACAAGACAGCCTTCGCGACGAGCTCAACTTCCGGTGCCGGTGCGGGTGCCGGTGCAAGGGCAAGGGCAGGGCACGCCTTCGCGAACGCGATCGTCGCGGCGAGGATCTGGTCGGGCACCTGGGCGACGTGCGGATCGAGCATCATCTCGACGTAGCCGGGCAGCCGGACCTGCTCGACGGTGGTGCCGAGCGAGCGCAGTGCGGCGACCAGCTTGTCGTTCGGTGGGAGGTCGTCGCGATCGAGCACGAGCATCGTCGGCGCCGGCGCACGCGGCGTCTTCAATAGATCGATCTGGCCGAGCGCCGCGCGAGTCTCCGCGGTTTGCGCGAAGCCGACGACCTCGTGCAGATCTTCCGCGGTCGTGGCGACACCGGCAGGCGCAGGCGCGAGCTGGAGCTGCATCTGCAGCGCACGCCCTTCGCGCACGAGCGCCTTGCCACTCGCGACTGCTGCGATCGTGACGATGCCCACGACGTCGCCGTGACGAGCGCGGCGCGCGGCGGCGAGCACCGCGAGCGTCGCGCCGAGCCGCACCCCTACGAGCACGAGCTGCTGCGCGCCCGCGGTCCGCGCGAGGTTGCATGCATCGTCGATGCTCGCGAGCCACGCCCCGAGGCGGTCGGGATCGAGGTCGCTGCCCTCGCTATCGCCGGTGCCGTCGAGGTCGAAGCGCACGGCGGTCAGCCCCGCGTTCGCGGCAGCTTCGCCGAGGTGGCGCAACGCGCGGTGCGCGCACACGGCCTCGTAACCGAACGGCGGCACGATCACGAGGGCCGTCGGTCCCCCGCGGTGCAGCCACCCGAAGCGCGCGCGCGGCGCCCCGAAGAAGCCGCCGGTCGCGCCCCCGCTCACGGCCCCGCTCACGGTGATGCCTCGATCTTCGCCCCTGCCTCCGCGTTGAGTGCACTCACGGTTCCTGGCTTGACCGCACCACCGGTGCGTCGCAAGCCGATCGTGCGGCTCTGACCCGGCGCGAGATGGAAGCCATCGTCGGTGGGCAACCATCCCGGTAGATCGATCGAGACGAACTGCGCGAACCGGGTCGCTCCGACCTGCAGGGTCGCGCCGACGTACTTCGCCCAGAGCCCGACCTCGGCTTCTCGTGCGGCCATGCCGGCGGGGAACCAGAACTGGTCGCAGTCACCGAACTGCGCGTGGATCACCTGCGCCGAGGGCGGGCCGAACCGATACGCGTACGACAGGTCGTAGAACCCGTCGAACAACTCGCCGGCGGCGATCTCGATCGCGGCGTGCGCCGGCACCGTGACCTCGCGCGCGGCGCGCCCGACGTTCGTCGCGCCTCCGCGCCACAGATCGAGCGAGAGCGTGCGGGTGATCGGCTGTGCCGTGTCGTTCGCGAGATGCAACGCGAGGCCGTTCGTGCCTTCGTCGGTGATCGCGAGCGCGACGGGGGCGAGGGCGCGGCGCAGCGCGTACCAGCACGCCTTCGGCCTCCCGTGCGCATCGACGACGCCCCAGCCCGCGCCGGGCCACAGATCTTGGAGAAACCAGATCAGCGCTCCGTGCGTGACCGAGCGGGCGCGGCGCCACTCGCCGAACGTGCGCGCCATGACCTCGCCCGTCGCGTACCGACCGAGCTCGACATAGCGCTCGTGATCGGTGAACCGCAGGGTCGTCGGATCGACGCCGAAGACGCGCTCGACGTAATGATCGCGAACGTCGTCGAAGTCCCAGCCCGCGCCGAGGTCGCGCGGCGAGCGCGCCTTCCAGGCGGCCGAGTGCACGCGCGCACCGGCAGGCAGGCCACTCGTGGCTGGAATGTTCGCGAACGCGAGGCACTCCGATGCAAACGCGACCTCCGCGCGCCGCGCATCCTCGAGCGGCCGCATGTACGCGCCGACCCCGTAGTACGACGACGGCCCGACGTTCGACGCGTGCGGGAAGGCGCCACCGTGGGTCGAAGACGGCACGTACGCGACCTCGGGAACCACGGCGTGCACGGCGGCGGGAAGCACCTGATGAAACAGCGGCGGCGCCCAGCGCTCTCGCGGCGCGCCCCACATCGCGGCTTGCTGCTCGCCTTCACTGTTGCCGCACACGATCGCGAGCGAGGGCCGCGCTTGGAGCCGGCCGAGCTCCGCCTTGACCTCGCGCTCGACCCTCGCGGTGAACGCGGCGTCCTCGGGATAGTCCATGTTCGCGAACATCAGATCTTGCCACAGGAGGACCCCGTGCTCGTCGAGCGCGTCGTAGAGCGCCTCGCTCTCGTAGGTCATGGTGCCGCCGATGCGGACCATGTTCATGCCGGCGTCACACATGCGCTGGACGGCGTCGCCGATCGCCTCTGGCGAGGCGTGCAGTGACACCACGTCGAGTGGCGTCCAGCACGCACCGCGCGCGAACACCGCGACGCCGTTCACTCGGATCGAAAAATCTTCGCCGATCTCGAGCGTGCGAAATCCGGTGCGACCGAGGTCGACGCGGCAGTTGTTCGCCTCGATCGCGACGTCGTAGAGCGCCGGATTGCCGTGCGTGTGGGGCCACCAGAGCACCGGCTGCTCGACGTGCACCGCGGCTTGCCAGCGGCCCTCGCGCAGCTCCATCGGCACGATCACGCGCGCATCGCCGCGCGACACGACGAGGTTCGCGCTCCCGGCAGAGAACTCCGCGACGACCTCGACAAGACCGATACCCGAAGCAGCGTCGACACGCGCACTCATCCGGACGTCACCGATCGGATGTGCGCGCTGCTCGAGCCACACCGCGCGCCACGGGCCGACCGCCGGACACGGCGGCGACCAACCTGGCGTGCGGCCGAGCAGGGTGGTGCGGATCCAGCGCAGCTGCTGCTGTTCGAGCATCGGCACCTTCCAGCGCGGGCGCGGTCGCTTCTTCGCGAGCTCGGCATCGAGCGAGCGGCAGCGGATCACGAGCTCCTTCGGCGTGTGCACGAGCGCGACCTCGGTGCGGTCCCACATGCTGTCGCCCGAGGCGACGTGCACGCCGTCGACCCACGCATCCCACAGCGTCGCGATGCCGTCGAAGCCGAGGACACAGCCAGCCCCCAGTTCCGCACCGAGTGGCGCCCGCCACCAGAAGTCTTCGCCATCGAAGTTGCGATGCTCGTCGAAGCTCCACTGGCCCGCGGCGCGCAGCGCGCTCGCCGCGGTGCCGGGCACCTGGGCGGGGACCCAGTGCAGATGATCGAGGCTGCCGAGTAACGCCGCGTGGTCGGCGCTCTGGCCGGCAGGTGCGGTCGCGACTTCCCAGCCGTGCTCGATGCGGATCCCGGCGTTGCCGCTGACGCCGCGAACCCGTCCCGTCATTACTTACCCGCGGTGAGCTCGTCGATCGCGCTGCCGATCGCGGTGACGCTCTCGAACACGCTGCGCTTCAACATCGCATCGGGAAACTCGACATCGAACGCGCCTTCGAGCGCGAGCATCACGTTGACGCTCGCGTGCGAGGTCATGCCCGCCTGGTAGAGGTCCGCACCGGCATCGAGCGTGTCGATGTCCTTCGCTAGGCGGCCGTGCTCTTTGAGGATGCTGCGAATCTTGGTGGCGGTATCAGTACTCATGCTTGTTCACACCTCGCGACGACGATGGCGGTCGCGAAATCTCCTTCGTGGCTCATGGACAGCGCGAGATCGTGGGCACCGATCGCGTCGGCCGCCGTGCGCGCGGCACCGTGGAGCTCGAGCTCGCACGCGCCGCTCGGCTGGCGCACGACTTCGATCTCGGTCCAGCCGACGCCGTCGAGCGCGAGCGCTTTTTTCGCTGCTTCCTTCGCGGCGAAGCGTGCAGCCAGGCTGTCGGGAAGGTTGCGCGCGTACGCGATCTCACGCGGTGTGAAGATCCGGCGCAGAAACCTCTCGCCGAACGCCTCGACCGACGCGGTGATCCGTGTGACCTGGACGAGATCGATCCCGACGCGCGTGCGCGACATCGACCACATCCTGCCATGAACGCGTGCCTCTAGCCGAGCGCCCGGAGCTCCCCAAGTGCGACGAGCGCCGAATCCCAGGCGATCGCCCACCCTTCGAACGTCGCGCTCGGATCGAAGGGCTTCTTCGAGTTGACGGCGCGGGCCGCCTTCAGGATGAACGTCTTCGCGCCCTGCGAGACGTGATCGTACGCCGCGATCGCGGTGGACGGACCGCCTGCCCAGTCGAGGTGGCGCGCGAGGAGCTCGGCCGCGGCACCGAGCTGGCGCACGGTCGCGAACGCCCACGCGTGATAGTGCGCGAGGCCCAGCGCCTGGAGCTCCGGCAGGTCCTTCGTGAACCGGGCCGCGAACCGCCGGATCGGATTGTCGACCGGCATGCGCGCGAGGTGCTTCGCGAGCAGCTGCTTCGACATCACACGGAGCTCGTCGACGGGCCGGATCACCTTGCGATCGATGCGGATGAATTCGGCGAAGAATGGCATGAACGCCGGATCTGGAGGCACGCCGACGCGAAACGTCTTGTCGAAGTCCTCGCCCTCGAGCACGAAGTAGCCGGCGTTGTGCCAGTAGCCGAGGCGCTTCGCCGCGACATCGAGGTTGTTGAGCACGATCGTCGACTTGGTGTGCTGGCGGCGATAATCGGTGCCCGACGTATCGGGCAACCACCACGCGTCGGCCTCGGTCGAGATCAACTTGCCGGCGGCGAGGTGCTCCTCGGCATGCGCGAGCAGCGGTCGCCAGCAGTTGAGCTCCTGAGTGTCAAGGCCGTAGAGCTCGCGGAGCTCGTCATGCGGCGGCTTGAAGAACGTCCACTGGTCGCCTTCGAAGTCCAACGCGACGACGAACGGCGCGATCGCGAGCGGCTCGCAGCCGACCGCGTGGATCACCTCGATCCAGATATCGACGTAGCAGTTCTTCTCGACCCAGACCCGATCTTCCGCGTGGAGCGAGTGCCGCTGGTACGTCGCGGCATCCAGATCGAGGACCTTCACGCGACGGTCTGGGGCCAGAGCACCGCGCGGACCTCGCTCGGCCAGGTACCCGGATCGAAGCCGTGCTCCTGGAACAGCGCCATCACGCAGCGCTCGAGGCCGAAGCCCAGGCAGGCGGTGTTCGCGACGTTCCCGTCCTGGGTCTGGATGTCGAACACTTCGCCGAAGTGGCCTTCGTGGAAGTTGAAGGAGCAGCACGCGGTCGGCTTGTCCTTCGAGATCACCGGCACGAGCACTTCGAACTTGAGCTTCTGCTCGCGCTGGCTCGCGGCGAGCATCTTGCCGCCCTTGCCGAAGAACGGATCGGTGGCGACGTCCGAGGCGGCCTGGAGGCCGAGCGTGGTGAGGAGCGTGAGGCCACGTTGCAGCCACATGTCGCGCCACTCGACGACCTGATCGGGCGTGCCGCAGCGCACGAACTCGCGGACTCGGAACGCCTGCATGCGCGTCGGCTCTGGCGAGGGCTCGTGGCGATAGACCCAGTTGAGCATGGTGACGAGCTTGCCTTCTTTGGGCACGGTGCCCGTGAAGCTCGGGTAGACCGGGTAGCAAGCGGCGGGGTTGAGCGTCACGTCGGTGAGGCCCATCTCCTGGCCCCACGGTTCGCCCGCGTGGATCCGCTCCGACAGCTTGCGCGCGTCGAGCTCCTTGCCGAAAAAGCTATGGACCGTGCCCGCGAGGTGCGGAAACGAATCCATGTAGTCGACCTTCTCGAGCACCTTGCGATCGATCACCGGCGGGTACACGAAGTACTCCGCACGATCATCCTTCGCGAGCCGGGTCACCGCGTTATTGAAGCCGTCGAGGACGGACTCGAACACGTGGTTGCGACCGAACACGCCCTGGACTCCGACGGGAACGATCAGCCCCGCCTCGACCAGGCCATCATGAAACTTCAGCGCTTCGTAATCAGTTGCCGACATCGCTAGTCATCCTTGAAGACGAGGAGCATCGACGCACTCTTGCCGGCGATGCGGTCGTTGGAAACCATGAGCGCCGCCGACAACGTATCGCGGTACTGGCGCCCGACGGAGAACTTCGAATCGTTCTTGTACGCCATGATGCCGATGATCTGCAGCGCCTCGTGCACGAGCTTGGGCGCGGTCTCCGACGCGTACGTCTTCAACTGGTTCATCCGCAGCGCCCACGCCATGCCCTCGAGCGCCGACTTGTCGCCCGCCAGCTCGTCGAACTCGATCGCGCAGGCCTCCCAGTTGTGGCGCATCGCCTGGAGCTCGACCATCGCCTTGGCGAGGCGCACGGCCTTGTCCGGCACGGTGCCGGGCTTCTTGCGCGCTTCGGCACGCACGAACTCGCGCGCCTTGCCGAGCGCGTCGCTCGCGAGACCGGTCCACAGGGCGGCCCACAGGATGTGCGAGTACGGCACCATCGTCTGCGCCGAGCTATCGGCATACAGGCCTGGCAGGATCTGCACCGCCGCGCCCTTGCCAGAGAACTTGCCGCCGGGGCTGCACGTGCCGCGCATGCCCATCGTGTCCCACACGCCGTTCTGCTCGAGCGTGTACTGATCCTTTTCGAACAGCACCATCACCTGATCGCTTGCGGGCGAGTCGGCCGTGCGGCGACACGTGACGAGCTGCGCGTCCGCGTGCTGGCCGTACGAGACGGTCGTCGCATCCTTGACGAGTGCCATCTGATCGCCATGGATCTCGACCGCGCAGATCGACGAGCGCGTGTCGCCGAATGTACCGTTCTCGGACGTGATCGACGCGACCACCTCCTGCTTCGCGACGAGGTGGTCGCGCATGTACGCATCGAAGTACGGCGTGCCGGCACCGTGACGCGCGATGCACGCGACCTGGATGTGGTGCATCGCGAGCACCATGCCGGAGCTGCCGCAGCCTTGCGCGAGCGCGGCGCACTGATGCCCGAGCTCGAGCATGCCGGCGCCCTGGCCGCCGTATGCTTTCGGCACCGCGGTCGCGAGCAGCTTCGCCTTGCGGAGCGCTTCGAAGGTCTCGATCGGGAACCGGCTGATCTTGTCGACGTCGGCCGCGTGCTTCGCCGCGACCTCGGCCGCGATCGCTGCGGTTCCTTTTACTACGTCGCTGTTCTTCACCGATGAACGCGTGGTCACGGCGAGAAAGATACCCGATCTGCACGCGAGTTGCCGCCGGTGTTGCGCCCCCGAAATCGTCGAAGTGACGGGTGAGCTAGCCGGGAGGAAGTAGTAGGTTCGTCACGTACCCGCCCGAGCAACCCATGAGCGACGTCATCAAACACACCGACGGCCGCGTCGAGCTCGGCGCACCTGAGGAGCTGCGCGCGTCACCGCTGTTCAACCACGATCTCGCGCCAGTCGCGATCAAAGATCGGACCTGGACCACGTACGACTATTCGGCGCTGTGGGTCTCGATGGCTCACTGCATCCCGACGTACATGCTCGCCTCCGGCATGGTCGCGAGTGGCATGGCTTGGTGGCAGGCGCTCGGCGCGATCTTGATCGGCAACCTCATCGTGCTCGCACCGATCCTGCTCAACTCGCATCCTGGCACGAAGTACGGCATTCCGTTTCCGGTGTTCGCGCGCGCCGCATACGGCACGCGCGGCTCCAATCTGCCGGCGATCTTGCGCGCGATCGTCGCGTGCGGATGGTTCGGTATCAACGCGTGGATCGGTGGCTACGCGCTGCAAGTGTTCTTCACGGCGCTGTGGCCGGGCTGGCACGACCTGCTCGGGATTTCGCACCCGGCGTGGCAAGCCGCGGGGGTCGCGAACACGCAGTGGATCTCGTTCGCGCTGTTCTGGGGCCTCAACATCCTGATCATCTTTCGCGGCATGGATGTCCTCCGCCGCGTCGAGCGCTTCGCCGCACCGTACGTGCTCGTGATGACCGCGCTGCTCGTGTGGTGGGCGATCGATCACGCGGGTGGCCTTGGCCCGCTGCTCTCGCGCACGTCGTACGAGGGCAAGGGCACGGTGTGGAGCACGTGGATCCCGTCGTTGACCGCGACGATCGCGTTCTGGTCGACGCTGTCGCTCAACATGCCGGACTTCACGCGCTACGGCCGATCGCAGCGCGAGCAAGTGATCGGTCAAGCGGTCGCGCTGCCGACCACGATGACCGTGTTCGCCGCGATGGCGATCGCTATCACCTCGGCGACCGTGTTGATCTTCGGTCATGCGGTCGAGAGCCCGATCGAGCTCGCCGCGAGCTTTCATTCGAAGATCATCGTCGCGATCGCGATGTTCACCGCGGTGATCGCGACGCTCGCCGTGAACATCGCGGCGAATGTCGTGTCACCGGCGAACGACTTCGCGAACGCGCTGCCAAAGAAGATCGATTTCAAGCGCGGCGGCCTGATCACCGGCGTGCTCGGCGTCGTGATGATGCCGTGGCAGCTGCTCGCGAATCCGGCGCGCTATCTGACCGGTTGGCTCGGTGGCTACGGCGCCGCGCTCGGCTCGGTCGCGGGCGTGTTGATCACGGACTACTGGGTGATCAGGAAGACGGAACTCGATCTGCCGTCGCTCTATCAAGAAGCCGGCGTCTATCGCTATAGAAGTGGTTGGAACCCTGCCGCGGTCGTCGCCACGGTCGCCGGCTTTGCAATCGCGCTGTTGGGCGCGTTCTGGCCACCCATGGCGATGATCTACGACTGGTCGTGGTTTGTAGGCTTCGGGGTCTCCGCCGGGTTGTACTGGGTCCTGATGCGACGCTCGTGACACACTGAACCCGGTGGCCCGTCACCGCACCGCTACAAGTGTGCGCTTCATCCCGAATGCTCGGGTGGGCGACTATCGGATCGATCAAGAGCTGCGCAGCGAAGACACCGGTCTGGTCTACGCCGCGACCCACCTGGTGCTCCCGCGGCGCGCCGCGGTCAAGGTCATGCACCCGGCGCACGCGTACATGCGCTCGCTCGCGGTTCAGATCCTACGCGAAGCCTGCGTGCTCGAAGCGCTCTCGCATCCCGGCGTGCCGCGGGTCTACGAGTGCGGCGTGCTCGACGACAAGCGCCCGTGGGTCGCGCTCGAGCTGATCACCGGCGACACGATCGCGGAGCTCGTCGCGAGCGAGCCCCTGCCGCTCGGCGAGCTCGTCACGATGCTCAAGGCGGCGGCGGACGTGCTCGACCACGCGCACGCCCGCGGCGTCGTCCACAACCGGCTGACCGATGCGTCGATCTTGCGCACGCCGCAGCGCCGTGCCGCGTTCTCGGTGCGTGGCTGGGGCGATGTCGTCGCGCACGATTCGAACCTCGCGGCCGCGCCGCACGGCGATGTTCACGATCTCGGGCTCGTCGCGTTTCGCGCGCTGACCGGCCAGATGATGCGCGAAGGCGATCAGGTCGCGCAGCTCGCGCCGCACGCACCGCGCGAGCTCGCGATCTTGATCGACGACATGATCGCGCACGAGCCGAGCGCCCGGCCGAGTGCCGCCGAGGTCCTCGCGCGCACCGGCGACATCGTCATCCTCGAGCCGCCACGTACGGCGACGAGCGAGATCCCGAAACAGATCGAGGACACGCCCTCGAGCTTCACGATCCGTATTCATCGCAGCGGGACAAGCGGGTAGCGGACTCCCGTCCCCAACGGCCTTTTGTCTCCCGCAGATTGGACCCGGGCGCGGCGCGGCAGCACGAACACTCGGGGACGACGCCGTGTCGCTGATCGCGCCCGAGCAACTCGTGCTCGTGATCCACGAGGCGTGCACGATCCTCGCTACTGCGCGAAGTACGCTTGGACGGCCGCAGGCACCGGCACGCCGTCGCACTCGCAGACGCCGTTGAAGCTGTAGTTCGCGCCCGAATCGTTCATCGTCCCCGACGCGAAGTCGACGTACGCGAAGTTCTGGTCGTTGTCCTCGGTGCCGTCGGCGTTGTCATTCGGTTGATCCATGCTCCACGCGCTCGACGGCACGGGGGCGCCGCTCGCCCACACCCAGCCGGTCGCTGGCGTCGCCTGGTTCTTCGGCTGCACCGCCCCGAGCCAGAACACGACGTGGCCGGGCATGATCGCCGCGATCTGGCCGGACTCGCCGGTGACGTCGGGGACGAGCAAGTGCGTCCAGCCCGGATGATCGGCGGCGCACGCGGCTTCCACCGCGGCCGCGTTCCCGGTGCCCGTGATCCGATAGTGCGAGACCGTCGCGGTCGAGCTGACGGTGGTGGTGTAGCTCGCCGGACACATCGACACGTCGAACGGTATCGATGGCGGAGCATCGAGGAACACCTTGGCATCCAGCGGCGGATGGAGATCGATCTGCGCGTCGATCGAGCGCGCGTCGATCTGTTGCGGATCGGAAGCATCGATCGAGCTCGCTTGTTGCGGCGTGAAGCCGCAGGCCGCGATCGACGCGGCGATGAGCACGAGCAGCTTCATTGCTTGTTCGTCACTTGTTCGTCACTTGTTCGTCGGGAAGCCGAGGTTGACGCCACGGTGGGACGGATCGGGCCACCGCGACGTGACGGCCTTGGTGCGCGTGTAGAAGTGGACGCCATCGCGGCCGTAGATGTGATGGTCGCCGAACAGCGAGGCCTTCCAACCGCCGAACGAGTAGTAGGCCATCGGGACCGGAATCGGCACGTTGATGCCGACCATACCGACCTCGACTTCGTGCTGGAACTTGCGTGCAGCGCCGCCGTCGTTCGTGAAGATCGCGACGCCGTTCGCGTACGGGTTCTTGTTCACGAGCTCGATCGCCTCGGCGTAGGTCGCGACGCGCGTCATCGACAACACCGGGCCAAAGATCTCGTCCTTGTAGATCGACATGCTCGGCTTCACGTTGTCGAACAAGCACGGACCGAGGAAGAAGCCCTGCGCGCTGGCCCCCGAAGCAACGAGGCCGCGACCATCGGTCACGAGCGTCGCACCTTCGGCGACGCCGGCATCGACATAGCCGCGGACCTTGTCGAGGTGCGCCTTGTTGATCAGCGGGCCCATCTCGGAGGTGGCATCGAGACCATCGCCGACCTTGAGCTTCGCGATCCGCTCCTGGAGCAACGGCACGAGCTTGTCGGCGGCACTACCGACGCCGACGAGCATCGAGATTGCCATGCAGCGCTCGCCCGCCGAGCCGTAGCCGGCCGAGACCGCGGCGTCGGCGGCGAGCTCCATGTCGGCATCCGGGAGCACGATCATGTGGTTCTTCGCACCGCCGAGTGCCTGGACGCGCTTGCCGTGCTTGGTCCCGGTCTCGTAGATGTACTGGGCGATCGGGGTCGAGCCGACGAACGAGATCGCGGCGATCTTCGGGTGCGTGAGCAGCCGATCGACCGCGACCTTGTCGCCGTGGACCACGTTGAACACGCCGGGTGGCAACCCCGCATCGGTGAACAGCTGCGCCATGAAGTTCGCGGCCGACGGATCGCGCTCGCTCGGCTTCAACACGAACGTGTTGCCGCACGCGATCGCGAGCGGGAACATCCACATCGGCACCATCGCCGGGAAGTTGAACGGCGTGATGCCGGCCACGACCCCGAGTGGCTGGCGGATCGAGTAGGAGTCGACCTCGGTCGAGACGTTCTCGCTGTACTCGCCCTTCGAGAGATCGGCGATGCCACACGCGAACTCGATCACCTCGAGGCCGCGCTGGACCTCGCCGTTCGCATCCGCGGTGACCTTGCCGTGCTCGAGCGTGAGCAGCTTCGCGAGCTCGCTCGCGTGCTTGTCGACGAGCTGGCGAAACGCGAACAGCACCTTGGTGCGCTTCGCGATCGACGCGTGACGCCAGGTCTGCGAAGCAATCCAGGCCGACTCGACCGCCTCGTCGACGATAGCCGGCGTGGCGAACGCGACCTTCGACGCGACCTCGCCGGTTGCCGGGTTGAACACGTCGCCGGAACGCTCCGCGACACGCTCGAACGTCTTGCCATCGATCCAGTGGTTGATCAGCTTCGCCATGGGAGGTGAAGCCGTATCACACCGTCGCGGTGAGGAAACCAGAAAATACGACGATGGCCGCTCGC
This sequence comes from Kofleriaceae bacterium, assembly GCA_043780895.1. Lineage (GTDB taxonomy): Bacteria > Myxococcota_A > Polyangia > Haliangiales > Haliangiaceae > JABFXX01. The sequence continues at coordinate 31,028 of JAYWCI010000160.1, read as the reverse complement.
GGGCCGCCGCGATCCTGATGAACCAGCGACTCCAACCGGAGCGAGGGAGAGCACGTCCCCTCACCCTCAATTCTCTGTTGAAAACGCTGGTTGAGTGGCCTTCGGCCCTGCGGTATTAGAGCCCCTCCATGACCGACCTTTCCATCACCGTCAACGGCATGAAGTTCGAGAACCCCTTCCTGTTGGGTTCCGGCCCTCCCGGAACGAATGGCAAGGTGATCGCGCGCAGCTACGATCTCGGCTGGGGCGGCATGGTGTGCAAGACCTTCTCGCTCGATGCGAGCAAGGTGATCAACACCGCGCCGCGGTACGCGAAGCTGCGTGGTCGCACGAGCGAAGAAGTGATCGGCTTCCAGAACATCGAGCTGATCAGCGATCGTCCGTACAGCGATTGGTTGGACGACCTTCGCCAGCTCAAGAAGAACTATCCGACCAAGATCCTCGTGGCCTCGATCATGGAGGAGTACCGCAGGGAAGCGTGGCAGCAGATCGTGCGCGAGGTCCAGGAGACCGGCGTCGATGGCTTCGAGCTCAACCTGTCGTGTCCGCACGGCTTGCCCGAGCGCAAGATGGGCATGGCGATGGGCGAGAACCCCGACATCGTCGAAGAGGTCTGCGGCTGGGTGAAGGAAGTCGCGAAGCTGCCGGTGTGGGCGAAGATGACGCCGAACGTCGGTAACCCGACCGTGCCGGCGGCGAGCGCCCTCAAGGGTGGCGCCGATGGCATCGCGATGATCAACACGATCCTCTCGGTCTCGGGCATCGATCTCAAGACGCTGCGGCCGATGCCGACCGTCGAAGGTTACTCCGTGCCGGGTGGCTATTCGGGCCAAGCGGTGCGGCCGATCGCGCTGCGTCAGGTGATGGAAGTCGCGCGCGCGAACCCGGGCGTGCAGATCAGCGGCATCGGCGGCATCGAGACCGGCTTCGACGCCGCGCAGTTCTTTTTACTCGGCGCCTCGACGGTCCAGGTCTGCACGGGCGCGATGCTCCGCGGCTACGAGATCATCAGCGAGCTCAAGGAAGAGCTCGGCAAGTTCATGACCGACCACAAGTTCGAGAACCTGCGCGAGTTCATCGGCAGGAGCCTGCCGTACTTCACGTCACATCACGATCTCGTCGATCGCCAGAAGGCCTCGCGCGACGCCAAGGAAGCCGCACGTGGCGGCAAGGCGGCGAGAGCCAAAGATGTCGAGACCTGGAACGGCGACATCGCGAAGGAGACCGGAACGTTGGTGACGAACTAATGGGCCGGCAGGTGCTGTCTGGATTGATCCAGGCGAGCAATCCGATCAACGACGAGTCGGTGTCCGTCGCGCAGATCCAGGCGGCGATGATGGAGAAGCACCTGCCGATGATCCATGAAGCCGGCAAGCAGGGGGTGCAGATCCTCTGCCTGCAGGAGATCTTCAACGGTCCGTACTTCTGCCCGGGTCAAGACAAGCGCTGGTACGATGCTGCCGAGGCCGTGCCGGGCCCGACGGTCGCGCTGCTCTCGCCGATCGCGGCGCAGTACAAGATGGTGATCGTCGTCCCGATCTACGAGCGCGAGATGGCGGGCGTCTACTACAACACCGCCGCCGTGATCGATGCCGACGGGACGTACCTCGGCAAGTACCGGAAGAATCACATCCCGCAGACCAACGGGTTCTGGGAGAAGTACTTCTTCCGCCCGGGCAACCTCGGCTACCCGACGTTCCAGACGCGCTACGCGAAGATCGGCGTCTACATCTGTTACGACCGCCACTTCCCGGAGGGCGCGCGCGCCCTCGGCTTGAACGGTGCGGAGATCGTCTACAACCCGTCGGCGACCGTCGCGGGGCTCTCGCAATACCTCTGGAAATTGGAACAGCCGGCGCACGCCGTGGCGAACGGGTACTTCGTCGGCGCGATCAATCGCGTCGGGACCGAAGCGCCGTGGAACATCGGTAGGTTCTACGGCAACTCGTACTTCTGCGATCCGCGCGGTCAGATCCTCGCGTGTGCGAGCGAGGACAAGGACGAGTTGATCACCGGCGTCCTCGAGATGGACATGATCGAAGAGGTCCGTCGCACCTGGCAGTTCTTCCGCGATCGCCGTCCCGACTCGTACGGAATTCTCACCGAGGATCGGTGATGAGCAAGACGGTACACATCCACGGTGGCACCGTCGTGACCGCGTCGGACACGTTCGTCGCCGACGTGTTCATCGAGAACGGAAAGATCACGGGCTACTCGACGCCGGTGGTGTCGCCTGCGGGCCCGAGCCTCGAGGTCATCGACGCCACCGGCAAGTACGTCATCCCCGGGGGCATCGATTGCCACACGCACATGGAGATGCCGTTCGGCGGCACGTTCGCGTCCGATACGTTCGAGACCGGCACGATCGCGGCCGCGCACGGCGGCACCACGACGATCGTCGACTTCGCGATCCAGTCGAAGGGCGGCACGCTGCGCGCGGGCCTCGACGCGTGGCACGCAAAGGCGCAGGGCAACGCGGCGATCGACTACGGCTTCCACATGATCATGACCGAGGCGAACGCCGGCACCCTCGAGGAGATGGGCCAGCTCGTGCGCGAAGGCGTCACGTCGTTCAAGATGTTCATGGCCTATCCCGGCGTGTTCATGGTCGACGACGAGCAGATCTTCAAGGCGATGCTGCGCGCCGGCGAGCTCGGCGCGCTGATCACGATGCACGCCGAGATCGGGTTGCCGCTCGATATCTTGATCAAGCGCGCGCTCAGCGAGGGTCACACCGCGCCGGTCTATCACGCGCTCACGCGGCCTGAAGTTGCCGAGGCAACCGGCACCGAGCGCGCGATCGCTCTGGCCGAGATGGCGAACGTTCCTGTCTACATGGTTCACCTCTCGGCGCAGCGCGCACTCGAGCGCGTGATGGAGGCACGCGATCGCGGCTTGCCCGCGTACGCCGAGACCTGCCCGCAGTACCTGTTCCTCGACGAGGATCACCTGCGCGGCGAGCCGGGCAACGAGTTCAAGGGCGCGGGCTACGTCGCGACCCCGGCGCTGCGGTTGAAGCATCACCAAGAGCACCTTTGGCGCGGCCTTCGCAACTACGATCTCTCGGTCGTGGCGACGGATCACTGCCCGTTCTGCATGAAGGATCAGAAGGAGCTCGGCCGGAACGACTTCTCCAAGATTCCGAACGGCATGCCCGGTGTCGAGACGCGCTTGCACCTCCTGTGGGAAGGCGTGACGAAGAAGAAGATCTCGATGAACCGGTTCGTCGAGATCACGTCGACCGCGCCGGCGAAGATCTTCGGCATGTACGGCAAGAAGGGTACGCTCGCGATCGGCGCGGATGCCGATGTCGTCGTGTGGGATCCGAACAGGCCGAAGAAGCTCGGCGTCGCCACGCTGCACATGAATATCGATTACTCGCCGTTCGAAGGGCACGTCGTGCCTGGCTCGCCGTCGCACGTGCTGTCCCGTGGCGAGCTGATCATCGAGAACGACAAGTGGGTCGGCAACCAGAAGAAAGGCCGTGGCCAGTTCGTGCGCCGCGGGACGTTTAACTTATGAGCTCGGAACCTCAGAAGATTCGGTTGGACTCGGCGTGGCTCGATGCGCACTGGATGCCGTACACCGGCAATCGCCAGTTCAAGCAGAGCCCGCGCATGATCGTCGGCGGCGAAGGTGCGTACTACACCGACGCCGATGGCAAGAAGATCTTCGACGGGCTCTCGGGCCTGTGGTGCTGCGGCCTCGGCCACGGCAACAAGCAGATCATCGAGGCGGTCCAGAAGCAGGTCGCCACGCTCGACTACGCGCCGGCGTTCCAGTTCGGTCATCCCGGCTCGTTCGCGCTCGCGAACAAGATCAAGGAGCTCACGCCCGCCGGCCTCGATTACGTGTTCTTCGTCGGCTCGGGCTCCGAGGCCGCGGACACGTCGCTCAAGATGGCGCGCGCGTACTGGCGCGCGAAGGGTCAGGGCACCAAGACTCGGCTGATCGGTCGCGAGAAGGGCTATCACGGCGTCAACTTCGGCGGCATCTCCGTCGGTGGCATCGTCGCGAACCGCAAGGTGTTCGGTCAGACCCTCGAAGCCGATCACCTCAGTCACACCCAACTCGCGCTCACGAACAAGGCGGCCGCGTTCACGCGCGGGATGCCCGAGACCGGTGCCGAGCTCGCGGATGACCTCTCGAAGCTGATCGCGCTCCACGACGCGTCGAATATCGCCGCGGTGATCGTCGAGCCGATGGCAGGCTCGGCCGGCGTGATTCCACCGCCGAAGGGCTACCTCGAGAAGCTCCGCGCGATCTGCACGGCGAACAACATCCTCCTCATCTTCGACGAGGTGATCACCGGCTTCGGTCGGATGGGGGCGTTCACCGGCGCCGAAGCCTTCGGCGTGACGCCGGATCTCTTCAACTTCGCAAAGCAGGTCACGAACGGCGTCCAGCCGCTCGGCGGCGTCGTCGCGACCAAGGAGATCTACGACACGTTCATGGCGCAGGGCGGACCCGACTACATGCTCGAGTTCCCGCACGGCTACACGTACTCTGCGCATCCCGTCGCGTGCGCGGCCGGCAATGCCGCACTCGACGTGTTGATCGGCGAGAAGATGATCGAGCGGGTCAAGGAGCTCGCGCCGTACTTCGAGAACGCGGTGCACGGGCTCAAGGGCACCAAGCACGTCACCGACATTCGCAACTTCGGGCTCGCGGCCGGGCTCACGATCGAGGCAGTCAAGGGCGAGCCCGCGAAGCGCCCGTTCGAAGTCGCGATGAAGTGCCTCGAGAAGGGCCTGTACGTCCGCTACGGCGGAGATACGATCCAGCTCGCACCGCCGTTCATCTCGACCCGTGACGAGATCGATCGCCTGGTCTCGATCCTCGGCGACTCGCTGACGGCCGTCGCATGAAGCCGCTGTCCGACCGGGAAGCGCACGAGCTCTCGGACCTCCTCGATCGCTCCGAGACCGGAATGTCGCTCGAGGCAGCGCACGGCTATCTCACCGCGATTGTCTCGGCGCCGACGATGATCATGCCGACCGTGTGGCAGGCCAAGGTGTTTGGCGATGTGAAGCTCGAGACGCAAGCGCAGTTCAAGCGCGCGATGGATCTGCTCGTCCGGTTCTACAACCAGATCGTTGTCGACCTGTTCGAGAACGATGTCGCTCCGCGGCTTCCAGGCAGCGATGACGGCCTCGCCGAATGGTGTAGCGGATACCTCGAGGCCGCCGAGAACGATCCGATCTGGCAGGCGGACGACGATGCCGACCGGCAGCTGCTCGCGTTCAGCGTGCTCGCTGGCGAATTCGATCTCGTCGGCCAGGAAGATGTCGACGGGACGATCATCACGGACGCGTCGAAGCACATCGCGCAGTACGCCGCGAAGCTGAGCGACTACGTGCTTGCCCTCTACCGCTACTGGATCAAGTGGCGGCGGGAGCACGAATCGCCTGTCGTGCGAGCGACCTCGACCAAGGTGGGTCGCAACGAGCCATGCACGTGCGGCAGCGGCAAGAAATACAAGAAGTGTTGCGCGCTCACCGCGAACTGACGCGGCGGGCCCACCGGGTGGATCCGGGAGCTGCGCGGAGTTAGCTGCTGGCCGAGCGCGCCAGCCCGGTGATCTACGCCGCGGCCCGCAAAGGGAGCGCGGCAGCGAAGGTCAAGAGCAGCCCAGTCACGTCAGAAAGGCTCGGTGTGCGACGGCGCTCGGCCTGCGGTAGGAAACACGCACACTTAGGCTGGTATCGATCTTGGACTAGTGACCCGCGATGTCACGCTCGCTGGTTTGGGTGATCACCACGTGTGTGATCGCGAGCGCATGCCACTCGACACCGCCGAGGCGGCCGGGCGAGGAGTACCTCGCGAGCGTCAAGTTCGAAGGTAACAAGAAGATCAAGAGCAGCGACCTCTTGAACGGCCTCGCGTTACACCGCGCGGAGCAGGCCGGTCGTGCCGCCGACCCGTATCAGATCACGAGCGATGCGAGCCGGCTCAAGGGCCAGTACCAGCGTGAGGGCTTTTTCGAGATCGATGTTCAGCCACGGATCGAGCGCAAGAACCTCGCGACGACCGTGATCTACAAGGTCGACGAGGGCACGCGCGCGGTCGTCAAGGTGCGGATCGAAGGGCTGCCGACCGATCCAGCCTTGCCGTATGCGGCGGTGCGCGCGGCGATGCCGCTGCGCGATGGTGCGCCGTTCGTCTACGAGACCTACGACGACGCGAAGCTCAAGGTGCTCGGTGTGGTCCAGGATGCTGGGTACGCGCGCGCGAAGCTCGACGCGACGGTCGAGGGCGATCTGCCCACGCACACCGCCGTGATCATGTTGCGGTTCAGGCCGGGACCGAAATGCACTTTCGGCAAGATCGTCGTCGAGGGCGTCCAGGGCGAGATGCGCGGTGCGATCGTCAACCGGCTCCACTTCCAGCCCGGCCAGGTCTACTCGAACCGCGCGATCACGAAGACCCAGCGCGACATCTACGGGCTCAGCCGGTTCTCCTCGGTCCAGATCCAGCCGGATCAAGGCGACACCGACCAGGTCGACATGCACGTGTCGGTGTCCGAAAGCGCCGCGCATCAAATCACATTCGGTGGTGGCTTCGGTATCGATCCGCTGAGCTACGAAGTCCGCGGTCGTGCGGGCTACCAGATCGTCGGCTGGCCGTTCCCGCTCGATACCGTCACCCTCGATTTTCGGCCGGCGTACGCGTATCTCCGGGACGGCACCGGCTACGAGCCCCGCGTCCGCGCGCTCGCGAAGCTCGAGCGCCAGGACCTGTTCTTCACGCACGCGAAGGGCTCGGTCGAGGCGGGCTATACCTACCTCGCGTACGAGGCGTTCACCGAGTACGGGCCCGAAGGTCAGCTCGGCTACGAGATTCCGCTCGGCACGCAGCGCGTGATGCTGCGGCTCGGCTACCAGGTCCAGCAGTACAGCTTCAGCCATCCGAGCGTGCTCGTCGACGATGCGCTGCAGGCGCATCTCGGCATCGATCACTCGGAGTTCCTCGGCGCGTTCAAGCAGGCGCTCGTCGTCGATCTTCGCGATCATCCGGTCGAGCCGCGCTGGGGCTTGTACGGCGAGCTCCAGGTCGCCGAAGGCGGCCCGTACGCCGGTGGCTCGTACAACTACCAGCAGATCATCCCGGAGGTCCGCGCGTACGCACCGCTCGGTCCGGTCGTGCTCGCGGCGAAGGTTCGTTACGGTCAGCTCACCGGCGACGTGCCGCCGACGGAGCGCTTCTACGCAGGCGGCGCCTCGAGCAACCGTGGCTTCGCCGAGCGCATGTTGTCACCTTCGGTGACCGGTCCCGTGAAGGGCTCGACGATCACGGTGCCGTACGGCGGCGGCGGCATGATCGATACGAGCTTCGAGGCGCGCATCCCGATCACGACGATCAAGAAGATGCCGCTCAACGGCGTCGTGTTTCTGGACGGCGGTGAAGTCACCGATACTGCCTCCCAGCTCCGGCCGCAGCAGCTCGACTGGGCGGCCGGTATCGGCTTGCGCGTGCTCACGATCGTCGGGCCGGTGCGCGCCGATGTTGGCTATCGCCTGAACCACACCGGGCCGATGGATCCCGAACCTCTCTCGAAGTACGCGTTCCATCTCAGCCTCGGCGAGGCGTTCTGATATGTCGGCGTTCGCAGCGGATGACGAAGTTCATGGCTGGCGGCGAGGGTTGCGCTGGGTCAAACAGATCTCGCTCGTGCTCGGCCTGCTCGTGGTCGCGGTGGTCGTCATCGCGCTCTCGGTCCTTCACACCGACTACGGCCGCGATAAGGTCCGCGACATCGGCAACGATCAGCTCGCGAAGCTGTTCGTCGGGGGGGGCTCGATCGGCAGGGTCGAAGGCACGCCGTTCGGCGATCTGGTGCTGCGCGATGTCGTGATCAATGGTCCCGACAAAAAGCCGGCGATCACGATCAAGAAGCTGACCGCGACGGTCGGCGTGTTCAGCCTGATCAAGCGCGACATCAAGCTCAAGGAGGTGATCGCCGAGGATGTCGATGTCGCGATCAAGCGCGAAGCTGATGGCTCGTTCGCGATCGCGAAGCTGATGACGCCGTCGGATCCGAACCAGCCCCAGACCAAGTCCGCGTGGGATGTCGACCTCGACGATGTCGAGCTGATCCGCGGCCACGTGATGGTCGAGACGGGGCAACCGGACTTCGGCGTGATGAACCTCGACGGCGTGTTGATCGATACGAATGGTCACATCCACGCCGTCGGCACGCGCAACGCCGGCCTGCGCCTCGTGGCGACCTGGCGCGAGCGCAACGCGCCGATCACGATCCTCGCGCAGGTCCACGACGATGCCGAGCAGACCCGGGCGTCGCATCTCGAGGTGATGGTGGGTGGTGTGTCGATCGCCGCGAGCGACCTGTCGATCCTCAAGTCCCACATCGAGGGCAAGCTGCCTCACCTCTCCGGCACGCTGCTGGTCGCGGCACCGAAGGCCGCGGTCGCGAAGCTCGTGCCGCGGATCGAGCTGCCGGGCGATCTCGGGCTCGCGATCATGGCGCAACCCACGAGTGGCTCGGTGATGCCGCTGTCGCTCGATGCGAGCATCGGCGCGGGCAAGCTCGGCGCGAAGCTGACCGTGGATCTCGATGCCAAGCACGTGACCGGCACGCTCGAGACGAACGATCTCGATCTCGCCGTGCTCACGCAGAACAGGGTGCTCGCGAGCGGCGGGCTCTCGGCGACCTTCGATGTCACCCAGGGTGCGCCGGGCGCTCTGCCAACGGCGACCGCGACGATCAAGGGTCACGGCACGTACCAGCAGCTTCCGCGCGCGGAGGTCAATGTCGAGCTCTCGAGCAAGGACCAGACGGTCGCGTCGAAGGTCGCGGTGATGGGTCCGCTCAAGGCGAACATCGATGCAGCGATCACGCGCGCCGGTCAGGTGATCCATCTCGATCGCGCGGTCGTCACGGCGGTCGTCGATCCGGCCTACGCCTCGGGCGGCACGGCGCCACTTCACGGCTCGTTGCATGTCAGCGTCAATGCGAGCGGGGCCCTGACGCCGTCACCAGACCTCGCGGTCAAGGCGACCGTCGATGGCAAGCAGCTCACCATGCAGGACCTGCGGATGGCGTCGCTGAACATCGCGATCGATGGCACCCACGTGCCGAGTCAACCGCATGGCAAGGCGAGCGTGAAGGCCACCGAGATCGTGCGCGGGACGATGGCGCTCGGCAAGGTCGAGCTCACCGCAAAGGATCGCCACGACGGGCGGATCGCCGTGAATGTCACGTCGCATCCGTATCAGGATCCCTGGTTGATCGAGCTCGCCGCGCTCGTCACCCCGCCGGGCAAGGGGAGCACGGTGATCGTCGATCTCGGACACCACCACGTGCGTGCGGGCAACGGTTCGGACTGGACCGGTGATGGCGGTCACTTCGTGATGGACCCCGAGCACCTCGCGCTCACGAACTTCGCGACCTCGTCGCAAGGTGGTCGCATCGCGCTCTCCGCCGAGATGGATCGCGCGGGTCGCAACGCGGGTGACCTCGCCGCGAAGGTCGATGTCGATCAACTCGCGCTCGCCGTGCTCGGCCCGAAGTATCGCGGCGCGATCACCGCGCACGCCGCGGTCACGCGCAAGGCGAACCGGTTCGCCGGCACGCTCGACGTCAGCGCCAAGGGCATCGCGATCGACCCGACGAAGCCGGCGGTCGACCTCGATGCGACGATCGCCGCGGCGCCCGGCAAGGTCACCATGACGGGCGCCGCGTCGAGCGGCACGATGGGGAGCGCGAAGATCGCGGTCGAGCTCGCGGCACCGCAGGACCTCATGAATGCGGCCGCGTGGAAGCGCGCGGGGCGCAACGCGATCACGACCGCGAGCGTGCAGGTCGCGGCGGTGGACCTCGGCCAGATCGCGAACCTCCTGGCCAAGCCGGTCGATTCGATCGCACCGCACGTCGATCATCTCGTCGTGCTCGGCCGGCTGAACGCGTTGACCCAACCGAGCACCGGCCAGGTCGTCACGGTGACGAAGCCGCCGATGTCGGGCCGGCTCGACGGGCAGCTCACGATCACGGCGACGACCGCGAAGGGCGATTTCAAGGTCCAGCAGCTCCAGCTTCCTCAGGTCCGCGGCCTCGGTCGCGTCGATGCCGAGCTCGCGATCGAGCAACCCACCCTGCGCGCGCTCGTGCCGACGCTGACCATCAAGGCGCAGCAGGTCGGGACCGTGACCGCGCGCGCCGAGATCGCGCTGCCTGCAGACCCCACCGATCCGGCGGCGTGGCGGCGTGAGGGCCTCGCGGCCCTGCACGTGGCATCGATCAAGACCGACAACATCGCATTCGATCCGGCGATGCTCGAGCGGTTCGGCGTCGAATCGACCATGCGCGGCAATGCGAGCTTCGCGCTCGACATCGGTGAGGGTGCGAAGACCGCGCGTGTCCAGGTCGAGGTCACGAACCTTCGCGGCTCGCCGATCGCGCAGCCGGTCGATGCTCACTTCGGTGCGAAGCTCGATGGTCAGAACGCGACGGCGAGCATCACCATGAAGACCCAGAAGGGCGCGGTGACGCTGCTCGAGTTCGAGGGCACGCTGCCGGTGACGGTCGCCCAGCTGCGCACCGATCCCACGAGCTTGAAGACCGCCGCCTTGAACGCGACGTTGTCGTTGAAGCAGACGTCCGCTCCGGCGCTGCTCGAGGTCTTCGGTCGCAACGAGATCATCGGCGGTACGCTCGATGGCAAGATTACGATCACCGGCACGATCGGTGCGCCCGTCGTGAAGGCGCACTTCACCGCGAACGATCTCGAATCGCGTCCGGGCCCGATGGGGAGGCCGCCGGTGCGGATCATCAAGACGATCACGCTCGACACCGACTACGAGCTGGCGAGCGGCGCGAAGATCGAGCTTCACGGCACCGAGGATCGGGGTGGCAAGATCGATCTCAGTGCCATGGTCGATCCGAAGCACCTCGCCGCAGCGACCGCGAAGCTGCAGGCGAAGGATTTCGAGCTCACCCCGTTGCTCGCCTTCGCCCCCGAGCCGGGCAGTGCCGCTCGCGGCACGCTGAACGCGAACCTCACGATCACCGGATTCGATCCGCGCACCGCGAACATCCTCGGCGAGATTCACCTCAAGGATGCGCGGCTACCCATCGCGCCGCAGGTCGGCACGATGCGTCGAGCTCAGATCGATGTCGTGATCTCGAAGGACCAGATCACGCTCGCGGCCACCGGCAAGCTCGGCAAGGGCGACCTCAAGGTCGATGGCACCATCGCGCTCGAGGGCGTGAACCTCAGCGGCGGTACGGCGAAGCTGATCCTCCATCACGTCTCGCCGATCGGCTCTGTCGAACCTCTGATCGATTCCGAGATCACGGCGAAGATCAATCGCAAGAACCAGACCTGGATCGCGGATGTCTCGGTCGACAAGACCTTCATCAAGGTCGACAAGATCGGCGGCGAGGCGCTCAAGCCGGTCGGCACGCCGGCGGATCTCCACCTCGGCATCCAGAAGGCGAAGCCGCCGATCGTCGCGGCCGGCCCGAACGGCGCTCCGAATGCGCCCGCTCCGCCGGCCCAGCCCGGCCTGATCGCCCACGTCACGCTCCACAAGACCGAGGTCGAGGCCAAGGAGTTCCGCACCACGGTCGAGGGCACGCTCGACGTCACGATGGATGCCGAGACGATGGGCGTGAAGGGGTCGATCGCGGCCAACAGCGGCGACCTCGACCTCTTCGATCGTCGCTATCGCATCGAGCGCGCCGCGGTCTATTTCGACGGCACGATCGATCCGCAGCTCGAGGTCCGGATCAGCCACGACTTCACCGATGTCACCACGGTCACGCAGGTCCGCGGTCGCCTCTCCAAACCGCAGCTCGTGCTCAGCTCCGACCCCGGCCTCTACTCGCAGAGCGAGCTGCTCGGCTTCCTCCTCGGTGGCGAGCCCAATGGCGATCCGAACCGCGGCAGTACGCGCGACCAGGCGACCTCGGCCGGTACTTCGATCGTCGCGAACCAGATCGGTGGCTACGTGAAGAAGGCGCTGCCGTTCGATGTCGATGTCATTCGCTACGAGGCCGCCTCTGCGACCTCCAGCGCCGCGGTCAAGGTCGGCTCGTGGATCACGCACACGTTATTCTTCTCGGTCACCCAGCACCTCGCCGCGCGACCCGACGAGAACTCTAGCGAAGGCACGCTCGAGTACTGGTTCACGCGCCAGCTCGAGCTCGAGACCACCGCGGGCGATCGCAGCTACGACGGTATCGATCTGCTCTGGCGCCACCGATACTAGAGGTGCGCGTGCGGGCCGCGATCGTGCGGCGCCGCCGCGACCGTCCGGGCACATCGATCGTGAGCTCGGCGCGCGAGTGAACCGTGGTCGGCTCCACCGTTCGTCGCCTCGAAATAGCGTCGAGTACGACCTACTCGACGTCGTCGAGGGTCTCGAGAAACGCGACCAGATCGTCGATGTCGCTCTCGCTCAGCTTCAGGTTGCCGACATGATGGTCCAGGGTCGCTGCGACCTCGGGTGCGGGCCACGCGCAGCGCGCCTCGGCCTTCGCGCGGCTACACGTGCCGACCTCGGTCGAGCCGGTATCGCGGGTGTTCAAGAAGTCGAGGAAGTAGGACAGGTTCGCGAAGTAGCCATTGTGGCCGTACGGCGCGGTGCGGCTGATGTTGCGCAGCGTCGGCGTGCGGAACTTGCCGTCCTGCTGACCGTCGTCGAGCGTGCGTCCGAGCCCGCGATCGATGTACCTGGCGCCCTCCGGGTTGAGCGCAGCCGGTTGCGCGTAGAACAGGTTGTTCGCGTACGCGGGGATCCCGAGGTTCGCGTACGCGTAGGTCGTGAACATCGGCGGCGCACCATTCGCGCTCGGCCGGCTCGGCCGGCTCGGCCGGCTCGGATGGCAGCTCGCGCAATTGCCGCGCGCAGGATCTTCGAAGATCGCGAGGCCGCGCTTCTCGGCAGCACCGAGCGTGGCGGTGCCGGCGAGGTAGCGATCGTACTTGGAGGAGAACGGCGCGAACGTGGGCGTCCGTTCGAACGCGGCGAGCGCGGCGGTCATGTGGGAGTACGCGCCGTCGACCTCGTCGAGCGCGTCGTCGCCGAACGCGGCGCGGAAGGCCGCGGCGTTCGGGCCGAGGCGAAGCTTGTCGACGACGACCTGCTTGGACGGGTTCGCCATCTCGAGCGGATTCATGAGCGGACCGTTCGCCTGATCCTCGAGCGAATCGGCGCGGCCATCCCAGAACAAGCCGCCGACGGTCTGCGCCGCATCGGGATCGTAGTGGAGCTCCGGGACGAGCGCGGCGTACATCGCGGATTGGGAATTGCGCGAACCGAACCGGCCGGCGATCGCACCCATCGAGGTAGAGTGATCGACTTCCGGATCGCGGAACGCGACGCGCGGATCGTGGCAATCGGCGCACGCCTGCCCGACGGGCTCCGAGAGCGACCGGTCACTGAACAGCAGCGCGCCGACCTGCGCCGGTGTGGTGCTCGCGAGCGCAGACGGCGGAGGCGCCGACTGCGTGCACGCGCCGAGTACGCCGAGCACGCCGACCACGCCGGCCGCGCGCGATCCGATGGCGGCGGGCGCGTTCACTAGGGAGTCACCGCGAGGGTGGGCGCCGGCGGATCGGCGAGCGGCGCGTTGAACAGATCGGCCATCGTGTTGACCGAGGCGCTCTCCGCGTCGCAGGGCAAGGACCCGAGGCCGAGCACGGCTTCGACGGTCTTCAGGTACGAGCTCGTGTCGTAGTTCGCGAGCGACTGGAATCCGGACTTCGCGTTGTTCGAGATCGCGATGAACGGAGGATCGTCGTTCGCGGGCGTGCCGCCACCTTCGTCCCAGAGCAGGAAGATCACGCCGCCATCGTGATACGCGGGGCTCGCCATGATCTTGGGAATCTCGTGCGACAGCCACGCGTCGCCTTCGGCGATCGAACCATCGTGCATGTCATCGTCGAGGTTCGGCGTGATGAACGCGTAGTTCGGCACGGTGCCGGACGCGAGATCGTTGTCGAGCACCGAGTAATCGACCACGTGGTCGATGCAGCGCTGGGTCTTGTAGACCGTGGCACCGTCCCACCCGTTCATGTCGTCGAAGTAGACGAACGGATCGTGCTTCGGTGCGTAGCGACCGTGCGAGACGAGGCCGCACGGCGCGCCCATCGACTCTTGATACGACTTCCAGGTCAGGCCGCCGTTCTCGATTTGATCGGCGATGTGCGAGGTCGAGTTGAACGAGTGCTTGTTCGGGTCGTCGTCGTCGAGCACGCCGAAGTTCTCGCCCGACACCATCCAGAGGTAGTTCGCCTCGCTCGGATGCACGTACGGGTCGTGATAGCCCATCGCCACCGCGGAGGTCTTCGCGAGCTTGTTGATGAACGGTGCGTGGCGATTGCCGAAGATCTGGCTGCGGCTGTGATTCTCCATCGCGATCGTGAAGACAGTGCCATTCCAGCCAGGTTTCTTCAGCGCAGGCTGAACCGCCAACTTTTCACAGCTGACCAGCGAGCTACCCGAGTTGTCAGGCGTGCACGCAGCAGTCACTGTAACGAGCCCTAGCCAGAGTCGTTTCATCGCGAACCAACGTGGGTCGCGAACGCACGGGCCGCAACGAGCAAAAGGGCTAGGGGAATCTCCTCAGAAGTTACCCGTGAGGCCCAGGCCTGCGGATTTCGTGTCGGTATTGACGACAGGTACGATCTCGACGGGCGAGTTGTGCACTGACGCGATCAACACGCCGAGCGATGAACCGACGATCGCTCCACCGGTGACATCCGTGATGAAGTGATAGCCCGCCATCACGCGCGAGACGGCGACCAACGTCGCCACGCCGAGGCCGATGCCGAGGATCACTTTCGGTCGCTTCGAGTTGGGATGGAGACGCTTCTCCGCGACGTAGAGCGAGGTCACGATCGCGAACGCCTCGGCGGTGTGGCTGCTCAGGAAGGACAGGCCCGCATCGGCGCTGTTGCGCACCGAGAGCGGGGCGGCATCGGAGTAGAGGAACGGCCGCGGCCGACCCGCCGCGAGGGTCATGATCGAAGCCACCGCGGTCGCGCTCAGCGTCGCTTCGCCGACCACGACCGCGTCGTTGAGCGCGTTCAGCGCGCCTTCATCGTGAAGGAGAAGGACCGCGGCGGCAGCGCCGAGGCCGTAGAGCTCGAAGTCCGAGGCGGTCGACCACGCACTGCTGAAGCGTCCAGCCGTGAGCTTGTCGATCGCGTTGAGCCCGGTCTGGGCACAGAGGGGCGCGCAATACGCGGGCTGGACCTTGGTGAGTCGAGCGAGCGCGAACACCGCACCCGTCGCCACGATCGGGAGATCGATCTCGGCGTAGAGCTGGAACGCAGGTCGCATCGGGTTGTTCGGGTTCGTGATGATCGGGGTGAGCTTGGCTTTGTCCGCGACCTGCTCTGCTTGTTCGACCTTCTCCGGAGGCGCGTCCGGAGCGGGCGGGGCGATATTCGGATGCTCGGCAGCGGGGCTGCCGGAGACCGGAGTCGACGGGGGCTCGGGGTCGGCTGCCGCCACACTGCTGCAGACCATGAGAATAATGAGAGGACTGATCCGGCTAACCATTCGGATGGGTACTGCAAATTCGGAGACCAACCACGGTGATGGTTTGGGCGTGCGAACGTGGCGGAGGGGCGCAATGTGCCGCAAACGCACGGCACTTTTCTGCTCGGACTTACAGCGACAGGTTCGGTGAATGACTCGTTGGAAGCTACGTGCCCCTGAGGCGTACGAGTTTTTTGGCGAACGGTTTGCACGGGACAGACGTATTCGCACCTGCATCTCCATCTGCCTGGCTCTCGCAGTAGCCACCTCTGTGGCTCATGCAGATGACCCGAAACGCGACGTCCCTGACTACGACGGCCGTGGCAACCCGGATGTCGACGGCCATTCATGGGCATGGTGGATTCCGCGCGTCATCCTGTTTCCGCTCTGGGTTCCGTACGAGTACGTGATCCGGAGGCCGATCGGTGCGTTCGTGACCACCGCGGAGCGCGATCACTGGGCAGATACGGTCGAGTCGATCTTCACGTTTGGCCCCGAGGGCAAAAATGTGATCATCCCGACCGTCCTGTTTGACTTCGGCCTCTTGCCCAGCGTCGGGCTCTACTACGCCGGCGACGACTTTCTCGCGAAGGACAACCAGCTCCGCATCCACCTCGCGACCTGGGGCGCTCCATGGTTAGACGCGACCGCGGCCGATCGGTACTCTGTCACGAAGAGCGACGTGGTCGAGGCACGCTTCGAGTTCAAGCGCTCCGAGGACAACATTTATTTCGGCATCGGGCCGGACGTCAAGACGGGGACGCTCTCGCGCTACGGCCTCGAGAAGATCGAAGGCAGCGCGAGCTATCGCCACAAGATCGTCGACGAATCGAGCGTCCGCTTCCGTGGTGGCGTCCACCGGTTGAGCTTCGTCGCGGGCGGTTGCTGCAACAACCCGACGGTCTCCGAACTCGTCGACAACGGCACGCTCGAGAAACCGCCGCTGTTCGGCGACGACTACGCGACCGCCTTCGGTGGCGTCGATCTGCAGATCGATTCGCGCGCGCCGAAGCCTGCACCTGGCAGCGGCTGGTTCTTGAAGGCGAACTCGAATACGAACTTCGATCTTCACCAGACCCGCTCGTGGATCCAGTACGGCGGCGTGCTCGGCGCATCCGTCGATCTCACCGGTCATCAACGCGTGTTGAAGATGCAGCTCGCGCTGCAGTTCGTCGATCCGCTGCAAGGCGACGGCATTCCATTCAACGAGTACGCCGTGCTCGGTGGCGACCTCATGCCGGGCTTCCTCCCTGGCTGGATGACCGGCCGCAGTACGGCGGCGGCACAGATCGGTTACACCTGGCCGGTATGGCTCGGCCTCGATGGCCAGACGCGCGTCACGTTCGGCAACGCGTACGGCGAGCACCTCGAGGGTCTCGGGCCGAGCAAGCTGCGCCTGTCGTGGGACATCGGCGTCACCACGAGCGCCGTGCGTGATCAGGGCTTCGAGATCTTGTTCGGGCTCGGGACCAAGACGTTCGATCAAGGCGCAGGCATCACCTCGGTTCGAGTCGCGTTCGGCTCGCGGCAGGGATTTTAAGATGAAGCGAGCAGCCCTTCTCCTGGTCACGGCGTGTGCGGGCTCGGCGAAGCCGTTTCCGCTGCGCGATCCGATGACCGTCGATCCGGACACCAAGGATGTCTCGGTCTCGTGCCGCGCCGATCCGGCGCCCGACGACAAGAACCGTCAGACCTGCGCGCCGCTCGAGTACGTCTCGCCGTTCATCTGGGATCAGGTCGACAACGTGGTGTTCGCGCGCGTGTCGCGCGCGCTCTCGGTCGATGTCTCGGGTGAGGCACGCAACGTCAACAGCATGGACGAGGTCGCGGATTCGTCCTGGTACACGAATCGGCCGGGAGGCGAGGCCGGCCACGACGAAGCACCGGGCGCGTGCGAGCCCGAGGACATGCTGCCGGAGCCGGCCGACGTCAAAGACGAAGAGTGGTTGATCGATCACGGCAAGGACAACGGCTCGACGCTCGGCTTCCGGATCAACATCAAGGGCAAGGGCAAGTACATGCTCAAGGCCGACGATGAAGGGCTGCCGGAGCGCGCGAGTGCGGCGAGCGTCATCGGCGCCGCGATCTACGACGAGCTCGGCTTCAACACCTCGTGCGAGCAGGTCGTCACGCTCAAGCGCTCGCAGCTCAAGCTCAAGCCCGACCTCCTGGTCTACGACAACGAGGGGCTCAGCCATCCGTTCGACGAAAAGGCGCTCGACAAGGCTCTCGACAGCACGACCCAGCTCGGCGATGGCGTGGTTCGCATGCAAGCCTCGAAGTGGTTGCCCGGGCTCACGCTCGGCCCGTTCCGCTACATCGGCGTGCGCAAGGATGATCCGAACGACGTCGTCGATCACGCAGATCGGCGCGAGCTTCGCGGTGGCCAGATCCTCGCGGCCTGGCTCGATCACTGGGATGCGCGCGAGCAGAACTCGATGGATATCTGGATGGCGAGCGACGAGAAGAACGTCCGCTCGTCGCCAGGCCACATCGTGCACTACATCCTCGACACCTCCGATACGCTGGGTGGTGAGGTCAGCGTCGACGAGCTCTCTCGCCGGCTCGGCCACTCGTACAACTTCGACTTCGTCGATGTCTTCCGATCGCTGTTCACGCTCGGGATCGAGGAGTATCCGTGGGACCGCGCGCAGAAGAACGAGGCCAAGAAGAAGTTTGGCTACTTCTCGAATCGCGATTTCGCCGCGGGTCGCTGGAAGCCGCTCTATCCGAACCCCGCCTTCCTGCGGATGACGGAGCGCGACGCCGCGTGGATGGCGCGCAAGATCGCGCGGTTCTCACCGGCCGATATCAAGCGGATCGTCGAGCTCGGGCGCTGGAAGGATCCCACGGATGTCGCGTACCTGGTCGAGACGCTGATCGAGCGTCAGAACCGGATCCTCAAGCGCTACTTCTCGAAGATGTCGCCGATCGGTGATGTCCGGCCGGAGGCCGACAAGATCTGCGCGACCGATTTCTCACGCAAGCGGCTGGTCATGATCTCGACCACGTACCGCTACAAGGCGATCGAGCGTGGCAACGGTCGAGCCGTCGAGCTGCCCGTCACGCCCGGCGAGGATGGCGAGCTCTGCATCCAGCCCAAGTCGATCGCGAATCAAACCGTGCCCGACAACGATCCGACCCGGAGAGTCTCGATCGAAGTGACGAATGGAACCCACGCGGGTCCGCTGGTGATTCATACGTACGACCTCGGGCCAAAGGGCCAGAAGGTCGTCGGCCTCACGCGTCCCGAACGCTGACGAGACCTGGCGATGTTGATGAAGACGAGAGCGAACATGCTGCGCTGGATGCGTGCTCTCACGCCGCGCACATTCTTGCTGCTCGCCGGTGCGCTCGTCGCGAGCGTGGTGTTCACGATCGTCGCGCGCGAAATTCGTAACCCGCGCGTCGATCAACTCGACAAGCAGATCGAGCTCGCCGTGCACAAGCTCGATTCGACGCCGGCGGACCTCGTCGCCGCGGCGGCTTCGTTCATCGGCTCGAACATGGTGCTGATTCCAGTCGTCACCGCGCTCGCGATCGTGTGCGCGCTGCGGAAGCGACGCGTCGCTGCGGTCGTGCTGGTGGTCGATGCGGTGTTCGTGATCCTCGTCAACCAGTACTTGAAGTCGATCTTCGCGCGCGCGCGGCCGCAGCTGTTCGACAAGATTCCGATGCCCACCGACTATAGCTTTCCGAGCGGGCACTCGATGTCGGCGATGGGCGTGTGGGGCGTGATCGCGGCCGTGCTGGTGGCGCTCTATCCCGCGCATCGCCGCGCGATCGTTTTCGCGGCGGTGACCTTGATCCTGTGTATCGGCCTGTCACGGATCTACTTCGGCGTGCACTGGCCGTTCGACGTGTTCGGCGGCTTTCTCGCGGGATTGCCACCCTTGATCGCGAGCGTTCACCTGATTCACCGTCGCAAGGTCGACCACGATCGCAACGTGGCGGACTTCGTAGCAGCCGTCGAGAGCCCATGACCGGACCCATTCCAAGCCAACGCAGCGCGACCCTAAATGCCAAGCGCGAGCTCAAGATGGCGCGCAGCGCCCACGCGTTCGTGCGTGGCAGCACGAGCCAGTTCTACAAGTGGCTCGCCTCGCCGCAGACCACCTCGATCCCGCAAGGCCCACCGGTGTGGATCTGCGGTGACTGCCACATCGGCAACCTCGGCCCGATCGGTCACCACAGCGCGACCGCGGTCGTCGAGATGCGCGACCTCGATCAGACCGTGATCGGCAACCCGGCGCACGACCTCTTGCGCCTCGCCCTGTCGCTCGCGATGGCGGCGCGCTCGTCGGATCTGCCGGGTGTCACGACCGCGCGGCTGACCGAGGATCTCGTCGCGGGCTACGAGGCGGCGTTCGAAGGCGAAGCGGTGTCCGAACAGATCGACGAGCTGCCGCCGCCGATCCGGCTCGTGATGAAGCGCGCGGTCAAGCGGACCTCGAAGCGCCTGCTCGACGAGCGCATCGGCGCGCGCAAGAGCATCCCGATCGGCAAGCAGTTCTGGGAGCTCTCCGATGAAGAGCGCGATGCGGTCACGCGGCTGGTCGAGCAGGAGCCGATCCGCGGCTTGATCACGGCGCTCGAAGGCAACGACGCCCAGCGGCCGATCACGCTCGTCGATGCCGCGTTCTGGGTCAAGGGCTGCAGCTCGCTCGGGCTGTGGCGCGTCGCGGCGCTCGTCGAGTATCGCGAGAAGAAGAAGCGCACGCTCGCGCTCCTCGATATCAAGCAAGCGGTCGAGGCCGTCGCACCGTGGGCCACCGATACGAACACCGGGCTCGCCCCGGGGATGCGCGTGCTGCAAGGTGCGAAGCGGCTCGCTCCGGCGCTCGGATCTCGCATGCTCGCCGGTGCGATCCTCGACCGTTCCGTGTTCATCCGCGAGCTCCTGCCGCAGGATCTCAAGCTCGAGCTCGATCACGTCGATGCCGATGAGGCGCGCAGGCTCGCGTACTACCTCGGCATGGTCGTCGGGCGCGCGCACCGGCGCCAGATGGATGGCGATGCGACGCGCGCGTGGACCGCCGAGCTCGCGTCGCATCGCACGAAGAACCTCGATGCGCCGAGCTGGCTGTGGCAAGCGCTCGTCGAGCTCGTGGCGTTGCACGAGCATGCGTACCTCGAGCACTGCCGGCGCTACGCCTTGGCCGCCGCACGCCAAGCAGAGCCGCACCAAGCAGAAGAGCTCTAGTCCCTGTCGGGTTCGCGACGCTACCGGCCGCACGGCACCGAGATTCGCCGAGCGTGGGCGCACGGCTCGCGGAACGAGCTGCTAAGCTAGAGCCCCTGCAGTGCGTTGGCCTGCACCACGCCTACGAATTTCCTTGGCGTTCCCATTGCATCATGCGCACCTGTGGATTCGTTGAACGCGTCGGATACCGGAGAATCAGCGTTAGGTCGAGCACTCAGGAAGTTCGCGCCGGTCAAGCGGAGCGAGGTTCTAACGGTCGCGCTCCTCGCCTTGAACGTCTTTCTCCTGCTGTGCTGCTACTACGTCCTCAAGGTCGTACGCGAGCCGCTGATCCTGCTTGGTGGAGGTGCGGAGCTCAAGTCCTACGCCTCCGCAGGACAGACGATCCTCCTGCTCGGCGTGGTGCCCTCGTTCAGCTGGCTGGCGAGCAAGGTCACGCGGATCCGGCTCATGACGACGATGCAGATCATCTTCATGGGTTGCCTCGTCGGGTTCTATTTGCTCTCCGAAGCGAAGGCCCCGATCGGCCTCGCGTTCTACATCTGGGTCGGCGTCTTCAACGCGCTCGTTGTCTCGAACTTCTGGTCGTTCGCGAACGACATCTATACGGAAGAAGAAGGTAAGCGCGTGTTCGGCGTCATCGGCATCGGCGCGAGCATCGGCGCGATGCTGGGCGCGTACGTGCCCAGGATGCTCCATCACGTCCTCGGTGTTCCCGGCCTGATGACGCTCGCGGTGGCGCTGCTGGGCGTCTCGATCGTGCTGTATCACGTGGTCGAACGCCGCGAGGCCGTCAAGAAGCAGGAGGTCGCGCAGGTCAAGTCGGCCAAGCCCGAGGAAGAAGCGAAGAAAGACAAGAAGGGTGGCTTCGCGCTCGTCCTTCGCGATAAGTACCTTCGCCTGCTCGCCGGGATGTTGCTGACCGCGACGATCATCAACACGGCAGGCGAGTACGTGATCAGCGAGCTCGCGACCAGGCATGCCGAGACGTACGCCGCGGAGAAAGTTCATCCGAGCGCGGGCACTACTGCAACGCCCGACGCGGCTGACCAAAAGATCGACGACGCGACCAAGAAAAATCCGACGTTCAAAGCCGCGAAGGAGGAGTACCTGAGCGACTTCTTCTCGAGCTACTACTTCCTGGTTAACATCGTCAGCTTCCTACTCCAGACGTTTATCGTCGCGCGCCTGCTGACGACGCTCGGCGTGAGGCGTGCGCTGTTTATCATGCCGCTCATCGTGCTGGGTGGCTGGTTCGCGCTGATCCTGTTCGTCAATGTCTCGCTCGTGCGGGTCGAGAAGACGACCGAGAACGGCCTCGATTACTCGCTCCACAACACGCTGCGGCAAGCGCTGTTCCTGCCGACCTCGCACGAGGCGAAGTACAAAGCGAAAGCAGCGATCGATACGTTCTTCTTCCGCATGGGCGACGTGATCGCGGGCCTCGGTCTCGTGTTCCTGTTCGTCGAAGTCCTGCACCTTGGCGTCCGCGCGTTCGCGGTGACGAACGTGATCCTCACGTGCCTGTGGCTATTCTTCGCGTA
Source organism: Kofleriaceae bacterium (assembly GCA_043780895.1). Taxonomy (GTDB): domain Bacteria; phylum Myxococcota_A; class Polyangia; order Haliangiales; family Haliangiaceae; genus JABFXX01. Next base: position 8,771 of record JAYWCI010000160.1, on the reverse strand, counting down.
CCGGAGCGGCCGGATGTTCGACAAGCTCGTCGCCGAGAAGCACCCGGACCCGCACGACCACGAGCCAGAGGCGGCGGTCTGATGTCATGAGCGTCGACGACGACCAGCGGCGCCTCGCGCGCCTGGCTGCGATCTCGGCGCTCCTCGTCGTCGCGTCCTTCCTCGCGGCGAAGGCGGCGCGCGATGCGACGCTGCTCGCGCGGTTCTCGATCAAATCGCTGCCGCTGTTCATCGGCGTGTCGGCGGCGCTGTCGCTTCCGATCATCATCATCGCGGGCAAGCTGATGGTCCGGTTCGGTCCGATGCGCCTAGTGCCGGCGATGAACCTCGTGAGTGGTCTCGTCGCGCTCACCGAGTGGGCGATGATCTCGCGCTACCCGCGGCCGGTCGCGGTCATCACGTTCTTCCACCTCAACATCGCGAGCGCGGTGCTGGTCTCGGGGTTCTGGTCGATCGTCAACGAGCGGTTCGATATCGCGAGTGCGAAGCGCCACATCGGGCGCATCGGCATGGGCGCGACTTTCGGCGGCATCCTCGGCGGGGTGATCGCCGAGCGCACGGCGGTCTATCTCGCGCCCGATGCGATCCTCGCTGTGCTCGCGGGTATGCAGATCGTCTGCGCGGCGATCCTCTTTGTCTTCGGCCGAGGCCAGGTCGTGGTGGCTAACAAGCACCCGGAGCGCGAGGCGATGTCGACGTGGAGCGCGCTGGGCGGCGTGATGCGCTCGTCGCTGCTACGCAAGGCGGGCATCGTCGTGGTCGTGACCGCGGTCGGTGCGGGCGCACTCGACTACGTGTTCAAGGCCGATATCGTGGGCGGTCAGGGGGCCCACGGGACCCACGCGGATCTGCTGGGCCAGCTCGCGGTGTTCTACACGGTGACGAATATCATCACCGCGATCGTCCAGGTCGCGTGCACGGGGCCGATCCTGACGATGCTCGGCGTGCCACGCAGCGTCTCGACGTTGCCGTACATGTTGACCGGCTTCAGCCTGCTCTCGGTGATCGTTCCATTGCCGGTGACCGCGACGATCGCGCGGGGTGCGGAGTTTGTCACGCGCAACTCGATCTATCGCGCGGGCTACGAACTGCTCTACGCGCCGCTACCGACCGAGCAGAAGCGCCCGACCAAGGTCGTGCTCGATGTCGGCGCCGACAAGATCGGTGACATCCTCTCGGCGCAACTCGTCGGCCTCGTGATCTTTCTGGTTGCGGCGCCGCGCACGGGGCTGTTGATCACCGCAGCCTTCGCGGGCGTGATCGGCATCGTCTACACCCTGCGGCTCCCGCGTGCGTACTCCCAGTCCCTCGAAGCGAGCCTGCTCGAAGCGGTCGCCGAGCGGTCACCGAGCGGTATTCCGGCTATCGTGCCAGCCGAGCCATCCGGTGGGCAACCCGAGCCGTGGCTCAGCCTCGTCGACATGCCCGCGTTCGGTCATCCCGCCGATGTGGTGCCGCTCCAGATGCGCCGGCGGCGCAAGAAGCTCGATCCCCCGGCACCGAAGGCCACGAAGGTCACACCACCTCATGGCGCGCTCGTGCACGACAAGCTCGAGCACCTCCTGTCGCTCGTTCGCGTGTTCCGCGGGACCGATCAGGACGCGATCAGGACCGGGCTCGCGGAGATGCTGCCCTACGAAGTGTTGCCTATGGCGCTCGAGCTCGTCGCGAGCGACGACGACGAGACTGCGAAGACCGCGATCCTCGCCTTGCGCAAGCTCGCACCGCTGGGCACCGGGCTCTACGTCGAAGCGCTCCTCGATCCGGAGGCACCCGAGAAGCTGCGTCGGCGCATGCCGAGCCTGTTAGCGGCCGGCGCGCCCGGACTCGCGGGTTGGGGCCTGTGGCGCGGGCTCGCCGATCCGAGCTTCGATGTTCGCTACTACTGCAGCACCATCCTCGCCAGTGTCGAGCACGGTCTGCCGCTGCGCCACGACGATGTCTTCGAGTACGTGCGCAAGGAGCTGCAGACCGAGCCGACCGAGTGGCGCGCACGCAAGCTCACGATCGATCCGGTGATCGAGGCGACGACCGATGTGGATCTCGGGCTCTCGCACATCTTCCGCGTGCTCGGTCTCGTGCTTCCTTCGGAACCCCTGCGCGTCGCGCTCCATGCGGTCCAGACCGACGACGCGAGCTTGCGCGGCATGGCGCTGGAGTATCTGGAGAGCATCCTGCCGGCGGACGTCCGCGCGCAGCTCTGGCCGTTCCTCGACGAGACGGCCGTGCCCAATGCGCAGGCGATCGTGGATACGGCCGCGGCCGAGACCCTGCTCGAGCGGATGCGCGTGGCGACCTCGGGCGAGCATCCCAACGTTCGGAAGGTCAAATAACCCGGTGTCCACCGTGCGCTGGTTCGTCGTCGGTGGATTGCTCGGCGGGATGCTCGGATGTTCGAGCCCGATCACGGGCGCGATGGGCGATGCCCGGGTTGGCAGCGATGCGGGCGCGACCTCGCAGCACGTCGCGATTCGCGAGACCGTGACGAGCACGCGGTTCGTCGTACGCGAGCACATGCTCGCCGCGGCCGAGATGCAGGTCTCCGGCGAGCCCCTCGCCGAAGCGATGGGGCGCGCGCTCGCGAACTACAGCCGCGTTCGCGTGCCGACCGATCTCTACTTCGATCCGACGTTCGTGCTCGCGTGGACCGACCTCGCGGGATTCTCGAGCGCGATCGAATCGTACGAGTACTCGAAGCAGCCGATGAACGAGCTCGCCTTCGAGGCGAGTGCGGGCACCTCGCTCGCGTACGGCCCGCTCGTGACCGACCTCGCAGCCGACATCCAGCACTACGCGGTCGGCGCGAACGCGCTCGGACGCTTCGTGTTCGCCCCGAACACGTTTCCCGCGCACAACGCGAGCGGCAACACCAACCCGAATGGCGCCGGTGTCGCGGCGGCGAACCCGCTCGGCTGGCCGGGGATCTGGCCGACCGCGCACGTGTTCGCGAGCTTCGATCCCACGATCGACGCGACCGGCGAGATCGCGCTCGAGTGTGCGATCACCTCCGATGACGATCCGGTTGGCATGATCGGCGCGAGCGTGATCAACGGCGACTACGAGTGCGACGCGAGCTCGTTGCATCTTCGCGACCGTACGACGCAGGTCGACGCGACGATCACGCCGGGAGCCGATGGCTTCTCCGGCTGGAAGTACGGGCTGTGGGTCCTCGCCTACCTGCAGGTCATGCACGACAGCGCCGAAGCGCCGGTCGCTACCGTTGCCGACCCGGCGCTCGTCGGGACCGCGGGCGGCGACACGTTCCTCGGCTCGAGCGATATCGAAGGCTTCCAGGCGCAGCTCTTCATCGCGATGATGGACAACCGCGCCGAGGATTGGCTCGCGCATCTCTCGACGAGCGATGGCACCACGCTCTCGGGCTTCGCGACCACGGCGGCCGCGCTCGCCTACGATTACACCCAGCCGCTGCGCTGGTTCCCGGGCTCGATCGAGGTCACGGAGACCGGCACGGGTACGTTCCCTAACCCGCACTACGCGCTCGCCTCGGCGAACAGCGAGCTGTTCGATCTCGCGGGGATGATGCTCGCGTACTCCGAGTTCTACGCGCTCACCGACACGAGCAATCAGCATGTCGGTGGCTCGCAACCCGCACTCGTGTACTTCGATGGTGACCCGTTCGCTGCCGATGATCAGATCGCGAATGGCGATCCCACCCTCCATGATCGCGCGCTCGCGATGCTGCGCGTCGCGGTGATCGATCTCGATCGCATGCACACCGATCCGGCGAGCGGCCTTCTCGTCGACAGCGTCGCGATGGCCGGGGTGGTGCCGACCCGTGGCCACACGATCTCGACGACGACGCTCGCCTACACGCTGATCGCCGCACGCACCGTGCTGCGCTCGTTATCCGGATCGCTCGAGCTCTACTCGAACAACACGCCGGATGCGGCGACGGGCTCGACGCCCCTCGATCCCCTGCCGCTGCACTATCCGGGCAACCCAGCGCTCGCGTTCTCGGGTCGGCTCGAGGCGATCCTGCACGCGCACGCGCAATTGCTCTACGATCATCTGACCGATGCGACGGGCCGGGCGTGGTCGGGCTGGGATGTCACGGCGAACGCCGTGATCGATCAGCAAGACCTGCTCGATGCGCACACCGCCGCGGTGCGCGGCTTGTTCGCGGGCTATCTCGCGACCGGTGATACGCGCTATCGCGATCGTGCGATCGCGGTCTACGATCGGATCGACGCCGTGTTCTACGATAGCGGCGCGCGCGTGTACTCGGCGACACCCGCACCGGTCGACAGCACCGAGTTCACGCCGCTGCGGTTCGCGCTGCTCCAGAGCACGCTGCGCGACATGTACGAGCTCGTCGCGACGCGACCTGGTGGTGAACCGAGGATCGCGCCCCTCGAGGATCGGCTCGCGCGCCTGAACAAGCTCGTGCTGAACGGATGGGATGATGCCGATCAGAACCGGTTGATCAGCTGGCCGGGGGAGTGCGCGAATGTCGTCGACGGCATGCCGCGCGGCGGGCTGCAGATGGCCGAGCGGACGCTGACCGGCGAGCTCGGCAGCCTGCAAGCGCCGCTGGTGCCCGGTGACATCCGGATCCCCACGAGCGATCGCGAGCACGACTGCGTGCCCGAGATCGACGACGTTCATCTGCCGGCGGCGCTCGCCGATGCGATCACGCTGCAGCTCCAGAGGAGTCCATGAGGTCGTCGGGTTGGCTCGTGGTCCTGGCGGCGTGCGCCGATAACCGCGCGCTCCCTCCACCGGTCGTCGATGCCAGTTGCGGCGACGCGTGCCCGCCGACCTGCGACGTCGTGTTGACCGGGAACTTCGACGAGACCACGTCGTCGCTCAACGCGTGCCCGAGCCTACGAATCGGCGGCCCGACCGACGAGGATGTCATCCTCGCGTTCGCGATTCCGTCGCCAACGCTTGGCACGTCGTTCGGCGTGCAGATCGACATCGGTGCGATGCCGGTCGCCGGCGAGCTCAGCTCGGAGATCGTTGCGGGCTGGAGCGCGATCGCGATCGAGAGCGTGCTGCCGAACGGTGCGTGCGTGTTCCTCGCCGGGGCGACGACGACCCCCGCTGGCTATTTCACGATGACGCTCGCGAGCATCGAGCCGACGGCGCCGACCTCGGCGCACGGCACGTTCGACATGGCACTGTCGGTGTTGCCACGCACGACCGATCAGGGCGTACAGACCGATTGTGGCCCGGGTACGACCGAAGAGCTGACCGTCAGGTTCTAAAGGAGGTTACGGTGACGACTCGGGCATCACGAACCTGATCTTGAAGCCGCTGTGGCTGCGAGGAGCCTAGCGATTTGCCCCACATGAGCGAAAGTGGAAAAGCGGTTGGCACACGTGACTTGCGTCTGGGGATGAGAAAAACGTGAAATATGGGGCAAGATTTCCTGATCGAATCGTCGTCGGGAAATCTTAGGTAGACGAGGGACGGGTCGTTGCGTGTAATGCGCTCGCGCTTACCCCGGAGGATCGAACGTGTCCAAGCTCTCTGCCATCGCTACATTCTGGCTCTGCGTCGTCTCGTTTGCATGTGGACGAAGTGATTCCGCTACACCCGACGGAACGCCGTCGCACCTCGATGGTCAGGGGTCCGGATCGGGCACCACGACCACGATCAAGGTAACTCGCATGGCGCCGCCCGCGACAGGCACGTCGGTCGCGTTCGCGAACGTGGTGGTCACCGCCCACGTCGCGAGCTCGAAGTACGGAAAAATCTGGGTCCAGGATCAAGGTGGCGGCACCTACAGTGGCATCGAATTGTTCTGTAACTACGCCGGTACCAATCCGACATGCGCGCTGACCAAGGCGCAGATCGACGCGCTCGTCGCGGGCACGGTCGTGAACGTGAAGGGCTCGTTCTCTAGCTTCTTGTTGTCGACTGCACCCGCTGGGGCGCAACCGAACTTCGAGATCGATGCACCTGTCATCACCACCACGGGTGCAACAATGGCGCCGGTCGCCGTCGATGTTCCCGCGGCGACGATCGCGAAGGCGCAGCTCGCGGCAGCGGCCGCCGAGCCGTACAAAGGTGCCTACGTCCACGTGACCGGTGGCCCGTTCACCGTGCCCACGATCACGGCCGCGGAGTTCGCGGGCAGCTGTACCGACAAGAGCGTGCCGGCGCAGACCGGTATGACGTACAACGGCTTCGAGGCCGCAGCCGGCGGTCAGACCCTCGCGGTCGCGTTCAACTTCTACAACACGGTCACGTACTGCGAGCCGTGCGCGAACGTCGCGATGCCGTATGCATGTGCCAACCCGGTGGCAACGACGCAGACGTTCACGACCTTGAACGGCATCGTCGAGCCGAACTACTCGACGGCCAGCAGCATGGTCTACCTCCAGCTGTCGCCGACCAGCGATAGCGACCTGGTGCATCAATGAAGACCCTCGCGCTGGCTCTCGCGCTCGCCGCCGGCTGTGGTGCAAGCCCGCGCGATGGTAACGGCTCGGGCGTCGATGCGAGTGGCACGCACCTCGATGGGACCGGCAGCAGTGGCAGCAACAGCGCGAGCTACCCGATCTACGCCCACAGCGATACGGTGCTTTACACGATCGATCTCGGCACCAAGGCGCTCGTCACGATCGGCAACTTCAATGCGCCGGCGAGCGACGTGATCACCGATCTCGCGGTCGCACCCAACAACACGATCTACGTGATCTCGGCGACTGCGCTCTACACCGCCAGTGCGAGCGATGGCCACGTCACCAAGCTCGGATCGCTGTCGGCATGCGGCTCGCGCGGCGTCGCCCTCACCACCACCGCCAACGGCGATCTGTGGATGGGCGACTTCAAGGGCAAGCTCTGCAAGATCGATATCTCGGGCGCCACGCCGGTGGTCGGTGCGGCGGTCACGATGAGTGGCGGCATGGCGCTCGCGGGTGACTTCGTCGGCATTGGCGATGGCACGATCTTCGGCACCGCGTACAATCTCAGCGACGCGTCGACCCAGAACAACAATTCGCTCGTGAAGATCGATGTCACGACCGGCACGGTCACCATGATCGGCCCGACCGGTTTCCCGAAGCTGTTCGGCACGTCGTTCCAGAACAATGTCGTGTTCGGTTTCACGCACGATGGAACCGGCCACGTGGTCACGATCGATCGCACGACGGGTGTCGGCACGCTCTATGCCACATTCATGGATCCGGCGACGCACATGGGCATCTCGTTCGCGGGTGCCGGAGTGAGCTCGCTCGTCGTCATCGAGTAGGTGAGACGAGGAGAGCCTCGATGAGAGCCGGCGCATGTTCGTGCGCTGGCAGCTCGGAGCTCGTGCATTCTCTTCGAGCTACTCACTGCCTGCTAATGTGGTCGCGCCTACGTTGATGCGGGCTTGAGCGAAACCCGGCCATGGGAAGGGCGCTTGATTCTCGGCATCGGCTGGGTGCTCGTCCTCGCGTACGCATTTCCGGGCTACATGAGCGCCGACTCCGTCTCGCAGCTAGCGCAGGCTCGCGGCATCGAGGTCCTCAGCGACGGGCATCCGCCATTCATGGCGATGACCTGGCGATGTCTCGAGTGGTTCAGTGCAGGGCCCTTCGCGATGCTGCTCTTGCAGACCGGCGCGTTGCTCTTCGGTCTCGATTCGATCCTCCAGCGCTATGTCTCGCGGCGCAGCGCGGCGCTCATCGCGGTGCTGGTGCTTGTCCTTCCACCAGTGCTCGCACCGATGGGCGTGATCTGGAAGGACTCGCAGATGTGCGGGTTCGCGATGCTCGGGATCGCGATGCTGGCTGGCGGCCGGATGGCACTCGGATGCGCCGTGCTCCTCGCGGCGACCGCCATGCGCTACAACGCGCCCGCCGCGATGTTTCCGCTGGTGGTGCTGCTGTTCCGCTGCACGACCGGCTGGCGGCGCTACGCGATTGCGCTGGGTGTGTGGGTTGCACTGACCGCGGTCGCGTTCGAGATCAACATCAAGCTCACGCAGCAACAAGAGCACGAGTGGTACTCGTCGCTCGCGCTCCACGACATCGCTGGCACGCTTCGCTTCGCGCCACGGTGTGCCACACGCCAGATCGATCTCGAGCTTGCAGGAACGCCGCTTGTCGCGAAGGACGAACCACAGAAGCACTGCCGCTGGCAATATCAGCCGACGACGCACTGGAACCTGTGGCATGGAGAGCGCCGGATCTTTGATCCTCCTCGCACCGATGCCGAGCGCGATGCGATCGCGACCGCCTGGTGGGCCATCGTCACGCATCACCCGAAGGCGTACGCGAAACATCGCTGGGCGGTCTTCGACAAGCTCCTGTCCGAGCCCTCGATGCAGGTCTGGGGTGAGTTCGTCGAGAACGACTACCAGCGAACCCTCGTGATGAGTGCAAACCACCACTCGGAGTTGCAGCAACGGTGGCTGGGCCTCGAGCGCTGGCTCTCGACCACGTTCCTGTTCCACCCGGGATTCTATCTCGTGCTCGCGCTCGCGCTCCTTCCACTCTGCCGCGACCGACTCGCATTCGCGATGCTCACGAGCGGCATCTGTCACGAGCTCGCCTTGCTCCCGCTCGCCCCGTCCAACGACTTTCGCTACTCGCACTGGATGATCGTGTGCACGGTCGTCGGATTGGTGATCGTCTTGGTCACCAGGTCTCGCGGCGGAGCGCGATAGGCAGCAGCTCGATCACCAATCGATTGTCGCGATCGTGAACACCGTGAGGTTCGGCGTGACGGAGCCACCATCGGTCACGGCGTTCGCTCCGAGTCCATCCACGAGCCTGCTGCCGCCATCGGGATCTTGGTTCGACGACATCGACGGGGAC
>JAYWCI010000159.1:0-10596 GCA_043780895.1 Kofleriaceae bacterium | reverse complement strand
ACCGCCAGCGTGCGCTCGAGCGTGCGCACCTGTTCACTCACGGTGCCTTGCGAGACCGCGAGGCGCTGCGCGGCGCTCGCGATCGAACCTTCTAGTGCTGCCGTGTGGAAGTAGTAGAGGTGGTTGTAGTTGAGCATCGCTAACCACCCGAGATGAGCATCTGGAGCCGCTTGGCATCAATGGGCTTGGTGACGTAGTCGTCGAATCCGTGCTCCAGGGCGCGCGATCGGGTCTCGATCGAGCCCGAGAGGGCGATCAATCGCGGACAATCGGAACGCGCGCGCAGTTGCTGCGCGACCTCGAAGCCATCGATATCGGGCAAGCGCAGATCGACGATCGCGACGGTCGGCAAGAACGTCGCCGCGACCTCGAGCGCTTCGTGACCGGTCGCCGCGCTCGCGACGTGATGGCCGAGCACCTCGCAGAGCTCTGCGAGCAGCTCGCGCGCGTCGTCGTGATCGTCGACGAGCAAGACCCGCTGGGGAACCACCATCGGGGCCACCCTAGCAACGTGTGGTGAGCGTTTCGATGGGTTCGAGCGAACCGGGCCTACGCCCCTGGAATTTCCGAAGGCGCGTGCCGACTGGTGTGATCGATCTGTCGCGCGCGCCGGCTATCCCTCGGTACCACGACGCGCCGCGAATTGTGCGGCGTTCACGCCATCGAAGAAGTACTTGAGCCGCGCCGTTCCGACGAGGATCACGGAACCGTCCGCCAGCACGCCGTCCTGGCCCGCGAGCAGATTGATGCCGTCGACCCAGGTTCCGTTCTCCGACTTGTTATCGGAGACGTAGTGCGCGTCGTCGCGCCACTCGATCAAGGCGTGGATGCGCGACACGGTGTCGTGCTTGACGACCAGATCCGCATCATCCGAACGTCCGATCCGGACCGGCGTCTCGAACTTTCGTAGGTTCCAGGTCTTCCCATCTTCGGTGATGACCCAGGCGGCCCGCGGAGCACTCATGCGGCGATCATAGTGCGTTACCGGGCCCAGTAGGCCTCATCGTCGAGGCCTTCTTCGCGTTCGGGCAGACCGCGGGTGAGGCGGGGGGCCGCCTGGGCGAGCACCTCGTAGCTGACACGGTTCGCGTAGCGGCAGACCTGGCTCATCGAGGAGTAGGTCAGGAACTGGCGCGCGTGCTTCGCCGAGTTCGGGACGCGCGCGTGGTGATAGCGGTTCGCGGACATGTCGTGGAGCAGCGCGGAGAGCGCGGCATCGCCGGCCCCGTTCGTGCTCGTGATCCGCTCGGGCCCCCCCAGGTACGGCGCGATGTGAGCGAACACCTTGACCGGCACGTCGCACGCCGAGCGCAGCATCGGCCGGCTGAACTCGTAGCGGTTGAACTCGGGAATCGCGCCGGGCAGGAGAGGGTAGCGCGTCTCGCGCTTCGCTGCATCGTCGGTGTAGCCCGCGAGATAGAGACCGGTGGCGCCAGCGGTGCACAGGACGACATCGCAGAGGTCGAGTGCGGCCTCGCACGCGAGCAAGGGGTCCGCGTGGCCGGTGAGCGCGTCGCCTTCTTCCTCGTTCATCGCGAGGATATCGACGTGATCGGTGATGAACGCGCGCCAGAATTCGGGGCGCTCCGCGATCACGAACCGCGTGCCGAGGGTGAGCACGACCGGCACGCCGTGTTGCTTCGCGAGCGTGATCGCGCGTTGCGTGGCCTCTGGCATCGGATCGCCGGGCTTGCATCGCAAGAGGTACGCGGAGATCACGAGCGCCGACGCGTGCTCGAAGACCGCGGGCGGCACGCTCTCGGGCGCGAGCGCGTTCATCTTGCCTTCGCTGATCGCGAACGTGCGCTCGCCATCCGGCGTGACCAGCGCGAAGCAGCGGCCGATCGGCCCATCGACGGGCTGGAGGTGATCGAGGTTGACCCGGCTCGACGTGTTCGACAGGTAGCGATAGCCCGACGTGCCGACCCGGATCGGATCGGTCATCACCCCGAGCAGGATCGAGGTGTCATCGGCGAGCAGCGAATAGTTATGGAGCGTGTTGCCCACCGTGCCACCGGCGAACTCGTAGGAGATCAACTTGTCGGCGAGCAGCTCGTCGTAGAGCGCGGCGGCGAGCTCGCTCGCGATCACGGTCGAGGCGCCCTTCGGCAGCGCATAGCGGGTGATCAAGTCCTCGGGCACGCGCGCATCGATATCGACGAGCGTCTGATCGACGCCGACCACGTGCGTACGGGTTTGCGTCGTCGCGAGCTCCATCGCGGCGAACAGCGGATCACGCGCGTGGACCGGGAAGTAGTGCTTGTGCTTGCGACGGCCGGGGAAACGCACGGGTGGCGACCATGCCCTAGCGGGTGGGTCGCCAACAATCGGATTCGAAGCCTTCACGCATCTCGCGCAGCACGCGTACGGTGACCGCGAGATCGGCGCGCGAGACCTTCATCGTGGCGCCGACCGCGATCATCGTGCGCGCATCCTCGGCATCGTGCGCCGCGACCACCTCGATCCCGCGCGTGGTCGGCGCGATCAGATGCGAGCGCTGGTGGGTCGGGTTCGGCAGCTTCTCGACGAGGCCATCCACGATCAAGCCGTCGACGACCTCCTGGGTGTGCTGGCGCGTCACCGAGCGCGCGAATGCGAGCTGCGGCACGGTCCGCGCCCCGTAACGCACGAGGCCGCGCAGCACGCCGCGCGCGGTCTCGGACCGCCCACCCTCGAGGTGGATCTGATCCGCGACGTAGCGAACGCGCCACGACAGCGCGACGGCTTCGTCGACGATCGCTCGGATCTCGCCATCGAGGTGGCGTTTACGGAGACGGCGCGGGCGGCGAGTGGCCATGCGATGACAGGTTACCTGTCACCCCGAGCGTGAGGTAGGATCCCGGGAGCGTGATCGCGTATCTGACCGACGTCGAGGGTCGCTGGGACAAGCTGTCGTCGTTCGCCGATGGCAATCCCCTGGTGACGCTGCGCGGGGATCAGCTCGAGCTCGCCGAGCGTGCGACGTTCGTCTTCGGTGGCGATGCGATCGATCGCGGCCCGCACGGTCGGAGGACCGTGCGGACCCTGCTCGCGGCCAAGCAGCGCTACGGCGATCGCGTGATCTTGCTCGCCGGCAATCGCGACCTCAACAAGCTGCGCTTGATCCGAGAGCTCGCGGGCGCGGGGCCGCGCGCGGAGCTCTTGCGGACGATCTTTCAAAAGACGATGGGCGCGCCACGCGCCTTCGAGCATCGCGCGAGCGAGCTCGCCGAGGAGGGCCGGGCGCACGCGGATGAAGACGTGGTCGCGAGCTTCGTCGAGGATGTCCGCGAAGGCGGTGAGCTCCGCGCGTATCTCCACGCCGCGCAGCTCGCGTATCGCAACGGCACGACGCTGTTCGTGCACGGCGGGGTCAATGCCGAAGGCTTCGGGATGGCCGAGGTCGATCCGTGGATCGCACGGCTCGCGCAGTTCTACGGCGACGAGATGGCATCGCCTGATCACGAGCGCTTGATCGCCTATCAAGCGCCGGTGCCGGGCACGCACCTCAATCAAGCGAGCGTCGTGTACGCGCGGCCCACGGACGAGCACGGCAACCCACACCTTCCGGATCTGGCGACGATCGCGAAGCTGCGCGCCTCGGGCATCGAGCGCGTCGTCGTCGGGCACACGCCGAGCGGCGATTCGCCGGCGCTCGTGCGCGATGCGGGGTTCGAGCTGGTGCTCGGCGATAACTCGTATGGCCGGATCGAGCGCGGCTCGAAGCTGATGTTCAGCGATACCGAGACCACCGTGCACGGCATCACGCAGCTCGACGACGGCTCGGTCGTCGAGGTCGCGTTCACGAGCGCGCGCGACGCTGCCTCGCCGCTCGGCCGTTGCGATCCCTCGACCGGTCATCTGGTCAAATCCGCGCTTGCCGGCGATGGTTTCTTACTATTTCGGGGCCTGCCCGAGCGCAAGGTCGAGCAGCTCGAGCGCGGCGGGGCGGACGTCCGCGCGCGCCGGCTGATCGCCGCTCGCTGATTGCACAATCCGCGCAGGTGATTTCGGTCGTGTCTGCCGCCGACAACTTGTAGGGTTCGGCGCGTGTTGGCAGTTGTCGCCATCTACCCGGTGATCGTCGTGCTCGGGCTCTCGAACACGATCGGCTATCACCGGTTGCTCAGCCATCGCTCGTTCAAGACGGCGCCGTGGTTGCGCTACGCGATCACGTTCGTCGCGGCGCAGTACAGCGGGGCGCCGATGCAGTGGGTCGGCGCACATCGCGTCCATCACACGGTCTCGGACACGCCGGCCGATCCACACACGCCGACCAAGGGGTTCTGGTTCGCGCACGCGGGCTGGCTGTGCGGCACGAAGAATCCGGTTTTCGGTGCCTTGTTCGCACTGTCGGGCTTCGGCCTGCACGTGCGGTTCTTCCTCGTCGATCTGTGGCGGCTCGCCGGTAAGCATCCGCCGATCTGGCGCGCGATGGCGCGCGACCTCGAGAAGGAGCGCTTCATGCGCTGGCTCGATCTCCCGCTCGTCATGACCGCGTGCTTCGTCGCGCAACTCGCGCTCGCCTGGAGGATCGGGGGCTGGTGGGGCATCGCGTGGCTGTGGGCGGTCCACGTCCTGCTCAACAATGCGACCTGGATCGTGAACTCGGCCTGCCACCTCGAAGGTGCGGGCTCGCGCAGTTACGAGACCCGCGACCGATCGCGCAACGTGTGGTGGCTCGCGCTGCTGACCCACGGCGAATCGAGCCACAACAACCACCACAAGTTTCCCAAGAGCGCGCGCCACGGTCGCAATGGCGAATTCGATACTTCGTGGCTGATCATTCGCGGGCTCGAAAAGCTCGGACTCGCCAGGGACATACAAACTGCATGAGCAACAAGATCGAGATCGTCGACGAGCTCGCGACCATGATCACCGAGGTCATCGGCGACGATCACTTCGACATCGTAGCGACGAGCTCGTTTCGTGACGAGCTCGCGTTCGAGAGCATCCAGTTCATCGCGCTCGCCGAGCTGATCCAGGAGCGCTGGACGTCAGTCGATTTCGTATCGTGGATCAGCATGAAGGACGTACCCCAGCTGCTCGAGTTGCGAGTCGGCGACGTCGCGGACTACATCGTCGCGCACCAGTGACATACTGGGGCATGTCGACCTTCCTGAATGTCGCCGGCCACACCGACGTCGGGCGCGCACGCCCGCACAACGAGGACGCGTTCGCGATCGTCGATCTCGCGGATCCGGCGCATCGGTGGACCGGCGAGGTCGATGTCACCGGTCGGCGGATCCTGCTCGCAGTCTCCGACGGGATGGGCGGGCATCAGGCCGGCGAGGTCGCGAGTGCACTCGTGATCCAGACCATCATCCAATCGCTCGGCGCGCACACCACCGAGACCCCCGATCACGCGCTCGAGATCGCGGTTCGCGATGCGAATCAGGCGGTGCGCGCGGCGGCGATGGCCGAGGCCAAGCGCGGGATGGGCGCGACGCTCACCGCGATCTTGATCGATGGCCAGGATGCCTGGATCGTCGAGGTGGGTGATTCGCGCGCGTACCTGTTACGCAACGGCCAGCTCCGCCAGCTCACGCGTGATCAGAGCTTCGTCCAGATGCTCGTCGATCACGGTGCGATCACGCCCGAAGAAGCGAAGATTTCGCCGCGCAAGAACGTCATCCTGCAAGCGATCGGTACCGCCGAGACCCTGACCGCGGCGATCGTGCGGCTACTGCTGCGTCGTGGTGACCGCCTGTTGATCTGCTGCGATGGCCTCTCGAACGAGCTCGACGATGCCGAGCTCGCCAAGATCCTCGGCGAGGCCGAGCCGGTCGCTGCGACCGCGCACGCGATCGCGGCGGCGAACGAGCACGGCGGCCACGACAACATCACCGCGATCATCGCGCATCTCGGTGGCGACGCGATTCCTGAGATCTGCGAAGGCGAGCACATCACGGCGACGTATCGCGTAGTTCAGGATTTCGGTACGACGCCGCAATCGTAGCGGCTAGGAAGAGGGCGAGCTCGACGAAGTGCTCACGATCGCGCGCGCGGTGGTCGCCGCGGGCTAAGCCGGACCGAGCGTGAAGTGGAACGTGGCGCCTTTTTCGACGACGCCTTCGGCCCACACGACACCGCCATGGCGGTGGACGATCCGCTGCACCGTCGCGAGCCCGATGCCCGTGCCGGTGAACTCCGTCACGGCGTGCAGGCGCTGGAACGGCATGAACCGCTTCTGCGCGTAGGCCATGTCGAAGCCGGCACCGTTGTCGCGAATGAAGTAACCCTTCTCGTCGCGACCGAGCTCGATGCGCCCGGCGGCGCGCTTCTCTGCCTGAGCATTCATGAGGATGATCTGGTCCTCTTGATCCGTGATCACCATCGCTTCGGGCGCCGCTTCGAGCAGCGACCGGAACCGCGCATCCGCTTCGTGTTGCTCGCGCAACTGCTTGATCGCGAGTGCGTCTGCGGTCGGCTTACGTGCTGCGACCTCGATCGCGAGCTCCTGGTTCTTGCGGGTAAGCTCGGCGGTGCGCTCGACCACGCGGGTCTCGAGCAAGGCGTGCGCGATGCGCAGATCCGCGTGCGCTTGTTCGAGCTGGGCGGCGGTCGGGAGCGCGATCGCATGCGGCACCAACTTGATCAGCATGACCGCGGTCGCGACCGAGGCGACGGCGGTGACGGCCTTGATCATGCCGGCGAGCCAGTAGGTCGGCGTCCAGATCGTCCAGATCTCCATCAGGTGCGTCGCGCCGCACGCGATGATGAAGATGCCGAAGGACAGCAACATCCAGTTGAACGGAATGTCGCGCCGCTTGCGGACGAAGTAGAGCAGGGTGAACGAGATCGACGTGTACGCGAGCGCGACAAACGCATCCGAGAGCACGTGGAGCCACAGCACACCCGGCTGCCAGAGGTAGCAGTGCCCGTGTGGCATGAAACCATCGGCCGAGAACAGACGACGTAAGAACTCGAGCAAGACCACCTCCCGCGACGGGTCCGAGCTTACGCCGTCTCGACGGCCCCAGATGATCAGCGAGTGGGCCGCGGTAGCAAAAAGGCGACGCCTGGCCGGAGCTCGATTCGACGACCCTGCCTCGACAAGATCCGCCCGATTTCGGCAAGAATCCCCGGATGCGCGAGCTCCTCGACTGCCTGCCATCGAAGCTGCGGGCCACGGCGACCTTCACGAAGATCGCTGCCGGGCGCTCGGGCGCCAACGTGTATCGCGTCGAGGCGCAGGGCGGAAGCTACGTGCTCAAGATCGCGGCCGATTCCGAGCCTCTCGAGATCTGGCGCGGCCGGGTCGCGGTACAGACCGTGGCCGCAGAGGCCGGGTTGACCCCGCGGCTCGTGCACAGCGATCCGGACCGCAGAGCGATCGTGAGCGCGTTCGTCGAGGACAGATCCTTCATGATGCGGTTCGCGCAGCGTCGCGTGGCGGCGGTGGTCGAGCTCGGAGAGCTGCTCGGTCGTGTCCACGGGTTGCCGATCCCAGCCGCGACGGTCGCAGTCGAGACGCGCGATGTGCTCGCACGCGTGTGGCCGCAGGTCGAGCACTTCGCGCTGCCGGCCTTCGCGCGTACGGCGATCTACGCGAGCAGCACGCTATAGCTTCAGCTCGAGCGTGATCGTGCCGGTGCCGGTCGGCCACGCGCCCTTCGGTGCCGCTCGTGCCACGCACCGTCGGATCGTGTCGGGCTGGATCTCGATCGTCGCGGACGCGCCGAACTCAAACGGGCGGGTGCCCCGCAGGGTGGCGCGGACCTTCTTGCCGCTGCCATCGGCGCGCTCGATCGAGACGGCAATCGTGAGGTGCTGGGTCAGCCCTTCGGCGGTGACGCGCGCCTCCCCGGCGTGCCACCAGAGATCGAGCTCGTGCACGCGCAGGGTGCGCCAGCCTTCCGGGCGTTTACGCAGCTCGCGCATCACGACGCACTATAGCGCTTGAAAATTGGAACACATGTTCATCAGTTGCCGTATGGAAGACCTCGTCCTCGGCGAGCTGCGCGGCACCGTCCAGCGCACCACGATGACAGAGCACTAGCGCACGACGACGACGAAGCCGGCATCGTCGATCTGGATCTTGCGGTCCTTGAGGAGCCCACCGATCGCGCGCTTGAACGCCTTCTTGCTGAGGCCGAACACACTCCGAAGCTGCTCGGGATCCGAGTGGTCCCCGACCCGGGGTGCATCGGGCCGGCCGAGCACCGCGAGGATCGCCTCGCCATCCGACGCGCGCGCCTTGAACGCCTGCTCGCGCAGCGACAGCACGAGCTTGCCATCGGGTTGGATGTGCGCGACGCGGAACTTGCCGCGCTCGCCGCGACGCAACCGATGCGGCTCGACCGCCGGCACGAGGCCGACGTACGAGCGCTCGAGGATCACGAACAAGCCGATGTCCGGATCGTTGCGCCAGGCTTCGCCTTCGATCCACGCACCGAGCTGGATCCGGCGCGGTGGCGCAGCCAGCAGGTCCGTGACGAACATCGTGCCGGCGAGGCGGCCGGTCTTGTCGACGTACAACCCGATCGGGTGGCGCTCGCCGACGGAGAGCTCCTTCGCCTGTTCGGCGAACGGAACGAGCAGCTCTTTGCCCGGCCCCCACGCGACAAACGCGCCGATGTTATTGACCTCGGTGACCTCGAGGAACGTCACCTCGCCGAGCAGTAAGGCCGGCGGTGTGGTCGTGGCGATCGGGCGATCGTCGGAGTCGAGATAGATGAACACGTCGAGCGGATCGCCGACCTTCGCGCCTTTGGGAAGCTCGCGCGTCGGGACGAGGATCGCATCGGTCTCGTCAGCGGCCTTGCCGACGTACGCCCCCGGCGCCGTGATCCGCAGGATCGGAAAACGCATCATGCGACCGAGCAGGTCGTCCGGAAACGGCATCGCGGCGCAGCCTATCAGATGCTATCCAGCGAGCATGTCCGACCGCGTCTCCATCGAAGCCGCTCCCCATATCCGCGTCATGCTCGGCACCGAGCTCGTCGCGGAGTCCACGCACGGCTACGTCGTCCACGAGCAGGGGCTCTCGGATCGCTACTACGTGCCGACCTCCGACGTGAAGGCTGACCTCGCGCCCGGCACCGGCGCAGGCCATTGTCCCTGGAAGGGAGAGTGGAAGCACCTCGACGTGACGATCAGTGGCAAGAAGATCGCCAACGGCGCGTGGACCTACGTCGAGTCCAAGCCCGTGACCGCGCCGACCAAGGACATGATCGCGTTCTACGACACCAAATTCACGGTGACGGCCTAGCTGGCCAGGCAGAAGTTCGAGACCGAAGCCCTCCGATCTTCAACAGCGGGTGCACGGCCTGTCACAACGCGACCGATGCCTGCTCCCTCGAATGGATCCAAGGGCTTCGCCGATAGCCCCGGATAAAGCTCGACAGGCGGCATTCGAGGAGAAACAATGTTCGTGATTCAGATGAATCTGTTGGGATGACAGCGAGTTATCCCGTCATTTGAACGCTCTAGCTGGAGAGAAAACAATGGCTGAAGGTACGATCAAGCGTCTCACGGACAAGGGCTTCGGATTCATCGCGAACGGTACGGGGACCGACATGTTCTTCCACATGTCCGCCGTCGAAGGTGTCTCCTTCCAAGACCTTCGCGAAGGCCAGAAGGTCTCGTACAACGAGGGCCGTGGTCCCAAGGGTCCGCGCGCCGAGAACGTTCGCGTCATCGGCTGATCCACTCACGACAACACTGCTAAACAGCCCGCGCGCCTCACGGCTCGCGGGCTGTTTATTTTTGTGCGCAGCAGGGCTCATAGCACTTCGAACACGCTGTAGGTCGGGCCCTCGGCGGTGCGATGACCCATCGATGCAGCGACATGGTCGCGCCCCACGTGGGGCGTGCTCGCGAACGCGAACGAATATAGAGGTTGTCCGGACCACGGACCGTGTGCGACTCGGGAGGATCTCCACCGGACGATTCCCTTCGCCGCATGTGGTTTGCCGTTGACATGAGTTGTCGGGTCACTACACGCGTCACCGCGACCTCGATCTCTTCGCTCACGAGACGCGCTGGCTTCACGTCTCGCTGCGCCTTCGCCAAGCACATCGAAACGATCGCCTGTGACTTCGGATCTGGAGCCACTTCGGTCGCGGTTCGTTGTCGGAGTATCTCGAGGAGGTCTTCGGCTACACGCCGAAAGTCGCGCGCGAACACGTTCGCGTGGCGTTCGCTCTCGAAGAGCTGCCGGTGCTCGGCGAGATGCTGGAGTCGGGTGAGCAGAGCTACACGGCCTTGCGCGAGCTCTCTCGGGTGACCACCGCCGAGACCGTGGGCGAGTGGCGCGAGGCCGCGCGAGGTATGAATGTTCGGCAGGTCGAGGAGCTGGTCGCTGGGCACGAGAAGGGCGATCGACCGAGCGACCCAAAAGATCCGGATCTCGCGATCAAGAAGATCACGCTCGAGCTGCGTGCTGGAGCGACCGCGCAGCTGCGACAAGCGAGGCACGTGATCTCTGCCGAGACCGGCGGCTTCGTCGACGACAGCGATCTGATCGAGGCATTGTGCGTTGCGTACTTCGCCGGCGGCGAGGCGGATCAGGGGCGCGCGCGGCACCAGCTGATGATCACGGTCTGCCAGCGTTGTAACCAGGGCTGGCAAGACGCCGCAGGCCGGGTGATCGCGATCGATGCGGTCGATGTC
>JAYWCI010000158.1:0-4578 GCA_043780895.1 Kofleriaceae bacterium | reverse complement strand
CGACAATGATCACTTTGGCCTGGACAAGGTGAAGGAGCGCATTGTTGAATATCTCGCCGTGCAAACCCGCACCAAAAAGCTGCGTGGGCCCATCCTGTGCCTCGTTGGCCCGCCCGGTGTTGGCAAAACTTCGCTGGCGCGTTCGATCGCCAAAGCCACGGGACGCGAATTCGTGCGCATGTCCTTGGGTGGCGTGCGTGATGAGTCTGAAATCCGCGGGCATCGCCGCACTTATATCGGTTCCATGCCCGGCAAGATCATCCAGTCGATGAAGAAGGCCGGCTCCGGCAATCCCGTCTTCTTGCTCGACGAGGTCGACAAGATGTCGACGGACTTCCGCGGCGATCCCGCGGCGGCGCTGCTCGAGGTGCTCGACGGCGAGCAGAACGACACGTTCAACGATCACTACCTCGATCTCGACTACGACCTCTCCGACGTCATGTTCATCACGACGGCGAACCAGCAGCACGCCATTCCGCTGCCGCTGCAAGACCGCCTCGAGATCATCGAGCTCCCCGGCTATACCGAGTGGGAGAAGGTCGCGATCGCGAAGCAGTTCTTGATCCCGAAGCAGTCCGAGAACAACGGCGTGAAGGATCTGAACATCACCTGGACGGATGAAGCGCTCACCGCGATCATCCATCGCTATACGCGCGAGGCCGGCGTGCGGTCGCTCGAGCGCGAGATCGCGACCGTGTGTCGCAAGATCGCGAAGGAGTGGCTCTCCGCGAACAAGGCTGAAGGCATGGTGTTCGAGGTCGTGCTCGACCGGCTCGGCGATTGGCTCGGCGTCGAGAAGTATCGCGAGGCGCAGATCGAGAAAGAGGACGAGATCGGCCTCGCGAACGGGCTCGCTGTCACGATGTTCGGTGGCGACATGCTGCACGCCGAAGTCACGGTCGTCCCCGGCAAAGGCAAGCTCACGCTCACCGGCAAGCTCGGCGACGTGATGCAGGAGAGCGCGCAAGCGGCGATGAGCTACCTGCGTTCGCGCGCCGGAACGCTCGGCCTGTCGAACGATTTCCAGAACAAGGTCGACATCCACGTCCACTTCCCGGAAGGCGCGATCCCGAAGGACGGACCCTCCGCGGGCATCGTGATGGCGACCGCGATGGCGTCAGCGCTGCTGCGGATTCCCGTGCGTCAGACCGTCGCGATGACCGGCGAGGTCACGCTGCGCGGCCGCGTGCTACCGATCGGTGGGCTCAAAGAAAAGATCCTCGCGGCGCATCGCGCGGGCATCACGACCGTGTTGATCCCCGACGACAATCGCAAGGACTTGAAGGATATTCCCGAGTCCGTGCTCGCAGAGATCACGGTGCATCCCGTGAGGCACATGGATGAGGTGCTGCGCTACGCGCTCGCGCATCCGAACCCCGACGAGTTCCTGCGCGAGCCTTCGAGCGTGGTCGATTGGCGGATCGTCGAGACGATGCCGCCCGCCGATCCGCGCGAAGCGCACTAGCTCACGGTCGCGGGCTTACTCTGCGGCGAGAGCCGGCCGAACGCATCGACGTGTGCGAACGTGACCACGCTGTTCGCAGCGACAGGCCGGTGCCTGCAGGCTTGGCCGAGCCACAGGGCACACGCGTGATAGCCGTCGAGCGACAACTCCCGACGCGCACTACCTGGCCACAATTGACTTGCTCTGCGGCGACAGGCGGCCGAACGCATCGACGTACGCCATCGTGATCTTGCCGCCCTTCATGATGTAGCTCGTGCTCGGGGTCGACGTGCCGCAGTGGCCACCGCTGCTATAGACCGTGAGCTTCAGAGCCTTATCGTGAGTATCGGCGAGCTCCGTGAAGTTGATCGCGGTCGGCGTCGCGCTGTCGGCGTTGTAGAGGATCACCGCGACCGCGTCCACAGGTGCGGCGACGCCGAGCTCGAGCGTCACGGTGGTCGAGCTTCCCCATAGCGGATTCGGGCTGGTCGTAACGACGATCTTGATGCGCTTGGGCTGAGGTGCGGCGAGCGGGTCCGGCTTGCCATCATGCGTGAAGGTCTTGAGGGTCTTGCCCTCGGTGTTCTCCAGCGTGAACGAGGTCGCGGTATCGGCCGGCCGCAGCACCGAGAGGCCGGGCGCGAGCTGGGTCCGGGTGAGCGCGACCGGCTTGTTCTTCGCGTCGCGCGCGGTCCACTTGACGGCGGTCGGTTCAGGACCTTCCGTGTGCTCGAACTCTTCGCTGTCCGTCGTGTAGTCGTAGCCGACGAGCACGCCGCCATCGGCAGGAACATGCGTATCGCGGTTGGTGAGAACGACGGCCTTCATCGCCGTATGGGCACACGAAGCCGCGGCCTCGGGTGCGATGTGTACAGAAGCGAGGACGACGAGCGGGATCAGGAGGCGCATACCGCTACGACGTTACACGCGCGATTTGGTTCTACGGGCGATTTTTTGTGCCGGGGTCAGATCACCGCTCGAACCGAATTTGTGGCGCGTCGAAGGCAGCGTGCCCGGCGTTCCGATGAAGCGCGTGATGACGATCGCGAAGCTCGCGGATGGCGGCTCGTGATCTACAGCGCGGTCGCGATCGGCGAGGCCGAGATGGCGAAGCTCGACGCACTCGGGCCGGTAAAGTTCATCGTCGTGCCGAACGGCTATCACCGGCTCGATGGCGGTGCGTACACGGCGCGCTATCCGCAGGCCCGCGTGCTCGCACCCCGAGGATCGAAGAAGCGGGTCGCGCACGTCGCGCCCGACGTCGGCGAGCTGTCCGAAATCTCGGATCCCGCCGTGACGCTCACGACCGTCGCGGGCACCCGCAACGTCGAGGCGTTGCTGATCGTGAAATCGGGCGACAAGACCTCGGTCGTGTTCACCGACACGGTGTTCAACATGCCGCACAAGCACGGCCTGCCCGGCTTCGTGCTCGAGCACATCACCCAGTCGACCGGCGGGCCGAAGGTCTCGCGGCTCGCACGCTTGTTCATCATCAAGGATAAGGCCGCCTTCGCGGCCCAGCTCGAGCAGCTCGCCGCCGACAAGCCGGTGCGCGTGCTCGTCGCACATCACGAGATGATCACGCAGGATGCAGCGAACGTGTTGCGCACGATTGCAGCGTCCGTGCGCTAGCGCGCATGTGCTCTACACGTAGCGAGTGAACGCGAGCCAGATCGCCGCAACGACGAGGATCAAGAGCGCGAACGGCAGCAGCGAGCGCTTCGTGCGCGCGTCGCGCTGAGCAATGTCGTCGGTGTGGTCGACGATCGTCGTGGGCGTCGTGGGCGTCGTCGGCGAGGTCCGCATGGTGGCTGGCGGTGCATGCGCGAGGCCAACCGGAGACAAAACAACAGCCCCGAAGATCTCATGCCTCTCGAGCACGCCTTCGGTCCCACCGCGATACCGGGGATCTGATTGGACAAAGCTCCGCCAGGGCCCAGGGACGGCTCAGAAACACACACAGATATGCGTATGAATTCCGCCCGGAGAGCCTCGAACGAGGGCCAAGTGACGGATCGATGCAGGTGCTGTCAACGCCGACTTGACACCCGACTCCCAACCATCTAAGAACTCACGTCTCGGAAGTCGGGCGAATAGCTCAGCGGAAGAGCGCCGCTTTTACACAGCGGTGGCCGCAGGTTCGAACCCTGCTTCGCCTACTGAAAATCTGGTTTCTGGAGCGGTAGTTAAGTTGGTTATAACGCCTGCCTGTCACGCAGGAGGCCGCGGGTTCGAGTCCCGTCCGCTCCGCGACTTAACCTCCGAGATTCACTTGAATCTCGGGGGTTTTTCGTTTGTCGCTGCCACGTGGCTGCCACGCTGAGCAACGTTCGCTCAGCATCGCGAGGATCCGGTCGTCCGGATCGGTTTCACGCGCACCCGCTTTTAATACCGGCGCCGGGATCTCGCGTCGGTGCTGCTCGGCCAGGTGGACATACAGCATCGTCTCGTCCACCCGCTTGTGGCCCATCCACGTCATGAGCCGCCACGGGTTCACGCCAAACGTTGCGGCGTGGGTTCCGAAGCTGTGCCGAAGCCGGTGCCAGCCCGACTCTGGCAGGCCTGCCTTGCGGCATGTCGTGGAACGTCTTCGGCTTCTGCGCGCGTGAGCCGCTTGACCCGGTACTCGACTTGAGCGAACGCCGCTGCGTCCTGCACAGACAAGAGACGAAAAAAATACGATCGGCAATCGCGACCGGGTGCAGCGCGCGCGCTTACACACGTTGTGCGTTGCGAGCAGCGCGACGAGGTCGTTAGCAATGCCGCGCGGTACAACGTGTGAGCGACGTAGACGAACACATCCGCGAACGCTCGCCCCAGACGCCCGGTCGCAAGCCACGACGCCGGTGTCGTAGACTCGGGTTCACCAGGAAGTTCACTGAAGGTAACTTCCCGAAACCATATCTTCGCTCAAGGCCTGGGTCCTGCAACCCGCGCCCGCATGCGTATGTTGATCGCAATTGTGATCGTGACCCGGAAACGGTTTACGTGTACGGAGGATCGCTGAGCTCGAAGTCGTCGCCGACCGCAAACTCTAGCCCAAATCGCTACTCCCTCTCCCTGGTCGCGGCGGGAGATGTCGACGGCGATGGCCGGCCTGACGTGTTCGTCTTATCGGACGAGCTGACCGGGCT
>JAYWCI010000157.1:0-20436 GCA_043780895.1 Kofleriaceae bacterium | reverse complement strand
CGCGCCGCCGACATCCTCTACAACATCATCAGCCGACGCCACGAGCAGCGCTCGACGATCATCACGACCAACCTCGGCTTCAAGCAGTGGGGCGCCACGTTCCCCGGCGCCGCCTGCGTCGTCGCCCTCGTCGACCGCTTTGCCCAGCACTGCCACCGCGTCGAGATCCTCGGCGACTCCTGGCGCAACAAGAACCAGCTCGATCCAGATCGCCCACCAGCGAAGACCAGCCGATCACGGCGTCAGCGGACGTAGTGGTCGACCGTCAGATCACGACGGGAAACGTCCGCCGTTAACAGCCGCCTGCGTCGAGACGGCGCAATAGTGATGTACTACGAGCTAAATTTAGCGCTGATTGCGGTGGTTCTCGCCTCGAGCTACTGGGGCGTGTCCGTCATCCGCTCCGACCCGCAGTTGCGCGTGTACGGAATAATGCAGCTCGCCGCAGCAGCGGCGGCAGGCGGCGGCTTCTACCACAGCCGAGGACGTGGACCGGCGTGGCTCGGCGTCGTGGGCGCGTTCGGCGCGTTTGCAGGCGCATGTTTCCTGCTGATAGCCCCGCTCGCGCGAGCGACCGCCCGGTGGTTCGCGGCCGGCAAGCACTTCAAAATGGCGCAACGTCTAATCGGTATCGCGGACCGGCTGGGACCCGACTCAAGGGTTGCCGACGAGAACAAGTTCCTCGCGACCATGCGTCAGATCCAAGATGGCAACATCGATGGGAGCGTCGCTACGCTGACCGCGGCGCGACAGCAGGCGCATCCCGCAGCGCGGCTCGTGATCGACGAGCGGATCACGATGCTGTATCTGGCGGCATACCGCTGGGACGAAGCGATCGCGCATGCCGAGGCAAATCTGTTCTACGCGGTGCCGCCGAAGGCCGACGACTTGGATGCACGAGCGGCGCTGCAACGTGCGCTCGGCATCGCATTGCCGGTGTGGGTCCAGCTTCTCGGCGCGTATGGATACGTCGGTAACCTCGAACAAGCGGCGCGCATGCTCGCGAGGCTCGAACAGGTCTGCTCCGGTCGCGATGACGCCGCGATCTGGGTATATCGCGGCCGGGTCATCTTTCTCGCGCTCGCCGGCCGGGTCCCCGCGCTCGAAGCTCTTGTCGCGCTGCCCTATTCGAAGCACATGTCGCGCCGAGCACGCGCGTACTGGAGCGCCGTTGCTCACGAGCGCAACGGCGATGCTGCTGCGGCCGAGGTCGCGTACGTGAAGGCGCGCGCGTTCTCGCGAGGTGCGCGGCGCGTGTTGATCGGTCGCGCGCTCGACCGCCTCAGCAACATTTGCCCGGTCGAGCTCACGCCGCTCGCGCTGGAGCTCGTTGACCGGGTGGAGCACCTGACACCACCGGTCGTCCAGCTTCGCGAGCGCCCGCGTGCGCCGTGGGCGACGCACCTCCTTACCGCTTCCGTGCTCTGCGTCGCTGCCGTGATCGCGCTGACGCTCGGCGCTTCATCCGATATCGGCGTGCTCGTCCGCGCCGGCGCGATGGTCCGCGGTTTCGTTCACGACGGCGAATGGTGGCGGATCGTCAGCTGCAACTTCATCCACGTCGGAGGGCTGCACCTGCTCTTCAACATCTTCGGGCTCTGGTTCCTTACACGCGAGTGCGAGCACCTGTTCGGGTCCTCGCGTACTCTCTCGGTTTTCGCGGTCGCGGGCATCACCGGGTTCATCACGAGCTATCTCGCTTCGCGAACGCGCCAACCTTGCCGCCATCGTTCACGAAACAGGCCTTACGTCGTGTCGCGCCTCGGCACGCTGACGAGCAGCGTGCCGCCCGCCAGCGACAGCGCGACCGGCACGAGATCGCGCTCCTCGAACTGAATAGAAACGGAGGCGCATAGGAATCGAACCTAAAAATGACTCTAAACAAGTCGCGTACCTGCACTGACTACACAAAGTTACGTCCCCGTTCGTCCCCGCTGATCCCCCTGTTTCACACCTCAACTTGCAGCAACTTGCAGCAAGGTGGGGCGTCCTTTGTCGTGCCGTCGGCGTTAAGCCGCCAACTCGGAATGTCGGCTCATCGAGGTTTGAACAGCGGCCCGTCAACGTTGTCGGGATGCATCACACGGACGTTCGGCGCGAACTTCGCGAGTTCAAACACCCCGGGGTCATAGGAGTAGAGAATCTCCACGTCGGCTAAAACCGATGCCGTCGCAACGATCAGTGCATCGTGTGTCTTCTGCTGGTGACTCACGAGTTGCCCGCATTCCCGGCATGCTGTTGCACTACGCACGTTGAAGCATCGCGAGCATAAATCTTTCTGTCCGCGTGCACGCTCAAGCAAATCGGCGGCTGCCATCGAGATCGCGGCGTCCACGGGCTCGACATTTAGCATCTCAAGAATGCCGCTGGTCCGGATCTTCCTGGAGACGGACGGCGGGCTGCGCAATAGCTCGAGCACCACGATCGACGACACCCGGACCTCTGAAAGATTCTTGAGCAGCGCTTCCGAGTCGCGCTGCTGTTGTCCATGTTCTCGAGTCTGCGCAGTCTGCGACGAAACCGCGAACGAAAGCACCTGGCAATCCAACATGGATGGGGTCACAGGTCTTCACCGTCGTCGGTCCGATCGATGGAACTTAGCAGCGCCGGGAGTTCGTCCGTTGTCACGACTCGATGAACGCGAGCGGCCTCCAAGATCAGGACGCCGCTGTGAGCGTTCCTTCGTTCCTCAACCCCGGTCACGACCGGATTGCGTATCCCGGGCGTTTCGTCGGCGACGTGAAGCCACTCCGCGCGCAACCGAACGCGGACGACACTTGAGTCTTTGGCGGCGTCGAAGAACGGCCCAGTCTCCAGCCCGGAAGCTAGCGGAACCTCCAGCGGGCGACCCTCCAGCATGATACGGACCGTGGTTTGGCGATGTTCGTCGCTGCGACCCACTCTTAGAATTCTCGTATGGACGTAGGTGGTACCTCTGACGGTACTCGACCCGGCCGGCGGAGTAGTGGCGAGTACCTCCATGATGCCGGCGAATGTCTCGTCCATTGAGCATAGTCGCTTGGGTGTTTTCCCTGGGCGCCAGAGCTCCGGCGATGCCTGGTGTTCCTCTCTCGCGTACTTCGAGAGAACACCTGCTAATGCAACCTGGGTCTTGTGGCTCGGTAGGCCAAGTGCACCGACAGGCCTCGTTACTAAGTCGATGATCGACTGAACACCCGCTGTTCCCGCCGGACTCCTGGTTCTTAACGTTCCACGAAGCGCATCATTCTCGACGACAAGCGTGATGCCTACGTCTGGAACGTTTAGTGCTGCGAGGGCATCAGTGAATAGCCGCCCGGCTCGTTCCACGTGCCGCGGCGTCGCGGGATCGCGAAGTCGTAGCTGGAGCATGTTCTTCGGCCGGGCCACTCGCGGAGATCATGCGCTGGCGAGCCCAGATCTCGCAAACTATTCGACCCGTAACTACCGCTCGTTCCGGGCCGCGACAGCATGGAGCGGACGGCCTCGCGGTCGCGCAGAGCGAGGTGGCCACCCTGAGCCCTGCGGCCCGCGCACGGCCCGGGGCACGGAAAAGCCCATCGCATCGCGCTGCGGTCGGCTTAAGTTCGACATTTCAGTGATGAACGCGCGTGGTCCCGTAGCCGTAGTCGTACACCAAAGTCACGACGTTGCTCGCGTCGTAGCCGGTGTAGTGCGTACCGCACGTGATGAAGAGTTGCGCGTCCACGAACTGACCGCCTTTTGAAAACGCGCACTGGTGCGTGAATGTTGGGAACGCAGTGTTTGATACGGTGCAAGTGCTTCCGACCGGGCAAGGCGGGTCCATCGCTCCCGTTGCGTACGACGTGGTGACGCCGCTTGCGGTCACGACGTACGAGTAGTCGCAAACCTCGACGGTGAAATCACTCGTGGGATCGATCCCCGGAATCAGAGCGAATCGCGTGTCGACCACAGTCTTGGAACCGTTGGCCGCCGTGGTCGTCACCGTGTGCGTCTGGCACGTGACCGTGTCGACGACAGGGACATGCGTTCCTGAACCGGATCCGCTCCCCGATCCCGAACCGCTTCCCGTCAAAGCATCGACGGTGCTCGTGTCGTCGCCTCCGCCCGGCACGGCGCTCACAGGTCCGCATGCCGCGAGCAACACCATACCCACGATGAATTTCATCCGACCATGGTCGCGTCGGAAGCGAGGCGGGTCAATGCATCGGCGCGACGCGAACCCGGGGCGTACCCCAGGACGCCACTTACCGCGCCTTGTCCTCGAGATCGCCGACCCGGGATTTGAGCCGGCTGATCTCGTCCTCAAGCCTGCCGACGTCGGAGGCGTCCACCTCTGGTTCTTCGTGCCGGAGCGACGTCGATGCCGGTCCGCGCGTCACGATCGCCGCACCGGCGAGCCCACCTAGCAGAGCCGCACAGAGCAGCCATGCGGCGTTCCGCATAAGCGCCTTGTTCGCCACGGACATCGGCCTGTGTTCCGCGCTCGGGCGATCCGCCTTGCGCTCGGATCGATCGAGTAGCCATGCCGGCACCTGCATCGCGATCGCACCAATGGCTATCGCTCCAATAATTGCCCAGACCATCCCCTCGATCGACATCCCTCCACGGTACCAGAGGACGTCACACCGTTGGCGCATGATCGCCGCGCGGGCTAGACGTCGGGGCTCGATCGCGAGACCCTGGAACGATGCGGAGAATCGCGTGGGTGTTGATGGTGGCAGTGGGTTGCGACGGCGGGCAGACGAAGGCCGGATCTGGTGTCGATCCGACACTCGAGGTCCGTTAGATCGCGCGCGGTCTGGAAGGAGTACCCACGGCCCGGCTGCCGATTTGGGCCTGAGCACCTGTGCGCGCGGTCGGCGACGTCGAGTTACCCTTTGGCGTGCTGCCCGGCAAGGTGTTCGCTACGTTCGCCGCACGAGACTCCGGAAATGTCTCGTATGGCGTGCGCATCGGCGATCGTCGTTACTTCGTGAAAACAGCAGGTCGAGACGATGAGCCCGAGCATACCGCGCGCGTTGCACGACTCCGCAATGCTGTGGTGATTGCTACCAGCTGCACGCATCCTGCGCTGCCGATGCTTGAGCACGTGATCGAATCATCCGTCGGCCCGCTGCTGGTGTACGAATGGTTCGAGGGCGAGGTGCTCGGTGTGCCTAGTACGTTCCGCGACGCTCCGGCGTCGAGCTTCCAGCGGTTTCGTGCCTTGCCGGCGCCTGAGATCGCTGCAGTGCTCACGACGATTTATGAGCTGCACGCTGGTCTCGCGCGTGCTGGATGGGTCGCGGTGGACTTCTACGACGGCAGCCTTATGTACGACTTCGCACGGCATGAGCTGCGCGTGATCGATCTCGATATGTATTCGCGCGGGCCGTTTACGAACGCTGTGGGCAGAACGTTCGGTTCGTCGCGCTTCATGGCGCCGGAGGAATTCGAGCTCGGTGCAGGCATCGATGAGCGCACTACAGTGTTCAACCTCGGACGCGCCGCATTGGTTTTCCTCGGCGAGCGGGGTACTCAAGCCCAGCTCGCTGCCGCAACCCGCGCGGCGAGTCCCAACCCTGCAGCGAGGTTTACGTCGGTCGAGGAATTCTTCGCAGCCTGGTTGAGTGGCTAATTACGGACGGCGGTTCCAGCTGCGTTCTCGATTTGCTGGGCGAGTTTTTGGACCGTCGCGGGGATCACGTAGCGGGATTCACGGCGGCATACAACGCCTGGTTACCCTCGTCGTGAAGCATGCGAACGTCGATGAAGCCGGCGCGCTCGAGGGCGCGTGGTTGATCCGCGCGGTCGAACGAGAGAGCAAAGAGCTTCGTCTCGGGGTGAAGGTAGCCATCGCAGTACAACAGCAACCCGCCCGGGACGAGTAGCGTGCGCGCTCGCTCGAACAGCGGAACGACATGCCGTTTGTGACGCGTTTCGTGAGCGGCCTGCATCGTGACGACCGCGTCGAAAGAACCGAGGTTCATGGGCCAAGCTGGATCGCGGAAGTCTCGGACGACGAATGTAACGCGAGGAGCTAGGTCGCCGAGGTGCTCCGCCGCAACGTCGTGCATCGCCTGGGACCAATCGAGCGCGACGTACGTTCGAACATCGCACTGAGAAAGGATTTCGCGTGCGAGCTGGCCAGGACCCGAACCGAGCTCCAGGATGCGGATTCTCCGCCGTGATGGCAGGGCGGCGCAGAACGCGGCGAAGAAGTTCCGCCGAAACGGTTTCTTGATTCGCGTCTCTTCGATCCACGTGCGCGCTGTCGCGGGATCACGGAAATCGACTTTGATCGGCACGTCCTCTTCGTCTTCCGTCATGTTTGATTCCGGCGTGCTGTGAGGCTCGTCGATTTTAAGAACACGTTCAACCGCGACTGCTCGGGCTTTTCACGCAATGTAAGCACGTGATCAAGCGCGTCGACAAATGACGCCGACGTCCCGAAACTCGGCTCTACAGTTCGAGCCGAAAGCTCGCGATCGAGCCGGTAGAAGCGGTGGGCACGTTGGGCCATCCGCCGGCGTGCCCACTGGACCGACCGACGTCGACCGAATAGTCGCCAGGTGGATTCGCGGCGCCGATCTTGGTCGGTACGCTTTGGGCACGAGAACCGATCCGCGATCGCGTCTTGTGGGCCCTCGATTTCAACCACCGGTGGGTCGAATCATCGCGCGTTGCGCAACAGAAGCGAGGCGTTCGATCATCGCGACGTGGGCGTCGATGTATTCAGGGTCGAGCAGCCAATCCTGGCCCCAGGTCGTTCCAGGTGTTGCTGGAAGCGCCATCACCCACACGGCGCGGAGAGTCGCGAGCGCGGGAATCGCCCGGCGCTCCGATGGGGTGAGCGGCCGCGTCTGTTCGTAACCGAGGAGTAGGGCCTCCCACTCCGCACGGCGATCGCTATCCGCCGAAGCCAGTCCGAATCGCTTGCGCCAATAACACGCGAGGTCGTATGCGCGCGGGCCGGTGCCGCAGCACTCGAGATCGAACAGCGTTGCACTCGCGTCCACGAATCGCGCGTTCTCCAGTTGAAGGTCGCCGTGGCACAGCCCTGTCGGTAGCGGCGCGCCAGCAGGCCACGCGATCTCGGTCATCGCGTCCACAAGCTTCGCGAGTCTGCGCGTAATGTCGCGCGCAGTGTCGCCGCCGGCTCGCTGCAGCCACGCTTCGGCCGCGCGTAACGGTGTCTTGCCGAGCGCTTCGCCATCGATTCGCCAGCGCCTGGCGGCGGCGCTGGCGTTGACAGCGTGGAACCGAGCGACAAGCCCCCCGAGCGCCTCAGCCTGTGCGAGCGATGGAGCTTCGACCTCGGTGCCCGGACTCTCAAAGAAGAGGAATGCGGGGACGATACCTTCCGCGAGTGTGAGCTCCCCCGCGTATCGCCCGTCGCGACGGCGAACCGCACGTGCGACCTGCACTCCGCGCTCCGCAAGCTCGGTCGCGATCTCGGCCTCCGATTCCAGCGTGTCGAGATCACGGACCGAGCGCGTGTTCAGCTTCAGCCAGTAAACGTGTTCAGCAGTTTCGACGCGCGCGACGCTGCTCGCGACGCGATCGAATCGCACACAGGCGCGGATCGGCCCGAGCGAGTAAGCAGACGCGACGGCGTCCCGGAGTGCTTCGTCCACGTCTAGAGCCTAGCTCACGGAATGCAGCCAGCTGCTCGATCAGCTATCGCATCACGCGAGTAGGATGTGACGTGACCCGCGCGGTTTGCACCGGCCGGATCGAACGCAACGGTCCGCGGCGCAGGCAGCTCGCGGGGCTTGCGCCGCGTCTTGCCGGCGGCGACCGCGTCGACGGGGACGAAGCGTATAGCGGTGGCCGTGTGCTCGACGACGGGTGGGGCCACACCGGTCTTGTCGACAGCAATCGTGATGAGTACGCCAGGAGCTTGGGAGGAATTCGGGCGAGTCGAACCAGCCGCCGTCGAGCGCTCCAGCAGGCGCACCACGAGGCCCAACCTTCTTCACCAATAGCCGATTTCTTACCTGATGCGCTCAGGTTTCGTTCGCGTATCATGCACTCACAATGGTGAGGGTTCGCGCATGTTAGGGGAGAAGGCAAATGATCTTGGGGGCGCGACTCAGCAGGGCGAGGCGCGGTTGGCAAACGCCAACTCGCCCGACTCTTCGCGAGCCGGGGTCGCCCAAGCTCAAGCGCTTCTCCAACAGGGAACGCTTGCCCCCGCGCCGTACGTAGACTTGATCCGTCGCTTTCCACAGGAGCGCAATCAGATCTTCGAACTGCTGCACCGCGCAGGGGGCAATTCGTTCGTTCAGAAGGTAATGAGCGCAAGCTCGCAGGCGCCGAACGGCGAAGTCTCTACGACTGGCGACCTGGACAGTGCAGCCAGTGCAGCCTCAACCCCAGTCGCATTCGCGGCTCACGTCGGTGGCGGAAAAGGCTCGACGCAGCCGTCCCTCGGTGGTTCGCGAGCGGGGGACGGGTTGGCGTTCAACTCTCCCGAACATCAGACCTACGGAGACGAAGCATCGCGAGCGGAGGGCCGAACGCAGCCGTACACGAAGTCGACGCCGGAAGAGCAAACCGGGAAGCCGGATCCGGAACACTTTGCGCTCACGCATGGCGACATCAACATGCTTACCGGCGACTACTTCGAACCGCGCGAGGTCGGCAAGGACGGCAAGCCAATACTCGACAACCTGTTTGCGCTGATGAACAAACCCTCGTCTTCGCCAGGCCAGTTGGTCGGGACGCGTGACGAGATCATCTTCGCGATCAAGGACGCGAATCCCAAGGACCCGCGGTTCCAACCGGGCGGCGTCTGGGAAAAGATCCAGTTCTCGGAACCTGTCAAGACCGCCGTCACCGATCGATATCTGCAACGCGCTTCGCGCAACTACGAACACTTTGCTCAGCCGGCCGGACCGAAGAGCGGCGGCCCCCAAAGCGGCGACGAGAAGTCAGCGGGCGGGAGCTATCGCGCATTGCACGAAGCAGCCATCAAGATGGCAGCAGCAGCAAAGGCAAGGGGCGACACGATCGACGACGCTCTCGCGCATGAGGCTGCATCCGAACACTATCTCGAGGACAGCTACGCGGCCGGGCACCTGCGCACGCCTCGCCTGTCGATGGAGACCTATTGGAGAGGGAAGTACCCTCTTTTCTTCGAGAACTTCAAGAAGACGGTCGCTAAGGACGTCGCGATCTACATGTCGGCGCACGAGAGCAGTTCGGTCGCGCAGCTCGGGGGCAAAATCGAAGGAAGCGTCGTCGCTCAAATCGACGCTGCTACCGCACATCTGCCGGAAATCGGCATTGATACGATCGTGGCTGAGCTCACTCACGATGAGGACAACGCCGATGGTGTTTGGGTAACGAACGATCTCGGAGAGAAGTGGTTGACGTTCGGCGACTCGCACGGCGGTATCGGCAAAGACGCACCAACAGCACAAGCAGCGACGAAAGCGCACGTCGAAGCAGCCGTCCGGCTAAGCATCGAAGATGTTCAGCACGCGTACGACCAAGGGCCGAGCGCCAACGATGCCGCTACACTTGCCGCGGTACGTGCAAGAACCTCCGCTCCAGCGAAGCCTGGCACGTCGAAGTACGGCGCGGAACAAGCGGTGCCCCATCCCGACCCTGCTGCATCGAAACAGAACGGCACGCAGGGATGGCAGCAAGCAGATTTCGAGGCGCTGTGGAAAGCGAAGATCCGCTCCGACAAGCCCGAGACGTTTGGAAGTGAGATCTCGAAGTCGGCGAAGTCGGGCGATATCCACTCGCAGCTCGCCGGCCTGAGCGGAATGTTCCCGGAGATGCAGAAGCTCCCCGTGATCGATTCAGTCCTTCACCCGCGTGCGGCGTATGAAGGCGGCTTCCTCGACGCGATGACGAACGACGCGCACGCAAAATTGAACCAGATCATCGACTACGACCCGGGCCGCGGGCGCAACCTTACGGGGAGCGCGACTGTCGACGATCTGGACCGCCTGCAACAGGAGGGTGAAGCTGGGCAGAGGGCCGGCGTGAAGGGCGCCGACAAGGACTCGCAGATGCGCGGGCTCACCGTCAAACAGCGCGAAGAGTACGTCTCGAACCTCGAGAGCATCCGAGGGAAGCTAACCTCCGACACAGAGAAGCAGCGCATCCTCGACATCTTCAGGACCGCTACCCCCCACGATCGGCGCGCGCTCTACCAACGCCTCGAGGGCCACGCCTGGCAGGGCGATTTCGAAAACGGGGACTGGTTTGGCGACGCGCTCACGCGCAACCTCGATCCAGGCCAGCTCAAAGAGCTGAAGAAGCTCCTCGGGCAGAAATGAAGCTCGCGGTTGCGATCTCTCTCGCTGCATGCGCGTCGACGTTCGCCGACGTGCCATCCGCACCGTCCCCGGCGCCCCCGGTCGTCTCGCAGAAGTTAGTTGCTTGGACGGTACATGCAGTGCTGCCGCCGAAGGCGGGCGCGACCTTCCTCGATCTCCAGCGCGCAACGGCGACACGCGCTGACCGTCCCACGGTGCTCGCGCTCGGTCGGGTCGAGACGACCAAGCAGGATGCGGTCGTCAAGTTCGATGCGCACCTCGGCTCCTCGGGTGACGGCTTGATCGGTGTTCGCGAGGACGCTCAGCACGACACGACCGACGTCTACACGCCGAGCGAGCACTATTTGATCCACGGCTTGTTCAAAGGTGCGACCACGGTGGGCGCGCACTACTACGACATCGAGCCCGGTATCGTGAGCGTCAACCACGACGGCTCGAAGGCTCTAATCCGTCGCTACGATCGCGGTCGCGGTGTTTCCGCGTGGGAGCGCACGATCGAAACCGCATTTTCGATTGGTGATGCGAAGATCGTCGGTTGGATTAACCACGACGACGCGGTCCTGGCGCTTCAGGGCGATACCTCGAGCACGCTGCTCGTACTCCACGTTCGGGACGGATCGTCACGCGACGTAGCCACGCTGCCAGTTGGCGCGGCGACGAGCGCATTCGTCGTCGCGAGTCGTGCCGGGCTCGTCGCGACCGTGCAGTCGGTCGAGCACTGTGGGTGCAGTGCGCGGGTCGAGGTTCGCGAGCTCGCCAGCGGACGTGTCACCGGCGCATTCGACCTCCCGGCCGATGCCAACATCTGGCCGACGGTTGCCGACGAGTCGCTTGGCTTCGACGGTGCGCAGCTTTGGGGGTACAGCTACCGACCGGCGCATGGCCCCTCCGACATGGGCATTGCACCGAAGGGCGAACCGGAGAAGTGCACGTATGAGGTATACGATGCTCGCAACGGGGCTCGTCTGCGAACCCTCGCAGATGCGATCGATGATTGGGCGCAGCTCTCCGCGAACTGCGCGGTGCGCGCGTTGCTACCGACCATGGATGGCGGTGCGGTGGCGGTGAGCGTGCGGGGGCCCAAGGACGCGATGGTCGCAAAATTCAACGCCGCGCCGTGAGACGCGTGACTGACGGCTCCGGACTCTTCAGCGCCAGGTAGTCGCTGCCTGCACTCGTCTGACGGCGGTCCGCAGTTTGATGTAGCTCTGCCGCTGACTTCGTTCAGTGGTGACCTCCCGATCTTCGGTGCCACGCGAGCCTCTTTTTTGAGGTTCCGCTCGCGAGCGTTGCGTTGGAATGCTGATGACAGACGGTAAGGCCGTGCTGCAAGTCGTTCTAGCGGGGAACCTGACCGCGTCCAGGGACCTTGAACACGGCGGAGCCACCAGGCCCGTCTGCGCTCTCCTGAGGCGCGGCCACAGGCTACGCTAGGCGCCATGCGCGACGCCGTTGCCGTCATCGCCGAACAGCTCTCGCAATGGGAGACGCCGTTCGTCGAACTCGACATCTTCGCCACGGACGATCCGGAGCGCATCTTCGCCGCTGTCGATGCGTTCGTTCGCAGCACGCTGAACGCGTCGATCGCTGGCTACTTGTTTCAAGCGACGAGCATCAGTAGCGTTCACGGCGTGGGCCTAGATGATGGCCGTGAGGTCGTCGTCAAAGCGAAACCACCGGCCGCCACCAATCCCGGTCTGCCATTTGATCGGGCCTCGCTCGAGGCTATCGTTGCCGCGCAACGAACGCTGCACGCGGCTGGCTTTCCATGTCCGCAGCCGCTCGTCGGCCCATTGCCACTCGGGGTGGGCCTCGCGACGATCGAGACCTATCTGCCACCCGCCGATCCGGCCCCACGTTCGGTGCTCGCGCGCGGCCTCGTCGAGCACATGCAGCTGCTCAAGCATCGTCCCGTTGCATTGCAGCGCTTTGCACTGCCGCGCGATCGTGTGTTCCCGCAACCGCACAGCAAGTTGTTCCAGCCGAGCGAGGCCGATACCGCGTGGGTTCGAGATCTCGCGAGCCGCGCGCGCGCGATCGCCGAAGCCGAGCCGTCGCCGCTGGTGTTCGCACATGGCGATTGGCGCGTCGAGCACGTCAAAGCGCGCGGCGATCAGATCGTCGCCACGTACGATTGGGACTCACTCGCCGTACTGCCCGAAACGCGGATCGGCGGGATCGATGCGCACGGCCACATCGCGGACTGGTCGCAATCAATGACGCGCAACACGCCAACATACGAGGACGTGATCGGCTTCATCGCCGACTACGAAGCCGCACGCGGCGATGCGTTCACTCCGAACGAGCGCCGCGCCGCACGCGCCTGGGCGGCATATTTCATCGCGTACCAAGCGTGGATCACGATCAAGCCAGGCGAATCTTGGGCTGCAGACTCGTGGGCCGCCGTGCTCGAAGAATTCGGCGACCGCTTGCTACGGTAGAGTCTCGTGAGCGACGTCGTCGGCCTGTTCATGGGCCGCCTCGCCCGATCGGCGCGGCCGCGCAATAATCGGTCCGCCAGTCATCCAGCCAGGGTTAAGTTCGACCACAACAAGATCGGGCGCTCGGAAAAGCTCGTTCCCTTCTCCCTTGCACGCGTAACTAGCCGAAACCTCTTCTGCCAAATTTTGGCAGAGGCGTCGGGATAAGATGCTGTTTCAACGGGGACGAGCGGGACGGCGAAGAGACCGAACCGACGAGAACGATTGCAACACGTGATCAATCATGATGATTTTCGCGCGCTCTCGCCTGGTTCGAATCCCTTCTCCCGCTCGATAGTTAGACGTTCGTAGCTTCGGTTCCACACCACTTCCCACACCACCTGGTGTTCTGCCGAAAGGCGTTGAGCACATGGCGGCTAAGGAATTTCCATCGAACGGTCGCTGCCCTTGCGGGTCCCGGTTGCGATCCGAGAACTGCCATCGGCTGGGGCCGGCGGAAGAAGCCGCGCTGGAAGCGACCACGGTCCAGGCGATGCGAGCGAGCGGGATCGATCCGGCGATGGTCTACGCGTACGAGCGAACGCATCTGATCATCACGAGCGACTTTCGCCACACGCATGCGGTCGATGCAGCGGCGGAGCTCGACGAATGGGAAGACGCGATCGCCGAACACCGCCAGCGTCACCCGATCAGCTGAATCGGCGCGCCAGGTGACGCATGAGCTCGACCACCCATCATGAGAGAAGGTGCATTTACTGTGCACGTGTCCTGAACGATCCTACGAGTCCTGCATGCGCCAGCTGCCGTCTGTCAGGCGACACGTAATGTAGTCCTCGAACGACGCTAAAGTAGTCCACCCCCACCGCCGTCCTTTGAGCTGGCCTCGAGGGTTTCGTGGACATAGACGTTTTGCAGGACCGGCCACCGGAGGGCATCCAGGTGGCGATGGTCGAAGCGGAACCGTGCGCCAGATTCGTTCCTTTGCAGCACTTGGTTGGGGCTCGCGGCGCATCGCCGGCGGGCTCGGTATCGCGCGCAAGACCGTGCAGCGGTATGTGCGCGGCGCGCCGGCCGAGATCCAAGAGCGACCCGGGACGTGCGCGATGACGGCCGCGCAGCAAGCGCTCGCCATCGCGCTGTTTGCATCGACAGCCGAGGGCAATGCGGTCGTCGTCGCAGACCTGCTCGCGGAGCAGCGTGTGACGGTGCACCCGCGGACGGCGCAGCGGATCGTTCGACCGCATCGCGAGGCCAAGCGCGCTGCCGAGGTCGCGACGGCTCGGTTCGAAACCGCCCCCGGGCATCAGTTGCAGATCGACTTCGGCGAGAAGTGGGTGTGGCTCGGCGAGCAGCGGACGCGCGTGATGCTGTTCGTTCCCGTATTCGGCTATTCGCGGCGCGAGTACGTGCAGGTGTTCCTGAACCAGCGCCACGACGACTGGCGCGAGGGCCTCGCCAATGCGTTTCGCCACTTCGGCGGCGTCACGCAAACCGTGCTCATCGATAATGCCAAGGCACTCGTCCTCGAGCGCGACGCCGAGCGCAAGATCGCGCGTATCCATCCCGCGTTCCAAGCGTTCTGCCGCGATTGGGGTGTGACCGCGAAGGCGTGTCAGCCGTATCGCGCGCGCACCAAGGGCAAGACCGAGCGCGGCGTCGGCTATGCGAAGCACAATGCGCTCGCCGGGCGGCGATTCTAATCGTTCGCCGCGCTCGAGGCTCATCTCGTGCGCTGGATGGCGAAGGCTGGCGAGCGCGTGCACGGCACGACGCACGAACTGCCGCGCGAGCGGTTCGAGCGCGCCGAGGCCGCGGCGTTGCGACCGTTGCCCGCGCATCACGCACGAGCCGAGCGTCGCGCTGCGTTGTCTCAGGCCGCAAGCCGAACTTCAGGCTCTCATCGGACAGCTAATCGAAATCCGGTTGCCCCGAAGTTATTGGTATCCATAGACCTAGAGCAGCGGTAGATAGGCCTGTAACACAAGTGTCAGCGATACTGTATTTCGAAGCCGCTCGCCGGAGTTTAGAAAATTTTCGCCGTCTTCAAATTGCGCAACTGCAGCCCAGTCGTGCCCGATTGGTACCAGTACACCGATCGCCCCCCCTACGTACACGCCCCTGCTGACTAAATTGTTCTTGGTCTCGTCTAGTTTTGAAAGGCGGTCCAGCTCAACGTATCCAGTATTTACTTGAACGTAGACATCAAACAGTGACCTCAATGCAGTCAGCCTACCACCCGCGAAGACATGTGAAAGTTCTTGCGTTTGAGTTATGTCGGGAGAGTAATCGATGTTTCCAAAGTTGCTGAAACCGACGACGATGTCGATGTTCTCGCTGGCGCGAGCACCTAAGAGACCGTGTATGGCTGTGCCTGTGCTAGATGCCTCGTGAGAAGTACCAGACACCCAGCCAAGTCCGATTCCCAGATTGAAAAAGTACGAAGGGCGTCGCGGCGTGGCCATCGAGATTGCAAGTGAACGAGCGAGCTCGAGAATCACACTGGACGATGCACGATCCCCGTAGGCGTAAAGAGCGCAATCCTGATAGCCTTTCATTTTACTCATCACCAGCCCATCGAATGGCGCATCGGAATGGTACCACTGAGTTCCTGTGGAGGTTTCGCTCCTAACAGCGTGGCTAAAATGCCCGGCAGGAACATCTACTTCCTCGTCGCGCGGCTTCGCTAGTAGGTCGCTGTGTGGAAGTAGTCTACTCAGAAAATACTCAAGCTCGGCTCGCTCCCGCGAATGAGTTTGAACTCTAAAATCAGTGACTACAGGAGGGTCTAAATCCCTTCTTTCCACAGACATCTTCAATTGGTACCGATCGTGGTCAGTCGGGCCAAGACTAATCAGCCGCACATCACGAGACTCCGGGGTCTGGGTTTCAAACTCGATCCACAGCCCCAAGGCATCGTCAGCGACTACCATCAACCGTTCATATCCGAAATTGCATTTGTAGAGCGCCCACTGACCCACTCGAAGAGTGCCGCCTTCGTCGTCCGCAGGGGGCATCGTCCTGCCGGAGTGTGAAGGGTCGCCAGAGAGCACCTGCTCGATATGAGCTTTATAGTTTTCTCGCAGATCGTATTTACGAACGCAGCCACACAACGGCACAAAGAACAGCGACAAGACGACTCTCGTCACCATCATCGTCTTCGTCGTCCTCTCAAAAAACGCGGCCGACAACCTACCTCCACTGCGCAATCATCGAGTCATACTCCAGCGACACCTATTGCGGGCCGACGCAGACATAGCCACTGCCGGTCTTGGTCAATACCCAACCATCATCACACTGTTGTCCACATAGGCGTTTCATCAGGTTGTTCAAGGCGTAGACCGCACCCGCTCCAGCTCCTAACGCCGCAACCTCGCAGAAAGCCTTCTGGTCCGAATTCTTGACTTTAGTAGCACAGAGCGTCACTAGAGCCACCGCGAGTGCAACCGGGCCGCTAACGAAGCCAATCTCGCAGAATAAGTTTGTGTGATGCGGTGGCAACGTTGGGTATACAAGCCAATCTTCTTGCTCGTCACTGACGCTCTGCTCGGTAGGCTTGGGATAGGAGCGTGGTGGGGACACAGGCGGTGAGGTCGGAGAAACTGGTGAGGCGTTCGAATTATCATGGGGACAGGAACAATATTCGGCCTTCTGAGCATCAGAGTAGCTTTTGTTGCTGCAGATATTTGCGCAATCACCCGATTGTCCGCTGCTTTGCTGGCAGGCCCCGCAGTCGCAGAGGAATCCGCCGAGAAATTCGCACGAGAACGCACATTGTACCGAACACTCTGTCGGGTCGCCGGTGCCGCCATTGGGTTCGCCGGTGCCGTCGCCGCAGAAGTTGCAGCCGAGGTTCTCGAACAGACCGCTCGGGTCCGACTTCGCGACCGGATCACTATCGGCGTATAGATAGCTACTTCGTGTGACGTCGACGAGAGGATCTACTTGTAGATAACCGCCCGTAAACGGGTCGTACGTGCGATGTCCATTGAGGCTGAGCGCTGGTTCGTAACGCGTGCCAGCGCTCGTAACGGTAAAAGTCTCCGCGTCGAAATACTGACCGGGAAATACCAGTGGTTGAACGTACGTGCTGCCAACTGCGGCCGGTTGGTCATATGCCCAAGCATTCGGATTGATAGCCCAGAGTTTGGACGCGTTTCCAGTCGGCGGCCAGTTCCACAACGCGATCACCCGATTCGTCTCGTCGGTGACCGTGTATCTCCGTCCGACGATTACGGATGGATAGTCTGTCTGGGTGAACATGATCGGGCGCTGATCGAGCCACGCGATCTGAAAGAGCGAGAATGTCGTCGAAACCGCCGTATTCGGCGTGTACTTGATTTCCGTCAGTCGATCGAGCGCATCGTAGTCGAAGAACCACTGCTGCGAGAGCCCGGTTGTCTCGTCATAGAATGTCTTGGAGACGCGACGATCACGGTCATCGAAAGTGCTGCTCAGGTCGTAGAAGTGATGGGCTTTGCCGATCCAGGCACGGCCACGAACATTGACTACATTGTGACGCGCGTCGTACGTGTATGTGCGATTCGTATAGACATCGGTCGTCTTTGCGTCGGAGATACGATCACCGAGAACGTTGTAGCTGTAGCTAATCGTTCCCATCGACGCGCCTGCGTTTACACTGGCGAGTTGGTGCGTACCGCTCGTGATCGAGAACTGTTCGAAGGTTGATGTACCGGCTTCTTTGCGAACGAGCCCCGTCCAATCGCCTGCATTGGTGTACGGCTGCGGGGAAGGAAGTGTCGTCGCCGTATGGTCGTACTTGACGGTTGCGCCGGTTACTCCCGGGCACGCGCTCACGAGCGCCGTCGTCTCGCAGAGAACGCGATCCTCTTGGTCGTACAGGAAGTACGAGTCCTGAGCTCCGCTCGCGTTGTCAAAGTAGTCACGTGTGGTCACACGTCCTTTCGAGTCCAAGGTCAGGGAGACGCCGTCGGCCTGACCTACGGCCCCAGCGTAGAGGCCAACACTTGTGATTCGGTACGCAAGATCTCGCAAAATGGAGGTCGTCGTGCTGATGCCGCTGATGGTGTATGGCTGCTGATAGGACTGAAGGCGGCCGAATGGAAACCACCCAATATTGTAAGCGAGCGATGTCCCAGCCTGCGCAACCGATGTGATGCGGTCGGTATCCGAGTTGCTTAGGCTTGATCCGTAAGCCCAGCTCATCGTTACACCACTGGGGGTGATGACCTGGCTCAACGCACCGTTCTTAGTCCAGCTATATTTGTGGTCGGCGACGCGTCCGCTGTCATCACGAATGTATTCCTCGATCAATCGTCCGTCCGCGTCGTACGCATAAAACGTTTCCTGATCGAGCGAAAAATCCGCGTATGCCGACGAACAGGCAAGACGTGTTTTCACGTACGCAAGGCGCGTAGCTAGCAACGTGCATCCACCTGCGATGGGACACGTGAGTCCGGTCGGAAGGGTGTCGTACCAACGTTGAATCTCGGGCGTGCTGCCACCACAATCGCCCTCGTAGTCCACCGTTACATTTCGCTCGAGTGAATCAAACGTGAAGCTGTGAGTGTAGCTCGGGCTTCCACCGACTCCACCGACGGCTTCTACCGTCGTCGTCATCCGCCCCGCGGCGTCGTAGAGCTTCACCGTCGGGTACGACCGATCCGCCAACACCAACTTTACAAATCGACCGAGGTCATCACGCACCGACTGCACCGTCTTCGGCGTTGGATCGGAGTCCGTGTACGACGTCTGATCGTTCAGCCAGTCATGCCCGAACGACCACGTGTCGAACGTAGAGCCAGTTTTGTAACGCGTCTCCATCGTGACTCGGTGATCGTTATCGACGGCGTACTTGGTCGTTCCGAGCGCGCCTTCATCATCGACTTGTGTGACCACACCTCGTGTGTCGTACGTGACCTGCTTCGACGTAGAGTCGACAGGGTTCACGACCGTCTTTAACCGACGACTTTGGTAGTACGTGTACGGGGTCTTCATCGTGAGCGTTCCCGATGAGTCGTACGTGTCGACCTCGCTGACTTGGCCATCGGATGTGTAGGTGTAACTCCGAGTGTCACCACCTGACGTCGCCACACAGTCATCACGGCGCTTCACGGACGCAAGTTGACCACTCGCATTAAACACGTTGAAGAGGCACGAGCCATCCGCGCGCGTCAACTGCGTAAGTCGCAACGCCGAGTCACGAACCCAGCTCGTCGTTAAGTCGGCTGAATTCAGCGTCGTGCAATCTGTCTGCCCAGCCATCGCTTCGCGACTCTGCGTTAGATAATTTCGGTTCGCATCGAACGTTCGACAGCTCATCGTACCGTCAGGATCTTGCCTGGACGTCGCATTCCCCCACGCGTCGTACGTAGACATCGTCGTGTCGAGGTGATTCGTCGCATCCTTGTACAGCTTCGTATGTTGGACAAATCCGTCGAGCTTCGGGTCTGTTGAGGAGAAGAAATCGAACGTCGATTTCATCCCGCTTACAGGCCCATCCATCTCCGTCAACCTTCCGAGCGTGTCGTGCGTGTAGCTCGTTACATACGAATACGGTACCGGACTCGCTGCCGAGTTAAGCGTGTAGCCTGTTTGCGTCACGCTTTGCAGCTGCGTGTCCGTGCCATACGCATACGTCTCCATCGTGCAGCTGGTAGAGATCGACGCAGTGCATCCTGCACCCGTCGGCTCCAGATCGCTCCTACGTCGCGTTTGCGCTAGTCGACCAGGATACGTCGTGTCGTATGCAATGTACGTCGTACGCGCGGATCCGCCGTTCGTCGGGTCGCTATCGCTGTCTGCCGTCGCGATCTGTTGTGGCAACCCGTTCGCGTTGTAGCTGACCGAGGTGTACGTTCCGAGCGGGTCCTGCATGCCGGCCGCATTGAGAAGCGTCGTACCCGTGGCCCAAATGTACTGCGCAACCTCGCTGCAGGCCCCCGTGCATACGCCCGCTCCCGCCGAGCTCAATGGCGTTACGGTCGTCACGACAGACTCCCCATTCACCGTCGACAATCCGAGACAACGAGCTGCCGCAAAGCACGAGCCGGTCGACCCGGTTCCCGTCTTGCCACCACACAGATACCCGGTTCCGCAATCCGAATCGATGTTGCAGCTGCCGGTTGTCGCTTTGTTAAAGTACAAAATCGTTTTGCCCGAGCAGGTGGTTCGCGTTGACGCGAATTCCATCCCCACCACGCCGTTCGGTGTCTCGACACGATTCACTTGAGCAGCGGTGGTTCCATTGTAGTGGAACGACGAGATCAGATTTCCCGCGCCGTCTGTGATCCCGGTGAGGTACCCACTCGTGTACGCGTATTGCTGCGTGACGCTCGGGCCAATCGAGGCAGACGTTATCGTACCGCTTGTGTAGGCGTATGTCGTTGTCTGCTGCGTCGTCCAAGTACCCGAGATGTTCAGCTGGTAATTGACCGACGTCAGCAGGTTACTCGTGTAGTTGAACAATAGCCGACGTTTTCCAGATGCGTCCGTTACTGTCGACACGTTGCCGCCCGTTGTTCCCGTCCACGTAACCATCACCTTGTTCGGTGTCGGCAAGCTGTCCCAGATCTGCGTCAGTTGCCCCGAGCTGTTATAGTAAAGCGTCTCGCCCGTTAACAGCTGGACCTGATATTGGTTCGGACTCACGGTGTTTCGACGGATCGACATCACGTGGTACCCGGCTTGTGGCGTGTACGTCTCCCATCCACCACTTGTGCTCGCGTACGTCCCGTACACATCTCGCCCTTCGCTCGTGTGCAGCACGATTCGAT
>JAYWCI010000156.1:0-13363 GCA_043780895.1 Kofleriaceae bacterium | reverse complement strand
CGTCGCCTTGAACCTCAACGAAGGCTCGGGTCGCAATGGAGGCGATCGGCAGCAGCACTTCGCCATCGCCTTCGGCAGTCTGCGCGAGGTCGGCGCCGTGCTCGATATCGCCGCCGCCCACGGCTGGTTCGGCGAGCCGCCGTTCGCCGCCGAGCGCGACCGTCGCGCGGGAATGCTGTGGAGCCTCAAGCGCCGCTCGCTGGCAGGCCGCTCGCGGCGATCCGCGGGTACTTGTCTCGGCCTGTATGTTTGCCGAGGTTCGCATCGGCATCGGCATCGGAACCGGACGCGGCATCGGAACCGGACGCGGCACCGGCATCGGTATCGGAAGCGGTATCGGCATCTGAAGCGGAACCGGCATCGGGGCCTTCTCACCGACCGGATCCATCTCGCGTTCAAGGCACGCGACATGGCGATGCTGGAGCTTCCATCGCGATGCGATCGCGGCGGGTGGCGTCGACGACGATGCGACCGGCGTGCGGTCCGAATCCTCGG
Source organism: Kofleriaceae bacterium (assembly GCA_043780895.1). Lineage (GTDB taxonomy): Bacteria > Myxococcota_A > Polyangia > Haliangiales > Haliangiaceae > JABFXX01. The sequence continues at coordinate 12,868 of JAYWCI010000156.1, read as the reverse complement.
GCACGTACTGGTGCGTTCGTGCTGGACCCGGATGGCAACAACATCGAGGCGACCTTGCACCGGTGATGGGTTTGCCGCGCCGAAACGCTATGGTCGAGTGATGGCCGAGCCGACCGCACCCGATCGCGCCGAGCGTGACCATCTGCTCGGTGTGCTGGCGGAGCTGATCGAGCGCGGTGGCGCCGAGCGCTTCATGGTCGCGCCAATCGCCCCGGGTACCAGGATGTTTCCGGAGCCGTGGGCGCCGACCGAGTCAGGGGTCTCGATGTTGCTGCGCCGGTTGGCGATGCACGTGGCGCTCGGGCGCGCGATCGCGATCGAAGATCGTCGCGCGGGTGCGCCGCCCACGGAGCGCAAGCCGGCGACGCGCGTGGAGCTCGTGGCGGTCTCGAAGACCGAAGCGATGTTCGCACTCGGCTTTATCGGCACCGATGATGTCGTCGGCACCCTAGCGCACGAGATCGGGGTCGCGCACGCGGTGATGAATCGGCCGCGCAAGGACGGGCCGTATCGCAGCCAGGAAGCGGCCCTGCTCGAGGCGGATAGCAGTGATGGCACGCGGGGCTCGATCGCGACCGTGTACCTCGGACTCGGCGTGCTCGCGGCGAATGCCGCGTATCAGTACTACTCGTGGTCGGGGCGGTTCAACGGGGCGTACAACCCGCTCGAATATCAGATCGTGCGCGCGACGCACGTGCCGATGTCGTCGCTTGCATATCTGCTCGCGGTGCAGTCCATCGTCCGCAGCGCGGACGGTCCGCCGGGGGGACTCGAGCCACCGCAGCGAGATGAAGTGGTCGCCTGGATCAAGGAGCTGCGCACGCAACGTAGCGAGCTGTGCGAGCGGCTCGGCATCGCGGTCGATGCGAAGCCGACCGAGCGCGCCGCGGTCACGCAGTTCGCCGATGCGACCCTGATCGAGGAGCCGGAGACCGCGACCCGCAAGACAGCGTTTCGGTGGCGCACCCATCGTGGTGGCGTGGGGATCGTGGCGGGTGCGGTGTTCGGTGTCGGTGTCGCGATGCTGATCGCTTCGCGCGGTGCGTCACCGTGGCTCGTGCTGGGTAGTGCGGGCGGTGGACATGTAGTTGGACGCCGCGTGCGCGTGCCGCGGTGCAGCGCATGCGCATCGGTAGTGCCTTCTGCGGCGACACGTTGTGAGAGCTGCGGAGCGGTCTTGCGGGGTGATATCGCGAGCCTTTCCGAACGGCTCGAGGCAGAAGAGCGCCTCGAAGCTGATGTTGCCGACTGATTCTGCGGAAACCGGCCGACGGGTCTGCGCATCTAGTAGTCAGCAAGTTCGCAACGAAGTCGCGATGTACGACGCAGTGCTCCGGGACGCACATTTCATGATTTATCGACGAGGAATTGCGATCTCGATTGCGGAAATTGCGAGCAAAACAGTGACGCCCACGGTCGGTTTTGATAATTTTACGGTGGGATTTCCTTCGACCATCAGGAGGCATATATGGGGACGACGAGTCGGAACAGCAGCATGAACTTGGGCGAGATCGAGACGCGTCACAGCCGCGATGGCTGGAAAGACGCCGTCTTTGTCCTGCTCGCCGTGATCCTGACCGCGCTGTCGATCGGTTCCGTGACCTCGAAGGCCGCGGGGCATCCGACCGAGCATCAATTCTCGCTCACCGTGATCGAGAATCCCGAGCTCGCCAAATAACTGCTTGCTACGCCGCGCTCTTACGTCCGTGGAGCAACTGCTCCAGCGAGGCGCCTGGCGCACCTTCGATCACTCGCACACCATGCCTCGTCAGCAGGCGACGTCCGGGCTCCATCAAAGCTTGCTGATCGCGAACCATGAGTTCGCGAACGCGACGGCCATGCAGCGTCGTCACCTGTGGCAAGAAGCCGTTCGCGGACGGCACGATCGCGATCACCGAACCGGCGGCGCGACGCAGCCGAGCTAGCGCGCGCTTGGTGCGTGCTTCGTCTTCGGCAAAGCCGGAGAGGTCGGTGAGGATCACCGCGACGTCGGGCTTTCCGTTCGCGACCGCGCGCTCGACCGCGGCGGCAAATCCGGCGGCGCGCCGACCGTGCTCCCAGGTCGCGCGGTACGGGAGCTCGATCCCGCGCAAGCGGCAGAACACGCGCAGCGGTCGCAGCTGGAGATCGTCGTCGACCACGACGGGAGGCTTGAGGGCGGCGCGCTTGTCGTCCTTGCCGAGCATGACCTCGACGAGGCGCTTGCACAGCCGACCGGTCGCCGCGACATCGTAGAGCTGACCATCGGGGCCGGCCTGGATCTGCATCCAGCGCGCGTCGTCGAGCGGCGGTGCGATCTTCACGCGCACGTCGATCGCTTCCTGATGCGCGAGATAGCGCGCGACCAGGGCGACGAGCTCGCCTGAGGTGACATCGGTGAGATCGGCATCGACGACGCTGCGGGTGTCGAGCAAGCGATCGATGATCTGGAGGTAGTGGTGGTGGCCGGTGTCGAACTTGAGCTCGACGAGCGGCCGGGTGTCGAACGCGACCATCCCGATCCGGTCGCTCGAGCTGATCGAGGTGCGCGCGATCGCGGCCGCAGCATCACATGCCCAATCGAGCGGCGCGCGACCGAGCGGACCCTGGCGCATGCCGCTGCCGACATCGACGAGCATCATGTGCGTCGTCACGATCTCGTTCTCGAGCTCGCGCACCATGAGCTTCTGACGGCGCGCGGTCGCCTTCCACGCGATGAACTTGAACGGGTCACCGTGCGAGTGCTCGCGGATCTCGCGGAGCTCGCCGGAGAGGCCACGCCGCTTCACGCTGTGCAGTCCGACTTGCTCGTGCAGCGCACCACCGATCGCGCGCACCGGATGGGCGCGCAACGCGAGCGCGCGTGGGAACACCTTCACCGCGATCGGATTCGGGAAGAACGCTTCGATGTCGAACAAGCCGAGCACGTCGCCGAACGTGAGCGCCGCGCCGTGCAGCACGTGATAGCCCGCGGTCAGCGGCTTCACGGCGGTCGTGATCTCGACCTGCTGGCCGCGCTTCACCGTCGCGCTAGGTCGCTCTTCGATCTCGAGCCCGCTCGCGGTCAGGATGTTCGTCGACAGGATGCGCAGCAGGCGCGAGCCGTGGTTGCGAAACGCGAGGTGCAACTGGAATGGCCGATCGACACCGAGCGCACCGCCCGGTTGATCTCCCGGCGGCACCCACCACGACAGCTCGATCTTCTTGCGGCGCAGTAGGATGGCGGTCGGATAGAACGCGAGGTACAGCGCGAGCAACAACGAGAGCACCGAGCCCGCGATGGCGACGAGCGGAGGCGCGCCGCGGACCGCGCCGACGATCAGAAAGAGCAGCGCGGTGCCGAGCACCAACTTGCCGCGAGATGCGAGGCGCGGGATCACGCGCTAGCCGCGCTGCTGCTGATTGGGACCCTTGGGCATCTTGTAGCCGACCTTGTCGAGCGCCTCGGCCACCACGCTGTTGCCGATCGCGCCTTCGAGCTCGGCATCGGGCGTCATGATGATGCGATGGCCGAGCACCATCGTCGCGAGGTGCCGAACGTCGTCGGGCAACACGTAGTCACGGCCGCGTAACAACGCGAGGCCCTTCGAGGCGTGAAGCAGCGCGAGCCCCGCACGCGGTGATGCACCGAGATAGACCCGGGCGTGCGCACGCGTGAAGGCGACCAGCGCGATCACGTAGTCGACGAGCTCCTCGGCGACGAACACGCCTTGCGCGAGCGCCTGCATCTCGAGGACCTCGGCCGGACCGATGACGGGGCGCACCGCCGGAGGCGGCTTGTCGTACGTCATCAGCATGCGCTTCTCGTCCGCCGGCTGCGGGTAGCCCATCTTGAGCTTGATCAAGAACCGATCGACCTGCGCCTCGGGCAGTGGATAGGTGCCCTCTTGCTCGATCGGGTTCTGCGTCGCGAGCACGATGAACGGCTCGGCGAGGGCGCGGGTCTCGCCTTCGATCGTGACCTGTTGCTCCTGCATCGCCTCGAGCAGCGCCGATTGAGTTTTCGCCGGGGCGCGGTTGATCTCGTCGCCGAGTAACACGTTCGTGAACACCGGGCCCTCGCGCAGCACGAACGTGTTCGTGCGCATGTCGAGGATGTACGTACCGGTGATGTCGCTCGGCAACAGATCGGGCGTGAACTGGATGCGCCGGAAGTGGCAACCGAGCGTGGCCGAGAACGCCTTGACGAGCGTGGTCTTCGCGACGCCTGGAAAACCTTCGATCAACACGTGACCGCGCGCGAGCAGCGCGACGAGCAGCGCCTCGGTCGTGTGTGGGGACCCGATGAATGCGCGGCCGACCTCGTCGGTGATCGCGCGCGCCAGCTGACTGACGCGGGAGAGCTTGTCGTGACTTAGAGAGGCTTGCATGATCAGGCGCGCAGACTTTCCGTGAGCTCGTGACCGAGGATACGACACAGCTCGGCTACATCATTGTAGAGAGCCTCGAAATCGCGGCGCGTCAAGCTGCCGGCACTCCACGGCGCGGCCGCCTGACCGCGGCTCGGTAGTGCGCGCAGCCGGCGGTAGACCCGTGCGAGCGCGCTGCCTGCACTCGCGCCGCGTGCGTTGGACACCAGCGAGACCAGCTCGGCCTCAGGTACGGTGTACAGCGGCTCCGGCCGCCCCGCCGCCTCGGCGAGATAGGTCTGGACCTGATCGCGAAGGATGCACGCGAGCACCATCAGCGAGCCGACCGTCGGCGTGCGGTCGCCCGCCGCGACCATCGCGTGCGCATCGTCGCGTCGGACCGGACGCGCGAACTTCAACCACATGCCATCGATCCGCGGACCGCGCCGCACGGGCAGGGCGACGAACGCGAGCAGCAACAGGCACGCGGCGAGCCCGCCAGCGACGCCCTTCATCGCACTCGCCGTGAGCAACCATTCGTGGCGGCTCCACAACCACGAGTTGACCTCGGCGATCGATCGACCGAGCTTGCCGCCGCGCGGATCGTCGATGAACGGCTGTGGATCGCCGTACATCGCGACGTCGCCGCGCAACAGCACGATGTGGCGCGCGCCGCCTTCGCGCGACAGCCAGTTTATAATATTGACCGTGAGCGCGACGTTGCCGTGAAACGGTTCCTGCTGCATCCGGTTGATGAAGATGCTCGGGTCCGAGACCGCGACGAAGCGGCCCGTGCCGCGATCGCCCGCGACGACCAGGGCACCCTCATCGAACCCCACGACCGCGGTCGCGCCCTCGACGTGATCCAGCGCGGCCGGATGATTCGTGACGACCTCGCCGACATCCCGCGCGACCGGATGATCGCTCTGTGCGGTCGCGATCGGTGCCCACAGCCGGCCCTCGTAGTAGCGGCTCGCCTTCGGCATCCGGCTCTCGGCGCGCAACAGGCCGAGGCCGCTCATGGCGTCTTTGCCCTCGCCGAAGTCATCGGCGATCACCACATTGCCGCCGGCCTGGACGAATGCGGTCAAGCGATTCGGATCGACCCGGCGCAGCGGATAGACGAGGAACAGGATGTCCTTGGCGCCGAGCTCGCTCCACTCGAGCTCGCTCACGGGCGTGACCTCGAACCCCATCCCTTCGGCGAGCGCGACGAACTGCGCCATACCGTTCCACGCCGTCGAGTGAGGGTCGTAGTCCGCGATGTCGGGCGCGGCACTCGCGCTGCCGCATACCAGCATGACGAGGATGACGAGGATGACCGGGCGCTTCACTGCATCTCTCGCTTGAGCTCGACCGAGGCGATGCGCGCACGCTCGAGCGCGAAATCGAGGTCGGTGTGCTCGCTGAATGCGAGCAACGTGAAGTAGCCCGCCTCGACGACGTGGACGATCACCTCGATGCGGGCGTGGCGCGCGACGAAGTACTCTGCACCGCCGAAGTGCAGCGTGCCGAACGCGGCGATGAGCTGTCCCATCACGACGCCGTAGTGCGCGGTTAGCACCGCCCAATCGTGCGCGGGCATGTACGTGAACGAATCGACCATCTCGCCCTGCGAATCGGCGAACGCGCCGCCGAGTGCGGGCGGCACGCCTTCGACCGCGCGCTGCAGGATCGCAGCAAACGGGGTCATGGCAGGTCCTCGAGCTTCGCGATGTTCTTCTGATCGAGCTCGACATGGACGCCGAGGCTCCTGCCGATCGTGTCGACCCAGTGATCGAAGTAGCCGAGCTTCACGTCGGGGAGGAGCTTCGCGGCGATCTCGGCGTCACTCGGATGCGCCTCCGGAACGTCGTCGGTCCACACGAGCACGTCCCAGCCCCACTTCGTACGGACCGCCGCCGAAGCCCGGCCGATCTCGTGGAGCCCGAACAGCGCGGCCGCGTAGTTCTTGTCGAGCGCGCCCGCGCGAAACGCGGTGACGTCCTGGTGATCGATCTTGACCTCAGGCATCGCCTGCTGGGCGAGCTCGAGCAGCGATGGGCCCATCAACCCGGTCTCGAGCGCGAGCGCGGCCGCGATCCGATCGGCCTTGGCCTTGGCTTCAGCGACCTCGGCTGGGGTCGCCGTCTCGGCGACGGCAATGCGCACGTACGACGAGGCGCGATAGTTCTCGTGCGAGACCTTCCACGCTCCCTGCGCGAGCGCCTTCTGCCAGATCGGGCCGAACTGCGCCGGGGTCGTGAAACCGTCCTCGTACACCGTCGCGACGAGCTCGCTCACCATCGCGGTGTGCGTCGCTTCGCGAACCTCGGGCGTGACCGCATAGCCGCGCTGATCGGCGGTCTGCGCGAGCACTTCGAAATCGATGCACTGCGCGAGCGCGACCTGCTTGGTGGCGCCGCGCTGCGCCTGGATCGCGACACACGAGCCCCACACCGGCTTGCCGTTGACGGTCGCCACGATCTCGTCGCTCGCGCTCGCACGCGGAGCGACCACGCTCGCCGGCGGACCGACGAAAGGCTCGCGGGTCGGCTCGGTGCCGCAACCCGCGATCGCGATGACGATGAGTGCGCGCCAGGACCCCATGATCAGTCGCGTTGGACCAAAGCGAGCCGAGCCATCTCTTTGCCGACCGAGATCACGGCGACCCCGATCACCATCACGAGCACTGCGGCGACGTAGTCGCGGCGCGCGAGGTAGTCGAGCGTCTCCTTGAAAAAGAACAAGCTTCCGCCGATGAGCGCGAGCGCGAGGATCTCGAAGAAATAGCGGCGCAACATCGTTCACCTCACATGTGACGAAACATGATCAACGAGAGCATCGCACCCAGGGCGAGCGCGACCGAGACATAGAACCGCGTGCGCGGCTTGCCGATCTTGGCTTCCGCGCGCGTGCGCGTGAGCTGACCGACCAGATCGCGATCGCCGGTGCGATGCGGTCGCAACACACCGAGGAACGCGTAGTGGAAGATGCCGAGCCACAGAACGATCGCACCGACCGTCAGCGCCGTTGTCATCAGAGCGACGCGACCGGGATACATCTCGCCGAGGTAGTCGGCGATCGCGTCGTCGTAGTTGACCCACGTGATCAGCACCATCGGGATGATGATCGAGAGCCCGACGAGGCCCCAGTAGACGCGCTCGCGCCGGCGCCACCGGCTCGCCGGGCCGGTCGTCGCGGACGACAACATCCGGACCGAGCGCGGCGCGGGTGGTTCGTGGAACGTGGTGAAGAACGAGACGCCGAACAGATACGCGACCACGCCGATCGCGACGAGCGCGAACCGCACCGGCCCGTAGACGTAGCTCGATGCGAGCTGCGGTTGGAGCGACACCGGCACGAGCACGGCGGCCGGGAACAGCCCGAGCAAGATGCCTTCGGACCGGCGGCCGAGGCCCATCAACAACACGCCGAACGGGAGGAGCGCAGCGGCGATGTGACCCGCGCCGTGCAGCGCACCTACGAAGAACGCGGGCAAGATCACGATCGAGACCCACACGTTCGTGCCCAGCGCGAACGCGACCACGTCGGCGAACGTCCGCCATTTTGTTTCTGCGCTCGGACCTCGCGGTCCGGTCGTCGGTTCCGACACCGCCTTCGAATGTACAACGCGAGAGCCCCGGACGCCCGCCGCTCTCGGCTATGTTCCGCGCGTGAAGCGACCTGTTGTCACGATCGATGGCCCGGCTGGCGCGGGCAAATCGACGGTTGCGAAGACCCTCGCGCGCCGTCTCGGCTACAGCCTGCTCGATACCGGCGCGATTTATCGCTCGGTCGCCCTCGTCGCGAAGCAGCGCGCGGTTCCCTGGGACGACGCTGCCAAGCTTGCCGAGGTTGCGCGCGATCTGGCGATCGAGTTCAAGTTCGTCGGCGATCTCAACAGCACGTTCGTCGCTGGCGAGGACGTATCGAGCGCGATTCGCACGCCCGAAATCTCGCAAGGCGCGTCGCAAGTCTCGGCCCACGGTCCCGTACGCGCCGCACTCCTCGACCTCCAGCGTCGGCTGGGAAGTGCAGGGGGGGTGGTCGTCGAAGGTCGCGACACCGGCACGGTCGTGTTTCCGCACGCCGAGGCGAAGTTCTTCTTGTCAGCCACCGACGAGGAGCGCGCGCGTCGCCGCGTCGAAGAACTCCGCCTCGCGGGCAAGCCGGTCGACTACGACGTCACGCTCGCCGAGATCCGCGAGCGCGATCATCGCGACTCGAGCCGCGATGTCGCGCCGATGAAGGCGGCCGAAGATGCGCTGGTCATCGACAGCTCCAAGATGTCGATCGACGAAGTCGTCGACGCGATGGTCGCGCGTTGTAGCTAATAAGCCGCTAAGTCATTGTGATCGTTTGTGAAATATCAGTCAGCTCGGGGGTGTCACGTCCGGGCGCCGTGACCGCCACTCAGACGGCTGATTTGACCCACAACCATCTGAAACCCCTCAAACGTCCCGGTTGACATTTCACATGCCGGAAGGTACCAACTCGGCCCTGTCGAGGGACCGTCTAACCGCGGTCAAATCCAGCCTCGGCATCTGTAGGAGATCTGCTTGAATATGGTTACGCAAGACGGCTCGGGCGAAGAGGACTTCGCGGCGCTTCTGAACGAGAGCTTCAATCAGGACAGCGTCAAAGAAGGCGAAATCCTTCGCGGCACGGTGATCTCGGTCGGCAAAGACTTCGCGATCGTCGACGTTGGTTACAAGTCGGAAGGTCAGGTCTCGCTCGAAGAGTTCCGCCTGGCGGATGGCTCTATCGGCGTGAAGCCTGGCGACGTCGTCGACGTGCTCCTCGAGAGCCGCGAGAACGACATGGGCATGGTTGTCCTCTCGAAGGAGAAGGCCGATCGCTTCAAGGTGTGGGACGAGATCAGCGCCGCGTGCGAGCGCGATGAGTTGATCGAAGGCGTCATCACGGCGCGCGTGAAGGGTGGCCTCTCGGTCACGATCCGCGGCGGCGTGAAGGCGTTCCTCCCGGGCTCGCAGGTCGATCTGCGCCCGGTTCGCAACCTCGATGCGTTCCTGAACCAGAGCTTCAAGTTCAAGGTCATCAAGTTCAACAAGAAGCGCGGCAACATCGTGTTGTCGCGTCGCGTCCTCCTCGAGAAGGAGCGCGCCGCACTGAAGGAATCGACGCTCGAGCGCCTCAAGGAAGGCCAGATCGTCGAGGGTATCGTCAAGAACCTGACCGAGTACGGTGCGTTCATCGACCTCGGCGGAATCGACGGCCTCCTCCACATCACCGACATGAGCTGGGGCCGGGTCAATCACCCGTCGGAGTTGTTCCAGGTCGGTGATCACGTTCGCGTGAAGGTGTTGAAGTTCAACGCCGACACCGAGCGCGTCAGCCTCGGCCTCAAGCAGATCACGGAAGATCCGTGGAGCCGTGCAGCCGAGAAGTACGTGCCGGGCACCGTCGTGCGCGGCAAGGTGGTCTCGCTCAAGGACTACGGCGCCTTCATCGAGCTCGAAGAGGGCATCGAAGGTCTCGTCCACATCTCGGAGATGTCGTGGACTCGCCGCGTGAAGCACCCGTCGAAGATGGTCGCCGTGGGCGACATGGTCGAGGCCGTTGTCCTCGATGTCGACGTCAAGCAGAACCGGATCTCGCTCGGCATGAAGCAGCTCGAGCCGAACCCGTACGAGCAGCTCACCGAGAAGTACCCGCCGGGTACCGTGGTGAAGGGCCTCGTCCGTAACATCGCGGACTTCGGTATCTTCGTCGAGATCGAAGAAGGCATCGACGGTCTCGTCCACATCAGCGACATGAGCTGGACCCAGCGCGTGAAGCACCCGAGCGAGCTGTTCCAGAAGGGCGATGCTGTCGAAGCCGTCCTCCTGAACATCGACACCGGTGATGGCGACAAGCCGAAGATCTCGCTCGGCATCAAGCAGCTGGTTCAAGATCCGTGGGATCGCATCCCGCAGCTCTACCCGCAGGGCAAGGTCGTCGACGGCAAGGTCCTCAAGGTCCTCGACTTCGGCGCCTTCGTCGAGCTCGAGAAGGGCGTCGAGGGTCTCGTCCACGTGTCCGAGATCAGCGACGACCACGTCGAGGATCCGCGCACGCTCCTGACTCCGGGCCAGGAGGTGAAGGTCCAGATCCTTCACGCCGACGGCGCGGAGCGGAAGATCGGTCTGTCGATCAAGGGCGCGAACCGCGCCTCGGACTCGGCCGAAGCACAGGGCTTCAACTCGTCGAACGCGGGTGGCGCCACCCTCGGCGACAAGTTCCGCGGCAAGCTCGACAAACTGAAGCCGAAGGACGCGCAGTAGTCTTTACCGACTGCTAGCGACCGAGCCCGCCCGTTGATTCGGCGCGGGCTTTTGTAGTTTCGGCGTTTCGGCGCCGAATCGAATCGGACGCCCCAAAAGAAACGGCTGATCGCGTGGGACGCGCGTCGTGGCTCGCGGGCGCACCGGTGACTCGCCGAGCGTACCGTTTGCCGATCAGGTCGAAGCGACGATCGGGATCCGGATCCGGATCGGTCATCACTCCGAGGAGTGGGTGTCCCCGACCGGCAGACCGGCAACGGCGCGTACCTCGGCGTGGCGTACGAGAAGCTCGCCGGGATCAAGTTCCTCGGGCTCACGTTCGGGTACTCGCTCGACATGGCCACGGCACCGCACCCGACCCCGCAGCTCGCGAAGTAGTATGCTGGCTGCGTGGTTCGCTGGCTCCGTCTCGTCGCGATCGCGACCGTCATCCTGACGATGATCGGGCTCGGCGTGATCGCGGGGTTGTTCCTCGTGGCCAACGCGGGTTGGATCCCGGTGAACATTCCGCCGTGGCTGACCGGCCTGTTCGGCGACAAGCCGCACGACGTGTGGTTCCCGGCGCTGATCGCGGGCTGGCTCACGAGCGCCGCGCTGATCGCGACGCTCGCGCTGTGGTCGATGTTCTATGTCTGGCGCCGTCGCCAGTACGAGTCGCTCGTCGGCCGGCTCGAGCGCGAGCTCGCGAAGCTGCGCAACTTGCCGTTCACCGAGCCCGCGCCGCTCGAAGATCTACCGGAGCTTCCGAACACCCAGGCTGCGCGCGTGATGCACGCGCTCGACGACGACGCGGGGCTGTTCGGGTGATCCTCGTGGTCGCGTGGCTGGGGAGCTTCGATCCCGCGGACAAGCTCGCGGCGTCGGACACGCGCGACGTCGTTGGCCGGCCCGGGACGATCACCGTGCTCACGCCCGAGGATGGCTCGCCTGCACCGACCGGGGAGGTCACGATCGTCGAACCGCTGTTCGGCATGAACCTCGTCGCGCCGATCGAGCGAGGTCACATCGCCGTACCGCTGTTCGCCATCGATCGGCGCGAGTACGCCGGCACCGTGTTGTTGCTGCCCCCCGCGACGATCGTCCGCTTCGTGACGCCGAGCGCCGCCGACGACAAGGCGATCCGCGCGTTGCTATTCAAGAACGATGCGCTCTCGGGTGTGAAGCGCGCGGTCGCCGGCGTCGAGATCGGTGCGATCGATATCGATCGCGATGGCAAGGCGGACTTCGCACTCACGTACGGCTGCACGGTGTGGGGCGATGGTGCGTGTCAGGTCCACGGCCAGTACGCGTTCGCGCAGGTCAAAGGCGTCTGGCGCGAGATCAAGTGAGCTACCTCGCAGCAGGACGCGCGCTCGAAGCCCTCGGCAACTTCGAGCAAGCGCTCGATCAGTACTTCATGGCGATGCTCGATCCGCCATCGACCCCGGAGCTCGAGCTCAGGATGATCGGGCTGCTCGAGCGGCTCGACCGGCGCGACGAGGCACGCGAGCTCGCTGCCAAGCTCCCCGCGCGGGGCGTCGATCTGGCGGGTAGCTGGTTCGATCTCGGCGTCGCGTACAAAGGGCAGGGCCAGCTCGCCGAAGCGATCTACGCGGTGGCCCAGTGCGTGCGGCTCGAGCCGAATCAGGGCGACGGTTGGTACAATCTCGCGTGCTATCGCTGCCTCGCGGGCGATGCGGCAGGCTCGCTCGAGGCGCTCGGCTTCGCGATCCAGCTCGCATCCGAGAATGCGAAGGTCGCCGTCGAGGACGCCGACCTGGCGTCGATTGGCAGCGACGCCAAGTTCCTCGCCATCACGGCGTAGTACGCTCGCTTGCGATGGGAGCGGCGCTCGTCCTCTTGCTCGTCGGACTCGGCGCGATGGCCGCCGGCGTGTTGATCGGTCGGTACTACGTGCCCGATGATCGCCAGCTCCGGCGTACCGCGCGGCACGCACGTTCCTACATGCGTGCGATCAGCCATCTGATCGCGCGCGACACCGATACGGTGATCGACGAGCTCAAGACCGTCGTCGAAGAGAACATCGAGGACGTCGAGCCGTACTTCGCGCTCGGTGCGATGTTCCGGACCCGCGGAGAACACGAGCGTGCGATCCGCGTCCATCAAGCGCTCGCGCTGCGCGAGCGAGAGCGCCGCAAGGTTCGCCATCGCGCGCTCTACGAGCTCGGCCTCGATTTTCGCGCCGCCGGCATGCCGCGGCGCGCGACCAAGGCGATGGAAGAGGTCCTCCTCGACGAGCCGGGCCACGAGGGCGCGTTGCGCGCACTCGCGTCC
>JAYWCI010000155.1:0-29519 GCA_043780895.1 Kofleriaceae bacterium | reverse complement strand
CGCCTGCGGCGTGAGCTGATACGCATCGCCGCACTGATAGAACGTGGTGAGCGCCATGCCGTTGTGAACGATCACGTCGGTCGACGACGCGTCCTTCATTCTGCCGCGCGCGCCCCAGCCTTCACGCTGCGACTTCGCGGGCGATTCGATGATGCCGGCCCACAGCGGCGCCTTTGCCTCGAGCTCGGCCGCGAGCCCCTCGGTGCGAATGAACCGGTTGCGATAGCTCGCGCGACCGTTGTCCAACCGGATCGAATGGACCATGCCGTCGCCATCGAACGGGTGATAGCGACCGATCGCGGGCAGCACCGGATTCTCGGTGTTGCGCAGGTAAACGCCGTCGAGCCCGTCGGGCAACGTGCCTTCGACGACCTCGAGGTCGTCGGCGTCGTACTCGATCTCGTTCGGCGTCCACGCGCCGGTGCGATAGGGATGATCGTCGCCAGCGGGCAACCCGGTAGGAATCCTGCCGACCTCGCGCACGTGCATCGCCAAAGCGTAACCCATCGGCCGCTACACGCCGATGACGAAGCTGACGATCGTCGTCGCGGAACCACCGAGGTTCAGGGTCTGGACGGTGGTCGCGGCGTCCACCTGGGTCGCACCCGCCGCCCCCCGGACCTGCAAGGCCGCATCGAGCGCCATCCGCACGCCGGTCGCGCCGACCGGATGCCCACCGCCGATCAAGCCACCGCTGGGATTGATCGGGGTCGCGCCGGTCTTTTCGGTCGCGCCACCCTCGATCGCCTTCCACGACTCGCCGGGTGCCGTGAGCCCGAGGTGATCGATCGCGAGGTACTCGGTGGTGGTGAAGCAATCGTGGATCTCGTAGGCCGAGATCCGGTGCTTGCCGCGGTTCGCGCGGCGGCGTGCATCGTTCGCGGCGGTCGCGACGTGCGGTGCGAGGAGGCCACCGCTCGCACTGCGATCGAGCTTCGCTTGTAACGGCAGGCCGGCGGTGGTGTGGCCCCAGCCGAGGATGCGCGGCACCCGGGCGAGGTCGCGACCGCGCCTGGCTGCCCACCCTTCGGCAAAGCGTGGAGACGCGATCACGATCGCCGCACCGCCATCGGTGACCTGCGCGCAGTCGTAGCGGCGCAGGCGACCTTCGATCACGGGATTCTTCTCGGCATTGTCGAACGCGTCCAGCGTCCACGCGCGGGTCTGCGCGTGCGGGTTGACCTTGGCGTTCGCGAAGTTCTTCTGTGCGATCGCATCGAGGTGGCGATGATCGAGCCCCCAGCGCTCGGCGTACGCATCGCCGAGCTTCGAAAACATGTTCGGCCACAGGAACTTCGCGTCCTGACCTTCATGGCCGATCCATGCGGCGGCACCGAGATAGCGCGCGGCATCGGCGCCCGAGACATTGCGCTCCTGCTCGACGCCAAGGACGAGCGCGACATCGTAGTGGCCCGCGGCGAGCTCGGCGATCGCGGCAAGGATCGCGATCGAGCCCGAGGCACACGCGGCTTCGTGGCGCGCGGCCGGGATGCCCCAGAGCTCCGGGCGCACGGTTGCGGGCATCGCACCGAGCTGGCCCTGGCCCGTGAACAGCTGACCGAACGCGTTACCGACGTGGATCACTCCGATGTCGCTCGCGGCGACCTGCGCTTCGGCGAAGGCGCCATCGACGAGCTCGCCGACGAGATCCGAGATCTCGCGCTGCTCGCGAGCGAGGTGGCGCGCGAAATCACTTTGAACGCCACCCAGGATGAACATGCGACGAGTTTACTTCTTCTTCTTCTCGAAGATCTCGTCAGGTCACGATGCCGCTGACGTTCGTGCCGCTGCGCGCGAGCAGAACCCGATCGCTGCGGACTTCGGGCGCACGCGAAAGTGAAGTCCCAGCTCGTCGAACTACAAGGACGGCGACACCGTCCTCGACGCAGGCTCTCGGATCAGTGGCGCAGCAAGACGTGGTCGACTTCGCTCGCGGGCGGGCGCGGTGGCGTCAGCTTTTTTGGGAGCGGCTTCGGCATCCCGAGGTTCGTGCACTGGAGCAGCACGAGCGTGACCACGGTGATCAGGAACACGCTCGCGATCACGATGCGGCGCCCCGTGAGCTTCTGTTGCTCCGCGTGTCGTTCGACGACGTCTTCGAGGCGACCCACTTCGCACCGACCTTAGCGCTATGCGGTGAACACGTCGAGCTTGCGCTCCGACTCGCGCAGCAGGATCTCGTGCCGCGGATCGGGGACCGCCTTCTGGCGGAAGTGGCCCATCGCCGCGACGATCGCATCGGTGCCGATCAAGGTATCGAGCAAGACGTTCGAGACAACGCCGAGCACGCTCGAGACCACGCGCCACGGGCCGAGGTCGAGCGCCTTGATGAAATCAGCGAGGCCATAGACCATGAACACCATCGAGACGACGAGGATGCCGATGTACATCATCCAGGTCTTGTGGATCTTCTCGTGTGCCTCGTCGTGGGTGAGCGGCACCGTGAGCCGCCGGCCCGAGATCGCGATGAAGAGCTGCGCGATCAGGAGGCCCGCATTCCCCGCGACGAAGAACCAGCTGCCGGTGACCTGATACGGAACGAGCACGATGATGTACGCGAACAGCGCGTAGAACGGCGCCGCGAGCATCATCAGCCAGCCCGGTGCGGTCGTTCCCGGGAACAAGAGCTTCGTCACGATCGAGGCGCGGATCAGGCCCGGCATCAGGGAGATGATCTTCGGACCGAGCGCGAGCAGGGCGTTGAGGCCAAAGGCGAGGCCGACGATCATCCGCAAATTGTGCTTGGTCGCGAGCGGAATAGATCCGAGCTTCGCGGCGTCGACCATCTGCTCCCAGTTCGTGATCACGTTGCGGAACGGGAATAGGTAGACGATGAACGGTGCGAGGAAGTAGAGCCCCCACGCGAAGAACAGGATCCGGCGCTGCCGCCGCCAATGCGCCCAGTTCTTGAGCTGATCGAACGCGACCAGGCAGAACAGGCCTTCGGCGAACGCCGGCAGCATCTGAAAGATCCGCGCGGCGGTCGGCAGCTTCGGACCATCGAACGATTCGAGGAAGCGCGACACCGTGAGCGGGATGAAGATCAACGCGACGAGCAGCAGCACCGAGCGGCGCCAGGCGAGGAACGCTTGCTGATCCGGATCGATGATGTGGCGCGCCTCGGACTCGAGCGTGTGGCGCTCCGACGGCAAGACCTCGTCGGCGAGGATGTTCAGGCGATAGCCGCGCTTCATCGAGATGCCGAGGAAGCTCCGGGTCAGGAGCTCGGCCTTCTGGTTCGTCACGGGCCTCACGACCGCGGCTGCGAGCTCGGGAATGCTCGGCGCGGGTGGGTGTTCGGCCTGGGGCGCGGCCGCGGTCGTGGCCGTGGCCGCGGCCGGATCGACGGCGCCCATTCCGAGGTACGTTCGATGTGGCTCGTCGCTGTCCGGCATGTCGGCGCCGACTATAGATTACGATGCGTGGTGTGAGGCTCGTCAGCTGGCTCTTGATCGTCGCCGCGGCCGTGACCGCGCTCGGCGTGGTCATGCCGATGATCGAGGCGCCGCTCGGTGGACGCGTGATGAGCAAGCGCGAGACGCTGTCGCTGCGCGGTGCCGCGAGCAATCGCAAGCTCGTGCGCCGGCTGCTCGCCGCCTATCACGGCAACCGCGCGACGCAGGTCGGCGGCTCCGTGATCGGCAAGGTGCTGCCCCATGCAGGACGCGCGAAGGAGTATCTCGGCGATGCGAGCGACGCGATGGACACCTTGTCAGGGATCAGCGACGACGACATCACGCACGCGGGCACGGCGCTCCTGGCGCTGACCTGGATCGTGCTCGGGCTGTGCGGCCTCACCATCGCACTGGTGTTCTTCGACGCCGTCAACGGCCGCTATCAGCGCGGGCGCGTGATCGGGGCGATGATCGTCTCGGTGCTCGTCGCGGCGATCGCGATCGCGATCCGGATCGGCTGTGGGCTCGTGGTGTTCGAGGCCAACGACGAGGTGGGTCGTTCTTTGACCTCACGCGGCTACGGCGCGACCCTGATGCCGATCGCCGCGATCGTCGCTGTCGGCTCGGCGATCGCACTGCTCGTGATGGTCGAGAGGCTCGTGCGGAGCCGTGCGCGTGCTAGCGTCCGCGCCGCGTGAACGACGCGGCATATCGTACGTTGTTCGAGGTCTCTCCTCGGCCGATGGTCATTTCGGAGCTCGCGACCGGGGCGTTGATCGCGGCGAATGCCGCGGCGGCTTCGGTGTTCGGGTACCCCCTACCCGAGATGGTCGGGCTGCCGTACGCGCGGTTGCGCGACGAGATGGGGAAGCCGCGGAGCAAAGATGGCTCCGTGCTCGAGCTGGAGCTGGTCTCGAACCCGATCGAGCTCGAGGGTCGCGCCTGCCTGCTCACGTTCATCCACGATATCCGGCCGAACGACGCGCTCGAGCGCCGGTTCGCGCTGATGAGCGAGCACGCGACCGAAGGCGTGACGCTCACCGATACGACAGGCATCACGCGGTACGTCAGCAAGAGCGGGGAGCGGATCATGGGCTTCGCGCCTGGCGAAGCGATCGGCACGCACGGCATGGGGCGGATCCACTCCGACGATCTGCGCAAGCTCACCCTGCCCAAGCCCGGCGAGACCGTGACGAACGTCCAGCGCACGATGCACAAGGACGGCAAGTGGCTGTGGATCGAATCGGTGACGACGAACCTGCGCGACGATCCAGCGGTCCGCGGTTTCGTCGCGAACTTTCGCGACGTCACGGGCCGCCACGAAGCCGAGGAACGGCTGCGCCGCTCCGAGTCCAACTTCCGCACGCTGATCGAACGGCTGCCGACCGCGACGCTCGTCCATCGCGGCGGCAAGTTCATCTACGTCAACCCGGCGGCGGTCGCGATGCTCGGCTGGGACCGACCCGAGGACCTCATCGGTCACTCGTCCTTCGAGTTCGTCGTCGCCGAGGATCAGGAGTTGATGCGCAACTCGATGATCGAGACCGTCAAGACCGGGGCGAGTGAGACGGTCGAAGCCCGCATGATCAAGCGCGATGGTAGGATCGTCATCGTCGAGGGCAAGGCCGTGCTGCTCGACTACGATGGCGAGCCCACCAACGTCGTGCTCGCGAATGACATCACCGAGCGCCGCGCGCTGTTCACGCGCATGGCGGTCGCCGATCGCATGCTCTCGGTCGGCACGCTCGCGGCCGGCGTCGCGCACGAGATCAACAACCCGCTGGCGTACATCTCCGCGAACTTGCAGATCCTCGCCTCCGAACTGCCGAAGCTGCTCTACGGCGAGGGCACGCCGCAGTTCGCACATGACGAGCTCGAGTCCGTGCTCGCCGACGCGCAAGAAGGCGTGCACCGGGTCTCCGCGATCGTTCGCGACATGCGGACGCTGGCGCGCCCGGAGGACAGCGCGACCGGTCCGGTCGATGTCGTCGCCGTCCTCCTGTCGTCGATCAAGATGACTCACAACGAGATCCGGCATCGCGCGCGGCTCGTCCAGACGTTCGCCGATGTCCCATCGGTCAACGCGAACGCGTCGCGACTCGGCCAGGTGTTCTTGAACCTGCTCGTCAATGCCGCGCACGCGATCGAGGATGGTCACGTCGAGGCGAACAAAGTCGGCATCCGCGTATACGCCGACGAGAGCCGCGTCTACGTCGAGATTTCGGACACCGGGATCGGGATCCCCGCGAACGTGTTGCCGCGGATCTTCGACCCGTTCTTCACGACCAAGCCGGCCGGCGTGGGCCTCGGCCTGTCGATCTGCGATCGCATCATCGAATCGTTCGGCGGCGCGATCACCGTGACCAGCCGGCTCGGGTTCGGCAGCACGTTCCGCGTCTCGTTGCCGACGACCATGCAGGTCGCATTCGAGATCGTGAAGGAGCCCGAGATACTGGAGCAGCCGCGCTCGCGGATCTTGATGATCGACGACGAAGCGGCGGTTGGTCGCGCGATCCGGTTGTTGCTCGCGCCCGATCACGAGGTCGTCAATGTCACGCGCGCACGCGAGGCGCTCGCGAAGCTAGAGGGCGGAGAGAGCTTCGATGTGATCCTGTGCGACGTGATGATGCCGGACATGAGTGGCATCGAGATGTACGGCGAGCTCCGTGCGCGGTTCCCGGCGTACACGCGGCGCGTCGTGTTCATGACCGGCGGTGCGTTCACGTCGCAGGCACGCGAAGCGCTCGAGGAGCTCGGTGTGCCGAGGCTCGAGAAGCCGTTCAGCGAGCGTGCGCTGCGCCAGGCGATCGCGCTCGTCTCGTAGTACGCTGTCCGCATGCGCGGTCCTAGCACCGGCGGAGTGGTCGGAACCGGCTCGGTGGAGATCCTGGTCCGAACACTCGCGGATGAATTTCCGGAGCTCGATCGCGAACGCCTGCGCAATGCCGTCGAGCGCGCGACCGCCCGGATCGCCACGAGCTCGCTCGATACCGAGGGCTATCAGGTCGTCGACCTCCACCTCCAGCGCGCCGAAGCGACCGACGAGGCGAGCGAGCGAGCCGCGATCTTGCGCGAGCTCAGCGAGAACCTCGAAGGGCGCAAGGATGCCGATCGCGCGCTCGTCGTGCGGTTGTCCGCGTTCGCCGAGAACCCGACCACCGCGGATCTCGATCCCCTGCTGCGGCTCGCGAAGGTGACCGAGCGCTACGCCGAGCTGCCGCTCGATGCGATGAACGGCTTGATCGATATCAACGACGAGGGCGCCGTGCGCCGGCTCGCCGAGATCGCGGCGGCGTGGCAGCACGTCGGCCGCGGATACTACGCCGCGGATTGCTACGAGCGGCTGCTGCTGATCGATCCGGGCCACGCGGCCGGAAACGAGGCCCTCGAGCTGTTCTATCGCTCCACCTCGGAGTGGCCCGTGCTCGTCGACCTGCTCGGCCGCCGCGCGGTGCAGGCCGAGGACGATGCGACGCGCGCAGAGCTGTTGCGCGAGATCGCGCAGATCCACGAGCGCGAGCTCGGCGATCCCTCGAGCGCACTCGATGCCTATCGCGAAGCCGATCGGCTCGATCCCGATCGTCCGGACGTGCTCGAGAGTCTCGCGCGGCTCACGATCGCGGCGGGCGCGTCCGAGCAGGAGGCGCTCGACGTGCTCGAGCGCTCCGCACGCGCGATCGTCGATCCGAAGCTGCGTGCGAGCGTGCTGGTGAAAGCCGGCGAGCTCGCGAAGCTCGAGAACTGGGACCGCGCGCAGAGCCTGTTCGAGGCCGCGCGCAGGGACGATCCGGATCTCGCCGAGGCAGTCGACGGGTTCGTGCCGCTGCTCCGCGATCGCGGCCAGCTCGCGGATGCGATCACGCTGCTCCTCGCGGGCGCCGACCGCCCTGCCCTCCTGGCGCATCGCTCGCGCTGGCTGACCGACGCTGGCGATCTCTGCGTCGCGCTCGGCGATACCGATTGGGCCAAGCGGCTCTACCTCGAGGCGCGCGTCGCCGATCCGACGAACCACAAGGCTGGCGCCGCGGTCGTCGAGCTGTGCTTCGATTCGGGTCAGCTCGTCGAGCTCGCGCCGATCCTCGACGAGCTGTGCCGGATCACCGACGATCCGAACAAGCTGCGCGAGTACTTGCTCCAGCGCGGCAAGGTCGCCCAGTTCCTCGGCGACAAGACCGGTGCACGCGCGGCGCTCGCGCGCGTGCTCGATCTCGATCCCGAGGATGCGAGCTCGCGGCAAGAGCTCGCGACGATGCTCTACGAGGCGGAGCTGTGGGCAAAGGCGCGCCCCGCGATCGAGGCGCTGCTCGTCGACGAAGACCTGCTGCCACCGGGTACGGCGGTCGAGCTCCACTATCGGCTCGCGCGGACCGCGAAGGAGCTCGGCGATGCCGAGGCCGCGGCGAAGCACGCCGATATCGCGCTCGTGCTCGCGCCCGATCACCGGCCCTCGATCGAGCTGCGCACCGAGCTCGGCTCGGGCGATCCGCTCACCCGCATCCAAGATCAGCTCGCGCTCGCGAGCACCGCACCGCCCGACGAGCGCGCCTCGAGGTTCGCGGCGATCGGAGATCGCTACAGCGAGCTCGGCGATCGGCTCGCGGCGCGCGACATGTATCGCGAGGCGCTCGCCCATCGCCCCGGTGATCACCTGCTGCTCACGAAGTTCCTCGAGCTCGTGACCGAAGACGGCGACTGGAGCTACTCGCTCGATGTCGTCGCCACGCTCGTCGAGACCGAACAAGATCCGAAGGTCCGCGCGCGCTATCTCCACCTCGCCGCGATGATCGCGCGCGACGAGCTCGACGATCACGAACGCTCGATCGCGCTCCTCGACAAGGCGATCCAAGATCATCCGCACGGGTTCGGCGCGGCCGACGATCTCGAATCGCTGCTCGGCGGCGGCGCCGATCGCGATGCGTTGCAGCGCTTCTTCTATCGCCGGCTCGAGCACGTCCGCGCTGACGAAGGCCGCCCCGGCGAGCGCTTGCGCCTGTGGGACCGGCTCGGCGAGCTGTCGCTCGATCTCGGCCGTCACGAAGATGCGCTCGTCGCGTTCGAGGTCGCGCTCGAGTTCGCGCCCGCGCCCGAGCTCGCGGCCCGCCGCGTGCGCCTGACCGAGCTCTACTCCGGTGCCGAGCCGACGCACGATCCGACCGCGATCAAGCATCACCAGGCGCTGCTCCGCGGTGATCACAAGCGCGCCGAGTCGTACAGCGCCCTCCGGCTGCTCTATGGCCGGATCGGCGAGCTCGATCGCGCACGCGCGTGTGACGACGCGCTCGGCGCGATCGGTGCGGGTGCGATCGCGATCGCGCCCGAGAAGCTCGGCCGGCAGGGGATCGATTCGCTGTTCGAGGACCGGCCCGGCGAAGCGATCCGGCTGGCGCAGCGGCGCGCAGCGCCGACCAAGCCGCTCGTGCAGGACGACTGGACCGCGCTCGCGCGCAGCGATGTCGATCCGCAGCTCTCGGTACTATTCGCGCTCGTCGCGCCGCCGTTCGCCATCGAGCGCGCGCGGATGCGGCCGCCGATCGCCGTGCCCGCGAAGGAGCCGGAGGTCCCGGCCGCCATCGGCAAATCACTCGATCGTGCGATCGCGCTGCTCGCCACGCCGCGCCCGCCGGTCTATCTCGACAAGGATCAGCTCGCGCCGGT
This sequence comes from Kofleriaceae bacterium, assembly GCA_043780895.1. Classification (GTDB taxonomy): domain Bacteria; phylum Myxococcota_A; class Polyangia; order Haliangiales; family Haliangiaceae; genus JABFXX01. The sequence continues at coordinate 20,469 of JAYWCI010000155.1, read as the reverse complement.
CAAGATCGTGATGCGCGCGCGCGGGGGCGTCCTCACGCCGGTGCTGCTCCTTGGCAAGCTTCCGCCAGCCCTGCCTGCGGCCGACGAGAACGAGCTCGTGTTCCGGATCGCGCGCCAGCTCGCGGATCTGCGCACCGACCGGATCGCGCGCCTGCTCTGCCCGCGCGCAGGCGAGCTCGCCCAGATCATCGAGCTCGCGACCTCCGACGAACCGACCGACAAGCACGCCGGTCGCTGGCTCGCCACCTCGCTCCATCCCGTCGAGCTCGAGCAGGCGCGCTCGATCGGCGCGAAGCTGCGCGAGCGCGAGATCCATCCGATGGCCGCCGCGCTCGGCTGGCTCGCGGCGACCGAGCGTGCCGCTGATCGGATCGGCTTCGCGGTCACCGGCGACCTCGCCGCCTCGATCAAGGTACTCGGCAAGGATACGGACGATGACGCCGCGCGAGTGAGCGATCTCGTGTGGTCGAGCATCACCGAGGATGTCCTGGACGTGCGCGCACGGCTCGAAGACTGGCCTCCTCCGGCGCCGGGGTTCAAACGCCCGTAGCTACGCAGGACGCGACGAGGTCTCCGCGAGGTGCACTGCGCACTGCGTTATGAAGTTGCCGCGCTCGGCCGTGCCGTCGACATCTCACCTGGTTGAACGCGCTCGCGCTCGAAAATCTGATACGAACCTCGGGCAATGGATGTCTTCGGCAAACTCTCGACCTACGACTTCGGCGAAGTTCATTTCAAGCTCGATAAAGCGAGCCAGCTGCAGGCGATCGTGGCGATCCACGATTCGCGCCTCGGCCCCGCGCTCGGCGGCTGTCGCTTCATCGAGTACGACACCGACGAGGCGGCGTACATCGATGCGCTCCGGCTCGCGCGAGGCATGACCTACAAGGCCGCGATCACGGGCCTCGCCCACGGTGGTGGCAAGAGCGTCATCATCAAACCGAAGCGCCACTTCGATCGCTCCGCACTGTTCAGCGCGTTCGGTCGCTTCATCGAAGATCTGCGCGGTCACTACATCACCGCCGAAGACAGCGGCACCGGTCTCGAAGACATGGAGATCATCCGCACCCAGACCAAGCACGTGACGGGCATCGATCCGTCGCACGGTGGCTCGGGAGATCCGTCACCGTTCACCGCCCTCGGCGTGCGGCGTGGGATCGAAGCGGCGGTGAAGTTCAAGCTGGGCAAGGATGACCTCAAGGGCATCCACGTCACGGTGCAAGGTGTCGGTCACGTCGGCTACTACCTGTGCAAGGAGCTCCACGCAGCGGGCGCGAAGCTCACGGTCGCCGATGTCGACAAGCTCAAGAGCGAGCGCGCGCAGCGCGAGTTCGGCGCGGCGGTGACCGAAATCACGAAGGTCGCCGAGGTCGAGTGCGACGTGTTCGCGCCGTGCGCCCTCGGCGCCGGTCTCAACGACCACACCATCCCGCACCTGAAGGCGACGATCGTGGCGGGCGCGGCGAACAACCAGCTGCTCGAGCCCCACCATGGCGACGATCTCCATGCGCGCGGCATCCTCTATGCGCCCGACTACGCGATCAACGCCGGCGGCCTCGTCAACGTCGCCCAAGAAGCCAAGGGCTACGACGCCAAGGCCGCCCGCGAGAAGACGCTCAAGATCTACGACACGATGTACGACATCTTCGAGCGCTCGAAGCGGCTCGGCGCCCCCACCTACAAGGTCGCGGACCTGATGGCCGAAGAGAAGCTGGCGGCCCACACGGCCCATTTGGCAGCGACGCGTCAAAAAGCCTGATCGCTACAGGATCAGCTCGGTGGCCGCGCAATCTGCGGAGATCCCCTTGCTAGTCACCCCCGGCCTGTTCGAAAACCCCGGGCTATGACTCGTCTAGGTGCAGCAATCTTGGGGACGCTCGTGTTCGGCACGACCGCCGCGTACGCCAACGTGGAGATCGGTGGATTCGCCGGTCTGCACGTGTTCTCGAGCACGAACGGTCTCGGTGTTCCCGACGCGTCCGTGAACCCGATGCGAGCCGAAGTTTCGCAGAAGAGCTCTGCGATCTTCGCGGGCCGTCTCGGCTTCTACTTCACCGACCATCTCGGCATCGAGATCGAGGGTGGCGTCATCCCGACCGAACCGAGCACGACGGTGTTCGACGTGTGGAACGTCGTCGGGCGCGCGCAGATCGTCTACCGCATCGGCAAGCCGATGGCGACGTTCGTGCCGTTCGTCCTCGTCGGTGGCGGCTTCATGCACATCACCTCGACGGTGAACTCGGACATCATCAGCAAAGAGACGAACTGGATGCCGCATGCCGGCGTCGGCGTCGCGTACCAGACAGGTGGCGGTTGGTCGGTTCGCGCCGATGCGCGCCTGATCCTCCCGCCGAGCAGCCATGGCGGCCTGACCGAAGACTACGAAGTGCTCGTTTCCTTGGCGCGCACGTTCGGCGGCCACAAGAAGGCAGCCGCGCCCGAAGTCGCGAAGGTCGTCGCGGATCCGGATTCGGATGGCGATGGCATTCCGGACTCGAAGGACAAGTGTCCGAAGGAAGCCGAGGACAAGGACGGCTTCCAGGACGAGGACGGCTGCCCCGATCCGGACAATGATAGCGACGGCATCCCCGACGCGAAGGACAAGTGCCCGATGGAAGCCGAGGACAAGGACGGCTTCCAGGACGACGACGGTTGCCCGGACCCGGACAACGACAACGACGGCATCCCGGATGCGGCCGACAAGTGCCCGAACGAGCCGGAGACCAAGAATGGCTACCAAGACGATGACGGTTGCCCGGATGAAATCCCGGCCAAGCTCAAGCTGTTCACGGGCGCCATCCAGGGCGTGAACTTCAAGACTGGCGATGCCGAGCTCGCGGCTTCGTCGAGCACGACGCTCGACAAGGCGATCGCCGTCCTCAACGAGTTCGCAGACATCAAGCTCGAAATCCAGGGCCACACGGACGACGTGCCGCTCAAGTCGAAGAAGTTCACGGACAACCAGGCGCTGTCGCAGGCGCGTGCGGAGAGCGTGAAGGCGTACTTCGTCAAGAAGGGCATCGCCGAGGATCGCATCCAGGCGAAGGGCTATGGCGACACGGTCCCCGTCGAGGATCCGAAGGGCCTCACCGGCGGCAAGCTGAACAGCGCGCGGGCGAAGAACCGCCGCGTCGAGTTCAAGCTCATCCCGTCGGGTGGTGCGGCTCCGGCTCCTGCAGCGACGCCGGCTCCGTAGTCCAGAGCGAGCGTAGAACAACAAACGCCACGCCCCGCAAGGGACGTGGCGTTTGTCGTTTCGGCGCTGCGTTCGAGCGCTCACACCTACGAGCCGGCTTATTCGACGCGCTTGATAATGTGCATGCCGTATGCGCTCTTCACGACACCCACTTCGTTCAGCTTGAGTCGCAACGACAGGTTCTTGAACGACGGCACGAACTGCGAATCAGGCGTGACCTCGTAGTCCGTGCCCTTCGCGGCGGAGCCCGGATCTTCCGAGAGCTGCTTCATCACGTCCTCGACCTTGGCGCCGGCCTCGAGCTTCTTGACCGTGTCCGCGACGAGCTTCTCGAGCTCGGGGCGGGTGCGCTTCACACCGCGCGGGTCCTCGGCGTGGGCATCGACCCAACCGAGGAGGACGTGCTTGACCTTGACCTTCGGGAAGGTCTCGGTGCGCGCGAGGATGTCCTTGGACTCGAGTGCATCGGGCGGCAGGCGCTTGATGATGTGCCAGCCGAACTTCGATTTGACGAGGCCGACCTCGCCTTCCTTGAGCCGCAACGAGAGCTCCTTGAACGGCCCGATGTACGGAGCATCCGCCGTCACGTCGTACGGCTTGCCGGTGTCCTTCGAGCCCGGATCCTCGGAGTTGTCCTTCATCAGCTTCGCGAAGTCCGCGCCCGGGGCCTTGGCCTGGGCGAGGATCTGGAGCGCGAGCTTGTCGGCATCTTCCTTGGTACGGGCCTTCGCGCGCGGGTCGGCCGAGCGCTTCGCCATCGGCGCATCTTTCCAACCGATGAGGACGTGCTGGACGCTGACCGGGCCCACCTCGGCGGGACGCGCGAGGATGTCCGCCGACTGGAGCGGATCCGGCGGCGCCGGGGGCAGCCGCATCATCACGTGGTAACCGAACTGGGTCTTCACGATGCCGACCTCGTTCGGGTTGAGGCGCATCGCGAGGTTCTTGAACTCGGGAACGAACGGCGTGTCCTTGTCGACGGTATACGGGTCGCCCGACAGCGAGCCCGGATCTTCCGAGGACGCCTTGACGATAGCGTCGATGTCGGCCGGGTTCGCCTTGATCTTCGCGGCGATGTCCTGGGCGAGCTTCGCGGCGTCCGCGTTCGAGCGGTCCTTCGCACGCTTGTCGATCTTGCCGTGATAGGTCGAGTCGTCGAGCTCCTTCCACGCGAGCAGCACGTGCTTGACCTCGACCTCGCCGGTACCGGCGGGACGAGCGAGGATGTCTTTCGAGTTGATGTCGATCGACGTGTCGGGTGCCGCCGAACCAGAGCCGTGCGCGTTCGAACCAACCGCGTGAACGGGCGCGGTCCGGTCGTCGTCGAGCTTGCTCTTGCCCTGCTGACACGCGGCCGCGAACAGCACGAGTGCGAGGAGATGGGTACGCATGAGGGCGGCATCCTAGCCCGAGATGAGCGTACGGCGGCGCTCCAGCGGCACGAACTGGATGAAACCGAGCCACACGATTCCGACGACGCCAACGTAGATCAGCGCGAGGATGGACCAGGGTGCGCGGCAGCGAGCTCCAGCTCGCTGCTTACCTCACGGACAGATCGCGGCGGCGGCGGCGCGGGCCTTCGCCATGAAGGGCAGGTGCTTGCCGTTGTTGTAGGTCCACCACGCGGACCACGTCTTACCGTGCGAGCTGATCCGGTACATCGCGCGCGCGTTGCAGCTCGGGCTGAACGCACAGGCGACCGAGACCTCGGGATGCCAGTAGCTGTTGACCTGCCACAGGCCGCGATCGATGCCGTGCGCATTGCCGACCGTGTTCGTCGCGGTCGACTTGAAGCCGGACTCGGCCTTCGCGATCGCGACCGCGGTGGCGATCCGATCGTACGAGCACGAAACGCCCGCGTCTTGCGCGACCTTGGCGACGGCGAGATACGACAACCCGCTGTCGGCCTTGTCGTCGGTGACGGCCTGGTCCACCGCCGTGTCGGCGGCGGTGTCGCCCGCGGACACCGTGAGATCACCTTCCGGGGCGTCGTCGTCCTCTGACGAGGCACAGGACGCGACAAACCCGATCGCAAAGCACGCGAGTAGCAACTTCCTGTTCAAGGATCCTCCTCGGGGTAGACCCGATGACCCAGCACCATCGGTGCCATGACCGCAGCTGTTGCCCTGGTACCCGGCCTCACAAAGCGTCTGCACATGGCGCGAAACTTCGCGTGGTTCGAGGTGGCAGGTGGAGTTGCCGGTTCGGATCCACACGGCGAGTCGACCCGCCACGACACGGTGACGTCTATACTCGCTCTCGCATGAGCGTCAGGTTGCAGGTGCCGGCGGTAGATGATCCCGACTTCATCGCGGAGGACGACGAGCGCGCGTGTGTGCTCGAGTTGAGCGCGTGCGGTGGCAAGCCGGAGCCGGTCGACGCGCGCCGCCTGGTCGCGACGCCGAACACGTGCGTGGGCGAAGTGGTGACGGTCGATTCTGTCGAGGCCTGTTGATCAGGCCCGAGCGCATCCCAGGAGTTCTCGGTTGATCCCTTCACAGGCTCGCGTCGTCGTCATCGGCGGCGGCATCATCGGTTGTTCCGTCGCGTATCACCTCGCTCACATGGGCTGCACCGATGTGGTGTTGCTCGAACGCGACAAGCTGACCTCCGGCACCACGTGGCACGCCGCCGGCTTGATGGTCACGTTCGGCTCGACGTCCGAGACCTCGACCGAGCTCCGCAAGTACACGCGCGACCTGTACGCGCGGCTCGAAGCCGAGACCGGGCAAAACACCGGATGGAAGCCGGTCGGCTTCATCGAGGTCGCCTCCGATCGCGATCGGCTCGAGGAATACCGCCGGGTCTCCGCGTTCAACCGGTTCTGCGGGATCGATGTCCACGAGATTTCGCCGAGGCAAGTCGGCGATCTGTTTCCACTCGCGAAGACCGACGACCTGCTCGCCGGGTTCTACGTCAAGGAAGATGGCCGCGCGGATCCGGTCGGCGCGACGATGGCGCTCGCGAAGGGTGCGCGCCAGCTCGGAGCGAAGCTGCTCGAGGACACGCCCGCGCTCGGCGTCATCGTCAAGCGGGGCCAGGTCACGGGCGTGCGCACGGCCGAGGGCGATATCGCGTGCGAGGCCGTCGTCAACTGCGCGGGCATGTGGGCGCGCCAGCTCGGCGCGATGAACGGCATCGCGATCCCGAACCAGGCGGCGGAGCACTACTACTTGATCACCGAGCGCATTCCGGAGCTGCGATCGGACTGGCCCGTGCTCGAGGATCCGGGCTCGTATGGCTACTTCCGCGAGGAGGTCGGCGGCCTCATGATCGGCATGTTCGAGCCGATCTGCGCGCCGTGGAACGTGCGCGGGATCCCGAACGATTTCTCGTTCGGCGAGATCCAACCCGATTGGGATCGCATGGGGCCGTACCTCGAGAAGGCGATGGCGCGCGTCCCGATCTCGAGCAACATCGGCGTGAAGAAGTTCTTCTGCGGACCCGAGTCGTTCACGCCGGATCTCGCGCCGATCGTCGGGGAAGCGCCGGAGGTCAAGAACTACTTCGTCGCTGCCGGGCTCAACTCGATCGGCATCCTCACCGGCGGCGGGCTCGGGCGCGTGCTCGCGCACTGGGTGCTCACCGGCAGCCCGGATGTCGACGTAACGGCGATGAACATCGATCGCCTGCAGCCGTATCAGATGAATCCCGAGTACCGGCGGCTGCGTACGGTCGAGTCGCTCGGCATGGTCTATCAGTGCCACTACCCGACCCGCACCGCGCAGACCGCACGCGGTGCGAAGAAGTCGCCGTTCTACGATCGGCTCGCGGCGCGCGGTGCGTACTTCCGCGATGTCAGCGGCTGGGAAGGCGCGGACTACTACGCCGGTATCGGCAAGACGCCGGAGCCCGAGCTGACGTTCGGCAAGCCGAGCTGGTTCGGGCAGTGGGCGGCCGAACATCGAGCGGCACGCGAAGGCGTGATCGTGATGGACATGTCGTTCATGGCGAAGTTCCTCGTCGAGGGGCGTGATGCGGGCGCGATGCTCGAGCACATCTCTGCGAACCACGTCGACGGTGCGGCGGGCACGCTGACCTACACGCAGTGGCTGGATCGATACGGCAAGCTCCAGGCAGACCTCACGGTGACCAAGCTCGCGGACGACCGCTACTGGGTGGTCGCGAGTGACACGGCGCATCGCCACGTCCTGACGATGATGAAGCGAGCGATCGATCAAGAGCATCGGCACGCGTTCGTCGCGGACATGACCGGTGCGTACGCGCAGCTCAACCTCCAGGGGCCGCGCTCGCGCGAGCTGATGCAGCTGTTGACCACCGCCGACATGTCGAACGCGGCGTTTCCATTTCGCTGCGCGCGCGAGATCGATCTCGGCCTCGCGCGCGTGCTCGTGTTGCGCGTGACGTACCTCGGCGAGCTCGGCTACGAGCTCTACATCCCGACCGAGCAAGCCCTCGATGTCTACGATCGGATCGTCGCGGCGGGCGAGCCGATCGGGCTCGTGCACGCCGGCCTCAAGACGCTCGCGAGCTGCCGGATGGAGAAGGCGTATCGCGACTACGGGCACGACATCGACAACACCGACACGGTGCTCGAGGCCGGGCTCGGGTTCGCGGTCGATCTGACCAAGCCCGACTTCGTCGGCAAGGCCGCGGTCGTCGCGCAAAAGGCCGCGGGCCCGTTGAAGAAGAAGCTCGTCCAGGTCTTCGTCAAAGATCCAGAGGCGCTGCTGTTCCACGCCGAAGTCATTCGGCGCGACGGCATCGCGCTCGGCTACGTGCGCGCGGCATCGTACGGCCACACGCTCGGTGGCGCGGTCGGGCTCGCGATGATCAGCGCGGACACAGCGATCGATGCGGCGTTCCTCGCATCCGGTTCGTGGGAGGTCGAGATCGCGGATCGGCGCGTGGCCATCGTTTGTTCACTGAGACCGATGTTCGACCCGACGAACACCAAGGTGAAGGCGTAGCCGACACGGGTCGATCGTTCGAGTTGCCCCGTGCGCACTCTAACTTTTTCGGATGGCGCCAGCGCACGATTGAGCCTTGCCACCGGAGACGAAAGCATCATCCTGGTCTCGATGAAGTGCCTTGCGTTTGGGTTGCTCACGGTTGGTGCCGCTTGCAGCCCGAACACGTCGGGAAGCATCACTGCAAAGTGTCTGCCACTCGAGCCGGCACTCGCGATCTCCCCGAATGGGTGGGATGGCACGGTGTTCACCATCGTGATGGAGAACAAGAGCCAGGGCGACATCTTGGGTAACGGCCAAGCTCCCTACATCAACAAGCTCGCGAACGACAATGCGATCGCCTTCGGCTATCACGACCCGTTCGTGCATCCGAGCGAGGCGAACTATCTCTGGATGGTCTCGGGCGAGAACTTCGGAGTGCTCGACGACGACGACCCGATCTCGCATCACCTAGACTCGACGTCGCACCTCGCCGATCAGCTCGAGATGAGTGGCCTGACCTGGCACGCGTATCAGGAATCGATGGGCGCGCCCTGTGGCCTCGTCTCACACGGCCGCTACGCCGCGAAGCACGACCCGTTCGTGTTTTTCAACGACATCAATGGCTGGGATGGCGCGCAGTTCCAGCCGTCGCAACGCTGCCTCGACAACATCGTCGACTACTCGCAGCTCGACAAGGATCTCGAGAACGGCACCATGCCGAAGTACGCGTTCATCACGCCGAACCTCGACAACGACATGCACGATGGTTCGATCGCCGAGGGCGATGCATGGCTGGCGCACGAGATCCCGAAGATCCTCGCGAGCGAGGCCTACCAGAACGGCGGCGTGCTGTTCCTCCTGTGGGATGAAGGTGGCGGCTATCCCGCGAGCGATGATCCGCCGTTCATCGCGATCTCGCCGAACGTGAAGAAGGGCATGAAGTCGACCGCGGACTTCGACACCAGCGCGTATCTCAAGACGGTCGAAGCGATCACGGGCGTTGGCGCCCTGCCCTGCGATTCCGCGACGGGTGCGCACGTCGAGATGATGCGGGAGCTCTTCTCGATGCCGATGACCGGCGCCGCGACCGCGCAGGCCAACTAGCGCCTGACGCCAGCGCGGTTGGTCCGACGGGGAGGCGGAAAAGGTGGGCTCGACCACGGTGGGAGCAGGAGCGGGTCACAGCGCGCTCGTCGTATCGAGCGCGGTCGGCGACGGCCGCTCGGGCGCGCGCATGCGCTGGACCAGCGCCGCGAGGCCCGGCATCACGACGAGCGTGACGAGCGTCGCGAGCACGAGGCCACCGATCACCGCGATCGCGAGCGGGCGTTGAATTGCCGAGCCCGCGCCGATGCCGATCGCGAGCGGCGCGAGGCCCGCGAGCGTGGCCGCGGTGGTCATGAGGATCGGCCGGAGGCGGCGGCGCGCTGCGTGGATCAGCGCGACATCGAGCGCGATGCCTTCGGCGATCTCCTCGTGGACGCGCTCGAGCAGCAGGATGCCGTTCTTCACGACGAGTCCAACGAGCAGGATCAGCCCGGTCATCGACGAGAGATCGAGCGGCGTGTGGGTGATCGCGAGCGCGACGAGGCCACCCGCAGTGGAGAGCGGCGCACCGACGAGGACCACGAGCGCGAAGCGCAGCGAGTGGAGCTGGATCACGAGCACGAGCAGGACCAAGGCGACCGCGGCGAGCGCGACCCCGATCAGCTCCTTGCGCGCCGCGGTACTGGATTCGGCCTGGCCACCGATCTCGAGTTGAGCGCCGCGCGGCAGCGGGAGGTCCTTGACGGCGTCGCGCACCGCAGCTTCGCCGGCGCCGAGGTTGCCGTTCGGCGTCGCCGCGGTCATCACGAGCGCGGACCGGAGGCCATCGCGGCGGAGCACCGCGGGAGAGAGCGGCCGATCGAACGCGACGACTTGAGCGAGCGGCAGCGAGTGCGGGCCGTACGCGATCTGACTGTTCGCGAGCGCGGTCGCGGAGTAGCGGATCGCATCGGGGTAGCGGAGGCGGACGCCGATCACGCGCTCGGGACGAAAGATCTCGCTGACCTGACGGCCCTCGACGGCAATGTCGAGATCGTCGCCGACGGTCTGCGCGTCGAGACCGAGCCGGGCGAGCTGTTGCGGATCGGCGGTAGAGCGCAGGATCGGAATCTGGCCCTCGCGACCATCGAATACGTCGACGAGCTCGGGGCGCTTGGCGAGACGCTCGCCCGCGGCCTGGGCCCACTTGTCGAGCGCGGCCGGATCGTCGCCGAGCACGCGGATCTCGATCGGCGCGGGGTTGCCCGCGAGGTCGGCGAGCACGTCCTGGAGGACCTGGACATACTCGAGGCGCGCCTCGGGGACGGCAGCCGCGAGCGCGTCGCGTGTGCGATCGATGACCGCCTCGATCGCATCGCGCTTACTAGCATCGACGAGGCGCACCATGATGTCGCCGCGGCTCTGCTGCGTGGCCGCGACGGGGCCGAGCTCGGTGCCGGTGCGGCGCGTGAACGAGACGACCTCGGGGATCTTGGAGAGCTCGGTGTCGATTCGCTGCGCGATCCGATCGGTCTCCTCGAGCGATGTGCCGGAGGGCATGAAGAAATCGACGACGAACGCGCCTTCGTCCATCGCGGGAAGAAAGCCCGTGGCGAGGCCCCGGCTCGCAAACACCCCCGCCGCGAGGAGCACCACGATCACCGCGACCGAGACGACCCGATGATGGACGAGCCAGCCGATCGCGGCGCTCGAACGGTCGCGACCTTCGACGCGCGGCTTCGACGACTTCAGGAGCTTGGCGAGGATCGGGATGATCGTGAGCGCGACGAGCAGCGAGAGCACGACCGCGATCGCGAGCGTGAAGGCGAAGGCACCGAGAAACCTACCGGTCATGCCCGAGAGCAGCGCCAGCGGCGCGAACACCACGACGGTCGTGATCGTGGTGCCGAGCACGGCCGCGAACATGTCGCTGTAGCCGAGCGCGATCGCCTCGTCGCGAGAGATACCGGTCTCGAGCCGCGCGACGATCCCTTCGGTCACGACGATCGCGTCGTCGACCACCAGGCCGATCGAGATCGCGAGGCCTCCGAGGGACATCAGATTCAGCGTCATGTTGAACACCCGCATGATCGCGAACGTGCCGAGAAGCGTGATCGGTACGGGCAGCGCGGCCACGAACCCGGCACGCAGATCGCGCAGCGCGATGCCGATCACGAGCAGCGCGAGCCCGACGCCGATCAGGATCGCGTCGCGCACGCTCGCGAGCGACTCGGTCACGAGCGCGGCTTGATCGTAGACGGCAGTCAGCTCGACGTTCTGTGGCAACGCGTGGTTCGCACGCAGGAGCGCGACTTGGGCCTCGATCCCTGCGACGACCGCCGGCGTGCTCGCACCTGGAATCCGCGCGACGGCGATCGACACGGCCTCGCCGGTCGGGCCCCGCACGATGACATCTGGGTCGGCCGCACCTTCGGTGACCTCGGCGATCGTACCGAGGGTGATCGGGCCAGTCGGTCCGGTCGCGATGGGGATCCGGCGCAACGAAGCGAGATCCGATGCCTGCGCATCGAGCACGAGAGGCAAGGTCTGGTGCTCGTCGAAGATGTGGCCTGCCGCGATCCGCACGTCGGCGGCTGCGAGTTTCGCCGCGAGCTGTGACGGCGTGACGTGGAGCGCCGCGAGCCGCACCGGATCGACGAGCAACTCGGCTTCGCGCACCCGACCGCCAGAGATCTCGACACCGCCGACGCCTGCGACGCGTACGAACGCGGGCCGCACGACGCGCTCCGCGAGATCGCGAAGCGTGCGTGGATCGACGGTCCCATCGTGCCCTGAAAGACGGGTCGGAAGCGCGAGATTGAACGTGATCACCGGGACCGCGGTCGGCAGGACACGCTCGACACGAGTGACCGTCCCCCGCGGCAGTTCGACGTGATCGATCGCGGCGCGACACGCGAACTGCGCGGCGAGCGGATCGGTCTCGTCGGTGAGCTGGAGTGCGAGCTCGACCGCGCCGCGGATCGTCTTGGCGCGGACGTGGCGCACTCCCGGGACGACCGCGAGCGCATCTTCGAGCGGTCGAGTGACTTGCGCCTCGACGAGATCGGGCGCGAGCTGGCCAGCATGGGCAACAACAACGACGCGCGGAAACGTCATCTCCGGATAGATCCCGCTGGGCAACACGCTGATCGCGCGCGCGCCCGCGATCGAGAGTGCGATCAGCGCGAGCCACACGACCGCCGGGTTCCCGCGCAACCAGCGAACGATCGCGACCGCACCACCGGCGGGCGCACTCATCAGTCCTTCTCCGCGGCCGCCGCTTTTACCGGAGTACCGCTGCCGGCCGGCTTGTCCGTGCTCTTGCCATCATCGGTAACCAACGGGGTGCCGTCGTCGATGCCGAGCACGTGGTCGATCACGATCTGATCGCCAGCCGCGAGCCCTTTGGTGACTTCGGTCGTCGCGTCGCCGCGCAGGCCGAGCGAAACTTCGCGCACACGCGCGACGCCTTTGTCGCAGACGACGAGCTCGTCGCTGCCGATCGCGGAGCGCCGCAGCGCGGTGGTCGGCACGACCAGGCCCGAGCGCTTCGCGATCACGATCCGCGCGGTCGCGGCACTACCGACGGGTAGCACGACCTTGGTCGATTCGAGCTGGATGCGCACGCTGCCGAGCAACGTCGTCGCATCGACCGCAGGAGCGACACGCGCGACCGTCGCGGGCACGTCCTCGCCACTGATCGCGTGGACCGTCGCCGCGAGCCCGTCGTGGAGCTGGACCAGCGTCTGCGGTGCGACCTGCGCGCGCACTTCGAGGACTGCAAGGTCGGCGACCTCGGCGACCGGCGTCGAGGTCGTGCCATCGACGCTCTCGCCGGCACGCTTGTAGATGTGGAGCACCACACCCGCGAACGGCGCGCGAAGCTCGCGTCGAGCGAGCCGCTGCGACGCGAGATGATCGCGTGCGCCGGCCGCATCGAGCTCGGCCGCCGCGGCCGCGGCCTTCGCCTTGGCATCCTCGAGATCGCGGCGCGCACCGATGCCACTGTCGACGAGGCGGATCTGGCGCGCGAACTCTTGGTCGGCGGCTTGTTTCGTCGCCTGTGCACTCGCCACACCGGCGTGTGCTTCGACGCTACCCGCTGGCAGCGATGGATCTTCGATCACCGCGAGCAACGCACCTGCAGCGACGTGATCACCCTCCTCGACCGCGACCGACGCCACGCGCCCCGCGCTCGGCGCGCTGATCACGGCATCGAGCTTGGGCGGAGGCGCGATCACCCCGCTGACCTCGATCGTCTCGTCGACCTGGGCGGTCGCGACCACGTGGCACGTGACGTTCGCGGGCGTCGGTTGATCCGCTTCGGGAGCGGCCGCCTTGCCGCACGCAGCGACGGCCCAGACGAAGACGATCAGGTCGAACGAATTACGGCGCATCGGTCCCTGCTGCGAGCGTCACGGCTTGCCACGCGAGCCCACTCTCGATCCGTGCGTTCGCGAGCTCGGCCGCGACCGCTTGTTGATCGCGTGTCGCGAGGAGCGCGGTCGACAGATCACGCGCGCCTTCGCGATACGCCTGTTGGGCGAGCTGGGTCGCGCGTTGTTGTGCGGGCATGACATCTTGTTCCAGCGCGACCACGCGTTCGACCGCGGCCTGCCAGCGCTGGTACGCGGCGACGAGGCCCGCGGCGAGCTCGGCATCGACACCGACGAGCCGGACCTTCGCCGCATCAGATTCGGCGTGCGCGGCGCGCAGTTGATCGCCGAGATGACCGAACAGCGGCAGCTCGAACGCGAGCCCCGCGAAGACGTCGGACTTATCGAGTGGGGTCGAACCAAGCTGAGTCGGATCGTCGTACGAGCCGGTGAGCTCGAACGCCAAGCCCGGGCGGCGCGCGACCTCGAGGCGATGCTCGGTCGCCTCGTGCGCCGTGATCTGCGCGAGCGCCGCGGCGCGCTCGGGGTGGTGTGAGAGCACTCCCCGGAGCTGCGCGAGCTCCGCGGCACCACCCGGCACCGCGCCCGTCGCGTGGCGCTCGATCGTGGGATCCCAGCCGAGGAGTCCCGCGAGCTCCGCGGCCCGTGCACGGGTCTCGCGCTTCGCGGCCGCGACCGCGACCTCGGCGCGCGCACGCGCGGCATGCGCCGAGGTCACATCGACCTCGCCACCCGCGCCCGCATCGAACCGGCCTTGCGCGATGCGTTCGAGCTCGGCGGCCTGGGTCGCGGCCGCGCTCTGGGTCACGACATCGGTATCCGCACGCGCGAGCTCGAGCCACGCCACGATCGCGCGCGCTCGCAGATCGCGGCGCGCGATGACCGCTTCATCCCGCGTGACGAGGGCCTGCGCGGCCGCCTCCTCGCGCGCAGCGCCGAGGGTGCCAAGGATCGGGAGCGGCAGCGTGACGCCCACGACGAGGTGCGAGGTCAGCCGGTTCGTGCCGACGTGCAGGCCCGTCGGAGCCCATGCACCCGCGGCATCGGTGCGCGCATCCGCGGCGCTGACATCGAGCACGCTCGCGCGCGCAGCGGGCGCACGATCGACGGCGGCGGTGACGGTCGCCAACGAGACATCCTCCGCATGCGCAGCACCGGTTGCGAGCAGCACCATGATCGCCGCCCGGATCACGGCAGCATCACTGTCGCCGTGAAGCGCCCATCGCGCACCGTCACGTCGATCTGGCCGTCGAGCAGCTCGACGAGCTTCTTGCACAGCGCGAGGCCGATGCCGACATGGCCAGCAGCCTGCGGGCGCGAAGTATCGCCGCGCCAGAAGCGATCGAACACGTGCGCCGCTTGATCGGTCGTCAGGGTGCAGCCGGTGTTCGTCACCCGCAACACCCCGCCCATCAGCGTGATCCGCAGCTCGCCACCGGCATCGGCATACGTCACGGCGTTATCGAGGAGGTTCGTGACGACGACGCGCAGCTTGTCGTGATCGGTCGTGTGCGTGACCGCATCGAGCTCCGTGACGACCTGGATCCCGCGCTCGAGCGCGCGGCTGTGGATCGTCGCGATCGCATCGCGGACGAGCTGATCGACATCGATCGGCGTGGCATCGAGCGAGGCCTGGCCCGCATCGAGACGCGCGAGCGAGAGCAGCGACTCGACGACGCGCGAGGTCTGAAGCGTGATCGCGAGCGATTGCTCGAGCGCGGCGCGATAGCGTTCCGCCGGCCGCTCGCGATCGAGCGCGAGCTCCATGGTGGCGCGCAACCCGGCGAGTGGCGTGCGCAACTCGTGCGCGACCTCGGCGGTGAGCTCGCGCTCGCGCGTGAACGCGGCGGCGAGCCGCCCGAGCATCTCGTCGAGCCGCTCCGCGATCGGGGCGAGCTCGGTCGCGGTCGTCGCCTTGGCCACGCGCGCGGAAAGATCCGCTTCACGAATCCCGGCGATCGTGGTCGCGAGCGCGCGGATGGGCCGCAGGCCAAGGTGCACCACCAGGAGCAACAGGCCGAGGCAGACCACGACACCGGCGATGCCGACGCCGATCATCACGCTCGCGATCTTTGTCGAGGTCGCATCGATGGCGATCGTCGTGCGCGCGAACACCACGGTGATCGGTGTGCCGACCGGATTCGCGCGCGAGGGCGTTCCCTCGTGCGCGTCCTCGACCCGCGCCGCGGTGCGCAGCGTGATCTGCCGCGCCGGCTGGGCACCGAGCGTGATCTCACTGATCGCGCGAGTGGTGTTCGCGGCGACGAGGTCGCGCGTGCCGAGCGAAGCCGACTTCGCGAGCACGACGCCCTTGCCCCAGACCTCGAAGGCCTCGTTCGCTTCGATCGACTTGGGATCGATCTCGCTGGTCAGCTTGCCCTCGTCCTCGTCGATCTGAGCGGCGAGCGCCTGGGCGTGGATCATCAGCGCGTCGTCGAACTCGGTGCGCAACGAGATGCCTGTCAGCTGCGTGACGACCAGTCCGACTGCCGCGAACACCGCGATCACGGCGAACATCGTCCCGACAACGAGACGTGTCCGGATCGAGCTCACGGATCACCACCGAGCACGTATCCGTGGCCACGCCGGGTATGGATCAGCGCGGGCTGGCCGAGCTTCTTGCGCAGGTAGCTGACATAGACATCGACGACGTTGGATTGCGCGTCGGAGCGAAAATCGTAGACGTGCTCCCAGATATCGGTGCGCGTGACGAGCTGGCCCGCGCGCATCGCGAAGTATTCGAGGAGTGCGTACTCGCGTGGCGACAGGGCGATCGAGCTCTCGCCGCGCCGGACCCGGCGCTTGACCGTATCGATCTCGAGGTCGTCGACCCGCAGCAACGGATCCTTGACGTCGTAGCGGCGCCGCACGAGCGTGCGCACGCGCGCCAGCAGCTCGGTGAACGCGAACGGCTTGACGAGATAATCATCCGCGCCGCTATCGAGTCCGGTCACCCGGTCCTCGACGGTGTCGCGGGCGGTGAGGAGGAGCACCGCGACCTTCGAGCCCTTCGCGCGCAACCGGCGCAGGACTTCGAGACCATCGAGTTGCGGCAGCATCACATCCAGCACGACGACGTCGTACGGATTCTGCTCGGCGAGCCACAGCCCGTCTTCGCCATTGCTGGCGACATCGACGGCGTAGCCGTTCTCCGCGAGACCATCCCGAACGGCCGTTCGAACCGGCGTGTAATCTTCGACAACAAGCGCGCGCATCTCTTGAACCGAACCATGACGGACTGTAGATGAGAGCTACATGAGACCGGTTGTTTCGGCGAGCCATAGTGCGGCCAGGGACGCTGCGAGGATTACGGGGGTCATCCAAAGACCCATTCGAATCAAGCCACTTACGTTTGTTTGAACGCCCTCTCGACGGGCCACCGAAATCACCAAGATCGTCGCCAGCGAGCCGAACGGCATGACCATCGGCCCGATATCGGCGCCCAGAAGCGCCCCGAGCGGCAGGGTCCCGGCCGCATGCATCGCGGTCAGCGTGCTGCGCGCCATGAGCGCGGCCGGCAGGTTGTTCATCGCGTTCGATGCGACGGCGGTCCCGCCCGTGACCGCGACGAGCTGCGAGCCGGGATGGCCCGTCAACCACGAGACTGCATGATCGATCACGCCGAGGTTCTCGACCGAGCGCACCACGACGAACAGGCCGATCACGAACGGGAACACGCCCCACTCGAGCTCGCGGATCGCGCGCGGCGCGACGACTCCAGTGACCGCACCCGCGATCACGAGGACCGGCAGCGCCGCGAACGCGATCCAGTACGCTTCGATGCCGATGACCGGCGCGACGAAGTAGCCGAGCAACACGGCAAGCACCACCGCGATGCAGAGTTCGAAGTAGCGCTCGTTCGGAATCTCGGCTGCCGCGAGCTTCGCGAGATCGCACCGCGCGGCGAGCTCCCGCCGAAACGCGAAACGCAGCAAGAGAAACGTCGTGACGAGCGCGACCAGCTGCGGCAGCGCCATGCGCACCGCGAAGCCGACGAACGTGAGGTGGAACGTCTCTGCGAACAGGAGGTTCGTGAGGTTGCTGATCGGGAGCAGCAGCGAACCGACGTTCGCGACGAACGCGCACATCACGACATACGGCGTGGTCGGCAGCTCCAACCGCTTCGCGATCACGATCACGATCGGCGTGAACATCACGGCGGTCGTATCGAGCGACATCAGCGCGGTGATCAGCGCGCCGAGCACGAACACCCACCGGTACAGCGTGTGTCCGTCGCCGCCACTCGCTCGCGCACAGCGGATCGCGGCCCACTCGAAGAAACCGCTCTTGCCGACGAGCAGCGCGAGCGCGAGCAGGGCGAACAGGAACAACAGCGCGCTTTGACCGCTGCGCACCGTCGAGAGCGCATCGTGCGGAGCGACGAGACCGAGCGCGAGCACGAGCACGGCTGCGCCGGTCGTCCACCATGCTTCGTGCCAGCCCCGCGGCTTGGCGACCACGAGCACGAGCATCGCGATGAAGATCGCGACCGTGATCATTTTTCCGTGCGCAGGGCTTCGATCGGATCGAGCTGCGACGCACGTACAGCCGGATAGAATCCGAAGAACACGCCGATCGCGACAGCGGCGGCAAAGGCGAACAGGCTGGTCTCGGGCGACATCCGAACGTGCCACCCGAGCCTATCCGCAATCTGGGGCGTTGCGATGGAGCCTAGCGCCACTCCGAGCCCGCCGCCGATCGCGGTCAACATCACGGCCTCGGCCAGGAACTGCAGCCGGATCGCGCCCGGGCGTGCGCCGACCGCGACGCGAATTCCGATCTCCGAAGTTCGCTGAGCCACCGACGCGAGCATCACGTTCATGATGCCGATGCCGCCGACCATGACCGCGAGGAGCGCGATCACGAGCAGCAGGCGCTCGAGCGTCGCGGCCGACGTGATCCGCGCCTTCGCGAGATCCTCGGGGTGGCGAATATTGAAGTCGTCCTCGGCACCCGGTGCGATGTGATGGCGCTCGCGGAGCAGCGCCGCGACTTGCTCGGCCGCCGTGATGATCTGCCCCGGGTCGGCCGCGGAGCACACGATGTCGTCGAGCCAGGTCTGGTACTTGCCGACCACGCGCGCACGCGCGGTGGTCCACGGCATCATCACCGTGTCGTCTTGATCCTGGCCGGTGACCGATTGGCCCTTCGGTTCGAGCACGCCCACGACGATGTACTGCGACGTGCCGATCCGGATCCGCTGGCCGATCGGATCACCCGCGAACAGGTGCTGGCTCACGGTCTCGCCGATCACCAGCTTGGTCGCGGCGTGGGTGACGTCGTCCTCGTTCAACAGCTCGCCCCGCGCGAGCTCCCAGCGCCGCACGCGAAAGTAGTCCGGAGAGATGCCGCGAAATTGGGTCAGCCAGTTCGCACCATCCGCGATCACCTGGACGCGGCCGTCGATGTTCTCCGACGTGCGCGCGATCGACGGCACGTCGTTGCGAATCGCCTCGGCATCGCCCTCGACGAGAGTCTCCATGCCGTGCGAACCGGTACGCACGCCGCTCGCGTTGCGCGAGCCGGCCTCGATCCACACCAGGTTCTCGCCGAGCGCGTCGAGCGCCGACAGCGCTTGCGCCGTGCCCGCGTGACCGATCGCCACGACCGTGATCACCGTCGTGACGCCGATCATGATCGACAACATCGCGAGCAGCGAGCGCGCCTGGTTACGGACGAGGGCCCGAAATGCCTCGAAGGTGAGCAGGCGCAGGACGAGCCTCACGGCGGTCACCATCACCCTTCGAGAATGAAGATAACATGAGAGAATCGACTCATCATTCTTTCATGCTCGAAGTCCTACGACGCGGCCATGTCCAGGTCCGTCGCGATTGGCCTCATCCTTCTCGCCGCCTGTAGCAAGGCCAAGGCCCCTCCCGTAGAAGCGCCGCCACCGGTTGCCACGGTCGTGACACCACCCCCGGTCCCCCCGGCTGTGGAGGTCAGCACCCCCGGCTTCTCGAAGAAGACGATCGCGCTGCCCGGGTCCGGACCCGACGGCGTGATGATGGACTATCTCGCGTTCGACGCGCGCACGAACAGCGTGTGGGTCCCGGCTGGCAACACGGGCAAGGTCGACGTGATCGACGCGGCGACCGGCACGGTCTCGAAGATCGAGGGCTTCGCGACAAAGGAGATCGAAGGCAAGCGCGGCAAGCACACCGTCGGCCCGAGCGCCGTCACGCTCGGCGCGCCGGGCACCGTGTACATCGGCAGCCGCGGCGATAGCTCGATCTGCGCGGTCGACGAGAAGGCGCTGAAGAAGGGCACGTGTGGCACGCTCGACGCGATGCCCGATGGCATCGCGTACGTCGCCGCGACGAACGAAGTGTGGGTGACCACGCCGCGCGACAAATCGATGCGCGTCCTCGATGGTACGACGCTCGCGCAGAAGGCGCGCCTGCCCTATGACGGCGAGCCCGAAGGCTTCGCGGTCGATGCCGCGCGCGGCTGGTTCTTCACGAACCTCGAGGACAAGGACGAGACGCTCGCGATCGACGTCAAGACGCGCAAGGTCGTCGCGACGTGGCATCCGAGCTGCGGTGAGGATGGCCCGCACGGGTTGCGGTTCTCGGACGTCGACGCGCGGCTGATCGTCGCGTGCAGCGCCGAGGTCCACGTGCTCGACAAGACCGGGGCGATCGTCGGCACGGTTGCCGTCGGCGACGGCGTCGACGATCTCGACATCGACACCGCCACGCACACGGTCTACGCGGGTGGCGGCAAGGCCGGCTCGCTCTCGATCGTCGACATGGATGCGACGGGCGCGTTGAAGCTCCGCGCGAAGGTCGACACCGCACCGGGAGCCCGCAACGGCGTCGTCGCCGCGAACGGCGCGGTCTACCTCTCGCACGGCCAAGGTTCCGAGCTCGTCGTCATCGCACCGGGAAGAAAATAATGCGCTCGCTCCTGTTCGTTTTCCTCGTCGCGTGAAGCT